>JBEKJP010000043.1:0-53969 GCA_050011155.1 Streptosporangiaceae bacterium
GTACATGTCGAGCCCGGGGACGAGCGTGGCGGTACCCGGGCCGCCGTTGGTGAGGAGCAGGATCGGGATGAAGTTCTGCACCGCGTAGATGCCGGAGAGGATGACCACGATCCGGAACTGCGGCAGCAGCAGCGGGATGTCGATCGTGAAGGTGCGTTTGACGGGGCCGGCGCCGTCGATGCGGCTGGCGTCCAGGATCTCCCTGGGCAGGTTCTGCAGGCCGCCAAGGAAGATCAGGAAGCCCAGGTTGGAGATCCACGGGAAGCCGATAAGCAAGATCCCGACCAGGGCCAGGTGCGGGTCGCTGAACCAGGTGGGCTGGGGCAGGCCTACCGCTCCGAGGATCCGGTCGACCAGGCCTTCGCCGGGCTGAAGGAGGTAGGCCCAGACCTCGATCAGGACGAGCGGGGGCAGGACGATCGGGAGAACGAGGATGTATTTCGCGATGGCGGCGGCTTTTTGCGGCATGTGGATGACGATTTCCGCCGCGGTGAACTGCGAGACCAACGTGATTGCGATGCTGCCGCCGACCAGGATCGCGATGTTCTTGGCCTCGGGTGCGAAGGTCGGCGACTTGACGTACTGGGTGAACTGGGAGACCCCGGCGTAGACCGGCGCCGAGAAGCCGTTCCACTGGTAGAAGCCGCCGATCAGGCTGCGGACGGCCGGGTAGTAGCTGAACAGGCCGATCAGCAGCAGGCTGGGCAGCATCAGCACCACCAGGACCGGGCGGTAACGGAAGCGGAGCGCCATGTCGAGTGGACCCCTTGTTCCAGTGCGTGAACCTTTGCCCGAGATCATTCGCCGTAGGGCCTGGCCAGGCTAGGCCGCAATGAACGGCTGCTAGCACAAAATGAACTTTTGGGATATCTGTACGGGGGTGACGGAAGAGCAACTCCCCAGCGAAGAACTCCCGATGGACACCAGCCGGGACGTCTTCTACTTCACCGATGGCGCGCTGGCCTACGCCGGGCACCACTACCACGACGAGCTGAACCCGGTCCACTCGCACAGCTTCGTGGAGATCGCCTTCGTGATCGCGGGTTCGGCCACGCACCTGTCGCTGGGCGGCCGGCAGCGGCTGACCGCGGGCGACGCGGTCCTGCTGCGTCCCGGCGTGTGGCACGGTTACGACGACTGCGAGCATCTGCATCTGGTCAATTGCTGCTTCAGTGGTGAGCTGCTCCGCCGCGAACTCGCCTGGACCCGGCAGGACCTGCTGCTCGGCTACCTGCTGTGGACCGGTCCCTACTCGGCCCGCGGCCGGGGCGTGCTGTCCACCCGGCTGGATTCTGAGGCGCTCGAGGAATGCAAGGTCCACCTGAGGGCCCTGGACGCGCTGCGGAACCAGCCGCTAGACCGGCACCGCGGCGATATCGTCGGCCGGCTCGCGCTACTGTTCAGCCATCTCGGCCGGGCGGTGGAGCAAAGCCACCAGCCGTTTTTGGGCCCGGCTGGACCAGCCCATCCGGCCATCGGCCAGGCCATGCGGCTGCTCGAGGACCGGCTGGACTACCGCTGGACGCTGACCGAGCTCGCCGCGCAGCTGCACCTGGCCCCGGGCTACCTGGTCCGGCTGTTCAAGGCGACCACCGGGCTGCCGCCGATGGCCTACCTGGCCCGGCTGCGCGCCGAGCACGCGGCCACCCTGCTGCTCCACTCGGACCAGCCGGTCACCGGGATCGGGCGGGCCGTCGGCTGGCCGGACCAGAACTACTTCGCGCGGCGCTTCAAGGCCCACTACGGGCTCAGCGCTACTACCTACCGGGCTCGCTTCGCGACTAGCGCGGTTCACCTGGCGCCGAATCCGGCCGGGCTGTCCTTCGAGATCGACTCAGGCGAGGCGGGCTCTCGTGTTGGCTCGGGTGCTGGCTCGCGTCTTGGCTCGCGTCTTGGCTCGCGTCTTGGCGGCGGCGGGGCAGCGGCCGGCTGAGGTCGAGGAGCAGGGTCAACGCGCAGACCGTTCCGGTGCCGAGGGCGACGCCCCCGATCGTGTCGGTGACGTAATGCCAGCGCAGGCCGATCACGCCGATGGCGACCACGACGACCGCCAGCCAGGCCAGGGCCGGGATCGCCCACCTGAGCACCGTGCTGGTGCTCCTCGAGGTTCTCGAGGTTCTCGAGGTGCTCGAGGTTCTCGAGGAGAGCAGCAGCACGGTGAGGGCCGCTGCGAGGGCCGAGGAGGCCGCGGCGTGACCGCTGGGGTAGGTCAGCGAGCCCAGGTACGTGCGGTGGAACAGGTGCTTGAGGAAAGCATCGTTCAGCCCTGAGGTCACCGGGACGGCCAGCAGGGCCAGCACCGTGCCCCGGAGCCAGCCGCGGGCCAGGCAGGCGATGGCCGCGATCAGGCTCACGGTACCCGCGGGAACCAGCGTGGCCGGGTAGGCCAGCCAGGACGCCAGCGACTGGCGCCCGGCGAACCAGGTGATGACGGGGGCATCGACGGCCCGGTCGAACGGATCCGCCGTGCCCTGGCCGGCGAACAGCACGCCGAGCACGACGAGGACGATCGCGCAGCCAGCCAGCAGGCCACCCGCCCGGAGGCGGGCTTGGTCAGCCAGCAAGAACCGGCCAGACCATTGACGCATGCCGCTCCCTGACAAGAAGTCCCGTCACTCTATCCGGGCTAGGTGAGCTGGTTAGCCCAGTGACCGGCATGACAGTTGATGACTCCATGACTCGGATCGCCTCGCCGCAGGATCGCATCCAGCCACATCCGGAACCTGCGGCACGCTGCGAACATACCCAGCGGTTACGGGCGTGGTTAGCAATCCAGGTCGCGAAGGCCTTGTCTAGCCAGAGCGTTCGTGGTGCGGAAAGCGGCGCTGGTTCAGGGGGGAGGGTGACGCCAGGCGCCAGCCGCGGACGGTGATGTTGAAGATCTGAGCCTGGTACTTGCCGGGGCTGACCGGAGGAAGCCGGGTGAACCAGATCAGCACGTAACGCCCCTGGACGGCCCGGGTGGCCTTGAACGTGTGCTGGCCGCCGATGCCTTCGGCGGTGGCCATGGTGGTGAAGGACGCAAGGGCGGAGACGGCCGGGGCGCCGTCGTTGCCGACCTTGATCGAGACGTCGGCCCCGGGGGCGGAGCCGAAGGTGACCGTGACCGACGTGAGCCGCACCTCACGGCCCATGTCCACGATCAGGCCGCTGCCCGCCTTCAGGCCGCCGAAGACCGGGTTGCCCAGGTAGTACTGGCTCTGCCAGGACGTCACGGGGCTCTGGTCGATGGCATACCCGGCCACATCGTCGTTCTCGTCGCGCGGGTCGCCGCCGGTGTCCAGCGGGTCGTAGGCGTGGGCGCTGACCGGCGTCAGCCAGACGGCGTTGCGGACCTGCTCGGATGCCTGGTCCGGTGCGGCCTGGTCCGGTGCGGCCTGGTCCGGTGCGGCTGTGGGCTGGGCCGCGGGGCGGCTCGCCTGGTCGAGCGCGGCGGGATGTGGCGCGGGGCGGCCGAAGCTGGGCAGCAGTCCCCATTGCGTCGTCAGCCCGGCCGCCACGAGCAGGACCGCCGCGGCGAACGGCAGCCAGAGGACAGGACGCCGGCGGCAGCCGGCAATGGCGGCGCGGACGCCCTGCTTGCCCATGACCAGCGCGATGTAGGCCAGGCCAGCGATCGGCATGACCAGCAAGGCGGCCGAGATCACGCCGACCACCCCCGCCGGGAGGTCACCCCCGGCGAACGCGGCGACGAGTCCCCGGACCTGCTCATCGAGAGACTGGGCGGACGTCCTGGCCATGGTCGGGGCGTTCATGATGATGACGGTCAGCTCGGCCAGGAGCAGCGGCAATACGACCAGGATCCACGCGGTCAGCGTCACCCGGGCCGCTCGCTTGAGGTCCCGCACCCGGGGACCGGCCGGCTGGCCCGGGATCAGGCTGCGCAGGACGGGTCCGATCCGCCGGAACAGGTCGGGTACGCCGATCAGGTCGGCCAGGATGAAGTACCCGTCGAACCGCAGCGACGGCATTAGCTGCTGCAGTATCTCCAGGTGAATCACGAAGACGGCGGCCAGCAGCGGGAGGTAGCCCGTCGCCAGGTAGGCCGCGGTCAGCGGCAGCACGAAGATCGCATTGAAGTAGACGCCGCCGAGGTCGGTCCTGATCCGCCCGGGCCGCCCCAGCCGGTAGGCATCGGTGACGTTCGTGAAGAAGGCGGGCCAGATCACGTAGAAACCCACGCCGATGATTCCGGGCCGGGCCCCGCCGTACCGGCAGGCGGCGGCGTGACCGCATTCGTGGAACATCATGGAAAGCACGGCTAGGGCGAGCACCAGCAGCAGCAGCAGCGGGTGGAGCAGCACGTACTCGAACGCGGAAGCAAACCGCCCGACGCGGACCAGCCAGGCGTCCGAGCCGAGCAGGCCGCCCAGCACGGCGGCCACCACGACCGGGCTGAACAACGGCTTGAATACGCGCGCGAGAACCTGGACCCCGCCTTCTGGGACGATGGTGTGGCGCAGCTTCAGGGTCAGGACCTGCTGATCCTCCTCCGGCGAGGCGGCGGCCGCGTCGCCGCCCGGAGCCAGCCCGAGCCGGGCGAACTTGGTCATGACCAGGTAGCCGACGTTGTCCGCGCTCACGGTCCGGCCGAACGCGGTGCTGACATGCTCGGCGACCTCGTCGAGGGTGCGGATACCATCGATCCCCGCCAGGACCAGGTACAGCAGCCGGGAGACCTGGATAGCCTGACCGCCTGGTTTCTTTACGAGGTATGTCGTATGGGCCAGTCCGGAACTCTGGTATTCGCCGATCAGTTCTACTCCGGGAAGCAGCCGCGGCACGTCGTCCGCGGACCCGTAGAGATCGAGCTGGGTCGCGGTATGGCTATCCGTTCCGGCAGCGGGGCTGAATGGCATGACCTGTTGTCCCCTCGTACACCCGGCAATCACGACAATGCCCGCTCTCATTGACCTGCGGGCCGGACTGGCACCCGGCGCCAAGGCGCCAGTCCGGCACGGTGCCTGAATGGCGGGCACGCCCACCGGGCGAGGCTCACCCCCAGGACGGACCCCAGCGGCCTGGTGAGCCGCTCAGGTTCACGACCTCACTGATGCGCTTTAGTGCTCGTACGGAAACACCGGATTGCCGTAGCACGGGGGCGGGGGCGGCGGCCCGCACGGCGGCTGGACCGGCGGGCACGGCGGCGCGCCGTGGTAGGGCGGCGGCTGCACCGGCGGGCACGGCGGCGCGCCGTGGTAGGGCGGCGGCTGCACCGGCGGGCACGGGTAGTTCTTGGGCTCACACGGCTTCGGGACGTGATGGAAGTAGTGGAAGTTGAACTGGCCGCCCAGTGCGGCCAGGGCTTCCCGTTCCGGCAGAAGTTCGCTGAACTCCGCGTCGAGCTCCTGCAAGCTAAGTGCAGTCGACATTAGCAAATCCCCTTCTGGTTAATTAGCTCCCCTAGCGCCCGTATCGGGACACCGGGATCGCGTTGCCGAAATCCGGCCAGCCGCGCTCGCCCTGAACGGCTACTCATTTTGATTCGCAGCCAGGACCGCGCCGCAGTGGTCACGCCGAGCCACGTACAACGTCAGGCCCAGCGCGATCAAGTTACGGACAAGGACGTGATCGCCTACCGGAACAGTGGCAAATTCGTTGTCCCCAGATAAGCCCCACTCGGGCAGAGTACCGTCATAACGGCCTCTCTTCCCCCCTCTGCTCGCGAGCCGGGATTGCAGATCTCATATAATCCCCGACTCAATTAAGAGGATATACGCTAGCTCACCGGCCGGCAATCCCTCATTTTCTCGATATTGCCGTTATCCCCATTTTACTAAGACCGTATACAACAGGCCCGCATTCACTTTCCGTGGACCGCCAGAATCACTGGGGTGCAAAGCGGACGCGGCCACCGGGAACGACAGCACGGCGACGGCACCGAGTGTCACAGCACGAGAACGCGGCCGAAGAATTAAATCTTTGATCCGTCGCCTGGTACCGTTCCAGGCCGATCGCCGGCAGCCTGGCGAACCAGATCAGAATCGGTCAATTCACCTGAATTTCGCGGCTGGACTCCGCCCGGCGTCGGCTAGGACCGGGGGCCGGGCTGACCGGGCTGACCGGGCGAGCGCGACCGCTTCCAGGGTGGAGTGCACGCCGAGCTTGCCCCTCAGATTGTGCAGGTGAGTGTTGACGGTCCGCAGCGACATGTGCAGTTGCTTGGCTACCTCGCGCAGCCCCGCCCCGCTGGTGAGCTGGGCCAGCACCTCGCGCTCGCGCGGCGTGAGCGCGGCGAGCAACGGGTGTTCGCGGCCCGGCCCGGCCAGGTCCGGCCTGCTCACCAAGGCGGCCGCCTCCAGTCGGCTGTGCGCGCCGAGCTTGCCGAGCACGTTCTTCACGTAGGTCCGCAGGGTCTCGGTCGTGACGTTCATCTCACGAGCCATGGTCTTAGTCCCCTGACCTGTGGTTATCCGCTGCAGGACTTCGGCCTCGCGGGGGGTCAGCGTAGCCACTGCGGGGCCGGCCGGCGCGGGCAGCGGCCGGGCCCGCACCGGCGACCGACGGGCCGCGATGGCGTCCAGCGCGGTGGTGATCCGGTCGAGTTCCTGGTGCTTGCCGACGAAGCCGGCCACGCCCGCCAAAGGGGCCGCCCGGCTGCCGGAATCCGAGACCACCAGGACGGCCGTGCCCGGGCTCTGATCCCGGATCGCCCGGGCGGCGCCGAGGCCTTCTCCTCCCTCGTGGAAATGGAAATCAAGCAGGCACGCGTCGGGCTGGTGCCTGGCCACCGCGGCCACGCCATCGTCGGCGGTGGTCGCAATAGCCAGCGCCTCGTGACCGCGCGCCTCGAGTGCCACCGCCAGTGCTTCACAGAAAATGCGAT
The DNA here is from genome assembly GCA_050011155.1 of Streptosporangiaceae bacterium. Lineage (GTDB taxonomy): Bacteria > Actinomycetota > Actinomycetes > Streptosporangiales > Streptosporangiaceae > Palsa-504. The sequence continues at coordinate 6,827 of JBEKJP010000043.1, forward strand.
TGTCGTCACACAGGACTAGGCGCACAATTCTGCTCCTTTCCGCATAATACGGACATTGGCCGGAATAAGTTCGCCGCTAGCTGGAAAAAATTCGGCACGAGCCAAGCACACACCGCGGTAGACCCGGCCCGTCCCCCGCCCAGTGGCCCAGCAGAATGGTAGATGACAGGAATGCCAGCGTGCGCGATTACTGCATTACCTGCGTCTTTACCTGATAAGCAATTCAGGCCGAGAAGGTGCAAGATACCCATATACCGGGTAGCTAGCATACGCGCGGATAAGCGGACCGCCGGGGCAGAAGGCTCCGGTGTAGGGTCCTGTTGGGACCAGCGGCTGGATCCCGGTGAGGCCTGGCGGTGACGGAAGGGCTGCTGCCGATGACGGTCTTCGTCCTGGTACACGGCGCGTGGGGCGGCGCGCACGGCTTCCGCAAGGTGCGCGGCCCGCTCCGGGCGGCCGGTCATGAGGTCTTCACGCCGAGCCTGACCGGCATCGGCGAGCGCGCGCACCTGACCAGCCCGCAGGTGTGCCTGACCACGCACATCGCCGACGTCGTCAACACCGTCTGGTACGAGGACCTGAGCGATATCGTGCTGCTCGGCTTCTCCTACGGCGGGTTCGTGGTCACCGGCTCACTCGAGCACATCGCCGAACGGGTCAGGCACCTCGTCTATCTTGACGCGTTCGTGCCCGGCGACGGCGACACCGTGGCCGGCCCGGCCGGTATCGGCTACGGTGTGATCGGGCTGGGCCGCGACTGGCTGGTACCGCCGCTGCCGCGCGAGTTCGACGACCCGGCCGAGGCGCAGTGGGCCGCCGCGCGCCGGACCCCGCAGCCGGCGGGCTGCTTCACCGAACCGGTTCGGCTGGCGCGCCCACTGGAGGACTATCCGTTCGACCGCACCTACATCAAGGCGACCGGGGAGCCCAGGCCCCGGGACGGCGGACCGTTCTGGGCCGCCGCCGACCGGGCCCAGGCCTCGCCGGCCTGGCACTACCACGAGATCGACACCAATCACATGATCCCCAGTAATCGCCCCGAGGAACTGACCCGCTTGCTCCTCGACCTGTCCTGAGGCTCGCGCACCGACATGAAACCGGGCTCCGAGTGCGTTCTGACGCGCTGGAATACGGGTTTCATGCTGTCCTGGCGGGGGGCGGCTGGGGCTCGCTGGGGCGCTTGGGACGCCGCTTCGCTGGGTCGTGGGGCGCTCAGCAGAGATCGGGGTGGGACGCGTGTGACAGCTGTGGTAAGATAAAACGTTTAAGATGCTCGAAACAGGCAGTGTAGCAACCCCCAGACGATTTAGTCCATTCTGGGAAATTAAGCCACAAATGCCCGTTAAGCTGCACGGATGTCAGGCGTTCCGAAGGCGGCATGCATCTTGTGCCGCCTTCTCAGTGAACGCGTACTGCTCGAGAAGGAGCCCTTTGGGCAGCCACAGGAAGAACTCATTCGTCCGGAAGCACCTGCTTCCCACGGCCGCCGTCCCCGCGCTGGCGGGCATGGCGGCTGCGGTCTGCCTGGCGCCGCAGGCGCTGGCCGACCCGGCGCCAGCCCACCCGGCGGCGCCTACCGCGGTGACCGCGGAGCCTGCCCTGGTCGCGGACGCGACCAGCTACGCGGGCCTGTCCCCGGCCGAGCTGCTCGTAGCGGTGCGGCAGGCCAGCGGGACCACTCAGAACGCGGCCAAGGCCGCTAGCTACACCGTCCGGTCGGGTGACTCTCTCTCCTCGATCGCCGGGAAGGTGTACCACAAGCAGAACGCCTGGCCCGTGCTGTACTGGGCCAACCGGGACAAGGTGCACTGGGCGAACGTCGTCAGCACCGGCCAGGTCCTGAAGGTCCCGGCCCTCCCGGCCAAGATCCCCGGCGCGCCGAGGCAGCTGGGTCCGGCGGCGTCCGCGCCGGTCGCGGCGCCGGGTCCGGGTCCGGTGCAGGCCACACCCACGGCCACGGCCATGGTGGCGGTGTCGGGCGGGACGTACTCGGGTGGCGGCGGGTTCGCCTCGTGCGTGATCGCCCGCGAGTCCGGCGGCAACTCCCAGGTCATGAACTCGAGCGGGCACTACGGCCTGTACCAGTTCAGCGAGTCGACCTGGGAGGCGTACGGCGGCTCGGCCGGTGACTTCGGCAACGCCAGCGTGTCCGAGCAGAACCAGGTGTTCAACAACGCGCTCGCCCAGGGCGGCCAGTCCAACTGGTCCGCCTACGACGGCTGCTGATCACCTGAATTCACCGCAGTCCGGGCCCCGCGGTGGCAGCATCGCGGGGCCCGGCCGCGGCTGGGGCTAGAGCTCGGGCTCCTCGGGCCACAGGCTCACGGCGCGCCCGGCGGCCTCGCGGATCGCCGTGCCGTCGAATTCCACCCGCGTCTCGGCCACGTCGTGCCTGGGCCAGGACACCACGAAGGTGACCGGGCCGTCCGGCGGCAGCGGGTGCACCCAGAAGTCGCCGTCCCAGCGGTGGTCGTCGCCGCTGCTCCCGTCCGGCATCAGGATGAGCTGCTCGTCGCCGGCATCGTCAGCGGGCCACGGACGGCCCGTGGTCGCGGCGCGGCGCCCGTCGGCGTACAGGATGCCCAGTCGCAGATGGTCCTCGTCCTGCTGGCCCAGCCACCGGCGGCGCTGCTCGAACGGATCGGCTCCTATCCCGAACTCGCTCACCTGGCGTGTCCGCACGTGCAGCGTGAACTCGAAGCCGTTCGGGTAGGCACGGACGCTGCCGAGCGCCACCGCCGCCTGGTCGGTGCGGGCGAGCAGCGATTCTCCCGGGACGGCCCCGGGGATCACCTCGTCCGGGCGCATCCAGGCCGGAGTCTGCGACGGGACCGGCTCGGGTGGTGGCGGCGGGATCGACTCGAAGAAGCTCATGCCGTCATCGTGACACTGCTGTCCGCAGGCCAGCGAACCGGTTCCCTGACCGCCGCTACGCCAGCCCCCGCTAGCTCATGTCGTGCTTGGTCACGAGCTCGTCGAGGACGGCGGCGAGTTCGTGCAGGCGTTCCAGGTGAGCCCGGGTCAGCTTGTTGAGGACGCGGTCGCCCGCGGCGGTCAGCCGGACCCGGACCACGCGGCCGTCGTCCTCGTCCGGCACGCGCTCCACCAGAGCGGCCGCTTCGGCCCGGTCCACCAGCTCGACCGTGCTGTGCGGGCGCAGCAGCAGGTAGCCGGCCAGGTCACCGACCGCCGGGGGCCGGCCGCCGTGGTGCCCCTTGATCGCTACCAGCAGCTGGTGCTGGACGTGGGTCAGGCCCGCGGCCTGAGCCTGGTCCTCGCTCCAGCGCTGGAACCGGCGCAAGGTGACCCGGAACTCCAGCAGCCGCTCGAAGTCCTGTCGGGTGAGCCGAGGCATCAGTCGCCCGCCGCCACCGGGGCGGTGAGTTCCAGCTGGATACCGTCGGGGTCCTCGAACGACAGTACGTCGATGCCGAACGAGGGTAGCCGAGTGATCGTTCCGTGCGTGACGCCGCGCTCGTCGAACAGCGCGATGGCCTGCTCCAGGTCCGCCCGGCCGGGCACGCCGAAGCTCAGGTGATCCAGGCCCGTCCGGTCGGGGTGGAAGCGGTCGGCCGGCGGGGCCATCGGCCGCAGGCCCACGATCAGGTTTCCGCGCGCCATGACCACGCCGCCGAACAGGACCTGGAACGTCTCCGCCGCGGCCGGGTCGTCGGGCGGCGGCGATTCCACGACGACCTCGAAGCCCAGCAGGCCGGTGTAGAACTCGCGGCTGCGCCGCACGTCGGTCACCGTGAGCCGCAGATGGTGGATGTCGCCGCACGGAATCATGGCGGTCTTCCTTTCCTGTGTCACGTGGCATGAGCAATGAGGAGATCGTCGGCCAGGCGAGGCCAGGCCTGCTTGGCCCACTCGTCGAAGTCGTGGTCGGCCAGCCCGGCGCAGACGAGCCCGGCGTCCGGGTCTACCCACAGGAAGCTGCCCGAGCGGCCGAAGTGACCGAACGTCCGGGGTGAGTTCCGCGATCCGGTCCAGTGCGGTGCCTTGCTATCCCTGATCTCGAAGCCCAGGCCCCAGTCGCAGGTGGCCTGCCGGCCGAAGCCGGGCAGGACGCCGGGCAGGCCGGGGAAGGCGACCCGGGTGGCCTCGGCCAGCAGGCCCTCGTTCACCAGGGACGGAGTGGCCAGTTCGACGGCCAGGTTCATCAAGTCGGTGAGCGGGCCGGTGGCGCCCCAGGCGGGCGAGCCCGCCAGCCGGGTGCCGGTCATCCCCAGCGGCAGGCAGACCTCTTCGGCCAGCAGCCGCTCGAAGGGCTGGCCGGAGCGGGCGGCGACGATCTCGGCGACGATCTCGATGCCGCGGTTGGAGTAGATGCGGCGCTGCCCGGGCTTGGCCAGGACCGTGTCGCTGTCGAAGGCCAGGCCGGACGTGTGGGCCAGCAGGTGCCTGATCGTCGATCCCGGCGGGCCGGCCGGCTCGTCCAGGCCGACCAGGCCACGCTGGACGGCGTCGAGCGCGGCCAGCGTGGTGAGCAGCTTGGTCACCGAGGCCCAGGCGAACGGCTGGCTGGCCGGGCCGGTCGTCTCCAGCGTGCCCGCCCGCGCGGCGAAGCCGACCGCGGCGGTGACGGGCCAGGATGCGACCTGGTCAAGTGGATTTGGCACGGCCCCAGGGTAGATGCTTGAAGGACCACCACGAGGGCAGGGGGCACTCATGCTGGAAGACCTGGACCCGGCCGAGACGCGCGAGTGGATCGAAGCGCTCGATTCGGTGCTGGCCTACGAGGGGGCGGATCGCGCCTACTACCTCCTCGACGAGGTGGTGACCGAGGCCCGCCGCCAAGGCGCGCCGGTTCCGTACAGCGCCACCACGCCGTACCTGAACACGATCCCGCCGCGATGCGAGGACCGGCCGAGCCCGCGGGAGCTGGCCCTGGATCACCGCATCCGGTCGCTGATCCGGTGGAACGCGATGGCCATGGTGCTGCGGGCGAACGCCGAATCCTCCGAGCTCGGCGGGCACATCGCCAGCTTCCAGTCCGCGGCCACCCTGTACGACGTGGGCTTCCAGCATTTCTTCCGGGGTGCCGCGGACACCCGCGGCGGCGACCTGCTGTTCATCCAGGGCCACTCCTCGCCGGGCATCTACGCCCGGTCGTACCTGGAGGGCCGGCTCACCGAAGAGCAGCTGGTGAACTTCCGCCAGGAAACCGGCGCCGGAAATGGGCAACGCGGGCTGTCCTCCTACCCGCACCCGTGGCTGATGCCTGACTACTGGCAGCTGCCGACGGTGTCCATGGGCCTGGGCCCGATCATGGCGATCTACCAGGCGCGCTTCCTGAAATACCTGATGCACCGCGGTCTGGCCGATACCGCGGACCGCAAGGTCTGGGCGTTCCTCGGCGACGGCGAGACCGACGAGCCGGAGTCGCTGGGCGCCATCGCGCTGGCCAGCCGGGAGAAGCTGGACAACCTCATCTTCGTGGTCAACTGCAACCTGCAGCGGCTCGACGGCCCGGTGCGCGGCAACGGCAAGATCATCCAGGAGCTCGAGGGCATCTTCCGCGGCGCCGGCTGGAACGTGATCAAGGTGATCTGGGGCAGCGCCTGGGACCCGCTCATCGCCCGCGACTCGACCGGGATCCTGCTCAAGCGGATGGAAGAGTGCGTCGACGGGGAGTACCAGGACTTCAAGTCCAAGGACGGCGCGTACGTCCGGGAGAAGTTCTTCGGCCAGTACCCCGAGCTGGCGCAGATGGTGGCCGGGATGACCGACGACGAGATCTGGGCGCTGAACCGCGGCGGCCACGACCCGGTCAAGGTCTATGCCGCCTACGCGGCCGCGGTGCGGCACACCGGCCAGCCCACGGTGATCCTGGCCAAGACGATCAAGGGCTACGGGATGGGCGAGTCCGGCGAGGGCCAGAACATCACCCACCAGCAGAAGCACATGGCCGACGCGGCCCTGGCCAGGTTCCGGGACCGGTTCAGCCTGCCGCTCACCGACGAGCAGCTGGCCGGGCTGCCTTTCCTGCGCTTCGACGAGGACAGCGAAGAGCTGGCCTACCTGCACGAGCGGCGGACCGCCCTGGGCGGGTACCTGCCGTCACGACGGCAGAAATCCACCGAGACGCTGGCCGTACCCGAGCTGTCCGCGTTCGGCGGCCAGCTGGGCGGCACGCCCGGGCGCCAGATCTCCACCACGATGGCGTTCGTCCGGATCCTGAACACGCTGCTGCGGGACAAGAGCACCGGGTCGCGCGTGGTGCCGATCGTGCCGGACGAATCCCGCACGTTCGGCATGGAAGGAATGTTCCGGCAGTTCGGAATCTTCAGCCAAGCCGGCCAGCTGTACCAGCCGGAGGACGCCAACCAGCTGATGTACTACCGGGAGGCGCCGGACGGGCAGATGCTCCAGGAGGGCATCAACGAGGCCGGGGCGACCGCGTCCTGGATCGCCGCGGCCACCGCGTACAGCACCAGCGACATCGCGATGATCCCGTTCTACATCTTCTACTCGATGTTCGGCTTCCAGCGGGTGATGGACCTGATCTGGGCGGCCGGGGACTCGCGGGCGCGCGGCTTCCTGCTCGGCGGGACGGCCGGGCGGACCACCCTCAACGGCGAGGGCCTGCAGCACGAGGACGGGCACAGCCACCTGCTCGCCTCGGTCGTACCGAACTGCGTCTCCTACGACCCCACGTACTCCTACGAGGTCGCCGTGATCATCCAGGACGGGCTGCGGCGGATGCTGGGCGAGCAGGAGGACGTGTTCTACTACCTCACGCTGATGAACGAGAACTACGAGCACCCGCCGCTGCCCGAGGGCGCCGAGGCGGGCATCCTGCGGGGCATGTACCTGCTCCGTCCGGCGGACGGAGCAGGGCCGCGGGTGCAGTTGCTTGGCAGCGGGACGATCCTGCGCGAGGTGCTGGCCGGAGCGGATCTGCTGGCCACGGACTACGGGGTCGCGTCCGACGTGTGGAGCGCGACCAGCTTCACCGAGCTGCGGCGGGACGGGCTCGCCGCCGAGCGGCAGAACATGCTGCACCCGGGCGCGGAGCCGCGCCGGGCCTACGTGGAGGAGTGCCTGGCCGGGCGGCCGGCCGGGCCGGTCGTCGCGGCTACCGATTATGTCCGCAGCTTCGCCGACCAGATCCGCGCCTTCGTGCCGAGGCGGTACACGGTGCTGGGCACGGACGGCTACGGGCGTTCGGACTACCGGCGCAACCTGCGCCGCTTCTTCGAGGTCGACCGGCACTACGTCGCCGTCGCGGCGCTGGCCGCGCTGGCCGCCGACGGAACGGTACCGGCGGACCGGGTGGCCGACGCGATCTCCCGGTACGGCATCGACCCCGACACACCCGATCCGTCGCGCGCCTGAGGAGAGCAGTCTTGACTGAAGTCTGCGTGCCCGATCTCGGCGACTTCGCCGACGTCCCTGTCATCGAGATCCACGTCGCGCCTGGCGACGTGGTGTATAACGAGGATCCGCTGGTCACCCTGGAGTCGGACAAGGCCGCCATGGACGTCCCCTCCCCCGCCGCGGGCACCGTCCGCGAGCTGCGGGTCAAGGTCGGCGACCTGGTCAGCCGCGGGTCGCCCATCTTGGTACTCGACACCGAGGGGGCGGCGGTCGAGCCGCCGCCGCTGACCGACCAGCAGGAGCCCGCGACCCAGACCGACAGTACGGTACCGGACGGTACTGTGGCGAGCGGGTTCGAGGGGGTGCACGCGAGTCCGGGGGTGCGGCGGCTGGCGCGGGAGCTCGGGCTGGAGCTGAACGGGCTGGCCGGGACCGGGCCGAAGGGGCGCATCACCAAGGAAGACGTGATCGGCGCGGTGCGCGGGCCCGGGAACGGCGCCGCGGCGCCGACGGCGGCCGCGACCGGCGCGGGCATCCCGGAGGTACCGGCGCAGGACTTCTCGAAGTTCGGGCCGGTCGAGGTCAAGCCGCTGACCCGGATCCAGCGGCTGTCCGGGCCCGCGCTGCACCGGTCCTGGCTCAACGTCCCGCACGTCACCCACGACGACGAGGCCGACATCACCGACCTGGACGCCTACCGCAAAGAACTCGACGCCGAGGCCAAGGCGGAGGGCTACCGGGTGACGCTGCTGGCCTTCCTCATGAAGGCCAGCGTCTCCGCGCTGCGGGAGTACCCGAAGTTCAACAGCTCGCTGACGCCGGAGAAGGACGCGCTCATCTACAAGGGCTACTACCACCTGGGCGTGGCCGTGGACACACCCGAGGGCCTGGTCGTGCCGGTGATCCGCGACGTGGATCGCAAGGGCGTCCGGGAGCTGAGCCGCGAGCTCGGCGCCGTCTCCGCCCGGGCCCGGGAGGGCAAGCTCACCCCGGCCGACCTGCAGGGCGCCAGCTTCACCATCTCCAGCCTGGGCGGCATCGGCGGAACCAGTTTCACGCCCATCGTCAACGCGCCCGAGGTGGCCATCCTCGGCGTGGTCCGGTCCAAGCTGGCGCCGGTGTGGAACGGGGCGGCGTTCGTGCCGCGGCTGATGCTGCCGCTCTCGCTGTCCTACGACCACCGGGTCATCGACGGGGCGCTGGCCGCCCGGTTCGCCCGGTACCTGTGCCATGCGCTCGAGGACATCCGCCGCCTCGTGCTCTGATCTACGGAGGGTGACATGGCTGAACAGAGCGCGGAAGTCCTCGTCCTCGGGGCCGGGCCGGGCGGCTACACGGCCGCGTTCCGGGCCGCCGACCTGGGCAAGCAGGTCGTGCTCGTCGACCGCGGGGCCGCGCTCGGCGGGGTCTGCCTGAACGTCGGCTGCATCCCGTCCAAGGCGCTGCTGCACGCGGCCAAGGTGATCGCTGAGGCACGGGAGATGGGCGGGAACGGCATATCGTTCGGTCCGCCTGAAATTGACCTGGACCGGCTACGGGCGTGGAAGGACGCTGTGGTCGCCCGGCTCACCGGCGGGCTGGCCAGCCTGGCCAAGCAGCGCAAGGTGACGACGGTCCGGGGGTACGGCCGGTTCGCCGGGCCGCATGAGCTGCGGGTCGAGCTGGACGGGGGCGGCACGACCACGGTCGCCTTCGAGCACGCGATCATCGCGGCCGGTTCCGAGGCGGTGCGGCTGCCGTTCGTCCCGGACGACCCGCGGGTCATCGACTCCACCGGGGCGCTCGAGCTGGGCGAGGTGCCCCGGCGGCTGCTGGTGATCGGCGGCGGGATCATCGGCCTGGAGATGGCCGCCGTCTACCACGAACTCGGCGCCAAGATCACCGTGGTCGAGCTGCTCGATCAGCTCATCCCGGGCGCCGACCGGGATCTGATCAGCCCGCTGGCCAAGCGGGTCGGCCGGCTGTACGAGAACGTGTTCCTGTCCACGCGGGTGACGGGGGTGCGGGCCGGGGCCGCCGGGCTTGAGGTGTCGTTCGAGGGCGCGAAGGCCCCGGCGACCGACACCTTCGACCGGATCTTGGTGGCGGTCGGCCGCCGGCCCAACGGCACAATCATTTCGGCCGAACGGGCCGGGGTTTGGCTGGATCCGGCTGGCTTCATCGGGGTCACTAAGCAGATGCGCACGAACGTCCCGCATATCTACGCCATCGGTGACGTGGTGGGCCAGCCCATGCTGGCGCACAAGGCCATGCACGAGGCGAAGGTGGCCGCTGAGGTGATCGCGGGTCGCAGCAGTTACTTCGACGCCCGCGCCATCCCGTCGGTGGCGTACACCGACCCCGAGGTGGCCTGGGCCGGCGTGACCGAGAACGAGGCCCGCGCGGCCGGCGTCGGGTACGGCAAGGGCGTCTTCCCGTGGGCGGCCAGCGGTCGGTCGCTGACCCTGGGACGTTCGGAGGGAATGACGAAGATGCTGTTCGACGAGGCGAGCGGCCGGGTCATCGGCTGTGGCATCGTCGGACCCTCGGCGGGCGACCTGATCTCGGAGGCGGTGCTGGCCATCGAGATGGGCGCCGACGCGGCCGACATCGGCCTGACCATCCATCCGCACCCCACCCTGTCCGAGACGGTGGCCATGGCGGCCGAAGCGTTCGAGGGCACGATCACCGACCTGTATCTCCCCCGACGGCCGCAGGCCGGAGGGGGTTTCCCCCGACGGCCGCAGGCCGGAGGGGGTCTGCCCCGGCGGCCCTGATCCGGGCGCTCTTCCGTTACCTGGCGTCCTCGCGGCGCACGCGGAGCTGCGGCAGGGCGGCCAGCCAGCCGGCCAGCGGGGAGTTCGCGCGCATGGCCGCCAGCAGCCGGTCCGGCAGCGGGACATCCCAGCCGGGCAATCCGGCCAGGTCGGCCACGGCCGGACGCAACCCGGCCACGGCGTCCACGAGCTCGGTCACGGCCCTGCTGCTGGTCTCCCCGGCCAGCAGCCCGAGCAGCACGTGCCGGGCCAGGACGCGTTCCTCGTCCGTGACGGCCAGCCCGGCGATCGCGAATGCCAGTTCCCTGGCCTGCTGGCGACCAAGCTCCGGGGTGAGGAACGCGAGCAGCGCCGCCCGGGCCCGGGCGCGGTCGGCCGCGAACGGCTCAAGACCGGCCAGCACCTCGGCCAGACGCCGGGCCCGCCCCGGACGGGTCTGGGCTTCGATCGATGTGACCAGCAGGTGCCTGGCCTCGTCCCGTTCCTTCGCGGTCGGGGTCAGGGCGGCGAGCGCCGCCATCAGGTCGCGGGCTGTCTCACGACGGACCCAGCTGGCCATGAGGGCGATCAGGGCCCTGGCGGCCCGAGCGCGGTCGGCGGCGGACGGATCCAGCCCGGTGAGCGCCTGGGCCAGCTCCCGGGCCACGCCCGGGCGCGGCTCTTCCACGAGCATCGCGACCAGCGCTCTGTTCGCCCGCTCGCGGTCTTCGGCCGACGGCGACAGGCGGGCCACCGCCTCGGCGAGCTCCAGGCCGGCTCGCGGCCAGGCCCGGAGGCTGGCCAGCAGCGTCTCCTTCGCCGGGACACTATCCGGAACCGGCATTCCCAGCCGGGCCAGAGCATTCGCCAGCTCCCCGACCTCCGCAGGCGACGACCGGCGGGCGAGCAATGCGAGCAGCGCCCGCCTGACCCGCGCCAGGTCCGGTGCCGGCGGGTTCAGCCCGGCCAATGTCGCCGTCAGCCTGGCCGCCGCATACGCGCTGGTCTCGCGCTCGAGCAGGACTAGCAGGACGGCCCGGGCCTGCGCCAGATCTGCCTCAGAACCGCCGTACTCGGCCACGGCTGCGGCGAGCTGGCTGATCTCGTCGAGGCCAGCCATCCCGGCCGCGGCGAGCCTCATCCGGCGAGCGAGCAGCGCGAGGAGCAGCTGCCTGAGCCGCGCCAGGTCTTCGGGCGGCGGATCAAGACCGGCCACCGCGGCCGCCAGTCCCCGGTCGGCCGCGGGTCCGGCCAGCAGGGTGAGCAGTGCCCGCCTGATCGGCGTCTGTTCCTCCGCCGACACGCCCAGCGCTACGACCGCATCGGCCAGGTACCGCGCCTCCTCGGGGTCGGCCTGGCCGGCCAGCAGCGTGATCAGCGTCTGCCTGACCCGCGCCAGGTCCTCAGCCGTCGGGTCCAGGCCCGCGACCACCGTGGTCAGCCGCCGGGCCGCCGCGGGCGACGGCTCGTCCGCGAGATGGGCGAGCAGCGCGTCCCTGACCCGCTTACGCTCCTCGGCTGTCGCTGTCAGTTCCGCCACCGCCCGCACCGTCTCCTCGGTTACTGCGGAGGGGGCCCAGCGGACGAGCGCTGTCACCAGCACCTCCCTGACCCGCGCCCGGTCCTGGGCCGTTACCGAGAGCCGGGCGATTTCCTGCAGCAGCTCACGGACCCCGAAGAAGGGCCCGATGCCGGGCAGGGCCAGCAGCAGCGCCTCCCTGGCCCGCACCCGCTCCGGCGCCGTCGGATCCAAGCGGGCCAGCGCCCTGGACAGCGCCGGACCCGCTGATGACTGGCCCTGATCCGAGAGCAGCGCGAGCAGCGCCTCCCTGGCCCGCGCCCGCTCCGGCGCCGTCGGGTCAAGCCCGGCCACCGCCTCGGCCAGGATGGCCGCCGTCCCAGCCCCGATGCCGCTGGTGAACAGCGCGGAAAGCCTCTTCCTGGTCTCGGCTCGTTCTTCCGCCGACAGCGCGAGCTCCGCCGTCGTCCGGAGACAAGGCCCGGCGAGCCAGCTATCCGGCTCGCGGGCGACGTAGGCCAGCAGCGCTTCCCTGGCCCGGGCCCGGTCGTAGGCCGACGGGTCAAGGCCGGCGAATATCCTCGCGGCTTGGTCGGTTCCCCAGGTGTCGGACGGGCGGACGAGCATGGCCAGCAGCGCTTCCCTGACCGGCCCGCGGTCCTGGTCCGACACCGCCAGCCTGGCGACCTCCTCCGCCAGCTCGAGGGATGCCCTGGTCATCGGCCCGCTGGCCAGCGCCGGGAGCAGCGATTCGATGATCAAGGTAGTGGAGGCGGGCCAGTCGCCTGATGCGATCTGGCGGAGCTCGCCTGGTTCCGACGTCCCGACGTCCAGCCGGGACCGGCCGATCAGCGCGGCTGCCGCGGGAGCCCACGCTTGCTCGGCGGACTCCAGCGCCGTCCGGGTCAGGAACCGGCGGATCTGCCAGCTGCCGTCAGCCTCGCCCAGATCCGCGCCAGGCTCGTCACTGTCCGTTACCCGGCCGCACAGGACCCGCAGAACCTGGTCGCGCTGCGGGTGCAGGGCGAATGCGACGGGAGCGGCGTCCTCCCAGTCCGGGTCGTACCAGAGGTGGTTCAGCAGTTCCCCGGCGGCCTGGTCGGCGGTCATCCGGAAGGCCACGTGCTCGGCGACCAGGTGCTCACGGATGGACCGGTGGATGAACCGTCGCGGCCGCATCCCCGTATCGGGGTCCGGTGGCCCTAGCGGCGGCGCCACGTGATCCAGCGCCTCCTGGTCATCGGCGGGCAGCCGGACGCGCGGGGTCCCGAACTCGTCCGCCCAGGCGCCGATGCCCGACACCGGGTGGCTGACCGCCGCGGACCAGGCCCAGTCGCGCAGGGTCGCCACGCACGCGTCCGGGTCGGGATCGCGGCCGCCACTGCCTCTCCAGCGGCCGGTGAGCATGCGCCGGATCACCTTGGCGTAGAGGTCGGCCCGACGGCTGGGCAGCGGCTGGTCGCCGCCGACGATGCAGTAGAACGCCAGGATCAGCGGAACCGTGGCGGGCTGCTGCAGGGCCGGGCGGGCGCGGAGCTGGGCGGCGAGGCTTGCGCCCCAGGCGGGCCGCCCGGCAAACCAGCGGGCGATGAAGGGTTCGACGTCGTCGGGATAGCTGAGCGGCAGCAGGGTCCCGGCCCGCCGGACCGGATCGTCGGCGCTGGTGGTCAGCTGGCGGTTCCAGGAAGCCGGCCTGCTGGTGAGCACGATTCGCCAGGACGGGGGCAGCGTGTCGGCCTGGCGAACGCGGTCGTCGGCGCCGAGGGCCTCGTCCAGCGAGTCGGCGACCAGGAGCACCGGCCCGTTCCTGGCCTCGAACAGCACGCGCACCGCGTCGCTCACCCGCGAGCCGCCCAGGTCCGGCAGCTGGCCGAGAGCGCTCGACACCACCGCTCGGCGGATATCCTCCCAGGCCGGCCCGGCCGCCAGCCGCGCGCACGTGGTGAACAGCGGCAGCTCGACGTCATCGAGGCTGGCGCCCGCCGCCAGCTCGCGCAGGGCCGCCTCGGCACTGAGCCGGGCGGTGCGCCGCGCCAGCCAGGTCTTGCCCGCGCCCGGCCCGCCTAGGACCACCAGCCGGATGCACCGCCGGGCGAGATCGTCGGCGTCTAGGTCCTGGCCGGCCGGGTTGAGGCCGCTGCCGATGCGCAGCTTCCGCTCCACCGTCGCGGGCGTCAGCACCTGGGCGCCGAACCTGGTGTCCTGCGGCCACGGGTCGGTATTGAGCCACCGGACCAGCGTGGCCAGGTAGACCGCGACCTCGCCCGGGTCCGCCGAGCCGGGCGGGACCCGGTCGAGCAGCTGCGCCAGCTGCCCGGTCAGGCCCGCGAAGCGATTCGCGCCGGCTGCGTCCTGGCAGGCGAGCAGGGCGGCTAGGTCGGCGTGCAAGCCGAACAGGGCCCGGTCGAGCGCACTGGCCTGGTCGGCCTGCATCCGGTCCAGCCGGGCGAAGAGCACCTGCTGGAACCATTCCGGCTCGAGATCGCGGACGGCGAATTCGAGCAGGCCGCCCGCGATGGCCCGGCCCGCCTCGAGCGCGTCCGGGCCGGGCCGCTCCGGCAGGCAGGACGCGATCATGCCCGCGAGCTGCTCGACCGTACCCTGGCCGACCTCGATCCAGGTGCTCTCCTGCTCGAGCAGCCGCCGGACCGCGGCGAACTCGGCCCCGGTCAGCGCGGCGGTGCCAGCGGCGGCCGCCTGGACAATGCGGCTCAGGCCGTCCGACCGCCGCAGCCGGCGGACCCAGTTCCTGGCCGCCCCCGCCAGGTCCGTAGCCGCCCAGGTCACCGGCAGCCCGACCAGGGCCGGGCCGACCGCACCCTGGATCAGCCAGGTCAGCAAGGGCACCAACGGCAGCAACGGCGGCACAAGAAGAAGTATCCAGTGCGTCACCGGCTCGCGGCACGTCGTCGGCCTCCGGTGCCCGCATGTCGCGAGGAGCCTCGATCCGTTTGTTGATAAAAGTTTGTTTAGGTGTGATCGAGAGCGAGCATAGGAGTGGAATGGCCTGGTTCGCGCCACGTTAGGCGGAGGTGCCCATGCGTCGCTTGCCCCTGGTTTCGGCCGTGTCAGCCGTGGCCGCAATCCTGCTGGCCTTGCCTGCGACTGCCCGCGAGGCGGCGCCGACGGCACCAGCCGGGTCCGGCGCCCTCGCGGTGGGGTCGGGGGGCGCGGTCGCCTCGATGGACGCGGGGGCCAGCCAGGCGGGCATCGACGTGCTGAAGCACGGCGGCAACGCGGTCGACGCCGCCGTGGCCACGGCCAGCGCGCTCGGCGTGACGATCCCGTTCGTGGCCGGCCCGGGCGGCGGCGGGTTCATGGTGATCTACCTGGCCAGGACGCATCAGGTGGTGACCATCGACGGCCGGGAGAACTGCCCGGCCGCGTGCACGTCGACGATGTTCGTCGACCCCACGACGGGCCAGCCGCTCGGTTACGACGACGCCTCGGACCAGCCGCTGGCCACCGGCGTGCCGTCGATGGTGGCCACCTGGGCCACGGCGGTCGACCACTACGGCCGGCAGAGCCTGGGCGCCGACCTGCAGCCGGCCATCGCGGTGGCCGAGCACGGGTTCCGGGTCAACCCGGACTTCGTCCAGCTCACCCAGTCGGACCTGCCGGAACTGCAGGCTTACCCAGCCAGCAAGAAGCTGAGGCGTCGCGGCTGTCGTACGCCGACCGCAACGCCTACGTGGGCGACCCGAGGTTCGAGCACGTGCCGGTTTCCGGGCTGCTGAATCCGAAGTTCGCCGCGACGCGGCGCTGCCTGATCGGCGATACGGCACTGACCTCGCCGGTGGCGCCGGGTGACCCTTATCCGCCGTACGCCGGCTGCCCGGCGCAGAGCGCTTCGGCGGTGGCGCCGGAGGGCGGGCACACCAACAACATCGTCACCACGGACAAGTGGGGCGACATCGTGGCCTACACCAGCACGATCAACTTCTTCGGCGGCAGCGGCCAGGTCGTACCCGGCTACGGCTTCCTGCTCAACAACGAGATGACCGACTTCGACTTCACCCCGCCGTCGGCGGGTGCGTCCGACCCGAACCTGCCGGCCGGCGGCAAGCAGCCGCGGTCCAGCATGGGCCCGGTGATCGCGTTCCGGAACGGCAAGCCGGTCTTCAGCGTGGGCGCGGCCGGCGGGTCGACCATCATCACGACGATCCTGCAGATCATCTTGAACCATGTGGACTTCGGTATGTCGCTGCCGGCGGCGCTGGCCGCGCCGCGGGTCAGCCAGACCAACTCGGCTACCTCGCTGGCCGAGCCGCTGTTCTCCAACAGTGCCCTGGCGGCGCAACTGACCAGCAAGTTCGGTGAGAAGTTCACGCTGGCGACCGGGCCGATCCTGCCGCTGGACAACTACCCGGGCGACGCGACCGCGCTGCAGATCCTGGGCCACGGGCAGGCCGAGGCCATCGCCGAGCCGGTGCGGCTGGGTGGCGGCAGCGCCATGGTGGTGGATCCGGCCTCGTAACCTCTCGACGGCTCTCGTAATCTAGGGAGCCGTGGCCGAGCCGGACGGGCGGCGGATGCTCCCGGACAAGCTGGCCGCGTTCGGCGTCGCCGGGCCGGATATCGGCGACGCTGGCCCGCGACTACGGGCACCTGACCGCCGGGCAGGCCGGGCAGATCGCGGCGCAGGCCCGGGTGCGCTTGCTCGTCCTCACCCACTTCTCCCAGCGCTACGAGTCCGATTCCGGTTCCGGCGGCGTGGATCGGCTGGCCCGGGAGGCGGCGGAGGTGTTCGGCGGCGAGGTGGTGCTGGCCCACGACCTGTCCCGTGTCCCGGTGCCGCTACGGCACCATGAGGAGAGCCCTCCGGCGGGCGGTTAGCTACCTGGGCCAACGGCATCGCCCCACCGGCCGCCCCGGCATCATCAGCCCCAAGCCGCGCTGCCTGGCGCGAACTGCACGGGACGGGCCTCTCTCGAGGCTCATGCGTGACGATTGATATAGTTAGCAGGTGCTTGCTATATACACCAATGATCGGGTGGAGGCCGGGCGGATGGCGAGGTGAGCAGGAACAGGTACGCCGACAGCGGCGGGACGCGGATCGCCTACGAGCTGCGCGGGACCCTGCGCTGGCGACGGCCCTGGCTGGTGCTGATCCAGGGCATGGGGCTTGAGCGGCATGGCTGGGACCGGGTGCCGGGGCGGCTGCGGCGGCGGTTCCGGCTGGTGCTGGTGGACAACCGGGGGTGCGGGCGCAGCGACCAGGTCGACGGGTCGTTCACCGTGGCGGACATGGCCGAGGATGTCGTCGCGGTGCTCGACGCGGCCCGCATCCGGCGGGCGCATGTGCTGGGCGCGAGCCTGGGCGGCATGGTGGCCCAGGAACTGGCGATCAGGCATCCGGACCGGGTGGACGGGCTCGTCCTGGCCTGCACCACGCCGGGCTGGCCGTTCGCCTACCCGATGCCGGCCCGCTCGGTGCGGCTGATCGCGACGACCGCCCGCCTGCCTGCCGAGGTGGCCTGGCGCCGCCACCTGGAGAACGCCCTGTCGGCGCGGACCGTCCGGGAGTGCCCGGAGTTCGTGGACGGGCTGGTGCGGCGGCAGGGTCTGCGGGCGGCGGACCCCGGAACGCTGTCGGCTCAGGCCGCCGCCGGGGCACGGTTCGCCGGGCGGCTCCGGCAGGCCGGCATCCAGGCTCGCACGCTGGTCCTGCACGGCGACGCGGATGCGGTGGTCGACCCGCGCAACGGCCGACTGCTGGCCGCGCGCATCCCCAAGGCCACGCTCATGATCTTCCCTGGCCTCGGCCACCTGCTGTTCTGGGAGGAACCGGAGGGCTTCGCCGCGGCGGTGACGTCGTTCCTGCTCGCCCGCCCAGAGGTCACTAAGACGGGCGGGGGCCGCCGGATTCATCGCACCGGATGATCTACTTAAGTGGAACCAGGAGGAGGTCAAGCATGCACCCGTTCGGTACCGCCGTGGCCGCGGGCGACATCGACGCGGCCCTCGCGCTGCTCGCCGGAGACGTGGTCTTCCACAGCCCGGTCGTGCACGCTCCCTACCAGGGCCGCGACGCGGTGGCGCCGATCCTGCACGCCGTCTCGCAGGTCTTCGAGGACTTCCGCTACACCGGCGAGGTCGGCGGGCCGGACGAGGCCAGCCACATCCTGGTCTTCCGCACCCGGGTGGGTAACCGGGAAATCGAGGGCATCGACCTCCTGCACACCGGTGCCGACGGCCTGGTCGACGAGCTCACGGTCATGGTCCGCCCGCTCAGCGGGGCGCTGGTGCTGGCCGAGGTCATGCGGGCCAGGCTCGCTCCCGACGGGGCGTGAAAGGTCACGCCTTCGGGGTATCCGCCAGGTAGTCGCGGAACACCGCCGGGATGCCCAGGACGAACGTGCGGGTCTCGTGCGTCAGCCGCAGGCCCCGCTCGTCCCAGCTGAACTCCCAGGCGTGCAGGTCGGTCATGTGCGTGACCGTCCTGATCAGCGCGTCCTCCCGCATGGCGCGGGTGAAGTCGGGCGAGTCGCTTTCCAGGGCGACCTCATAGGCTAGGCCGTCCCGGTCCAGGCGGCCGAGTTCTTCGATCCGGGCGTCCACCGCGAGCACCACGGGCGCGAGGTAAAGGTCGGTGATGTCATGAGGTCTGGTGGCCATGATGACCTCCGTACGGGACGAGGGATACCAGTAGCCATGCTGCCGCAAGCGACGTCGCGGCCCTAGAGCCGAAAGTCCTCACCGCCGGGGCCGGTCCGGCAGGCCTACGCGGCGCTCGGCATCGAACCCGTCAGGGCGGCCCAGTGCTCGAGGTCGAGTTCCCGGCGGACCGGGGCGGAGCGCCTGCCTCGTTCGTCATCGGTGTCGTACTGCCGCGGAGCAGGTAAGCGGACCTCAGCCGGGCCGGGTTGTCCCGTAGTTCGCTGGCCAGGCCGGAGAAGCGGATCCGGCCGCCCTCCATGATGTGGGCGCGGTGGGCAAGGCCGAGTGCGACGGTGGCGAACTGCTCGATCAGCAGCACGCCCGTGCCGGATTCGGCCACCGCGGCGATGACCGGGATCAGCCGGCTGACCACGACCGGGGCCAGGCCCAGGGACAGCTCGTCGATCAGCAGGTAGCGGGGCGCTCCGATCAGCGCCTGGGCCAGCACCACCATCTGCTGCTCGCCGCCGGACAGGGTCCGGGCGGGGGCGGCGAGGCGCTGGCTGAGCTGGGGGAACAGCTCCAGGACGCGGTCGCGCCCGAATTGGGCCTGCGCCTTGGTCAGCGCGTAGCTGGCCACCCGCAGGTTGTCCTCGACGGTCAGGTCGGGCAGCAGCCGCCGGCCCTCGGGGACGATGGCGACGCCGGCCTGCCTGATCCTCTCCGGGCGGCGGCCGGCCAGATTCGCGTCGTCAAGCGCGATGGCGCCTGCGGCCGGTCGCAGCACCCCGCCGACGGACAGGACCAGGGTGGACTTGCCCGCGCCGTTCGGCCCGAGCAGGGCGGTGACCTGGCCTTCGGCGATCTCCAGGGAGACGTCCTTGACCACGGCGCGGCCGCCGCGATGCACGGTGAGGTCGTTCAGTACGAGGCTCACGGGTCCACTCCCAGGTAGGCGCGGATCACGGCGTCGTCGCGGAGCACGGCGGCGGTGGGGCCGGACGCGATCAGCTTGCCGAAGTCGAGCACGGCGGTGGTGGCACAGCAGGCCGAGACCAGGCTCATGTCGTGGTCGACCAGGATGGCCAGCGCGCCGGTGTGCTCGGGAATGCGGCGGATCACCTCGGCCAGGTGGCCGGTCTCCTCGTCGGGCAGCCCGGCGGCGGGCTCGTCCAGCAGGACCAGGCGAGGCTTCCCGACGACGGCGCGGGCCAGTTCGACCAGCCGCCGCTGGCCGGCGCCGAGCGTGTTTGTCTTGGTGTCCGGATCGATGTCGAGGCCGGCGAACTCGATCGCGTCCAGCACGTCCTGGCGGCGGGAGGCACGGCCCAGCCGGGAGTGCTCGTGGACCATGGCCACGTTGTCGAACACGGAGAGTTCCTCGATGGCCTGCTCGGTCTGGAAGGTCCGGCGGACTCCCCAGCGGGCGCGCCGGAAATGGGCCATCGCCAGCAGGTCCGTGCCGAACGCGCGCACCGTCCCCGCGGCCGGCCTGACGAAGCCGCTCAGCACGTTGAAGAACGTGGTCTTGCCCGCCCCGTTCGGTCCGATGAGACCGCAGGTGCCCTGCTCGAAGGTCAGGCTCATGGCGTCCAGTGAGGTGACCCCGCCGTAGCGGACGGTCAGGCCGTCGACCTCGATCATGAGGCCTGTCCCGGGGCCGGCTTCCGCCGTAGGCGGCGGGCGAGGCGGCCTAGGTCCCTGGGGACCTGGTCAGCTAGGCCGGCCGGGGCCGTGGTGAGCACCTGGAGCACGCCCACGCCGAACAGTATGGTCAGCCAGTCGGCCGAGACGCCCCAGTTGTTCAGCAGGGACGGCAGGAACTGGTAGAGCAGCCCGGCCACGACCGCGCCCCAGAGGCTGTACGCGCCGCCCATCAGCACCACGGCCAGCAAGGTGATCGAGTCCTGGGTCGGGAAGCCGATCGAGTACAGGTAGTGGATCGCGCCGGCCAGCACGCCGCCGGCCACCCCGGTGATGAACGAGGCCAGCGCGAACGCCCACAGCTTGTACAAGGTGGTGTTGATGCCGGCCGCCAGCGCGGCGGGCTCACTCTGCCTGATCGCCGCCCAGGCGCGGCCGGGCCTGGTCTTGATGTGCGCCAGGACCAGCGCGAACATGGCGATCGCGACGATCACGGAGAAACGGAAGTAGGCCGGGTCGCTGGCGGCGTAGCTGGGCCGGCGGATGGGCGGGATGTGCACCAGGCTGCCGTTGTAGCCGAGGAAACCGTGGCCGCCGTTGGGGAAGTTCACCGTGGCCAGCACGACCGTGATGCCGCCCGCCAGCATCAGCGTGATCAGCGCCAGGTACAGGCCGCGCAGCCGCAGCGCGGGCAGCCCGATCGCGGTGCCGGCGATCATGGTGACGATGCCCGCCTCACCGATGATGAGCAGGTAGGGCTGGCTGGTGGCGAACAGCAGCCGGGCGGCGACCCAGGCGCCGACGGCCAGCACCGCGACCTGGCCGAGCGAGACCAAGCCGACCCGGCCGACCAGTACCCCGAGGGCGAGCGCGACCATCGAGTACACCGCGACCTGGGTCATCGTGTCCACGTAGTACAGGCTCATCAGCGGGGGCAGCGCCAGCAGGACGAACAGCAGGAGGATGGCCGTGGTGACCGGCTTTGGCCGCGCCAGGCCCTTCATCAGGCTCCCTCGCGGGACTGGACCATGACGCGGTGCCTGGACAGCACGAGCAGGCCGATGGCGGCGATGACGAACGGGGTCATGTCGCGGTAGTTGCTCAGTGACACGATCGGCGTGAGCAGGTCGTGCAGCAGGCCCACGACAAGCGCGGCGGCGAACGTGAGCGCGATCGAGCGCAGCCTGGCTACCAGCACCGCCGCCAGCGAGGAGATGACCAGGAAGGTCAGCGTGGTGGCGTCCAGCGCGACCAGGTCGGCGAGCAGCAGCCCGGCGATGCCCGCGAGCACGCCGCAGCCGAGCCAGGCGGCGGCCTCCACCCTTCTGACCGGGACGCCGAGGGTCGCGGTGATCTCACGGTCGTTGGCCATCGCCCGCATGGCCGTGCCGAGCTTGGTGAACCGCAGGAACGCGGCCGTGGCCGCGGTGAGCACCACCCCGGCGGCCAGCGCGATCACCTGGGTGTCGGTGACCGTGATCTGCCCGATGGCGAAGCCGCTGTTGTCGGTGGGCAGGGTGAGCGAGCGGGCCTGGCCGCCGCTGGTCGTCCAGAGCAGGTCCATCAGGCCGTACAGGACGAGCGTGAGCCCGATGGTGGCCACCGCCTTGACCAGCGGATCCCGCTTGGCCAGGGCCGGGCCGAACACGGTGCCGTAGCCGAGGGTCACCGCGGCGGCGACGGCGACGCAGGCCAGCCAGGTCAGCCAGGCCGGCGCGCCGGCCTGGGCGAGCGACCAGGCGGTCAGCGCGCCGAGCGCGCCGACCGCCCCGAAGGCCAGGTAGAGCACGCCGGTGGCCCGGTACAGGACGACCAGCCCGACCCCGGACAGGGCGTACACCCCGCCCAGGGCCAGGCCGCTCACGATGAACGGCTCGAAGTCCGCCAGCGGCGGCATTACTGGTGGTGTCCCGTCATGAGGCGTTCGGCGCGGTGCCCGCGGTGCTGCGGTACTGCGCGATCTGCGGGTCGACGGCGGAGATCTGGGTGCAGCCCTGGGCCGTGGTCATCTCGCCGTCGTCGGGGGTGACGGTGTAGTCGGAGTTGTTCGGGATGTGGAGCGAGTAGTCGCCGTAGGTCCAGGCCTGGCAGAGCATGCCGGTGTTGAAGTCCTTGACTGCCTTGAACGCGGCGTTGACGCTCTGCACCGTATAGGCGCCTTGGACGGACTCCAGCGCGTGCACCGCGATCTCGGCCTCGGTGAAGCCCATCTGGCTGAAGCTGCCGATGCCACCCTGGACCGACTTCCCGTACTGGCTGAGGATCGCCTTGTACAGGTTCATGGTGGTGGTGTTGGTGCCGTCCGGCGGGGTGAGCTCGGCGTTCACGAACAGCTTGCCGTTCCACTTGGAGCCGAGCGAGGTAGCCAGGAAGTCGGTGTTGCACGGCGTGGAGCAGCCCCACATCTTCACCCGGTTCTCAAGCCCGAGCTTCTGCGCCGCCTGCAAGATGATCAGCGCCTCCGGCGGGGTGAAGTTGAGCACCACGGCGCCGTTGGGGCCGGCGTCGTCGACTTCCTTGATCGCGACCGAGTTCGCGTCGGTGATCGGCACGTTCTCGGTGAGCTGGACGATGGGGACGTTGGCCGCTTTGGCCAGGGCGTTCGGTCCGGCGGCGATGTAGCCGGTGCCGGGGACGTTGGACTGATCGAAGACGATCTTGTTCACGTGCTGGGCCAGGGCGTACTGCACGGCGCCGTCCGAGCTGTACCGGGGGCCCATGTTGACGGCGGCGCTGTTCGGGGTGGAGTAGCACTCCGGCGCGATACCGGAGTCGATGACGTCGTAGCCCATCTTCTGCCAGTAGCTGCTATCCACCGAGCACTCGATGATGGAGGTGTTGCCGACGATGCCGAGCACGTGATCGGTCTGCACGAGTTGCCTGGCGTCGGCCGCGACCTGGGCCGGGTTGGTCTGCTCGGTCTCGATGTAGTACTTGACCGGGTGGCCGTTGATGCCGCCGTTGGCGTTCACGCAGTTGAAGTAGGCCTGAGCCATGTTCGGTATGTCGGTGAACGAGGTGCCCGGCTGGTTGGTGGCGATGGCGCCGAGCGCGATCGGGGTGCCGGTCGCCTTGACCCCTGGCTTGCTGCCGCACTGCGAGGTGCTTACGGTCGCGGCGCTCGCGCTGCTGCTCGTGCTGGATCCGGCCGGCGTGGTCCCGGCGGTACTGGTGCCGGTGCTGTTCGAGATGCTGCTGCAGGCGGCCAGGACGCCGGTCGCGGCTCCGGCGAGGGTAAGGGCGGCGGCGAGATAAAAGGCGGCGCTTTTCGTTCTTCGTCTTCTCATGTTCTCCCCCTCGGGGCGGTGGAGGTTTTGTGCTGGCGTCAGTTCACGTTCACCACGATCTTGACCGCGTCCGGCGGCCTGCTCATCGCGAATTCGAAGGCCTCGGCCGCGCGGGCCAGCGGGAAATGGTGCGAGAAAATCTTGGCTATATTTTTTCTGATTGCTGTCACTAGGCTTACGGCGTCGCTGAAATCCTCGGCCGTCGCGGTGCTCGAGCCCAGCACGTCTATTTCCTTTTCCGGGAATATCCCGGGCCTGACTGGTGCCGTTCCCGAGGACATGCCGACGACCACGACCCGGCCGGCCGGGGCTACCATCCGGACCGCCGGATCCAGCACGCTGGTCGCGCCGCTGGTCTCGATGACCAGGGGCGCCCCTTCTCCTTCGGTCCAGTCGAGGACCCGGGTTATGAGGTCCTTGTCTCGCGCCCGGGTCACGACCTCGGCGCCGAGGTTCCTGGCCAGGTCGCGGCGGGTCTCTATCGGGTCCACGGACATCACGTGGGCGTTTTGGTTGACGGCGGCGGCCAGCACGGCCAGGCCGATCGGGCCGGCCCCGAGCACCACCACCTGCTCGCCGGGTTTTATGCGGCCGCGGGCCACGGCGTGCACGGCGACCGAGGCGGGCTCGACGAAGGACGCGCAGTCCGGATCCAGGTCGCCGACTGCGAAGACCTGCTCCTGCGGGATTTCGAGTCGCTCCTGCAGTCCTCCGTCGAGGTGCACGCCGACGAGGCGGAAGGCGGGGCATACGTTGGGTCTGTTGTTGCGGCAGGGGTAGCAGCGACCGCACGGCAGGAGGGGCCAGATCGCGACCCGGCTCCCTTCTTCGTGGGCGCTGTCGCCGGGGTCCTCGACGATCGCGGCGACCTCATGGCCCTGGACCCGGGGATAGAAGTCGCTGGCGCCGGAGAGCGCGGCCACGTCGCCGGAGAACAGGTGGAAGTCGGAGCCGCAGATACCGACCGTTTCTGGCCGCACGACGACGTGCCCGGCCCGGGCACGATCCGGTCCTTCGACGTCTTCGACCACCATCTGACCCGGCGATCTCGTCACTGCGGCCAGCACATACGGCCCCTCTCCGCGGGTACGCCCTACCAGCGTGAATAATGGGGAAACTGGTCATTACCGCGTTAATGCGGAGATTCCCACGGGCGGACGGGCCGGACAATGACATGGCTCCCAAAAACGCCAGGTGAATTCCTGGTCCCGGCCACAAGCCGACGATTCCGGGCGCGGTCCGGGTTTGGCCTGGCGCGGGCCTGGCGCGGGCCTGGCGCGGGCCTGGCGCGGGCCTGGCGCGGGCCTGGCGCGGGCCTGGCCAGGTAAGCGGGTCCGCCGGGCTGCGCGCCTCAGCGGCCGCTCCCGCACCACCGGTACCAGCTCCCGCGCGGTCACGGGGCCGCTGCGACCACGGCAATGCTCCATCGTCGTGGACCCGAGGACGCGTCGGGAAATAAACCGCGGAGTCTTCTTCGCGAGCCTTAATCGTGGCCAGTTCTGGCGTATATGCGGCCGGGCTGCTGCCCGCGCTAGCGTGAGCACTCCCGGAATCGTTCCTGCTGGGACTCCAGAGACGGATGCGATTGCCAGTTAAAGCTCCCTGAGCAGCTGTTTCATGATCGCGAAGGATCTACTACGGAAAATGATATAAAAGCCTTCGCGATCATGAAAAACGCTGCCCGAGGCGCAGCCGGGCCGCCAGTAATCATGAAGAAATCGAAGCCAGCTCACACCAAGACATCGGGTTATATTTCGACGCGCACCGACCACTACGATGCTCCATGGGTGTGGCTCTTGTGGAGTGCAGGCTCGTACGGCTGACGCGAGCCGCGTCTGAGGGGCTCCGCGATGTCTTCAGCGGCCGCATCGGCCCCGGTACCCGCTCCCGTCAGCTGCTGCACTCTGGTCACCGGCGCCGTCCCGGATCGCGTCTGGCGTGCGCGCGGCTTACGGGGTGCGTGGCACACAGACCACCAAAGAGCGTAGGCGGGGGCACACGCAGCACGTTCCGCGGTGCTTCCGCGACCGCCGGGCCCTGCACCAGGCGCACCGCCACAATCGTGACCATCATCAGCACCACGACTGTGACGCACACCGGAAAAGAGCCACACCGGAAAAGAGCCACACCGGAAAAGAGCCACACCCATGCTCCATCGTCGTGGTTCAGCAGCCCGCCCCGCGGAAACCGGAACGCGATCAGGCGCACCACCGGGCCACTCAGGCGAGGCCGGCGGCGGCGCGGAGTACGGCCGCCTTGTCGGTGTTCTCCCAGGTGAAGCCGGGTTCGTCGCGGCCGAAGTGGCCGTAGGCGGCGGTCTGGCGATAGATCGGGCGGCGCAGGTCAAGCGCCTCGATCAGGGCGGCGGGCCGCAGGTCGAAGTGCTCGCGCACCAGGGCGGACAGCTCGGGCTGGCCGATCTTCTCGGTGCCGAAGGTCTCGATCAGCAGAGACAGCGGCCGGGCCACCCCGATGGCGTAGGCGACCTGCACCTCGGCCCGGTCGGCGAGCCCGGCGGCCACGATGTTCTTGGCCACGTGCCGTGCCGCGTAGGAGGCCGAACGGTCCACCTTGCTCGGGTCCTTCCCTGAGAACGCGCCGCCGCCGTGCCGGGCGAACCCGCCGTAGGTGTCCACGATGATCTTGCGGCCGGTCAGGCCGGTGTCGCCGACCGGGCCGCCGATGACGAACCGGCCGGTTGGGTTGACGTAGAACTCCTCGCGCAAGGTGGCGGGGTCGTACAGGCCGGGCGGCAGCGTCTGGGTCACCACCTGCTCCCAGAGCGCGTCGGGCAGCTTGGCCTCCACCCCGTCCTCGTGCTGGGTCGAGATGAGGACCTTCTCCACCCCGGTCGGCTTGCCGTCGGCGTCGTAGCGCACCGTGACCTGGGTCTTGCCGTCCGGGCGGAGGCCCGCTACCAGCCCGTTGCGGCGCACGTCGGCGAGCCGCCGGGAGAGCTTGTGGGCGAGCACGATCGGCATCGGCATGAGCTCGGGCGTCTCGTTGCTGGCGTAGCCGAACATCATGCCCTGATCGCCCGCGCCGACCGTGTCGAACCGGTCGGTGCTGCCCGAACGGCTGTCGTGGGACTCGTCGACGCCACGGGCGATGTCGGGCGACTGCCGGTCCAGCGCGGTGATCACGCCGACCGCGTTGCCGTCGAAGCCGAAGTCGCCGCTGTCGTAGCCGATGTCGCAGATCACCTGGCGGGCGATCGCGGCGAAGTCGAGCACCGCTTCGGTGGTGATCTCGCCCGCCAGCACCACCAGCCCAGTGGTCAGCAGGGTCTCGGCCGCGACCCGGGACGCCGGGTCGGCCGCCAGCGCGGCGTCGACGACCGCGTCGGAAATCTGGTCGGCCACCTTGTCCGGGTGGCCCTCGGTCACGGATTCTGAGGTGAAGAGGAATCCGCCGTCGGCACTCATGTCGTCTCTCCTAGCTCGGCTCTGACCTGGGCCGCCCCTGCCACCATGGCCCGGAGCTTGCCCCGGGCCACGTCGGGCGCGAGGTGCCGCAGCCCGCAGTCGGGATTGATCATCAGGCGGTCGGCCGGCACGTACTCGAGCGCCCGCCTGATCCGGGACGCGACCAGTTCAGCCGCCTCCACCTCGGGGTTCTTGACGTCGATGACACCCAGGCCGAGCCACCGGTCCCAGTCGTACTGCCGGATCAGCCGCAGGTCGTCCAGGCCCTTGCGGGCGAACTCCAGGACGACCTGGTCCACCCGGGCCGCCTTCACCGCGGGGAACAGGAAATCGTAGTGGCCTTCCCAGGAGGGGCGCGCGTACCGGTTGCCGTAGCACACGTGCAGCGCCCAGCTGACCGGCACGTCCGCGGTCACGATGTTGACCGCCTCGACCGCGAGGTCGACCTGCTCCGGGTACCCGGCCAGGAACGGCTCGTCGATCTGCAGCAGGTCGGCGCCGGCCGCGGCCAGTTCGCGCGCCTCGGCGTTGAGCCGACGGGCCAGCGCGCGGACCAGTTCGCCCGGCTCGGCGTAGGCCCCGTCGCGGATCCGCCGGGACAGCGAGAACGGGCCGGTGAAGGAGAACTTCACCGGCCGCTGCGTCAGCTGACGGGTGAACAAGAAGTCGGCCGCCAGGCCCAGCCGGGTGCTGGCGTCCGGGCCCGGCTTATCACCGGCCTGGTCGCCGGGAAGCTCGGGCAGCGGCCGGGTGACCTCCGCGTCGTAGTAGTCGAAGTAGTCGGCCTTGGCCCGTTGCGGGATGTCCACCCCCGGGATCCGGGCCAGGAAGTAGTCGACGTCGTTGTCCCGGCGCAGCTCGCCGTCGGACACGATGTCGATGCCAGCCAGTTCCTGGTCCTTGACCGCCGCCTTGATCGCCACCTCGTGGATCTCGGCCATGTGCTGCGCGCTGATCCGGCGCTGGTAGAACTCGGTCTTCAGGCGTTCCAGCCATTCGGGCACCGAATACGAGCCCACCACGGTCGTCGGCAGCAGCACCATCGGCCTTAATCCCTCGCCTGCGCGGTCAGCGTGGTGATGTTGGAGCCCGGCCGCTGCCGGAACGGCGCGTATTCCACGCCGAATCCGCGACGGCTGGCGACGAGCTGGAGCAGCGGCCCGTTCACCCAGTTGACCACGGAGCCGTCGTACTTGCCCGGGCCGTAGAACCCGGTCCGGTACTGCCGGCTGCTGGTCAGGAATAGGTCATGGCATTGAATCCGGCCGAACGGGTGGAGCAAGGGCAGCGTCCCGGTGAAGCTGCCGAGCGCGCCGTTGCTGACGTGCATCCGGACGTCCCCATGCCCCTCGATCAGCGGACGCAGGATCTCGCCGGTCAGCGTGGGGGTGATCTGGTAGCTGTCCAGGCCCTCCAGCGGGACGTAGCGTTCCCGCAGCCGCAGCGCCGCCCAGGTGTCCTGCCAGAACGTGACCGCCTGGCCGGTATCGGCGCACTTGTCCGGAGCGGACTCGCTCAGCAGCTCGGGCCCGATCCGCAGCAGCCGGTGCATGAGCGGTACCAGTTCGTCCCGGCCGGTGCCGAGACGGCCCGCGATCCGGTCGGCGTCGTCCTCGGTCAGGAACGCCTGCGTCTCGACCCGGTAGGTGCGCCCCTGGACGCAGGCCAGTTCGTCGGTAGGCAGGTTGTCGTACACATTGGAGATGTAGACCAGGAAGGCCTTGCCGGCCAGGAAGCTGAGGGTGACGGACGGCCGGGTGGCCTCTACCACCAGCGCGCTGACCCGCTCGGCGTGCTGGCCCACAGCGCGGCGGGCCCGTTCCAGGACGTGGGGCGAATAGTCGCCCATCAGGTAACGGAGGCGGTGGTAGTACTCCCGCCCGTGCCTGCGGTCGAGTGAGAGGAACTCGTCCAGCCAGGTGCGGGCCTGATTACCGTTCCCGACTCCGAGTTCCAGGACGTACAGTTCCTCGGGCAGTGCCCGGCGCGCGGCCAGCTCGTCCCAGATACGGAAGAGCTCCAAGATGAGCTCCCGGGCGGCCTCGGTATTGCGCGCGTCGCTCTCGCCGCCGGGCAGCGACTGCTCGTACTCCCGGCCGGTGGCCACCTCCCAGTGCGACAGCGCCTGCCAGTAGAGCTGGTTGAACCGCCAGATGCAGCTGTCCCGGCCGGGCACCCACGGTTCCAGCGGCACGCCGGGCTGGTCGCCGGGCCCCGCCAGTGCCTGCTTGACGTGGGCGGCTAGGTTTTCTGAGGCCAGATCACCGCAGCGGCGCAGGTCGAAGGCGATCTCGGTGCCGACGTCCCCGATCGGCCGGCCGACCACGGGCTCGCGGAAGTTCTGCTTGTACTGGATCCAGTCGCAGACCACACGCAGGCTGGCCAGGTCGGCGGATGAGGCGCAGACCGCCTCCAGGATCGGCCCGACCGCCGCCCGGGCCGCGGCGGACTCCCGCAGCTTCTTGACCGGCCGCAGGTCAACGTCCATCGCGTGCCGCCTGGACGTCTTGGCTGTCTCGGCTGCCCTGGATGCCCGCTTGGGCGAGGATGCCGGGGACGGCCCGCTCGTTGCCCGCCATCAGCAGGTGCACCCCGGCCACGCCCTCGATCGCGCGTAGCTGCTGCACGGTCTCGGCGGCGAGCCGGGCGCCCTCGGCGGCGGTCTGGTCGGCCGGGACCGCGCGGAGCCTGCGGTACACGTCGTCGGGCACCGTGACCCCGGGCAGCTTGTCGCGGATGAAGTCGAGACCGGCGCGGGACCTGACCGCGCCCACCCCGGCCACGATGGAGCAGCGTTCGTGCAGGCCGAGGTCACGGATCTGCGCCATCCAGCGGCCGAACGCCGCGATGTCGAAGACGAACTGGGTCTGCACGAACTGCGCCCCGGCGTCGACCTTGTGGCCGAGACGCTCGGCCCCGGATCCGTCCGGTGCCGCGAACGGGTTCTCCACCGCGCCGAGGAAGCACTCGGGCGGCGGGTCCAGCGCGCGCCCGGACAGCACCGCGCCCTGGTCGCGCATATGCCGCAGCGCCCAGAGCAGCTGGACGCTGTCCAGGTCGAAGACCGGTTTCGCCTCGGGGTGGTCGCCGAACTTCGGGTGGTCCCCGGTCATCACCACCACGTTGCGGACGCCGAGCGCCGACGCCCCGAGCAGGTCGGACTGGAGCGCGATGCGGTTACGGTCCCGGCAGGTCATCTGCATGACCGGCTCGAGCCCGGCCGCCAGCGCGGCCAGGCTGCCCGCCCAGCTGGCCAGCCGGACGTTCGAGCCCTGATTGTCGGTGACGTTGACCGCGTCCACCCAGTCCCGCAGCAGCCCGGCCGTCTGGTCGATCGAGCCGGTGCCCGCGCCGCGGGGCGGGCTGATCTCGGCGGTGACCGCGAAGCCGCCGGCCGCCAGCCGGTCGCTCAGGCCGCTCATGCGCCTCCCCGGACGCTCGGCCGATTCCTGGTAGCACTCATATCGCCAGTATCGCCCGTAACAGCCAGCCACAACCCCCTGGTCCTGGGGGGCCCGGCCGGGACGGGCGGCCAGGCAGTCACGAGACCGTCCGGACGAACGGCAATGGCGCGCGGCAATGATTATTTACTGGCCGTTGACAAATGCATCCCTGATGGCTTTCCCATCCCATAGTGAATATGCTCGGTCTCGACCGATGTGAAAACAACGACGGCTGCCACAAGCTTTCCCGCCGATCGGTTGTGAGCAGTGACAACTCAGCCCGGGGATAATCGTCGTTAATAGTCGGCTGGCACAAATTGCCGGCCTCGGGCTTGTGGCCCGGCTCAGATCGCCACCGCGCTCATGACGGCCGGTTCCACCGGGGCTGGTTCCGCCGAGGCGGGCAGCCCCGGCCGCGGCCGGGAGAGCGTGTAGATCCCGCCGAACACCTCGGCTAGGTCCCGCGGGTTCGCCCCCGTCTTCGCGGCCACGATGAGGATCGCGTCCGCGGCCACCCGGCAGTCCCCGGGCAGCTTGTCGGTCCAGGTGCAGATGGTTCTGGCCACCGGTTCTGACAGCCGCTGCCCCTCGGCCAGCGCCTCGATAACCTGCGGATGCGCGGCGGTCCGGCGGGCCCAGGCGACGTGGCCGGCGGCGGCGCCGGCGGTGATGCCGGTCTCACGGATCAGCCAGGCCCGCGGGCTGAAATCCGCGGCCGCGCCGTCCTGGCTAGCACCGTCTTGGCTAGCACCGTCCTGGCTAGCACCGTCCTGGCTAGCACCGTCTTGGCTCGAGGTGAGCGCGGCGAGGACCGACGCGCGGGCCGCGGTCTCGGTCGCGTGCGCCTGTTCCAGGACCCGCAGGCACTGCGCCTGGGTCGCGACCGTCATCGCGGTCGCGTCCGCCGCGGCCAGGTACCCCATCGCGGCCTTGAGCATCCCCAGCGCCTCCGCGACGCTGCTCGGCGAGGCTGCCGGGTTCGTCGGAATATGCCACCTCCTGCAAGCTCATCAACTAGTTCGATTCTAGTTACTGGCTAGGACATTTTCAGGGCGGACGAGGGAGCGCGGCCACCCGGGGCGGGGCCGGGCGCGGCGGGATGATAGGACGGCCGGTATCGCCCAGATGGAGGTGACATGACGAGCCAGCCACAGGGACCAGAAGGGACGGACGCCGCGCCAGCCGCGGAGGCCGCCACCGGGCCCGGGCACGGCGCGGCCGGGCACGGGCCGCTACCGCCGTTGCTGCTCCTGCTGACCGTGGTGACCGGCACGGTGGACGCGGTCAGCATCTTGCGGCTGGGCCGGGTGTTCGTCGCCAACATGACCGGCAACGTCGTGTTCACCGGATTCGCCCTGGTCGGGGCGCCCGGGTTCGCGCTCACGGCGTCGCTGGCGGCGCTGGCCGGCTTCCTGGCCGGGGCCCTGCTCGGCGGCGGGCTGACCAGTCGCCTGGGCCACGACCGCGCCCTGCTGCTGCGGGCCGGAGTGGCCGCCGAACTGGTCCTGGTCGCCGTGGCGCTGGCCTTGACCGCGGCCCCGGCGGGCGCCGCGACCCGCGACGGGATGGCCGCCCTGCTGGCCGTGGCCATGGGCATCCAGAATGCGGTCGCCCGCCGCCTGGCCGTGCCCGACCTCACCACCACCGTGCTCACCATGACCCTCACCGGGATCGCGGCCGACATCCGGGCCCGCGACCACGGGCGCGGCGGCATGACCCGCCGCCTGCTCGCGGTGGCCACCATGCTGACCGGAGGAGCCGTCGGCGCGCTGCTCGTGCTGCACGCCGGCACCGCAGCCGCCCTCGGGCTCGCGACCGGCGTACTCGCCGTGGTGACCGCCGGCGCCGTGCTGGTGTCGCGGAAGCCGGGCAGGTGGCGGGAGGGCAAGAGGTGAGGCTGCAGCCGTCGGGCTAGTGACCGGCCGGGGGAACACGCGGACAATAGCGGTATGCGCCGTCTCTCACCGTCCCTAGTGCCACTGGCGGTCACGCTGGCCTGTCTGCTCCTCGCTGCGTGTACCGGCGGCGCGACGGATCATGCCGTCCAGGCCACGACCCCGGTGACGCCCACCGGTCCGGCCGGGAGCCCGGACCATCCGGCGGTGTTCTCCTGCGCCGAGGAGTCCTTCAGCGGCGACTCCCCCGCGCCGCAGCGGCCGCAACCGGGGGACCTGGTCGTCGGCTCGCTGATCATCCCGGGCGGTCAGCGGCTGGCCACGGCGGACCCGGCCGGCTACGGGGAGCACGGAAGCTACAAGATCCCCTTGGTCGTGCTGCCGGGAGCGACGATAACAGTCACGATCGACCCGCCGGCCCGCGGGCACGTCGTGATCTCCAACCCCTATGCGCCCGCCGGCGTAACGGCCGCCACTTATCGTTCCTGCGCGCGTGTGGCCGGGTTCTTCGCTCAGAGCTTCGCTTTCACCGGCGGGCAGACCCGGGGCTGCGTGCCGCTCGAGGTGCAAGCCGGCGGGCAGCCGCGGGCGCGGCACGTGACGCTGTCGCTATTCGCCGGTTCCTGCCCGGCCTAGCCGGGCCAGCCCACCGGTACGCCGGCGTCGTCATCAAGGTGGCGAGCCAGCGGCGGGAGGCGGACGCCATGAAACTGGACTTCCAGTGCGTTGAAACGCGCTGGAACCGGGGTTTCACTTGCGTCCTGGCGGGGCCCGCGCACCTGGATCGTGATGCCGCGGGCCGCGCGGGGTGATCGGGAAGTGCGGCGGGGACATTCCCTCGGCCAGCACGCCCTCCGCACCCGCGCTCCCCTGCTTTCCGGCCTGCTCCTGTTCTGGCAGCAGCAGCGCGACGCGGGCGTCGGGACGGTCCCCGGCCGCGAAGAACGGCAGCCCGTGAACGTGATCCCAGTGCAGGTGCGTGAGGATGATCGTGCCGGCGAACGGCTCGGTGTGGCCGCCGTAGCGTACGAACTCGGCGCCCGGCGCGGGGTCGAGCCACGGACGCCGCACAGGTAGATGCGCACGCTCGCCGAGCATGGCCCCGGGTCCGTACTCCGCCAGCCGCTCGCCGTCGCGCTCGACCCGGATGACCCCGTCGAGGACCAGGTAGATGTCCTGGCCGGAGTCGCCCTGGCGGACCAGTTCGGCGCCGGGTTCCAGGTTGCTGATCCGCGGCTTGGCCGCGCCGTGCATGAGCCGCACCGACAGGGTCTGCTCGAGCGCGGTCTCGAGCGCGGTGACCAGAGCCGGGGAATCCTCGTCGCCCTACGGAGTATGACGGCCGAACGACACCTGGGCCCAGTTGGCGTAGTCGGTCAGGCCGGACTTGTGGCCCAGCCGCCCGGCGGCGTCGTAGACCCAGTGCCGGGGGAACCGGCTGGCCCCGGTGACCGCGTATTCGGCCCGGCCGTCGGCGTGCAGGGTGAGCGACAGCGTGGTCCACACCAGCGGCACCTACGAGATGCGCAGCGCGCTGGCCTCGGCGGTGGTCAATACCGCGCAGATGGGCGGCCAGCCGCTCGCGCTGGGCATCGGGCTGCCCGCCGCCCTGGCCGCGCGGACTCGGCCAGCGGTGGAACTGAGGACCGAGTAAGACGCTAGCCCCAGACCTCCTGGGCGGTCTCGACGATCAGGCGGAGCTTGGCTACCTGCTCGTCGTAGGTGAGCGAGTTGCCCTCCGAGGTGGAGGAGAAACCGCACTGCCCGGACAGGCAGAGCTGGTCCAGGGGGACGAACTTGGCGGCCTCGTCGATGCGGCGCTTGAGGTCGTCCTTGGACTCCAGCTCGGGGCGCTTGGTGGTGACCAGGCCGAGGACGACCTGCTTGCCCTTGGGGACGAAGCGGAGGGGCTCGAAGCCACCGGACCGTTCGTCGTCGTACTCGAGGAAGAAGCCGTCCACGGCCAGCTCGGAGAACAGGGCCTCGGCCACGAAATCGTAGCCGCCCGCGGCGACCCAGGACGAACGGAAGTTCCCGCGGCACATGTGCGTGGTGATGGCCAGGCCGGCGGGCTTGTTCCGGACCGCGTCGTTGATTTGCTTGATGTAGCGCAGGTGGAGGTGCTCGGCGTCCTCGCCTCGTTCGGTAATTTCGGCTCTTTGGTCTGGGTCGTTCAGGTAGGCCAGGGACGTGTCGTCGAACTGGAGGTAGGTGCAGCCCAGCGCGCCCAGCCGGGCCACCTCGTCGGCGTAGGCCGCGGCCAGGTCGGCCCAGAACTCCTCGACGTCCGGGTAGACGTCGGGGTCGAGCATGGCCAGGCCACCGCGGTAGTGGACCATGTTGGGCGACGGGATGGTGAGCTTGGGCACCGCCGTGGTGACGTGGGACTGCAGGAACGTGAAGGCGTCGGCGAAGATGGTGTCGTCGATGTGGATCTTGCCGTCGACGTGGATGGACGCCGGGGTGAACTCGATCTCCCCGGCGGCGTTGCGGAACTTCACCGCCATGTTCCCCGGCGCCTTGGACACCCCGCCCAGGGCGTAGATGAAGTCCATGTGCCAGGAGGCGCGGCGGAACTCGCCGTCGGTGGCGGACTGCAGGCCGACCTCTTCCTGCATCCGGATCGCGCCGGGGATCTCCTGGTCCTCGATCGCCCGCAGTTCCGCCGCCGGGATGCGCCCGGCCGCGAAATCCTCCCGCGCCCGCAGCAGCCGCTGCGGCCGCAGCAAGCTGCCCACGTGGTCGGCGCGGAACGGAGGGCTGGTACGACGGGACATGGAAGACCCCACCTCTCTTCGCTGGCTTAGCTGAACGTTACCGGGGGGCGGGAAACCCACCCCGTTCGGCACCCTGATTTTCATATCATGCGCTACCTGTCGTCGAAAGTGTCATGCGTTACGCCCGCTGCGTGCGGTTATCCTCGTTCGGTGAGCACCAGGCCGGCTGAGCTGGCGGAACCTGCGCTGTGGACGTCGCCCGGGGCCGCCGCGCAGCGGCCGCCGCGGCTGCTGCTGACCCTGCTGGGCGACTACTGGTGGCAGCGGACCGAGCCGCTGCCGTCGGCGGCGATCGTCGCGCTGCTGGCCGAGTTCGGCGTCAGCGATTCGGCCGCCCGGGCCGCGCTGAGCCGCCTGACCCGCAACGGCCTGCTGGTCACGTCCAAGGCCGGCCGCCGCACGTTCTCGCGGCTGAGCCCGCGGGCGGCGGCGATCCTGGACGACGGGGCGCGGCGCATCTTCTCCTTCGGCGCGGCCAGCCAGCCCTGGGACGGGATGTGGTCGCTGGTCGCGTTCTCCATCCCCGAGGACAACCGGGCCGCCAGGGACGCGCTGCGCAAGCAGTTGCGCTGGCGCGGGTTCGCGCCGCTGTACGACGGGCTGTGGGTGTCCCCGCGCGACCACGCGGCCGAGGTGATCGGGTATCTGAAGGACCTCGACATCACTACGGGGACGGCGTTCCGGGCGGCGTCGGTGCCGGCTGAGTGCGACATCCCGGCGCGGGCCTGGGATCTGGACGGGTTGCGGTCGCGGTACTCGTCTTTTATCTCGTTCGCCGGGGAGTTGCGGGACGCGGCGGCGGGCGGGCGGGTGCCGCCGGCCGACGCGCTGATCGCCCGGACCCGGGTGATGGACGAGTGGCGCACGTTCCCCGGGCTCGACCCTGATCTGCCTGCTGAGCTGCTGCCCGGGGGATGGCCGCGTTCGGCCGCCCGGGAGCTGTTCATCGGGTGCTACGACCTGCTCGGGCCGCTGGCAGCGCTGCGGGTACGTCAGATCATTAGCCGGTACAGCCCGGAACTGGCCGACCGGGCCGCCTATCACAGCTCGGAGCTGAAGCTGAGCGCGGCGCCCGATCCCGCGGCGCCTGATCCCGCGGCGGGGGCTTAGGATCGCGTCATGCCACGTACGGACCGGGCGGCGCGGGTGATCGCGGCGCCGCTCGAGCGCGTCTGGGCCGCCCTCATCGATCCCGAGGCGCTCGCGGCCTGGCTTCCGCCCGGCGAGATGACCGGCCGGTTCGAGCGGTTCGAGGCCCGGCCGGGCGGGTCGTACCGGATGGTGCTGACCTATGCCGACGCGTCGGGCGCGCCGGGCAAGGCGACCGCCGGGTCAGACATCGTCAAGGCGCGTTTCGTTGACATCGCGCCTGGTGAGCGGGTGGTGCAGGCGGTGAACTTCGTCTCCGACGATCCCGCGTACGCCGGCACCATGACGATGGCCTGGGAGATTGCCGCGGTCGAGGGGGGACGGGGGTCGAGATCGTGGCGGAGGATGTTCCTGACGATATCTCGGCGGAGGACCATGCGGCTGGGCTTAGTTCGTCGCTGGCCAATCTCGCTGCCTACCTGGAGGGGTAGCTAGAGCAATTTCACGACCTCGTCGGCGAGGATGGCCAGGGCGAGCGCGGCGGGCTCCAGGAGCTCGTTACCGATGTCGTAGTCGGGGCTGGTGCCGCTCCAGAGGCACATCAGGACGGCGTTGTCGGCCGCGGCCTGGTGATCGCCGGTGATCAGCTGGTGAGCGACCTGGGTGCAGCTACCCACCTTGGTGCCCGCCTGGTCCGCCGCCACGGCGGCGACGCGTTCCGCCAGGACCTGGCCGTGAGAGGGAAACGCGGCGGCCAGGGCGCCCAGCGCGAACCGGTTCGCGGGCGGCTCGATGTCCCACCGGCTCAGCACGGCGGGGATAACACCCTCCACGGCCTCCCTGGCCTGCTCGGACCATGTGTAGGGCCGGGGCGGCCGGCCGGTGGCCGCGACGATGCCGGCATAACAGACCAGGTCCCTGGCATACTGGCCGGAGGCATCGATCAGCAGCGAATAGATGTCGCGGCGCCGGACGGCCGTGAGCGCGTCTTCGACCGCCAGCCGGGCCAGAACGGTGAGCGCCGGACCGGTATCCGGCCGGCATGCGCCCTCGGGCATGACGGCCTGGAACAACTCCAGCAGCCGCTCGCTCCAGTCGCGGTCGTCACGGGCGCGGGCCAGGCCGGCGAGCTGAACCGGGATCGAGTCGGTTCCGGTGGCGTAGGCCAGCTCGCTCCAGCCGATCGCGTCCAGGTCGTCCAGCCGCGGTGGCCGCAGGACCTGCCGGTCGGGCACCAGCGCGAGATTGCCCGGCGGCGGCACCATGATCTCGGGGATCCGCGGGATGGGCGGCCGTGACCCGGGGGTCAGCCTGAGCACCGGCGGCGCCGGTCCACGAAGAACATCCGGTCGGTTCGCGAACCGAGGGCGTAGCCGCCGTGGGCACGGGCGATGGCCCGCGTCTGCCGCTCAACCGCGAGCCCCTGCTGGAACCCGATGTCGCCGGGCGGATAGGGAATGTCGTCGATGACGACAACTTCCCAGCCGATCCCCTTGTCCAGGAGGTACCGGCGACGAGTGGGCCGTGCACCGGCCTCGGCGTACCCGAAAGCCGCCATGGCATCCGCCATCGACTCGGCCGCCGCCTGGTCGCGGGCGGCGTAGTCGTCCGCCGTCGCCAGCCGGGGCACCCCGTCGGCGGAGGAACCCGGGTCCGGCACGCCAGGCACCATACCGACTTTCCTTTTGTTCGCTGATCGACCCGGGCCAACCAGCTTAAATATATAGTACATTAATTCGATGCATGCCGATTACCCTTGCAGTATCCTCTCTTGATCGATATTATGTTCTATGAAAATCTTTCATTCCGAACGGGGTGGTGCTCATGCCTCGCGACCCGGCTCACGCGGATCCCGGCGATCCTGTTCCCACTCCGGACTGGATGTCTGAGGAGGAGTGGGAAGCGTGGTGCGAGCTCACGGCGGACGGGGACGGGCCGCCGCCTGGGTTCGGCGAGGACGATGAGGAGGAGCCCGAGCCGGACCTGGCGCCCGGGGACCGGGTGACCGGGCTGGCGGGGTTCGGGAAGGGCGGGGTGCTGGACGGGCTGCCGGGCGGGCATGAGCTGGCGTTCCTCGCCGACTCCGCGGCGGGGGCGGGTGACCGGTACCCGGGCGCGTCTGATGACGAACTCGACGGGGTGATCAAGGCGTGGGACCGGGTCGAGGCGCACGCGGCGGCGCGCAAGCACGCGGCGGTCGCGGAGTACATCCGCCGGCGCCCGGAGAAGGGCTGCGAGCCCGAGGATCCGGGCGGGGTGCCGGGGCGGTGGGATGAGTTCGCCGTCGATGAGCTGCGGGTGCTGCTGGCTGAGTCCCGCAGTGCGGTGGAGCGGCTGATGGACCGGGCCCTGGATCTGGCGTCCCGGCTGCCGGGGACGATGGCGGTGTTCCGGTCCGGGCGGCTGCGGGAGTCCAAGGTCTCGATCATCGCCGCCGGGACCGCGCCGCTCGATGACCAGGAGTCGCGGGCGGCAGAAGACCTGGTGCTGGGCCGGGCGGCCGGGCTGACCCCGGGCGGGCTGCGGGACGCGGTCGCCAAGGCCGTGATGGACGTCGCGCCGGAGAAGGCCCGGAAGCGCCGCGAGGAGGCGGCCAGGGACGCCCGGGTGGAGCGGTGGGCCGAGGATTCCGGCAACGCGGCGCTGATGGGCCGGGAGCTGCCCCCGGCTGAGGTGCTGGCGGCGGATCAGCGGATCACGGCGTGGGCGCGGGAGCTGCGCGAGGCCGGCCTGGACGGGGACATGGACGTGCTGCGGGCGCGGGCGTACCTTGATCTGCTGCTGGGCAAGGATTCCCGGCCCCAGCCGGGCGGCGGCCCGGCCCAGGAAGATGTCGGGGCGGGCGGGTTCGCCGTGCGGGGCACCCTGACGGTGCCGCTGGCGAACCTGACCGGGCTGGCAGACCGGCCCGGGGAGATGGGCGGGATCGGCCCCATCGACCCGTGGCTGGCCCGCGACCTGGCCCACGCGGCGGCCCGGAACCCCCGCACGACGTGGTGCGTGACGATCACCGACCAGGACGGGCACGCGGTGGGGCACGGCTGCGGCCGTCCCGAGCCCAAGAACCGCGCGAAACCCCGGCCCGGCGGCGGGGCCAGGGATGGCCCGGCGGCGGGGTTCAGCTTCACCCCCGCAGGCGGGCGGGACGGCCCGGACGGCGGCCACGGCACCTGGCGGCTGCGCACCCCCGGCGGCGGACCGGACCTGATCGTGGAACTCTACTCCCTCACCACCGAGGATTGTGATCACCGGTTCGAGGCCAGCGGCCACGACCCGGGGGCCAGGCTGCGGCACCTGGCCCAGATCCGGCACGCCACCTGCACCAGCCCGGTGTGCCGCCGCCCGGCCCGGCAATGCGACTTCGAGCACAACGTGCCGTACGAGGCGGGCGGCCGGACCTGCCTTTGCAACGCCGGCCCCAAATGCCGCCACGACCACCGGGTCAAGCAGCAGCCCGGCTGGACGGTCGACCAGCTCCCCGACGGAACCTTCCGGTGGACCACGCCCTCGGGACGGGACTACACCACCGAACCCACCAGATACCCCATCTGAGCCGACCGCGCGGGAATCCCGGGTCAGCGAACGAACTGGATCCGGCCATCAAGCAGATCACCAAGGGCGCATTCGTCGAGGTCAACGTCAACGGCAAGCATGTCCGCACGATCCGGGGCGCGGCGGCTGTCTCCGTTCGGTAAAAATGGCCTCGCTACCGTCGCGCTGGTCCGGGCGGCCTCCGGAGCCGGCGGGAGCGCGGCGCTGGCTCGTTACTCCACCAGGTACCCCGGGCTCACCTACCGGCCCGCCACGCTGCTGCACCTGCTGCTGGTCAGCGTGGGCCGCCGACGGGTCGAGGCCGGGCTGCTCAGGGCCGAGTGAGCGGCATCAGTCCCAGGCGGCCAGCGCGGAGGCGGTTTCAGTCCCACCAGAATCCCCAGATCGGCTGGCGGACGACGGTGTAGGCGATGTCCATGACGCTTTCGGCCTCGGTCCGGTGCTCGTAGCCGCCCCAGGCCCTGTTTCCGAACGCCCAGAGCTCGGCGGCGGCCAGCAGGATCTGCGATCCGGATCGGGGCGGACGGCTGACCAGCAGGCGGAGCTCGGCGCCGGGGCCGAGTTGGAGGAGCCGGGCCCCGAACCGGACTTCCCACGAGCGCAGCACGGCCGCCAGGGCTGGCAGCCAGTTGTCCCACGCGTCCGTCGTTTCCCAGCCGGCCACGGCCACGACGTCAGCCGGGCGGCCCGCCGGGGCCAGGTATACGTACGCTGGCGGCAGCGTATCCAGCGCGGCGGTCAGCTCAGCTGTCGTCCGCGGCTTGTCCCCCGGTGCGGCCAGGCCGGGAAAGTCCCGGTCGAATGGCTCGACCCAGTCGTCCACCCAGGCGGCCGATTCTTCGTCGCCATCATCGACGGCTTTCTCTTCCCAGAGCTGGGCCACGATGGCGCCGCCGTCGAGCCGGTCGACCTCGGCGATGTCGCACGGATCCATGAACTCCTCGGCGCCCCGGGTCGACAGGACCGGCTGGAGGCCCGTCTGTGTTGTCAGATCGGACAGCTGTAGCCAGATCTGGCCTGCCTCGCGCATCAGGCACATCCCTTTCGACGTGCTCAGTTAGCTGGAAAGCAGGAACTTTCCTGGCTGCGCGGTGGGCGGATAAGGAGGCGGCCGTTGTGGTACCGGCGGCGGCTCCGGGGTTTCCTCTGGGTACATCCAGTCATCGTCATCAGCCATCCATGGCCGCCACTCGCATTCAATCTGGCGCAGCAGGCTTTCCGGAGACGGGATCGTCGATGCGGCCGCTAGCATCGTCTGGTCGATATCCGGGTGCAATCGGGCGAACTCATCAGCCGAAATCCTCTCGCCCTGATAGGAAACTGACCCGACGCCGGATTCTGACGATGCCGACGGCCGGTGTTTCAGGGGCTGCGGTCCCGCGCAAGGGCCCGGCACCAGAAAATTGCCCCTGGCCACGAAGCCCTTGAGCGTCGCCATCGCCCGGAAAGACCCCGGCGACAAGAACGCGGTCTCCCCGCCGACCAGGACGGCCAGGCTGTCCTCGCTGAGCGGCGGGCTGAACAGGCCCGGCATGACCCGTATCAGGTCGAATGCCGGGGCCTCAGTCCTGCCCGTGAGTTGGATGTACGCGACCTTGCCCGCCGAGGTCAGCAACTGCGCCACATCACCCGGCCGGTAGCGCACTTCCGCGCGTCGCGGCGGGAGGCTGACATCTCGTTCCCGGGCGCGCAGCCGCCGCCGGAGACCGGCGATCTCCGCGTGCCACAGCGACCCGCCGGCTTCGTCCCACAGCGCGCGCAGTTCCGAATCGTCCTCGATCTCGCCGACCACCCGGAGGGCAAGCCCCGCCGCCGCCGCGTCCGCGCGGGCACCGCTGGCCCTGAGCCATTCCAGCAGGCCAGCCGGCACTTCCGCGGCCGCCCAGCCGCGGCTCGCGGCGACCGCCTCGGCGGCGGCGATCCCGGTCTCGGCCGCCCTGGCCGCAAGCGGCCCCACGCCGTCGAGCTTGCGCAGGACACCCAGCGGATAGCCGGGATCTTCCGACGCCCGGAGCTCACCCACC
Source organism: Streptosporangiaceae bacterium (assembly GCA_050011155.1). GTDB lineage: Bacteria > Actinomycetota > Actinomycetes > Streptosporangiales > Streptosporangiaceae > Palsa-504. The sequence continues at coordinate 48,140 of JBEKJP010000043.1, forward strand.
CAGTCCAGGGCAGAGTCGTTCTCGAACGGACCTGGACCCCATGCGCCCATCTGGTCTCCTTAACGGGGGTTATTCTGCCTGACCTGGACCGGTTCGCCGTCCGGCAGTCGCCTTGTGATCATGACGTCAGGTGCCGTACTTGAGGATGGCCGCGTCGACGTCGAAGCCGATGACATCGCCGACCGCCCATTGCGAGTTCGTGCCGGGGATCCACGCCAGTAGCTGCGGCGAGGACGAGTTCGGCACTGGCGTCCTGGTCCAGTGGCCCGCGCTGTAGTGACAGAACCACTGCTTCTTGTCCTTCGTCGCCAGTACCAGCCACAGACCGCCGTGACCGTCCGTCGTAACCGGCGAGAAAGCGACCCCGGTGTAGGGAAAAGGGGTCCACGCCCAGGCCCGGCCGTTCCAGTGCATGAGGAACGCGCCTTGCCCTTTCGAGGAGAAGCTGCCTATATCGGCGACATCGGCCCAGACGTCATCCGGCTTGACGGCCGCGATGCCCTGGACAGCCACCTCGGAAAAGCCGGGGTCATCGGCCACCGGGACCGGGAATGGCGTGGCCTGCCATTGGCGCCCGTTCCAGTGCTCCATGCCGGGCCGGCCCCCAGCGCTGGTGCCGCCGACCCAGATGTCGGCCGGGGAAAGCGCCGCGGCGGCCGTCCCGGACAGCGGGAACACCCCAGATGTCCAGGTCTTGCCGGTGAAGTGCGCGACGTAGCCGGGCCGCCCCGGCTTTGTCCCGTCGCCGAACGCCCACAGTTGCGTCGCGGACGGCGCGACGGCCGTTTGGATCGGGCTGGGAAGCCGGACCGGCGCCGACCACCGGCGGCCGGTCCAGTGCAGCATGTCGGTCCAGTCGACGGACTCCTGGCCGCGGTAGGCGGCGATCCAGACGCTGGCTGCCGAGGTCCCGGTTACCAGCCCGGCGCCCTGGTCAAGCGGGGAGTTGACGTACGTCTTAGGCGGCATGACCGCCCGCCACGAGACACCATCCCAGTGCCGCACCACGATGGTGCCGTTGCCGGTGTCGCTCTCCCCGCACGTGGACGGATCGGCGCATTCGTCGCCGACCAGCCAGGCGTCGCGCGCCCCGCCTGCCCAGAGGCCGCCGACCGCGAGGTTGGGCAATTGCTGCGTGATCCGCCAGCCGGGGGCACTGGCGATCAGCTCGCTGCTCTGCGTCGCCGCGGTACTACCGGGCTGCTGCGCGCAGGCAGCCAGGACGGCCAGCAATCCGGCGGCACCGCCCCGCATCAGTCGTTTCATTATCGGTAATCAGGCCTATCCGCGCGAAGCCGCGCCTCAGTCGCCCCGGGCGTAGCGCTCCGCCGCTACGCCCGGGGTTTTGTCAGTGGTCTGCCGGGGCCCCGCGGCCGGTGGCGCCGAGCGCGGGATTCGCCACGGAAAGGTAGCACGCGCCCGCACAGACCGCAGCCAACCTACGGCAATCTGCCCGCCGTTAGCGAAAGGTCCTCTGGAGGCGGGGTTCGCTATAACGCGGTGAAACCCGGCTTCGAATGCGTTCAAGCGCACCGAAAGCCGGGTTTCACAGCGTCCGCCGCCGGGCTAGCGCACGGATCTCCCCGCCTTTGCCTGGCAGATAAGCTAAATGACGGACCGGAGGATAAAGCTTGGATATGCGTAACCGTGACGTACGGAAGACCAGAAGGAAGGCGGCCGGGGCGAGCTACGGGTGAATGAATTTCACCCCCCGTGCGGCCCGCTGTCGGGAATGCTGCTGCAGGTGAGGGGGGCGCCGGCCTTGATCAGCGAGAACGAGATCTCGTTTTCGGCCGGGTCCTGGCGGTAGCCGATGCTGAGCTCCACGCCGCGCGGGATCGCCGAGCCGTGGATCACGATCGGGCCCGGCCCCGGCTGCCCGGGCCGGGGCGGGCCGGCCAGGTGCTGGTGCGGGAGCACCACGACCTGGCCGCCACCGCCCGCAGGCAGGGCTCCCAGCTGGACCGGAAGAACTCGGCGAACTCCGTTTCTTCGTGACTCGCAACTCTTTAACTCGCGAGACCCGGCGTTCTGCTTACCCGGCTGGCTTCGAAAGCCAAGCCGGGGGCCGGACTCTTGGGTCCTGACACAGTGACCAGCCTGTGCTCGCGGGCGGATGATGGCGGCGACGTACACCCGCGGGAGGCCGGATGAAAACCAGGGCGGCGGTGCTCAGGGACATGGGCAAGGACTGGGAGGTCATCGAGCTCGAGCTGGACCCGCCGCGGGAGGGCGAGGTGCTGGTCCGGTTCGCCGCCGCGGGCCTGTGCCACTCGGACGATCACCTGCGCACCGGGGACATCCCGGTCCGGTACCCGATCGTGGGCGGGCACGAGGGGGCCGGGGTGGTCGAGGAAGTCGGCGCCGGGGTGAGCCGGCTCAAGCCGGGCGACCACGTGGTCTGCTCGTTCCTGCCGACGTGCGGGCACTGCCGGTTCTGCGCCCAGGGCATGACGAACCTGTGCGACCTCGGCGCGCTGTTCGTGGACAACTGCCTGCCGGACGGGACGTTCCGGTTCCACGCCGACGGCCAGGACTTCGGCCAGATGTGCCTGCTAGGCACGTTCTCCCAGCGCTCGGTGGTGTCCGAGCACTCCTGCATCAAGATCGACGACGACCTGCCGCTGGAGACGGTGGCGCTGGTCAGCTGCGGGGTGCCGACCGGCTGGGGCACCGCGGTGAACGCGGGCGGGGTCCGGCCCGGCGACACCACCGTGGTGTACGGGATCGGCGGCGTCGGCATCAACGCGGTCCAGGGCGCGGCGTTCGCCGGGGCGCGCTACGTCGTCGCGGTCGACCCGCTGGAGTTCAAGCGGGAGCACGCCATGGAGTTCGGCGCCACCCATACCGCGGCCGACGCGGCGGCGGCGCAGGAACTCGTCACCGAGCTCACCCGGGGCGTCGGTGCCGACCAGGCGCTGATCACCGTGGGGGTGGTCACCGAGGAGGTCGTGGCGGCGGCGTTCGCCGCGGTCCGCAAGCGCGGCACGGTGGTGCTCACCGGGCTGGCCGGGCCGGACAAGCGGACGATCCAGCTGCCGGGGTTCGAGCTCACGCTGTTCGAGAAGCGGATCCAGGGGGCGCTGTTCGGCAGCGGCAACCCGTTCGACACGATCCCGCGGCTGCTGGAGCTGTACCGCGCGGGCCAGCTCAAGCTGGACGAGCTGATCACCACCCGGTACCGGCTGGACGACGTCAACCAGGGCTACCGGGACATGCTCGACGGCCGCAACATCCGCGGCCTCATGATCCACGACGCCTAGAAGAGGGTGTCGGGCAGGGCGAAGTGGACGCGGGCCAGTTCGGCCGCGGTGGTCAGGTGCTGCGCTGAGATGTGGCCCTGGTACATGGCCACGTCGCGGTAGTAGCGCTGCAGGCGGGTGCCGCGCTTGGCGGCCGAGGAGGACGCGGCGGCGAAGATCTCCTGGACGGCCTGGGCGGCCAGCTGGCCGGCCTGCTGGATCATCGCGTACAGGCGGACGTCGTCCTCGCGGGTGAAGGGCTCGCCGGTCGTGGCCCAGCGCTCGGCCAGTTCCATGTAGCGGTCACCGACGTGCAGGACGATAGCCTCGGCCGAGTCGGTCAGGGCGAGCGCGTGGCCGTAGGTGCGCTGGTAGTCCGGGTGGGTGTACCGCGGGACCGGCGGCGGGAAGTACGTCAGCTTGTCCTTGATGATCTGCTCGTACTCCGCCAGCGCGGCCCGGGCGGCGCCGATCACCGGGATGACCAGGCCGGCGTGGTAGAGGGCGTAGATCCGGCCGCAGTACAGCGGGCCGTGCATGGCGGCGCCCGGGGCCATGGTCCCGCCGCGGGTCCAGTCGGCCGGGGCGGTGCGCGGCACGGGCACGAACACGGAGTCGACCCGGACGCTGTTCGACCCGCTGGAGTTCAGGCCCAGGGTGGCTCCGCCGCCCCAGTCGTCCAGGACCGTGACCTGGTCCATCGGCATCACCGCGGTAATCCGGTCGGTCGTCCCGGCGAGCATCGCGTTGCACATGAAATGGGTGGCGTGGGCGCTGCCGGAGCAGTAGTCCCAGGTACCGCTGACTACGTAGCCGCCGTCGGCCGGGGTGGCGGTGCCGGACGGCAGGGCCCGGTGCGAGGCCCGGAAATCCCCCGACGAGCCGAAGATGTCACGCTGGCCTTCCTCGGAGAACCAGGCGCCGACCGTGAGCACGTGGTGCGCGCCGAGGGTCAGCGCCCAGCCGGTGCCCGGATCCCCCTCGGCCACGGCCAGCATCACCCGCCAGAAGACGGGCAGGCCGAACGCGTAGCCGCCGAACCGGCGCGGCTGCAGGATCCGGTAGAACCCGGCCGCGGTGAACTGCTGGTTGAGCTCGGCCGGGTGGTGCCCGAGGCGTTCGGCTTCGTCCTGCTGGTCGCGGATGGCCGGGATCAGCGCCCGGGCCCGTTCCACCAAGGTCCGCGGGGCCAGGTCCGGCTCGGGGGCTGCGATCACACCTACGAGATTTATGGGCCGAACGAGGAGGCGGCAAGCGCGGGTACTGGCCGATCCACGAGCCCGTGGCGAGAGCACAACGGCGGGGTACCCGGGAATGTCGCCGGCGACAAGGCGCGGTTTGTGATCCTTGCCGCCCCGCGGGCGCGGGGGACGCTGGAAGCATGGCTGACACGGCGAACAGTGAATTCTGGCGGGACCTCAAGCCGATCGAGCAGAAGTTCCGGCCCGGGGCGCTGCCGGAGGCGTACATCGCGAACGCCCCGACCGAGGACGAACGCTTCTACGCTCCCCTGTCCGAGACCGTCGGCACCCGGCCGCTGTGGATCTCCCCCAGCCAGAACCGGTGGTGCGACGTGCTCATGTGCCGCGTTCAACGTCACCGGGCCGCTGATCTGGCTCGACGAGAATGGCGAGCCGAACGGGACCTTCGACGTGTTCGACTACATCGCACTCGTCCGGGACCACTACGCGAAAAACGGGGTCGGCGCGGACTTCATCGACCAGCTGCTCCGCTGACCGCGGCGGCCGTCGTCTACCCGCTGACATGACCGTGGGCGTAGGGCATTATGTGTCTACATCCATGAGGGTGGGGGGGAGATTGGCGTGGCGCAACCAGCGGATCCTGACCACACGGCCGACGCGGACCAGGCGGCGGACACCGAGGACGACGGTACGCCGCCGCGCGGAGACCCGTGGGATACCTTCCGGTTCCGCCGGCTCGGGGGCCTAGAGCGTACGCCGACGCCCCTGACGCCCGAGCAGGGCATCGTGGAGTAGGCGTGACGGAAGGCAGTGACGTCTACGCCGATTTCGTCAAGAGCCTGCTGGATGCCGAGGAGTCCAGGAAGTCCTCTCTCGAGCAGCGCGGGATCGGCATCATCACGACGTCGGGAACGCTGGTGACCCTGCTATTCGGCCTTATCGCGGTTATTACCAGCGCCAAGAGCTTCGCCTTTCCGGCCGCGGCGCGCGGCTGGATTACCTTGGCCGCTATTTTCTTCGTGGTGGCCGCCGCCGCGGGCATCGTGGTGAACGCGCCGCTGTTTTACGGCCGGATCGAGGTGAGCCAGGCCGACCTCAAGCCGGCCTGGCAGGATGACGCTCCCACCGCCAGGTCCGCGGTGACCGGGGTCAGGCTCAAGCGGCTGCGGGCCGCGCAGAGCGTCAACGGCTTCAAGGCCGGGACCCTCGTCGTCGGTACGGTGCTCGAACTGGCCGCGACGGCTATGCTCACCGCCGGGATCTTCGATATCATCCACCCTCATTAGGGCAGCAGAACTGGGCAGCACGGGCGCACCGCAGCGGCTGAACGGGCCGGAGATCGGGAAGCTGAGGGATCTGCTGCGGGCCGCGTTCACGCGGCCGAGG
>JBEKJP010000044.1:0-53866 GCA_050011155.1 Streptosporangiaceae bacterium
AGGCGGCGGCCGAGCTGGCCGCCGACGGGGCCGAGCTGGCCAGCACGCTGGCCACCGAGATCCTGGGCCCGCTCGAGGCGGACGCGGTGGTGCTCTGGATCCTGGAGGCTGACGGGGCGCTCACCCTGCTCGGCGAGCAGGGCCTGCCCGGCAGCGAGGCCAGCCGCTGGCGCCACATCCCGCCCCAGCTGGACTGCCCGGCCCAGCGGGTCGCCCGCGGCGGCGCCGACCTGTGGTGGCCGGCCGGGCACCCCGCGGACGACTGTATGCCCGTGCTCGGATCGCCCGGCGGCGCCCGGGTGGTGCTGGCGCTGCGTGAGCGCAGCGGCGAGCTGCTCGGCGTGATGGAAACCAGCTGGCCAGGGCCGCGGGCCCTTACCGCTCAAGCCCGTCAGCATCTGGCCGCGCTGGCGGCCGGCTGCGCGCGGGTGATCGGCGCCCGGCTGGCCCACGGTGACCTGACCGCCGCGCAGCCCAGGCAGGCGGTGTACCGCCTGCTCGACGAGCTGGCCGAGTCGGTGCTCGTGGTCCGGGCCCTCAGGAGCGTCGATGGCCAGCTGACCGACTTCAGCATCGAGCATGTCAGCCCGTCCTTCGTCGACCCGGCCGGCCGGGTCGATCTCGACCTGACCCGGCTCACCCTGCTCGAGGCCTATCCGTCCGGCGTCATGGGCTCGGGCCTGTTCGCCCGGGCCCGGCAGGTCCTGGCCGACGGCGTGGCCAGGCATGTCCCCGGCCCGCTGCGCGACTCCCTGGCCAGCGGCCTGCCGGCCCGCCCGGCCGCCCCAGGCGAATCTAGCGAGACGCCGCTGGCCGACCTGCGGGTGGCCAGGTTCCTCGACGGCGCGATCTTCACCTGGCACCGGGACCGGCCGGCCGGGCAGCTGGCTATGGTCCTGGATCACGCGCAGCGCCTCGGCCGCCTCGGCGGCTGGGAGGAAGACCTGGTCACCGGCACCGTGCTCTGGACCGACTCGGCGTTCGGCCTGTTCGGCCTGACCCCGCGGCCGGGCGCGGAAATACCGCTCGCCGACCTGCACAGCTACGTGGTGGCGGCCGACAAGCCGGTGGTCAAGCGCTTCCGGCAGCGCCTGCCGGGACAGCGAGACGCCCTGACCACTAGTTTCCGGATGGTTCACCCCGACGACCGCAGCATCCGCCAGATCCGCGTCTTCGCCGAGCCGGTCACCGACGCGGCCGGCACCGTGGTGGCGCTGCGCGGCGCCTTCCAGGACATTTCGGCGCACTATCACACCCAGGTCGCGCTGGCTGCGACCCGGGATCAGCTGGCCGACACCGAGCAGCGGGTGGCGGAGGAGCACCGGCTCGCGCTGCGGCTGCAGCAGGCGATCATGCCGCCCGACGAGAAGCCGGTGGAAGCGGCTGGCATCGACGTCGCGGTCCGCTACCGGCCGGTGGGGGAGGGGCACCTGGTCGGCGGTGACTGGTACGACGCCCTGCTGCTGCCGGACCAGCAGGTCCTGCTGGTCGTGGGGGACGTCGCCGGGCACGGAATCGACGCGGTCACCGGCATGGTCGCCGCCCGGAACTCGCTGCGGGCCCTGGCTATCACCGGATCGGGCCCGGCCGAGCTGCTGCGGATGCTCAACGGGGTCATGTGCGACCTCACCGCTGGCGTGGTCGGCACCGTCGTGTGCGGGCTGTACGACCCGGAGACCAGCGTGCTGCGCTGGGCGCGGGCCGGGCACCTCCCGCCGGTCCTGGTCCGCGGCCGGACCGCCCGCCAGCTCCCGCTGCCGGGCGGGGTGCTGCTCGGCATGGACCCGGACGCCGATTACGAGGAAGCCATTCAGCCGCTGGCCCCCGGCGACACGCTGCTGCTGTTCACCGACGGGCTGATCGAGCAACGCGGCGAGTCCATCGTGGACGTGCTCGCCGACTTCGTCGAGACGGTGGCGCCCGCCCCGGTGGGCTCTGGAGAGGAAGAGCCGAGTGCGGCCGCGCTGGCCGACCGGATCCTCGCCGCCGCCGTCTCCGATACGGACGACGACGCCTGCCTGGTCGCGGTCCGCATCCGCTGACGGATAACCAGGGCTGGAAAACCGAGAGCCCGGGAAGCTCGCGCTTCCCGGGCTCCGGCAGGGTGCCTGCGGGGGGGATACAGGCTCCTTATCCTAGTTTTACGCCGCCTGGGCCATGACGCGGTCGTAAACCGCCAGGGTTTCTCCGGCAATTCGCTCCCAGGAGTACCGGGACCGCACTCGGTCGGCCGCCGCCACTCCGTACGCCTCGATCAGCATGGGGTGGGCCAGCAGCTGCCGGATCCGCTGTGCCAGCATGGCCGGCCGGTCCGGTGAGACGATGATGCCGGTCGTGCCGTCGACCACCGCGTCCATGTGCCCGCCGACCGGGGGGGCGATGACGGGGGTGCCGCACGCCATCGCCTGCAGCGAGCTGGTGCCGGACGGGTCGTACTGGCAGGTGCTGACGACCAGGTCGGCGGAGCGCAGCAGGGCCGGCAGGGCGGCGTAGTCGACCTGGCCGGTGAAGATCACGCGGTCGGTCAGGCCGAGCTTGGCCGCGAACTTGGCCAGCTTGACGTAGTTGTCGTCCGCGGCCAGATCGGCCTCGGCCGGCCCGCCGACGATCAGCAGCTCGGCGCCGGGGATCCGGGTCAGCGCCCGGAGCAGCGCCTCGAGCGGCTTGCGCTCGGTCAGGTCCGACGTGGCGAGCAGGCGCGCCCGGCCGTTCCGCTTCGCCACCGGGCCCTCGGGGGTGAACAGGTCGGTGTCGACACCCCACGGCACCACCCGGATCGAGGAGCGCCGCACGCCCAGGCTGGCCAGGCCGGAAACCTCGGCCGAGTTGGTCGCCACGACCGCGGTGGCGCCGCGCCCGATGGCCGGCTCGAGCCTGATCCGCGCCGCGGACGCACCGTCCGCCTTCACGGCGTCCGCGTCGTCCCGCAGGCTGGCGGCGGCGCGCCGCTCGGTGACGCACAGGGAGCTGAACTCCTGGACCACGGGGATGCCGAGGTCACGCGCGGCCGCCAGCGCGGCCAGGCCGCTGGTCCAGCGCAGCGCGTGCACGATGTCGGGGCGGTCGCTCTGCCAGTGGCTGCGCAGCGGGCCGCTGAAGGCGGGGACCTGCTGGAGCAGGTCCGCGTCACCGCGCTCCGCGTCGGCCGGGCCCACGGGGCCAGCGTCGATGTACTTGACCTGGACGCCCTCGTGCAGGTCGGCCTGCTCGGGCAGGTCGGGCAGGTTCTTCTGGGCGTACACGGTCACCTGGTGACCCTGGCTGGCGAGCTTGCGGGTGAGCTCGCTGAGCCCGTTGTCGTCACGGTCCGGGCCGGAGCCGGAGCGCGGGTGAAGCGGCGTCGCGTTCTGGGCTACTAGGGCGATCTTCATGGGGGCCTCTCTCGCTTCGAACCAGTCACGGTGTTCGCTGGCGAGAGACGGAAAAGTGGTGCCCGACTAGCGCGCCTCCGCGAACACCGTCGCGGTGAGCGTGCCTGCGTCGTAGGCACCACTGAGTAAAAGCATATCCCATCGCGCGTTCCGCCAAACCCGCAAGCGCCCGAACTTGTCCGGCGGGTCAGCCCGCGGCGGCTTCCGCTACGCTATCGAAGACGGGAATGAGGCGGTCCGCGGTCGTCAGCCTCAGGATCTTGGCCACGGCGGCCTGCGGCGATACCAGCGCGAGAACGCCGCCCTGCCGGTCGAGCGAGCGGTTCACCCGCAGCAGCGTGTGCAGCGCGGAGGAGTCCATGAAGCGCAGGCCGGACAGGTCGATGATCAACGTGCGCGGCTGCTGGGAGACTTCCTCGTCGAGCAGCCGGCGCAATTCATCCGTATTCGTCACGTCAGCCTCGCCGGCGATCTCCACCAGCGTGTAGGGCTCGCCAGCGGACTCCCGGGCCGTCACAGAGACCGTCAGCAGATCCACGCCCTTGTTGTACCACAAGCCGGATAGCGGCGGGATAGGCCAGGCGGGTCAAGCAACCGGGTCGTGACCTGGGGTCGCGTCGGGCAGGTTCATGTGCAGCCGGATAGTGGTACCCGACTCGTCCGACTGCAATTCAACCTGGTCGCAGACCTGATTGACGATCCAGAGCCCGTGCCCGCCCAAGGCGTCGAGGGAGGGCTGGCGGCGCCCGGCCAGCGGGTCGGTAATGACCCCCTCGTCGTGGATCTGGCAGACGATCTCCTTGGTGTCGTACCAGATCTTCAGGCTGCCCGGCGACTTGGCGTGCTTGACCGTGTTGGCCGCCACCTCGCTGACCGCCAGCACGAGGTCGATGGCCCGCGCCTCGGTCAGCCCGGCCTGGATCGCGTACCGGTGCACGACGGCCCGGATCGCGCCCAGGTCGGTGGTGTATGGGTAGGACATGGGATCACCGTGGTCCGGTACGGGGGCCGCGGGCACGGCATCGCCGCCGTCCGGCCGGGATTCCGGCTGACGGGTGCGCGCCTGAAGTCCCGCGGGTGCGCGCTGCGCGGTGTTGCCATCCCGGGCCATCAGCAGACACGATACACCGGCGCGGGAAAACGGGCCGGCCAGATGTGCCCCCGTCGCCGGGAATGCCGAATCCGCCGGACATCCGAGCCCTCGGCCACGTGTATCCGCCGTGTACGGGGTAGACGTACAGACGTTCTGCGTCCGCGGCTCTTCGGAAAAGCAGGAGCCGCCCGTCTTTCGGAGGTAAAAATGCGAGTCGGAGGGCTCGTCTTGCTGATTTGGCTGGTCATCGGAGCTGTTGCTGCCGGCCAGCGCGGATATTACGGTTCGTCGTCGGCGAACTGCGCCCACGCGGGCACGATCGTCGCCACTGTCGCGGCCGGCCCCCTTAACTACGTGGGCGTGAACCCCAAGATCTCTTGCCATTTGCCCCAGCCGAGCAGCTGACATTCCCGCTAGGCACCTATCTGGAAAGAGTGCGGCGTCGCGGCGAACCGCTGCGACGCCGTACGCATGCCCGCCGCCGGACAAACCAACAATGAGGAACGAACGAGGCACGGTACCCGCCCTGGCATCGCGGTTTCGCACTCGTCGGCCTTTCCAGGTGACGGGCCGGTGACTGATACACCGCCCCGCGAACGCCAGAAGCGGGCCGGACCGCTGGCCGGCCCCGTGGCCCGGCCAGCGGAGCGACCCTACGCGGGCCGGCGGCCACCGCCCTGGCCGCCGGCCCGGCGAGCGGCACCTCGTCCGGGTCGCGGGCGACGCGCCACTCTGACCATTTCGGCTACCCGCGCTACTGCGCTGAAAACATGCTGCTGGTATCCGTGTGATCGCGGCCTCGGAATCCTCGCGGTGTAGCGGCGTCCCGCCCCGGGTATCCGCACCGAGAAAGCAAAGGGGATGGCACATGGCGCATGGCGGCAAGTCCGCTGATCGGCCCGCTCGGACTGGCACGGCTCGGGCTGGCACGGCTCGGACTGGCACGGCTCGGGCTGGCACGGCCCGGGTGGCAGAAACCGTCGCGGTGCTCGGGGCCGGCGGGACGATGGGCTTCGCGATGGCGCGGAACATCGCCCGGGCCGGGATCGGCGTCCGAGCCTGGAACCGGACGCCAGGCAAGGCCGGACCGCTGGCGGCCGACGGCGCCTACCTCGCGGGCACCCCCGCCGACGCGGCGGCCGGGGCGGGCATCGTGCTCACCATGCTGTCCGACGCCGACGCCGTCGCCGCCGTGATGGAGGGCGACGACGGCGCGCTGCCGGTGATGGCGGACAACAACGATCCGGTCCGGCCCATCTGGCTGCAGATGAGCACGATCGGCGAGGAGGCCGCCGACTGGTGCGCCAGCCTGGCCCACCAGTACGACGTCGGATTCGTGGACGCGCCGGTCCTGGGCACGCGGCAGCCGGCCGAGCAGGGCCAGCTCGTGGTGCTCGAGTCCGGCGCGTCGCAGGCCATGTGCCGGGTCCAGCCGGTGTTCGACGCGGTGGGCCAGCGGACGATACACGCCGGCCCGGCCGGCGCCGGGACCCGGCTGAAGCTGGTCGCGAACAGCTGGGTGCTCGCCGTGGTCGAGGCGGCGGCCGAGACGGTCGCGCTGGCCGAGGGGCTCGGCGTCGATCCCGCGCTGTTCCTCCAGTCCATCGAGAAGGGCCCGCTCGACCTGCCGTACCTGCGGGCCAAGGCCCAGGCGATGGCTGACCGCGACTTCACCCCCGCCTTCCGGCTCGGGCTCGCGGCTAAGGACGCGGGGCTGGTGGCCGACGCCGCCTGGCAGCACGGCCTGGAGCTGCCCCTGTTCGAGGTGATCGCGCGTCGCCTGGGGCAGGGCATCGCGGAGCACGGTGAGGAGGACGTCAGCGCCACCTACCTGACCAGCGCCCCTCATCAGGCGGCTTGAGCTCAGGCGGCCTGAGCCCGGGTGGCCTGCTGCAGCAGGCTCCACAGCTCCTGGACGTCCGGGCGCTCGGTGCCCTCGGCTCCGATCGAGACCCGGACCGACCAGACGCCACCGAGCAGCGATGGGGTGACCAGGGCCGCGCCCGAGGAGTTGACCGAGTCCGCCCAGGCGAGCGTGTGCGCGTTCAGCGCGTCGGCGTCCAGCACCGCGCCGGTGCCGGAGACGACGCCGGCGGGCTCGTGCCTGAGCACGACGGTCTGCAGGTTGACCGGGGCGAGGACACGCCAGCCGGGCGTCGAGGAGACCTCCCCGGCGAGCCAGCGGGCGTTGTCCAGGTCCCGGCGGAGCCTGGCCCGGATGGCCTCGACCCCGTCGAGCCGCAGCTGGAACCAGAGCTTGAGCGCGCGGAACCGGCGGCCGAGCGGGATGCCCCAGTCCTTGTACTGGGTCACCTCGCCGTCGACGGCGGAACGGAGATAGGACGGGTTGGTCGACATGACCCGGATCAGGTGATCGGGGTCCGCGACGTAAAGCAGCGAGCAGTCCCCCAGGGTCCCCAGCCATTTGTGCGGATTCCAGTTCAGCGAGTCCGCGCCGGCCACGCCGTCGATCAGCCAGCGCATCTCCGGCAGCAGCAGCGCCGAGCCCGCCATGGCCGCGTCGACGTGCACCCACATCCGGTGGCGCCGGGCCAGCGGGACGATCTCGGCCAGCGGGTCCACGGCCGTGGTCCCGGTGGTGCCGACGTTGACCACGACCGCGGACGGCTTGCGCCCGGCCGCCACGTCGGCTTCGATGGCGGCCGCCAGCGCCTCCGGCCGCATGGCGTACGTGACCGGGTTGACCTCGACGAGCCTGAGGTTGTCCTGCCCGAAGCCGGCCAGGGCCACCGCCTTGAGGACCGAGGAGTGCGCGTGCTCGGTGGTGTACACCGTCAGCGGCGCGTCCTCGGCCTGCAGCCCGCCGCGCACCTCCGAGTATCCCGTGGTGCGCTCGCGCGCCGCGAGCAGCGCGACCAGGCAGGCGGTCGACGCGGTGTCCTGGATGACGCCTTTCCATGAGGCGGGCAGCCCGGTCAGCTCGCGCAGCCACTCGACCACGACCTCTTCGACCTCGGTGAGCGCGGGGGCGGACTGCCACGTGATCCCCAGCGCGCCGAGGCCGCCCGAGGCCAGATCGCCCAGTACCGAGGCCAGGGACGCGTTGGCCGGGAACCAGCCGAAGTACCTGGGGTGCTGGACCTGGGTCACGCCGGGGACGACGACGCGCTCGAGGTCGGCCAGCACCTGGCTGAATCGTTCGGCCTGCTCCGGGGCTCGGTCCGGCAGCTTCCCCGCCACCTCGCCCGGCTTCACCTGGGCCTGGACCGGCAGCCGCGGGATCCGGGCCCGGTAGTCCGCGATCCAGTCGATCAGCTCATGGCCAGCGGCCCGGAACTCCTCGGGTCCCATCTCGCTCCCCTTTCACGGCTGCCGCAGCGGCTCGAGCAGGCGGTGCGGGCGGGTCAGCGCCATGCTCACCGGGTCCTGCGCGGGTGGTGCCGGGCCCAGGCCCGGACCCGGCGCCACCACGGTATCCCGCGCATCCACGGTCGCACCGCAGCGGGTGCAGTGGCCGTCCGCGTCACCCGCAAATGCCGCCAGCATCACAGCCCGAGCCGCTGGAACGAGATGAAACCCCGGATCGATCGCGTTCTAGCGCACTGAAAGTCCAGTTTCATCTCGTAATTCATTTGACGTTTTTCCGCGGTCCATATCTCGTCCACTATGAACAGCAGTTATGCACCTGGCAGCGGCTGCCCAGCAGTTTATGCACATGCTTTCCACAGGAAGCTGGGTATAACTCCGGAATGGCGCGTGCCGCCACGATACGGCACGGCTGGGTTAGGAGCGGATAAAACTCTCACCAGTTCAGCGCTTACCAGACCAGCGCGTCGAGTGATCCGCCGTTCTCGGTGACGAGCCGGCGGGCCGCGGCCTCGGCCGTGGGCTTGCGCGCGATCCGCTCGGTCACCAGGGCCCGGGTCAGGCTGTCGTCGCCGGCCCGGGCGGCCGCCGCGATGAGGGTGAGGTCGATGACGTCACGCTGGGCGTGGCTCCCGCCGACCGCGCTGGCCCGGGGCCGGATGTCGATGAGCAGGTCGATGGCACGGTCCGGATGGCCGGCCGCGAACGCGCCGAAGGCCTCGAGCAGGGCCAGCCCGGCCCGCTCGGCCGCCCCCGCGTTCGTCGGCGCGGTCAGGTGCCGGTTCGACGCGATCACCCGCTCGGCCCGCAGGACGTCACCGGCCAGGCCGAACGCCATCACCGCGTGCCAGTCGTTGAAGATGTAGACCGGGCTGCTGACCAGGTCGTCGATGTCGGCGGCGAGCTGCTCGGCCCGCTCGGACACGTCGACGCCGAACAACGAAAGCCGCCAGAGCAGCGCCGCCGCGTCCACGACGTCGAGCCACTCGGTGGAGCGGCCGGCCCGGATGGGGTCGTCGTACAGGGCCAGGGCCTCGCTGTTCTCGCCGAGCTCCAGGTGATACAGGCCGCGGTGCCACCAGTTGTGGATGGCGAAGTAGCTCGGCGACCAGTCCGGCGCCGAGGTGGTGAGGAAGTCGACGCCCTCGCGCTGGCTGCCCTCCATCTCGAAGACGTGGGCCAGCGCGTGCACCGCCCAGACGTCTTTCTGGTTAGCCTCGAGCGCCGCCCGGGCCCGCGCCTCGGCCTGCCGGTAGTCGGCGTTCTCCTCCAGGCCGAACGCGTAGATGCCCTGCACGTAACCCCAGCCGGCCGCCTCACGGGGCCAGGCGGGCAGCACCCGGGCGGCGGTGTCGCGCAGCTCGAGCCGGTTGCCGAGGAAGAAGTAAAGGTCCTGGGCCACCTTGAGCGCGAGCAGGTCACGCGGGTGACTCAGCAGCGCCCGCTCCAGCGAGCGGGTGGTGGCTTCCCAGTTGCCTTCGGTCCAGTACCGGGCGGCGTGCAGGTGGTGGAGCTCACGCTCGCCCATGGCGGTCTCGTCGAGCCGCTTGAGGATCTCGCCCGCGGCCGCGACGCCCTCCGCGGTCGTGCCGTACAGCCGCAGGTAGGCACGGTAGATATGGCCGAGCACCAGGCTGTCGTCGGCCGCGACGGCCGCGTCGGCTTTCGCCACCGGGTCGCCGGCCAGGGCAGCCAGTTCCTCGACGGCCTCGTCGAGCAGCGCCACCGCGTCCTGGTGCCCGGCCCGGACGGGCACTCCCCAGCGATCCTCGAACGCCTTTGCCATCGGATTCCCTCCTGCTTTCAGGCCTCAGCCCTTCAAGCCTACCTATCTGCTCGGTAATGCGCGCACAAGTGCACAAGCAGGTAGGGGCGGTCATCGTGGCGGGCGCAGCCCGTCGGCCAGCACCGCGAACACCAGGTCCCGGCGGCCCTGGTCGCCGTCGGCCAGGCTGGCGAACATGCCCTTCAGCAAGGCCACCAGATCGGAGGCGCGGACCCCGGCCCGCACCGCGCCCGCCCGCTGCGCCCGGTCAAGCAGTTCGCCGAGCGCCGCGACCATGTCCTCCCGCAGCGACCCGGCCACCGAGATGGCATCGGGCAAGTCCCGCTTGGCCGCGGCCTCCCCGGCGAGCCGGCCGAGGAAGCCGAAGAACGCCTCGCCCGGGTCAGCCGCGCCGGCCCGGTCCCTGGCGTCGCCCAGCAGGTCGGCCAGCCGGGCCGCGACCACCGCTTCGAACAGCGCTTCCTTAGCCGGGAAATGCCGGTAGACCGTTCCGGGGCCGACCCCGGCCCGGGCCGCGATCTCGTCGAGCGGCACCCCGTAGCCGGATTCTGCGAACGCCTCCCGGGCGGCAAGCAGCACCTTCTCCCGGTTCCTGGCCGCGTCCGCGCGCAGCGGCCGGCCGCCATCCTCAGCCATGGTTGCTAACCGGGGCGATCGTTCCGTATAGTCTAAGCGGGGTCACCGTTCCGATTATAGGGAGGCAGCTGGTCATGTCGCGTAGCCCACGTGAGGTCGCCGAGCAGGTCCGTCGCATGGTCGCCGGCGAAGGGGTCGACTTCGCCGACCTGTTCGCCGAGGACGGCGTGCTCACCCACCCGTTCGGCCTGCCTGGCCAGCCCGCCGAGCTGCGCGGGCGCGAGGCCATCCGCGCCTACTTCACCGGCCGCAGCGGGGCCAGGGACCTGCTGGAGATGGAGGGCGTCGAGGCCGTGGTCCGGCAGACCGACGACCCCGAGGTCGTGGTCACCGAGATCACCCACCACGGCTATTCGAAAGCGGCCGGCCAGCCCTACCGGCACACCGCCCTGGGCGTGATCCGCGTCCGCGACGGCGAGATCATCCATTACGACGATTACATGGACCCGCTCGCCACGGCCCGGATGCTCGGCCGGACCGCCGAACTCGCCGCGGCGCTCAGCGCACCTTGACGAGCGCCGGTGCCCGGACGATACCGTCCGGGTTATGGCGGCACGCAGCGGCAGCGAGTTCCTCGGGCGGCTGGCCGCCGCCCGCGTTCACGTGGAGATCCAGGGAGAGACCCTGACCGGCGGCGTGGCCGACCACCCCGCCTTCCGCAATGTGGTGCGTAGCTACGCCGAGCTCTACGACATGCAGCACGATCCCGCCTACCGGGACATCCTCACCTACCCGTCGCCGCGGACGGGCGAGCCGGTCGCGACCGCCTTCCTCACCCCGCGCACGCCGCAGGACCTGATCAAGCGCCGCCAGGCGGCCAAGGTCTGGGCCGACCGCTCGCTCGGCATGCTCGGCCGCACCGGCGACTACCTCAACAGCGCGCTGATGGCGCTGGCCTCGGCGCAGGACTGGTTCGCCCGGGCCGACCCCGGGTTCGGCGAGAACATCAGGCGTTACTACGAGAAGGTCCGCGAGGAGGACCTGCTCTGCACCCACACCCTCATCCCGCCGCAGGCCAACCGGGCGGTCACGGGCAGCCAGCAGGCCGCGGGCACCCTGATGGCGCACATCACCCGCGAGGACGACAACGGCATCGTCCTGCGCGGCGCCCGGATGCTCGCCACCATCGGCCCGTTCGCCGACGAACTGCTCGTGTTCCCCTCGACGGTGCTGCGCAACGACCCCGCCGACAAGCAGTACTCCTTCGCCTGCGCCATCCCGAACGACGCACCGGGCCTGCGGTACATCGCCCGCGAGCCGCTCGACTACGGCCGGTCCCGGCGCGACCACCCGCTCGGCGCCCGGTTCGACGAGCCCGACGCGGTCGTCGTGTTCGACGACGTGTACGTGCCCTACGAGCGCTGTTTCGTGCTCGGCGACGCCGAGCTGTGCAACGGTTTCTACACGAGCACCTCCGCCGTGGTGCACATGACCCACCAGGTCCTCACCCGCACCACGGCCAAGACCGAGTACATCCTCGGCCTGGTCTCGCTGCTCACCGAGGCCATCGGCATCGGGCAGTTCCAGCACGTCCAAGCCGACGTGGCCGAGGTCATCACCACCCTGGAGACGCTGCGCGCGCTGCTGCGGGCGGCCGAGGCCGACGCCGCCGTTAACGAGTTCGGCGTCCTGACCCCGGCCTGGGCGCCGCTGAACACCGCCCGCAACCTCTACCCGCGGCTCTACCAGCGGCTCCCGGAGATCCTGCGCAAGCTGGGCGCGTCCGGCCTGATGGCCACCCCGACCGAGGCCGACCTCACCGGGCCCGCCGCCGCCGACATCGAGACCTACCTGCAGTCGGCCACGCTGGGCGGCGCCGACCGGGTCCGCCTGTTCCGCCTGATCTGGGACACCTGCGTCTCCGGGTTCTCCGGCCGCCAGGCCCTGTACGAGTACTACTTCTTCGGCGACCCGGCGCGGATGGCCGGCGCCTATGTGGCCGGCTACGACCGCGAGCC
This sequence comes from Streptosporangiaceae bacterium, assembly GCA_050011155.1. Classification (GTDB taxonomy): domain Bacteria; phylum Actinomycetota; class Actinomycetes; order Streptosporangiales; family Streptosporangiaceae; genus Palsa-504. The sequence goes on from JBEKJP010000044.1 coordinate 12,172, forward strand.
CTATAAGGCCGCCGTCGAGGCCTTCCTGCGGCGCGGCTAGCCTCCATATCGGGATTTGCGGACTAGTATCGCACCAAGCTAGATCCTGGGTTAGGTCCTGGCGAGGGAGCCGATGATGAGCAAGGGGACGGTCATCCTTTTCCTGTGGCTCATCATTGGTGCCGCCGCGGCCGGCCAGCGCGGTTACTTCGGCACCGCCAACCTGGACTGCACCGCGGGCGCCACGATGGCCCTGACGATCGTGGCCGGCCCCCTCAACTACGTCGGCCTGGACCCCAAGATCTCCTGCACCGCCCCCAAGCCCAGCGGCTCGTAACCGCCCCGGTCGCTGCGCGTATTCCACGCACCCGACCACGCGCAGCGCGAACTCCCCGTACTCGCTGGCCACGAAGGTGTCCGGATAGCGGCCGGACGGGCGGAACCAGGACTTCGCGCTGTTACCCATCTCGAGCACGGCGAACGCCGCGATCTGCGGGGTCCGGGTAGAGAAGCGGCCGTCGGCGCAGCCCCGCTCGATGATGCCCCGGACCCGGGCCGCGTACTGGTCGCGCTTGGCCACGATGGCCAGCCGGTTGGCCGCCTCCAGGCTGCGCACCTCGGTATTGCAGACGGTGACCTCGGCCGGGAAGCGCAGGAAGTCGAGCACGAGCGACTCGGTCGCCCGGCGCAGCTGCTCGGACACGTCCGCGACCCCGGCCAGCGCCTCCTCCAGCGCCGTCAGGGCCCGGTCCATCGCCTTGTCCATGACCGCGAACAGGATCTCCTGCTTGGAGGGGACGTGGTTGTACAAGCTCGGCGCCCGGACCCCGAGGGTCTCGGCGATGTCCTTCATCGAGGTGCCGCGGTAGCCGCGGTCGGCGAATAGCTGGCATGCCGCGTCGAGCACCGCGCCTCGGCTGGCCGGCCCTGACCTGGCCAGAGCTGACGTTGACCTGTCCACAGGCAGTAGCCTACGGTACTAATGAACGTTCGTTAGTAATCAAATGCCGCAGGAGACCGCGCATGACCGCCGCTTCCAGCTGGGAACTCAACCCCGAGCACGAAGAATTCCGGGCCAGCGTGCGGGCGTTCGTGGACCGCCACGTGCGGCCGGTGGTCGAGGAGTCCGAGGCGGCCGGCCGGCCCCCGGCCGCGCTGCTCAAGGAGATGGGCAGCGCCGGCCTGCTCGGCCTGAGCATCCCCGAGCAGGACGGCGGCGGGGGCGGAGACTCGCTGGCCGTCTGCGTGCTCTCCGAGGAACTGGCCCGGGCCAGCGGCGGCATCGCGATCACCGCGCTGGTCACCGGCTACATGTCGACCCCGCACATCGCGAAGTTCGGCACCGCCGAGCAGAAGGCCCGCTACCTGCCGGCCCTGATCGCCGGGGAGAAGCTCGCCTCGATCGCCGTCACCGAGCCGGGCACCGGCTCGAACGTGGGCGGCATCACCACCCGGGCCAATCCGCACAGCGGGGGATACCGGCTCGACGGCACCAAGATGTTCATTACCAACGCCGGCCTCGCCGACGTGCTCGTGGTGGCCGCCCGCACCGCGCCCGACGGGCACCGCGGCATCACCACTTTTATCGTCGAGGCGGGTACCCCCGGCCTGACCCTCGGCCAGCCGCTGCGCAAGCTGGGCTGGCACGCCTCGGACACCCGCGAGGTGATCCTGGCCGACTGCCTGGTACCGCCCGAGGCGGTGCTCGGCCAGGAGAACCAGGGCTTCTACCAGATCATGTCGGCCTTCCAGCTGGAACGGCTCAGCCTGGCCGCGATGGGGGTGGGGCACGCCGAGGAGTGCCTGGCGCTGGCGACGGCCTACGCCAGGGACCGCGAGGTCTTCGGCTCGCCGCTGATCAGCCTGCAGGCGACCAGGCACCGGCTCGCCGCCCTGTCGGTCGAGCTCGAGGCGGCCCGCGTCCTGACCTACCGGGCGGCGGCCCGCCTGGATAGCGGCCATCCCGAGGCGGGCCGGTCGGTGGCCATCGCCAAGTATCACGCCGCGATCGCCGCCAACCGCATCATCGACGAGTGCGTCCAGCTCTTCGGCGGGGCCGGCTTCCTGGAAGAGACGGCCGTCGCCCGGCACTACCGGGACGCCCGGGTGCTCCGCATCGGCGGCGGGACCGACGAGATCCAGCTCGAGATCCTGGCCAAGGACCTGCCCGCGTGACCGATGCGGCCAGAACAGATGGGGTACGGGCGGCCATCGCGGCGGCCGAGCGCGGTAACGACCCCGGCCGCTGGCCGGACAAGCTCCCGGTGGCCGAGCGCCTGGCCGCCCTGCTCGACCCGGGCAGCTGGCGCGAGGACGGCCTGCTGGCCAACGCCGAGGCGGACGGGCTGCCCGCCGACGGCGTCCGGACCGGGGTGGGCCGCATCGGCGGCCGGCCGGTGGCCGTCATCGCCCACGACTTCGCCGTCAAGGCCGGCTCCTGGGGCAGGCTCACCTGCGAGAAGCAGATCAGGATCCTGGAGCGGGCGGACAGTGACCTGCTCCCTGTCGTCTACCTGGTGGACTCCGCGGGCGGCCGGCTTACCGAGCAGCTCGGCTTCTTCTCCGACCGGCGCGGCGCATCGGCCATCTTCCAGCTCCAGATCGCCCTGTCCGGGCGGGTGCCGCAGCTCTGCTGCCTGCTCGGCCCGTCCGCGGCCGGCGGTGCGTACATGCCCGCCTTCACCGACTGGGTGGGCATGGTCGAGGGCAACGCGTCGATGTACCTCGCCTCACCGCGGGTGGCGGAGAAGGTCACCGGCGAGCTGACCACCCTGGAGGAAATGGGCGGCGCGGTGATGCACGCCACCGTCTCCGGCTGCGCCGACGAGGTGTTCGGCTCGGACTGGGAGGTCATCGCCGCCGCCCGGCTGCTGCTGTCCTACCTGCCCGACAGCTGGGAACGGCGGCCGCCGGCCGCGGCGCCCGCGCCGCCGGCCCGCACCGACTGGTCCGGGGTCATCCCGGCGGCCGAGTCTGACGGGTACGACGTCGGCGAGGTCATCGACGGGCTGGTCGACGCGGACTCGTTCTTCGAGATCAAGGCGCGCTGGGCTCAGGAAATCGTGGTCGGGCTGGGCCGCCTGGACGGCCGGGTGGTGGGCCTGGTGGCCAACCAGCCCCAGGTCCGCAGCGGCGCGATCTTCGTGGACTCGGCCGACAAGGCGGCGCGCTTCATTACCATGTGCGACGCCTTCAACATCCCGCTGATCTTCCTGCACGACGTGCCCGGGTTCATGGTCGGCGCGGCCGTGGAGCGGCAGGGCATCATCCGCCACGGCGCCAAGATGATCACCGCCATGGCCAGCGCCGAGGTACCCAAGTTCTCGGTCATCCTGCGCAAGAGCTACGCGGCGGGCTACTACGCCATGTGCGCCCCGGGCTTCGCCCCCCGGGCCTCGATCGCGCTGCCCAGCGCGCTGATCGGGCCGATGGCGGCCGAGGCCTCGGTCAACGCCATGTACGCGCGGAAGATCGCCGAGATCGGTGACCCACAGGAGCGCGCCGCTTACGTCGCCGCCCGCACCGCCGAGCAGCGCGCCGACATCGACTTGCTGCACGTGGCCAGCGAACTCGTGGTCGACGCCATCGTGGAACCAGCCGGCCTGCGGGCCGAGCTCATCGCGCGGCTGGCCGACGCGGACGGATGGACCCGCGGTCCGCGCCGTCGGCACCATCACATCAGCCCGGTCTAGGAGGGGTGTCTATGGCAGACAATCTCAGCCAGTTGCTGGCTACTCCGTTGCAGCCGCTGCCCGAGGCATGGCGTTCGGTGCCGCAGGCCGAACTGCTGCGTACGGCGCGAGCCAAGCACGACGAGAGCCCGGACGCCTACTGGGCCTGGGTCGCGGAGCGGCAGCGCTGGACGCGGCCGTGGGATACGGTCCGGGCCGGCGAACTCGGCGACTTCACCTATTTCGCCGGCGGCCAGATCAACGTGGCCGACAACTGCGTCGACCGCTGGGCGCAGGACCCGGCCACGGCCGGCCGGGCCGCCGTGATCTGGGAAGGCGAGCCGGGCGACGCCCGCACCGTCAGCTACGCCGAGCTGGCCAGCGAGGTGAGCCGGCTGGCGGGCGCGCTGGTCGCGCTCGGCGTGACCAAGGGCGACGTGGTCGCGATCTACATGCCGAACGCGGTCGAGGCGTTCACCGCCGTGCACGCGTGCAACCGGATCGGCGCGATCTACACCATCTTGTTCTCCGGGTTCGGCCCGGACGCCGTGCGGTCCCGGCTGGAGGCGGCGCGGGCCAAGGTGGTGATCGTGCTGGACGCCTCGTACCGGCGCGGCCGCCTCATCCCGCTACTCGAGACGCTGCGCGCCGCGCGCGAAAAAGTCAGCACCCTTCAGCACACGATCGTGGTCGACCGAACCGGCCGCGGCCTGCCCCCGCAAGAACAAGAGCTCTCCTACGCCGACGCGCTCTCCCTCGCCCCGGCCGGGACCCCGGCCGTGCCACTCGAGGCGAACGACCCGGCCTTCCTCATCTTCACCAGCGGCACCGAGGCCCGGCCCAAGGGCGTCGTGCACAGCGTGGCCGGCTTCCTGCTCGGCACCTGGGCCAACGTGCGCTGGCAGGTCGGCCCGGAACCGGACGACGTCTACTGGGTGGCGGCCGACGTGGGCTGGCTGACCTTCCCGATCCAGGCCGTCGTCGGCGGGCTGGCCAACGGCATGACCGTGGCCTGCTTCGAGGGCGCCATGGACACGCCGAGCACCGCGCGCTTCTACGAGATCTGCGCGAGGCACCGGGTCACCAAGGTGCTCGGCGCGCCCACGCTGCTGCGCATGCTGCGCAAGTACGGCGACGACCTCGCCGCCGCGCACCCGCTGCCTGACCTGCGACTGGTCACCGTGCAGGGCGAGCCGCTCGACGGCGACACGTTCACCTGGGCCAGCACTCATCTGGGCGGCGGGGTACCGGTCGTCAACGCCTACGGGCAGACCGAAACCGGTTCGACCTGGTCCTATCCGGTCGCGGGGGTCGAGGCGCTCAAGCCCGGCTCGACCGGCACGGCGGTGCCAGGGCACGTCTACGACATCGTCGACGACCACGGCCAGCCGGTGCCGCCCGGCACCAAGGGCAACCTGGTGCTGACCCAGCCGTTCCCCACGCTGGCCCGGACCGTATGGGACGACCCGGAGCGCTACCAGCACGCCTACTTCTCCCGGTTCCCCGGCTGCTACGGCACCAACGACGAAGCCGTGCTCGACGCCGACGGGCACCTGTGGGTCCTCGGCCGGGCCGACGACGTGATCAACGTGGCGGCGCACCGCATCTCGACCCTGGAGATCGAGGCCATCGCGACCGCGCACCCGCAGGTCGCCGAGGCCGCCGTGGTCGGAGTAGCCGACCCGACCAAGGGCACCGTGCCGGTCGCCTTCCTGACCCTGCTCGACGGCGCGGACCCGGGCGCGGTCCGCCAGGAGGTGAACCACGACGTCTCCTCCCAGCTGGGCGGATACGCCCGGCTGGGCGCGGTCTACCTCACCTCGGCGCTGCCCAAGACCAGGACCGGGAAGACCATGCGCCGGCTGCTGCGGGATGTCGTCGAGCACGGCGGCCCGCAGGGCGACACCAGCGCCATGGAGGACCTGGCCGGCCTGCAAGCCGTGCAGCAGGCCGTCGCCGCGGACGCCGAGGGGGCCTGAGACATGGCCGGACTGTGGTTCGAGCAGCTCGAGCCGGGCCTGCGGGTGGAGCACGCCATCACCCGCACCGTCACCGAGGCCGACAACGTGCTGTTCACGACGATGACCATGAACCCGCAGCCACTCCACCTCGACGCGGAGTTCGCGGCCAAGACCGAGTTCGGCCGGCCCCTGGTCAACAGCCTGTTCACGCTGGGCCTGGTCGTCGGCCTGTCCGTGCATGAGCTGACCCTCGGGACCACGGTCGCCAACCTCGGCTTCTCCCGGGTGGACTTCCCGGCCCCGGTGTTCGCCGGGGACACCATCCACGTGGTCACGGACGTCGTGGCGGCCCGGCGGTCCCGGTCGCGGCCAGGTACCGGCATCGTGACGTTCGAGCACCACGGCCTCAACCAGCGTGACGAGACGGTCTGCGTGGCCGTCCGGGCGGCGATGATGCACTGCCGCCCGTGACCAAAGACTTCAAGCGCGTGCTTATCGCCAACCGCGGCGAGATCGCGCTGCGGGTCGTGCGGGCCTGCCGCGACGCCTCCCTGACCCCCATCGCGGTCTACGCCGACCCGGACGAGGGCGCCCCGTTCGCCCGGCTGGCCGACGAGGCCCTGCCGCTGCACGGGACCAGCCCCGCGGATACCTACCTCGACGCCGGCAAGCTGCTGGCGGCGGCCGGGCAGGCTGGCGCGGAGGCCGTCCACCCCGGCTACGGCTTCCTGGCCGAGGACGCCGCCTTCGCCCAGGCGGTCCTCGACGCCGGGCTGACCTGGATCGGGCCGCCGCCACGGGCGATCCGCGCGCTCGGCGACAAGGTGGCGGCCCGGGCCATCGCCGCCCGGGTCGGCGCGCCGCTGGTCCCCGGCACGCCGGGACCCGTCGCGGACGCCGCCGAGGCGGAACGGTTCGCCGCCGAGCACGGCCTGCCGATCGCGATCAAGGCCGCGCACGGCGGCGGTGGCCGCGGGCTGCGGGTGGCTCGCGAGGCCGGCGAGGTGGCCGCGCTGTTCGAGGCGGCGGCACGCGAGGCCCGCGCCGCCTTCGGCCGCGGCGAGTGCTTCGTCGAGGCCTACGTCGAGCACGGCAGGCACGTGGAGGCCCAGGTCCTGGCGGACCGGCACGGCGACGTCCTGGTCGCGGGCACCCGCGACTGCACCCTGCAACGGCGCTACCAGAAGCTCGTCGAGGAAGCGCCCGCGCCGTTCCTCACCGGTGCCCAGCGGGCCACCGTGGAGCGTTCGGCCATCGCTATCTGCTCCGAAGCCGGCTACGCCGGGGCCGGCACGGTCGAGTTCCTGCTCTCGCCGCGCGGCGAGCTGTCCTTCCTCGAGGTCAACACCCGGCTGCAGGTCGAGCACCCGGTGACCGAGGAGAGCGCCGGCATCGACCTGGTCCGGGCCCAGTTGCTGATCGCCGCCGGGCATCCGCTGCGGGCCGCGGTCGGGTCCGTACAGCCGCGGCGCCACGCCATCGAGTTCCGGGTCAACGCCGAGGACCCCGCGCGGGAGTTCGCCCCCGCGACCGGCCGGATCACCAGGTTCCGGCCGCCGGCCGGCCCCGGGATACGTGTCGACGCCGGGGTCGAGGACGGCAGCGTGGTCGGCGGGCAGTTCGACTCGCTGCTGGCCAAGGTGATCGTCACCGGCCGGGACCGCCCGCAGGCCATCGAGCGGGCCCGCCGGGCGCTGCGCGAGTTCGACATCGCCGGCGTGCGCACCACCGTGCCGTTCCTGCGCGCGGTGCTGGCCGAGCCCGCCTTCACCGCCGAGGGACCCGGCGGCTTCGCCGTGCACACCCGGTGGATCGAGCAGGACTACCTGCCCGCCGCGGCGGTGCCCCCAGAGGGGGACACTGCGGCGGACAACGAGGCGGGCGACGAGGCCGTGATGGTGCGGGTGGGCAGCCGCTGGCTCCCGGTCGCCGTGCCCGGCCTGGCCCGCGCCCGCGCGGGGCCGCTGGCGCAGGCCCGCGAGCAGGCCCGCGAGCAGCGGCAGCGCGCCGCACCCGGCGCCGACGGCGTGATCAGCGCCCCGATGCAGGGCACGGTGGTGCGAGTCATGGTCACCGAGGGCGAGAACGTCGCGGCCGGCCAGGTCCTGGCCGTCGTCGAGGCGATGAAGATGGAGAACCCGGTCCGCGCGCCGCACGCCGGGCAGGTCACCGGCCTGCGCGCCCGCGCGGGGGAGACCGTCGCCCAGGGCACCGCGCTCTGCAGCGTCGCGCCGATCCCGCCGGAATAACAAGCCAAGCCATTCGGGCCGAACGAGTTGGCTACGACCTGGTCGCCACCGGCCAACACGTCTTCTTCCACGGGCCGCCCGCCAGTGCGTTCGTCACCCCGGCCTTAGGCGCGGGCGCGGTTGCGGCCGGTCAGCACACCAAGCAGGCGGCGGGTGACGCCATGGCGGCCGGAGCCCGGCTAAGTAGCCGGGTGCCTGGCCGCTATCCCTCTGGTCGCTTGCTGACCATCAGCAACAACTTTTCAAACAAAAAGGCTACTTACCAGTTAAGTCTCCGAAACCAGGCCGGATCGTTGATATAACGACTAGGCGCACATTTCGGTCATAGCGCCGCAAGCCGACAGGAACGCGCGCGCACTATTCGGCCTGCAGTGCTCGGGGGGGAAACGATGAGCACCTGGAATCTCCGTGCCGCGTCCGTCGTCGCGGCTCTCCTTCTCTTCCTCGCCGGCTGCACCGGCGCGCCGCGCGAGGTCACCCTGACCGCGGCGGCCGGCCCCGGCCAGGACATCACTGTCGCCGCCATTCCAGCCTCTGACCTAGGCGGCTTGTACGTAGCCCTGGACCAAGGACTGTTCGCCCGGCAGGGGCTGCATGTCAAGATCACGAAGATACCGAGCAGCCAGGCGGTGATCGCCGCCCAGCTCAGCGGCCACGTCGACATCAGCGCGGGCAGCTACGTGCCCTATATCGCGGCGCAGGCGGCCGGAGCCAGGTTCCGCATCCTCGCCGAGGCGTCCACGCTGCAGCCGGATACCCGCGCACTGGTCGTGCCAGCTTATTCGGGTATCACGAGCCTGGCCGGCCTGGTGGGCAAGAAGATCGGGGTCAACGGGACCAACAGCATCGGCACCCTGCTGATCAGCGCGCTGCTCGAGGAGAACGGGATACCGCCGGGAAAGGTGGACTTCGTCACCGACAACGAAGGCTTCCCCACGATGCCCGGCCAGCTAGATAAGGGCGAATGGCAGGCGGCGTTCCTCGCCGAGCCTTACGTCACCATCGCCGGGGAGCAGTACGGCGACCAGATACTCGCCGACCTCGACCAGGGCGCGACCATGAGCTTCCCGATCGACGGCTACGTCGCCACCCAGGCCTGGACGCGGCAGCACCCGAAGGCGGCCGCCGCGTTCGTGCGCGCGATCGAGCAAGGCCAGGCGATCGCGGCCAGCGACCCCGCGGCCGCCCGGGCCGCCATCGGGCAGGCCGACCAGCTACCACCCCAGGTGACCGGCGTCATGATGCTGCCCGACTATCCCGTCGGCCCGGTCGACGAGAAGCGGATCCAGCGCGAGGCCGCGGTCATGCTCCAGTTCGGCACCCTGGGGCGGCGCTACGCCACCGAGATCGAGCAGGGCACGCTGGTCAGGTCGATGACCGGTCCCGCGCCCGCTCGGTAGGCATCGCTAAAGCGAGCCGCCCCGCCTCGTGCTCTTGACCGCACAGGGCGGCAGCACCGTGCACGGCCTGCCCAACATGAGCGGCCCCAGTCCCGCGCAAGCCGCCCAGCGCAACTACCTGCAAGCCCTGCACGCCGAGGTCGCCGGCAAAGGCGTCTACGTCGGCATGCTCTACATCGGCGCGGCCATCAGGAACAGCGCCTTCCACACCGAACTGGAGCAAGCCAAGGCGGCAGGCCAACCGGTCTGGGAAATGGCCGTCGTCGACCCCGGCCATCTCGCCGGCCTGCTCTGGACCATGCACAGCACGAAGGGACAGCCAGAAGCCCGCTACCCGTAGCGGTCACGTTTGCCTGGCGGCCATTTCCCTGAGCCGGTACCGCTGGGTCTTCCCGCTGATCGTCTTGGGCAGCTCGGGGACGAACTCGATCACCCGGGGGTACTTGTACGGCGCGATCGCGGACTTGGCGAAGTCCTGCAGCTCGGCGACCTTCGCCGGGCCGGCCGCGGCGCCCTCGCGCAGCACCACGTACGCCTGCACGACCATGCCGCGGGCTGGGTCGGGCGCGCCGATGACGGCCACCTCGGCCACATCGGGGTGGCCGAGCAGCGCCTCCTCGACCTCGGGCCCGGCGATGTTGTAGCCCGCCGAGATGATCATGTCGTCGCTGCGCGCCTGGTACCAGAAATAGCCGTCGGCGTCGCGGACGTAGGTGTCGCCGGTGATGTTCCAGCCGTGCTGCACGTACGCGCGCTGGCGCTCGTCGGACAGGTAACGGCAGCCGGTCGGGCCCTGCACCGCGAGCCGCCCGGGCTGCCCGTCGGGCACCTCCCGGCCGCGGGAGTCCAGGACCTTCGCCCGGTAGCCGGGGACGGCCTGGCCGGTCGAGCCGGGCCTGATGTCGCCGTCGGCGGCGGCGATGAAGACGTGCAGCAGCTCGGTCGAGCCGATCCCGTCGATGATCGCGATCCCGGTCGCCCGGCGGAACTCCTCCCAGACCGACCTGGGCAGATGCTCACCGGCGGAGACGCAGCGCCGCAGGTTCTTCAGCATCGAGGCCTTGCCCGCGGTCAGCATGGCCCGGTAGGCGATGGGCGCGGTGGACAGCACGGTCACGCCGTGAGTCGCGATCGCGTCGGCCAGCTCGGCCGGGGCGGCACGCTCGATGAGCAGCGTCGACGCGCCCGCGCGGAGCGGGAACAGCAGCAGGCCGCCGAGCCCGTAGGTGAAGCCGAGCGGGGGAGTGCCGGTGAAGACGTCATCCCGGTCCGGCTTGATCAGGCGGGCCGAGAAGGTGTCGGCGGTGGCCAGCACGTCCCGGTGGAAGTGCATGGCCACCTTGGGCTGGCCGGTGGTGCCCGAGGTCGACGCGAGCATGGCCACGTCGTCGGCGGCGGTGTCCACCGAGGTGAACGCGCCGTCCTTGGCCGCGCACCGGGCGGCCAGGTCGTCCGGCCCGTCGCCGCCGTACTGGATCACGGTCAGCCCCGGTGCCCCGGCCGCCAGGTCGGCGGCGAACCTGTGGTCGCACAGCGCCAGGCTCGGCTCGGTCAGCCCGGTGATGGTGGCGATCTCCCTGGGCCGGAGCAGGGCCATGGTGGTGACGGCCACCCCGCCGGCCTTGATCACGGCGAGCCAGGCCGCGGCGAGCCAGGGGTTGTTCGGCCCGCGGAGCAGGACCCGGTTGCCTGGGCGCAGGCCGAAGTCCTCGGTCAGCACCTGCGCCAGCTGGTTCGTCCGCCGCACGGTCTCGCCGTAGGTCCAGGTTTCGGCCGGGCCGCTTTCGCCCGCCGACAGCAGGCAGGGACGCTCGGCGCCGTACCGGGCGGCGGTGGCGTCGAGGAGCTCGGCGGCGCAGTTGAGCCGTTCGGGATAGTCGAGCTCCGGCAGGTCGAAGCGGAACCCGGGCCACTGGTCCGGCGGGGGGAGGCGATCGCGGCAGAAAGTGTCGAGGTGCGCTGAAGGGGATAGCCGCATCTGGCCCACCTCACTTCTTCCGCCGGTTAGACCATCAATATCTAAATTCTGTGACGACAGTCAAGATTCCGCAATGTCACCTGAGGCGGATGATGTTGCCGGTGATCAGGCCGGCGCGTTCGGTGGCGAGGTAGGCGATCACGTCGGCGGTGATCCCGGCGTCGGCGAGCTCGAAGGCGGCCGCCAGCGTGTAGTCGTTCAGCGCCGCCTTGGCCGCCCCGTAGGAGACTTCCTCCGGGAAGCCGCCGGTGCCCGAGGTCAGCGAGATGATCCGTCCGTACCTCGCGCCGCGGGCCAGGTGCCGCCGCGCGAACTCGGCGATCATCAGGGCCCCGCCGCGGGCGTCCACGGCGAAGAGCCGGTCGAACGTGGCCGCGCTGACCGGCGTCAGCGTCCGCCCGAGCCGGTCAGTGCCGCTGACCTTGAACGTGTCGGCCAGCCATCCGGTGGCGTTGTTGACCAGGATGTCGACGGGTCCCAGGTCCCGTTCGGCCTGATCGAACAGCTGGACCGGTACCCGGGGGTCGGACAGGTCAGCCTCGGCGGCGAGGCCCGTCGCCCCGGTCCCGGCGATCGCCGCCAGCACCGCTGAGGCATCCCGGGCGCGGCTGGCGCGGTACGCCTCGGGCGTCCCTGGGTCCGGCGCGTCGTCCAGCCGCAGGTAGGTCACCAGGACCGAAGCGCCCAGGGCGGCCAGGGCCACCGCGGTCGCCGCCCCGATGCCGTGATTCGCGCCGGTCACGATGGCCACCCGGCCGGCCAGGGCCGGATGGTTAAGGACACTGCCACTGCCGGGATCGGTCACATCGCCCCCCTACTGGTCCCAGTGCGGCGGGCGGTCCCGGCGCAGGCGCTCCTCGTCGTCCGGCTCGGGCGCCTCGCCCCAGCCGACGCCGGCCTCCTCCTCGCTCTGCGCGGGCAGCACCGGCTTGTCGTCCTGGGCGCCCTTGTCGTCCTGGGCGTGCGGTTGAGGTCGCATATCCCTATGCTTACCCGGCGGCGGGCTGGAGCGCCCGCACCTTCGCGACGAACGCGCCGGTGTCCTCGACCGCCGCGAACAGGTAGGCCATGCGCTGGATCGCCGCCGCGTGCGCAGCTGGCCGGGCAGGTCGCTGGACAGCACGGCCGAGAACGTCGTCTTGTACACCACCAGGTCGCCGTCGGCGATCAGGTCCGGGTAGGGCTCGGCGGCCCGCGTCCCGGCGGCCAGGGCGTCGGCGATGCCGGGTTCGAAGTCGGTGATCCGGCCGGACGGCGGCCGCTCGGGCGTGTACGCGGTCTGGACGTGCGCCACCGCGCCGCCGCGCCGCCGCCACGCGCGGCTGGCCTGCCGGAAGTTCTCGACCGCGGCGTCGGCGTGCGGCACCTGCTCCCAGCTGCCCGCGCCGAAGCCGAACTGGCAGTCGATGCTGAGCAGGATCGTCGTACCCGGCGCGACGGGATAGGAGACGTTGCTGACGGCTTGCTTCGACATGAGCTATCCGATCTCCCGGTGCCCGCGGCACCCGAACATGATCACTGACACTCTCCCTCGCCCGGCCCGGAGACAAAAATGGCTCGCGGTCGCGGCGCGGCGCTGGCTACGATCCTCCTGCTCGTACCGAAGGAGGACGATCATGTACCGCGACCACGACGCCGAGGCGTCCTTTTGAGCCGTCCGGCAAACGCCGCCGGGGGTTCCCTCTAGCGAGTCCCACGTCAAGCGGGGCGATCGCATCGTCGGCACCGACACCGAGCTGATCGAGAAGCTCGGCCGCAATGACCCGTGCCCGTGTGGCTCGGGTCGCCGCTTTCCGCCGCTGCTGCCGCAGGACCGGCCGGTTCGACGGTACGCCGGGCGGCTACTACGTCCGTGACCGGTGAGGATCAGCACAGCCGCCGCGCGTGCATCTCCTCGTAGAACGGCAAGTGATGCCGGAGATGGCCGCTCAGCACCGGGTCGTGCTCGACGTCCACACCGGGCCTGGTCGGCCTGCGGGCGAATCCGGTACTGGCCGCCACGTCGGCGTGCCATCGCCCGGATGGCTGCCATTCCGGGCGGTCCGTCGGCGCCCAGGTGAGCGCGTCCGGCCTGAAGTCGATGCCGACCCGCGCGCACCAGGCCCGGATGACGGCCGCCGGGCGGGTGAGGAGGTCTCCCGAATCGATGACGACAGGTATCTGGTCGCCCAGGCGGCAGACCGCGGTGAAGATCTCGTGCTGTGACTCGAATCCAAATTTCTCCCGTCCGGCGCCGGGGTCGAGGGCATGGCGAGAGGCGATGGTCTCCCGCGGGTGGCGGATGAGAAAGGTGTGCTGTGCGTCTTCCGTGAGGAACTGCCGGTCGGCGAGGACCTCGGGGTAACGCCGACCGGTGGTCTCCTTAGCGAACACCCGGCCGCGGCAGCCCAGTGATCTGAGCGCGCCGATCAGGTCGCCCGCCGAGGTGATGCGCTCGGCCGCGATGTCGGCATAGCCGAACTCGGCGAGATAGGAGAACGGCTCATGCACCACCATGAAGTCGCCGCGTTCCGCCATCATCCGGAAAAAGGCCGTCGACCGGCTCCGCGGCGTGCCCCACAGCATCAGCAGCACGCCATCGACCCGCCTCCTGAGAGCCTGGAAAACAAGCTCTAACGGATAACACGGTAGTCGGCGAGCAGGTAGCCAGCCGGTGAGATCTCGCTGCGGATCGATTCGAGCTGGATCGGCGGCAAGCCGTCGAGGAGCCGGCGTCCGCCGCCCGCGATCCTCGGCGCTATCACGAGCCTGAGCTCGTCGGCAACGCCGGCGGCGAGCAGCGCCTGCGCGACCGAGATGCTCGCGTGGACGCCGACATCGCCGCCGGGCTGCTGCTTGAGATCGCGGACGGATTCGGCCAGCCCGCCGCCGAGTACCGTCGCATTGGCCCAGTCCCGGTCCAGGGGCGTCGATGTCGCGACGTACTTCGTGACCCCGTTGATGAAGGCCGCGAATGGCTGGATCTTGCTGTCCGGCCAGAACTGCGCCCACTCGGCGTAGCTCCGGCGGCCGAGAATGACCGCGTCCTGGGTCGCGATCACCGCGGCCAGGTTGGCGTCCATCGCCTCGTCCCAGTCGGCGAAGAAACTATCCGGGCTCTCGGCCACCCCGTCGAGGGACAGCAACTCGTACACGACGATCTTCCGCACGCCCGGCACCTCCGATTGGTCTCGCTGCTACTGAGCTGACTGATCGAGCCAGCGAAACTCATCGCCCGCCCCGGGCCGCCGATGCCGTATCAGCCCCACTGTCCCGGCTGGTAGTCCCCGGCCGGCTGCCGGGTGATGACGTTCATCCGGTTGTAGACGTTGATCAGGGCGATCAGGGAAACCAGCGCGGTGAGCTGGTCGTCGTCACGCCGCGATCAGGTTGAGCCGCGTCTGGCTCTCCCCGGCGTGCAGGGCGTCCTTGGTGTGCATGTCGGTGCACCGCGCGCAGCCGTTGATCTGGCTAGCCCGGATCTTGACCAGTTCCTGGGTAGCGGCAGGCAGCGTCGAGCCGGTCAGCACCGCGCCCGCCGAGTTGATGTACTTCGCGAACTTCGCCGCGACGGTGTTGCCGTAATAGTCGAGCCTGGCGTCCATCATGATCTCCTCGCTGGATTCCGTGGTTACCTCCCGTTGACGGATCCAGCCAGCCGAATGTGACACCTCATCTGCGACACTTGCGCTTGTGACCGATCACGATGCAGGCGCCGACCCGTTCGATCTCCAGCGCTTCGTGACGGCCCAAAACTCTGGCGGCACGTACGACCGTGCCGCCGCCGAGCTGCGGGTCGGCCGCAAGGCCAGCCACTGGATGTGGTTCGTCTTCCCGCAGATCGCGGGGCTGGGCTACAGCCCGACGGCGCGCGCCTACGCGATCACCTCGCTGGCCGAGGCCCGGGCGTACCTGGCCCATCCGGTCCTGGGCCCGCGGCTGGCCGAGTGCGCCGCCATCCTCACCGGCCTGCGGGACCGCACCGCGGAGCGGGTCTTCGGCGAGGTCGACGCGCTGAAGCTGCGCTCGTCCATGACGCTGTTCATGCACGCCGCTCCCGGCCAGCCGGTATTCCGCCAGGTCCTGGACCAGTACTTCGACGGCATCCCGGACTCCGCCACCGAGGAGCGCAGCTAAGACCCACACCGCCGGGAAATCAGACGCGCCCGGTCGCCGTCCACGCGGTGGCGCTGACCTCGAAGGGGCCGTCCGGCAGCCGTCGCCGGCACTGCTCGCGCAGCGCGGCCCGTCGCTCGTCGTCCAGGCCGGCCAGGTAAGCCCCGGCCGGGCCGACGCCGAGGGTGAACGGCTCCCACCAGGACTCGAAATCCGGCTGGCGGACGCGCACGGTCAGCTCGCCAGGCTGGACCGCGGCCAGCCCGGCCTGCGTGAAGAGCTCAGCCAGGTGCCCGCCGCGGGTCCCGGCCAGGCCCGACTCGTCGTCGGCGGCCGGATCGAGCTCGCGCGCGGCCTGCCAGAACGCGCTCACCGGCCCGCGCCCGCCCGCGTGATCCCAGACGCAGGCGGCGACGGTGCCGCCCGGCCGGGTCACCCGGGCCATCTCGCCCAGGCCCCTCCCCGGGTCGGTCATGAAGTGGACGACCAACTGGGCCAGCGCGACGTCGAAGGCGTCGTCGGGGAACGGCAGCCGTTCGGCGGGGGACCGCCTGACGTCCACCCCGGGCAGTCGCTCACGCACCGCGGCGACGAACGACGCGGACGGCTCCGCCGCGCTGACCGCCTCCGCGCCCACCTGGCTCACCAGCATGGCCGCTAGCGCGCCGGGTCCGCATCCCACGTCCAGTACCCGCTGACCGCGGTGAACCCCGGCCAGGGCGGCGAACTGCGCCGCGAGCGGCTCCGAGTACCGCCCCATGAACCGCAGGTAGGCGTCCGCGCTGACGTCGAAGCTCACGTAGGCCAACCTACCTGCGGCTTCAGCCCAGGCTCAGCGCCGGTAATCGTCCTCGTACCGGACCTCGTCGACCGGCACGTCCTCGCGGTAGACCCGCTCCTCGCGCGCGACCGGCACCTCACGGCGGACCTCACGGCGGTAGGTCGTGCGGCCACGGGTCCAAGGCGACCACACCACCATCCAGAGCACCACACCGAGGACGCCGACGAGTATCAGGATGTCGCCGATCGTGTGGATGGCGATGCCGTGGGTGGAAATGGTGGAGATCCCGAACCGCAGGATGGCTCCCACCGCGATAAGCACTAGGCCTGCACCGATCCTCATGGTCCTAACCTCTCCGAGACAGTTGTGGTCGGGCACCTCAACTGCCCCGGGCCGGCCGGGCCAAACAGGGGCATCCGAACCATGCGATATGAGACGTTGCCTGACAAATCTGTGACGAGAGCGGGGCTGTGGGTAAGACTGAGCCGGAAAGGGCTACGGTTTGTGCTGCGCCGCGTGGTATGCCGGGCCGATACTTGACCGGTGATCGGTGCCGCGTTCCGGGACATACTGGCCAGCGCCCAGGCCGGGGATGACGCGGCTTTTACCACTATCTTCCGTGACGTGCAGCCGGCCCTGCTGCGGTACCTGCGGCTGATCGCTCCCGACGCCGAGGACGTGGCTAGCGAAACCTGGCTGCAGGTGGTCAGCGGCCTGTGCCGGTTCCGCGGCGGGGAACAGGAATTCCGGGCCTGGCTGTTCACCATCGCCCGGCACCGGGCGGCGGACTCCGGGCGGTCCCGGGCCAGGCGGCCCGCGGTTCCCCTCGAGCTGACCGAGGTGGACCAGTTGCTCACCTCGCCCGACGCCGCCGATCAGGCGCTGGAGGCGGTTTCCACGCGGGCCGTGCTGACGCTGATCGCGTCGCTGCCCGGCGACCAGGCCGAGATCATCATGCTGAGGGTGGTGGCGGGCCTCGAGGCCCGTGAGGTGGCGCGGATCGTGGGCAAGACGCCGGGTGCGGTCCGGGTGGCGGCCCACCGCGGCCTGCGCAAACTGGCCGGCCTGGTCGGGCGGCCAGATGCCGAACGGGCCGGTACGACGCCAGGTGTAACACAATGAGCGGCCCCGGCGCTATGCCTAGTGAGATGCCTGGGTTCTTCCCCGGCCGGCCCGGCGGCGACCACGACGAGCCGCTGCTGGACATGCTGCTGGAGCGACGCCCTATCCCCCCCGGGGCGCCGCCAGAGCTGCGTGACCTGGCGCGCGTGCTCGCCGCCGCGGCCGGCCCGGCGGAACCAGGGGACCTGGCCGGAGAGGCCGCCGCGCGAGCGGCGTTCAGTCGGCTGCCGTCCCCGGCAGGTACCTCACACGCTGCCCCGAGGTCGGCCCGGCACCGGCCGACCGAGCGGCCAGCACGCGGCAGACTCCCCCTAGCGGCCGCGCTGGCAGTGGCAGCAGCTGGGCTGGGCAGCGCGGCCGCCGCATACGTCGGCGCGCTGCCCAGCCCGATACAGCACATCGCGCACGAGGTCATCGGAGCGCCACCGCCACCGCGTGACGCGCCCGGCCGGTCGCTCGTCATCGGCAGCAGCTCGCAGGCGGCGCCGTCCCCCCGGACGACCGCCCCCGCGCCGCGTCAGACGCCCCGGGTCCCGGCCACCCCGGCCAGTACCAGGCCAGGCAGCTGGCAGTGGAATTCCAAGAATCCCCGGTACAGCCCGGCGCCCACCTACGCCAGTTGCCGTCCCACTCCGGGTTCGAGCCGCAGCAATGCCACCCCGTCTCCCAGCCCGGCGCACCCCAGCCCGAGCCCGGCCAGCCTCGGCCCGAGCCAGCACTCGGGCCGGCCGCTGGCGGACCGGAACCTCGAATCGCCGCGGCTCACAGCTCCCAGCCGGACGCCAGCCCCCTCGGGTACCGGCTGCCCCAGCGTCGCCGGCTAATCGGAGGAATGCGTGAGCGAACCGGAAACCGGCGGACCGCCGCCCTGGCCGGCCGGCGCGGCCTGGGTGGACGGGCGGTACCGCCCGATCGAGGACGCCCGCATATCAGTGCTCGACCTGGGCGTGACCCGCTCGGACTGCACGTACGACGTGGTCCACGTCTGGCAGGGCCGGTTTTACCGGCTCGACGCCCACCTGGACCGGTTCGCGGCCAGCATGGCCCGGCTGCGGCTCGATCCCGGGCAGGACCGCGCCGGGATCGAGGCCATCCTGCACGGCTGCGTCAGCCACGCGGGCCTGCGCGACGCCTTCGTGTCCATGACGTGCACCCGCGGCCGGATCCCGCCGGGCAGCCGGGACCTGCGCGCCGCACGCAGTAACTTCTACTGCTACGCCGTGCCGTTCGTCTGGATCAGCCGCCCCGAGCAGCAGGAAACAGGAACGCGGCTGTGGATCAGCGACCTCACCCGCATCCCGCCGCAGAGCGTCGATCCGACGGTCAAGAACTACCACTGGCTGGATCTGGACCTGGCCCTGCTGGACGCCTACGACCACGACGCCGACCAAGTGGTGCTGCGCGACCTGTCCGGCGCGATCACCGAGGGCCCCGGATACAACGTCTTCGCCCACGTGAACGGCCGTTGGCTGACCCCGGGTCACGGCACCCTGGCGGGCATCACCCGGCGCTCGCTGATCGAGTTGGCCCGCGAGGCCGGCCAGCGCGTGGACGAGGGTTGCCTGACCGCGGATGACCTGCTCCGGGCGGACGAAGTGCTGGTCACGTCCACGGCAGGCGGGATCATGCCGGTGACCGTCGTGAACGGCGCCCCGGTAGGAACCGGCGTCCCCGGCCCGCTGACCCGCGACCTCAAGGACCGCTACTGGGCCAGCCACCAGGACCCGCGCTACTCCACCCCGGTCCGCTACGAAGAGCCGGCCCGCGGGCCGGGCCTGTTACCCGGCGCGGGCGGGCGGGCCGTGGCTGTGGAGCACCTTGGTCTTGTCCTTGTTCCAGACATCCGATGCAGTTAAGTTGTCAAGCTGCCTTGGAAGTTTTTTCGGCGGTGGCGGGGAAGGCGATGGCTTCGTCGTAGTGCTGGCCGGTGAGCAGGCAGTGGTGCAGGCAGCCGAGCAGGCGTGCGAACAGGTTGCGCTCGGCGGCGGCGTGCCGGTCGCCGGCGTCCTTGCGGCGGTCGTAGTGGGCGCGGGCGCCGGGTGAGGCCGTCAGCGTAGCGAACGCCCAGATGTAGCCGGCGGCGGCGAGCCGGTTGTTCTTGACCCGGCGGTGCGTGACGGACTTGCTCTTGCCGCTGGCGCGGGTGATGGGGGCGGCGCCTGCGCAGGCCTTGAGTCCTTTGGCATCGTGGAACCGGGATCGGTCGTCTCCGGTCTCGGCGAGCACCCGGGCGCCGGTAAGTGCGCCGAGCCCTGGGAAGCTGGTGATGATCCCGGCGTCCGGGTGCTGGTTAAAAGACTCTGTGACGGCCTGCTCGAGGTCGGCGGCGCTGACGCAGGCGGCGTTGAGCTGGCCGGGCAGGGCCAGGGCCTGGCTGCCCATGGCTTGCTCGACGAGGGGGAGCTGGCGCATCTGCGGGACTCGGAATGCGTCGCGCAGCCGGGTGGCCTCGGTGTCGACGCCGCGGCTGCGGCCGGCTTTCTTCAGCAGGCCGCGCAGCTGGGCCAGGGTCAGCTTCGCGGCGGTGTCCGGGGTGGGCGCGGCGGCCAGGACGGCGCGGGCCTCGGGGCGCATGATGCCGCCGCGGGCGGGGAAGGCGGCCAGGAAGGCGGGGAAGTACTCGCGCAGGTGCGAGCGGAGCCTGTTGTGCGCCTGGGTGCGGTCCCAGACGGCGTCTTGCCGGGCGCGGGCCAGCACCGCGATGGCCTGGGCCAGCTCGGAATCGGCGGCCAGCGGCCGGTGCATGGCCATGTCGGTGCGCAGCACGTTTGCCAGGACGACCGCGTCGCCGTGGTCGGATTTCCTGCCCGCGGCCGAGTGCCGGTCCCGGTAGCGGGCTACTGCCATCGGGTTGACGGGGCAGACCGGGCGGCCGGTGGCGCGCAGGCACGCGACCAGCAGGCCGCGGGGGGTCTCGATCGCTACCGGGATCGGGTCCTCCGGGTCCTCGCCGTGCCCGGCGAGCAGTTCCAGCAGCGCCGCGAACCCGGCCGCGTCGTCGCCGATCCGGAGGCGGGCCAGCAGCTGCCCGTCCCGGCCGGCCAGGGCGATGTCGTGGTGATCTCCGGCCCAGCCGATCCCGCAGTACACCTCCATGTTCCCTCCGTTCTCCTCGATGTGGCTGCTGTTCGCGCTGGTCTAAGCCGCGCGGGGCACGCACGCTCCCTAATGGAAGGGCTCAAGGGCACCGCCATCCGGTTAGCCGTTCGTGACCCCAGCTGCCCGCAGGCCCCGGTCTTTCCCAGGGCTCGGCGGCTCCGGGTACTGGTGAGGGGTAGCTCCTGCGGGTGGCTCAGTCCACGGCCACCCATAGCGGAACGAACGCTGACCTGCGCGGATACGGCACGGCGTGTCGCTTGCGATCTTGTCGCACGGCCGGTGCCGGGTCCCTGGATCTCACCCGAGAGGTCGCCGCCCCTGGTCAGGAAAAACAGATCACCCGGCACCAGCCATACCAGCCAGATCCTGCCTATCTCTGCGCAGGCATCACCTGCCCTGCTCCGGTTAGGCATAGAACTGGCAGGCAGGTCCCGCAGTCTGGAACAAGAGCTCTGACGCCCTAGCGGTGGTATGCGGTGGCCTGCCATATGCCCATTAGGCGGTGGTGGTGCCCTCGCCGGGGCCCGCGTCCTCGCTGCCGCCGTCACCAGGGCCGGGCTTGCCCTGCCGGGACCGCTCGTACATCTCACCGGCCAGCCCGGCCAGGTCCGCCAGCTCCAGCCCCGACCCGGCCGCGCCGAGCAGGATCTCATCGGCCGCCGCCCGGGAGTCCTCCGGCAGCTTGCCCGTCCACCAGCAGATCTCCCGCGCGTAAGACCTCGAGACCTTCCGGGCCGCCAGCGCGGCCAGCACCGCCGGATGCCCCGCTCCCCGCTTCACCCACCCGGTGTGATCCGCCGCGGCGCCCCGGGTGACCTGGGTTCGGTGCAGCAGCCACGAGAACGAGCTGTAATCCCCGTCCTCCGCGTAATCCTGCCCGGCCCCGAACGCCCCCAGCACCGAAGTCCGCGCCGCCGTCGCCACCGCATCGGCCTGCTCCAGCTCGCGCAGCAGCCGCGCCCGCACCGCCGTCCCCAGCGAGGTCGCATCCGCCGAAGCCAGGAAGGCCAGCCCGGCATGCACCAGGGCCATCGCCTCGCTCGCAGTGGCGATCACCGGGGCAGCGGCGGATGCCATGCCGGTTACCTCCCTTCCGGGGCTCGCAAAGGTCTTATCGCTGGTCCTGACGGCACTCTTCTCGCCGAAGGCATATCTCTAGGCTCTTAGTTCGATTCTATGCCCTGGCTAAGACATTTCCGGGAACCTAAGCATGAGTTCGCCGAGATAGATAGCCCAGGGAAAAATGAGATTGCTGCTTCGCTAGTGTCCTGAGTTTTAAGCTCTTATGCTGCCGGCAGGCTTCGGTGGTACCGAGTCCGAAGCTGGTTCCGCTTGATCTGCCTGATGATGAGCGCCAAGTGCTAGAGGGGTGGGCGCGGCGGCGGGGAACCACGTCGGCCCTGGCGCTGCGGTCCCGGATCGTCCTGGCCTGTGCTGACGGCAGCTCGAGGTGGTCACCGCCGCGCTGGACCAGGCGCCGCCGGGTGGGGGCACGCACTGGTCCACTCGGTCGACGCCGCCGTCCCGAATGACCTGGACCTGCACTTGGTGCTGGACAACTACGCCACCCGCAAGCTCCGCAGGTCAGCGCACCACAGCGTCACCGAGCTCGAAACCGGCATCCGCAAGTGGACCTCGTTCAGGGTCTGGCGTACCCCAGTCATGGCGGGAATCGCCGGGTTTGGGCTCGAGACGATCGTCTAGGCCTAGCCGTTCCAGCTAACGGGCATCTGGCGAGCGGAGGAGCCCAGGCGCCACGAAACCAGTCGAATCAGACCTGATGTAGCCGCTGCACCGGCAGTGCCGCCACCAGCGACCCCGGACCGAGCAGCTAGTGACATTACGGTGTGAACCAGCATGATGACCGCAGCGTCCACACACCGGTATGTCGTCTCCGACGTGGACTCCGGGTACCCAGGTGTACTCAGCCCCGTGGCTCATCTCGACTCTCCTCCACCTAGGAGAAAGCCCTCAACCATCGTTGAGGTACTCGTCCTCTATGTACTACAGTATATACCTACGTTGTAGACCCCTGACGCTGAGCTGGATAGGGGGACCGAGGCGGGAGACCCACCCCGTTCGGCGTAAAAATTAGCGGCGCCGGCCGGCACCGTGGAGATCAACGGTCGTCGGCCGCGTCAGCTTTTGGCCAGGTTCTGCTCGAGTTCCTGGCGGAACTGCTGGAACTGGGCCTGGCTGGAGGTGAACAGGGTCTCGCCGGTCTTCGGGTTGACGGTGACGAAGTAGATCCAGTTCCCGCTGGCCGGGCTCAGCACGGCCCTGATGGCGGCATCGCCCGGGCTGTCGATCGGGCCGGGCGTCAGGCCCTTGCGCTTGTAGGTGTTGTACGGCGAGGTGCTCTGCAGCTGCGTGTCGCTGGCGATGATGCCGAACGTGTTCAGGCCGTACAGCACGGTGCTGTCGAGCTCGAGCGGGATGCCCTGCTTCAGCCGGTTGTAGATCACCCGGGCGATCTTCGGGTAATCGGAGAGCCGCCCGCCTTCGGCCTGGACCAGGCTGGCCATGGTGATCACCTGCCCGGGCGTGAGCCCGGCGTGCTGGGCGGCCGAGGCCAGGCCCACCGTGGCGGACTCCTGATTGAACCGCTGGACCATGGCCTTGAGCACTCCGGCGGCGGTTTCGTGCGGGACGACCGCGTAGGTCGCGGGGAACAGGTAGCCCTCGGGCTTGCCGTTGGCGAAGGACGGCAGGCCGAGCGACGCCGGGTCCTTCAGCGCCTTGGCGTAGGCACTGGCCGAGATGCCGGACTTCGCGCCCAGGTAGGAGATGATCTGGCTCAGCCGCCAGCCCTCGGGGATGGTCACCTTGACCTGGACCATATTGGCCGGGTTGACCAGCAGCGCGTAGGCCAGGGAGGCCTGCATGTGCTTGTGCATCCCGTAGAAACCGGGCAGCAGCCCGGTCCCGCTGGTGCTGTGCTCGGCCGCCAGCACGAACGCACGCGAACTGGCCACCACGCCGAGCTTCACCAGCTTCGGCGCGAGGCTGCTGGCCGAGTCGCCCGAGGTGACCTGGACCACGAGCGAACCGGTACCCGCCCCGGAGTAGTCGGCCGGGTGGTACTTGGTCATGTACAGGTTGTAGCCATAGACGCCCCCGACGGCCAGCGGGACCACGATGACCAGCAGCGCGACCAGCGGTGCGATCCAGCGGAACCGGCGCCGGCGGGGCCGGCCCGCCCGGGGCGGGCGCCCGTCGGCCCGATGGCCGCGGCGACGGGGACGTTCGTCCTCGTATTCCTCGTATTCGGCGTCACCGTACTCGTCGTCGTGACCGGGGCTGGGGTCGCCGAAGCCAGGCAGGAACCTGCCCTGGCCCTCGTCGTCGCCTGGGTACGGCTCCGGCTCGGAGTGTTCGGCGTACTCGGGGTACGGGTCCGGTTCGCCGTACTGGCCGCGTTCGTCATACCGGTCGCCGGGATCGTGGCTGGCCTGCATGGGCGGGCGCCATGACTGGGCGGTCTCTGGGCGGGAGGGCGGCTGCGTCCAGCGGCCGGGCGGGGCTCCCGGGGTTCCTGGAGGCGGCGGCATGCGGCGCTCGTCCGGACGCCGGGGCCCCTGGGGCATGCGCTGACCTTGAGGGGGCATGCGCTGGCCGGGCGGCACGAGCGGGCTAGGTGGCATCTGCCGGCCCGGTGGCGGCATGCGGCCGCCTGGGGGCGTGCGCGGGTCCCGGGGCGGCACGCCGCGGGGGTCCTGGCGGTCGCGTGAATGCCGTGGCGGGCGTGGGTTGTGCGGCGGCCGCGGTTCCGGCGGCCACCCTCCTCCGTCCTGGCTCACGCGCCGGCCTCGTGGCTAGGGGATACGAGCTGCCCGGCGGGGCGGCCGGTGGCGCGTTCGGCGTCCAGGGCCGCTTGCAGCAGGACGGCCGCGGCCGCGGCGTCGACGATCTGGCGGCGAGCGCGAGCGTCTTTCCCGCCGCGGCGCAGCGCGCCGTGGGCCTCGGTGGTGGTGAACCGCTCGTCGAGCAGCCGGACCGGGACCGGCGCCACGCGGCCGGCCACGTCCGCGGCGAACACCCGGGCACCGGTCGCGGCGGCGCCCTCCCGGCCGGACAGCGACGTGGGCAGGCCGACGATGACCTCGATCGCGCCTTCGCCGGCGACCAGCTTGGCTAGCTCGACCCGGGCCTGCGCGGCCAGCGCGCCGGGTCCCGACCGCAGCACCGTCAGCGGGGTAGCGAGGACTCCGCCCGGGTCGCTGCGCGCGACCCCGATGCGAACCGAACCAACATCCACCGCGAGCCGCACCCCCTGCCTGAACAGAAGCTGGCTCACCGGGGCGATCCCTGGCCAGGAACGCGACCCAGGAGTCCGGACCCCGGAAGGCCGCATGAGCATGTCAATACGTTACCTACCGGACTCGACTCTGTCCTGCGATGTCTCGCAAAGCTCCACGAACGGCGTCAAACGCCTCATCTATGACACCGGGGTAACTAATGGGGGCACCACCCCCCTGGGCCACGTCCGGCTTCCCGCCGCCGTTGCCGCCCAGGGCCCGGGCCGCCACCCCGACCAGCGAACCCGCCGCCAGGCCGGAGCCGCGGGCTGCTTCGTTGACCGCGATGACCACGACCGGCTTATCCGAGGGTACCCCGACGACCGCCACTACCGCGGGCTGCGTGTGCGGCACCCGGCCGCGAATGTCGACGGCGAGCTTGCGGATGTCGTCGGCTCCGGTCCCGTCCGGCACCTGGTGCGCGACCAGGGTCAGCCCGCTGATGTCCTCCGCGCCGGCCGCGATCTCCCCGGCCGACTCGAGCAACCGGGCCGCACGCAGCCGCTGCAGTTCACGCTCGGCGTCCCTGAGCTTGGTCACCACGGCGGAGATGCGCTCGGGCAGCTGCTCGCGGGGCGTCTTGAACTGCTCGCTGAGCTGGCTGACCAGCGTGCTCTCCCGGGCCAGGAAGCGGAACGCGTCGATGCCCACCAGCGCCTCGATCCGGCGCACGCCGGACCCGATGGACGCCTCGCCCAGCACCTTGATCAGGCCGAGCTGACCGGACCTGGCCACGTGCGTACCGCCGCACAGCTCGCGGGAGTAGTCGCCGACCTCGACCACGCGGACCCGGTCACCGTACTTCTCGCCGAACAGAGCCAGCGCGCCCAGCGCACGTGCTTCTTCTTGCGAGGTGTAGAACGCGTGCACGTCCAGGTCGTTGACCAGGACTTCGTTGACCTCGTCCTCGGTGTCGCGCAGGACCGTCAGGGGCACCGCGCCCTGGGCGGTGAAGTCGAACCTGAGCCGGCCGGGCGCGTTCTCCGAGCCCGCCTGCGCCGCCGACTCTCCCAGCGCGCCGCGCAGCGCCCGGTGCACGAGGTGGGTCGCGGTGTGCGAGCGAGACAGCGCGCGGCGGCGCTCGATGTCGATCTGCGCGTGCGCGGGCGCGCCCACGGTGACCTCGCCGGAGGTGACCGTGCCGCGGTGCACGATCAGGCCCGGCAGCGGGGTCTGCGCGTCGCGGACCGCGATCTCGCCGCCGTCCACGGTGATCGTGCCCTCGTCGGCGAGCTGGCCGCCGCCTTCGGCGTAGAACGGGGTGCGGTCGAGCACCACGTCGACCGCGGTACCCGCGCCCGCCGACGGCACCGGCACGCCGTCGACCAGCAGGCCGAGGATGTTCGCCTCGCCGGAGATCTGGTCGTAGCCGGTGAAGCTGACCGCACCGGATCGCTCGAGCAGTTCCGCGAACGCGGAGATGTCCGCGTTACCCGTCTTCTTCTCGGCCGCGTCCCGCTTGGCGCGATCCCGCTGCTCGGCCATGAGCCGGCGGAACCCCTCCTCGTCGACGGCCAGGCCCTGCTCGGCCGCCATCTCCAGGGTCAGGTCGATCGGGAAGCCGTAGGTGTCGTGCAGCTGGAATGCCTGCTCGCCGGACAGCGCGGTCGAGCCCCGGCGCCGGTTCTCCTCCACCGAGGCGTCGAAGATCGCGGTGCCGGTGCGCAGCGTGCTGGCGAACGCCGACTCCTCCCCGTCGATGACCGCACCGATGTTGACCGCGATACGGCTCAGTTCCGGATACAGCCCCGCCATCGCCTCGACGGCGGCCGAGGTGAGCTCGGGCATGAACCGCTCCCCCGTCGCCGGGGTCGCGCCGGCGCCGCCGCGCTGGCCGCCGGCCAGCAGGCGCAGGTTCCTGATGCTGCGCCTGAGGATGCGCCGCAGCACGTAGCCGCGGCCCTCGTTGCCGGGCAGGACGCCGTCCCCGATCAGCATGACCGCGCTGCGCACGTGGTCGGCGATGACCCGCAGGGCCACGTCGGTGCGCTGGTCACGGCCGTACCGCTGCTCGGTGAGCTCGGCCGCCCGGTCGAGGATCTTCCAGGTGGTGTCGATCTCGTACAGGTTGTCGACGCCCTGCAGGATGGACGCCATCCGCTCGAGGCCCATGCCGGTGTCGACGTTCTTCGAGGGCAGCAGGCCCTCGATGTCGAAGTCGTCCTTGGCCCGGACCTTGCTCAGGCTGTCCTGCATGAAGACCAGGTTCCAGACCTCCAGGAACCGGTCCTCGTCCGCCTCCGGGCCGCCGTCACGGCCGTATTCCGCGCCGCGGTCGTAGTAGATCTCCGAACACGGGCCGCCGGGGCCAGGCACGCCCATGTGCCAGTAGTTGTCGGCCAGGCCGCGATGCTGGATCCGGTCCGGAGACAAGCCGATCTGGTCCCGCCAGATCGCGTACGCCTCGTCGTCACCGTGCAGGACGGTGGCCCACAGCTTGTTCTCACCGAATCCGAACCCGCCGTCGGCCTCGGACTTGGTCAGCAGCTCCCAGGCGTACCTGATCGCGCCTTCCTTGAAGTAGTCGCCGAACGACCAGTTGCCCAGCATCTGGAAGAACGTGGCGTGCCTGGTGGTCTTGCCCACCTCTTCGATATCCAGCGTCCGCACGCACTTCTGCACGTCCGCGGCACGCTTGAACGGCGGCGTCCGCTGGCCGAGCAGGAACGGCTTGAACGGCTGCATGCCCGCGATGACGAACAGCACCGTGGGATCGTCGGCGACCAGGGGGGCCGAGGGCACGATCGTGTGCCCTTGCTGCTCGAAGTACGCAAGGAAGCGGCGGGCGATCTCGGCCGACTCCATCAGTGGCCATCCTCTGGTTCGTGGTCAATTCGGTTGGTTGAGAGGTTAGAGCTTCCGGGCGCGGGATGGGCAATCTGGTAAAGCTCCATGCCTTCCCGCACGTCGCGGGAGAAGCAGTAGGTCTCCCTGGCCAGGGCGATCGCGCCCCGGCGAGCACGCCGACCGGTGATCCTGGCCCTAGCGCCGGCCCGGGCCAGCTCGAGCGTGCCCTCGGGAGCGAGGCGGCCCGGGGCCAGGGTCGCAGACAGGCGCCGTCCGGCCGCGGCGACACGCCGGTAGCCGTAGATGCCGGTCACGGCCCCGGCGGTAAGCCAGAAACCCCTGCGGATCATCGCGCTGCCCTCCCCCGGGCGAGCTCGCCGCTTTCGACCAGGTGGCCGGGCAGCGCGCGGCGGGGCCGGCGCAGGCTCATCGCGTGGCGCACCCCGTAGGCCAGCGCGCCCACCCGGCCCACCGGGCCGCTGGCGATGGCCCGGCTGAACCCGGTCAGCGCCGTCACCTGGCCGGCCAGCTCGGCCATCCCGGTGCCGAGCTCGTCCATGCTGGCCGTGACCGATTCCGCGCGGTCGAGCTGGCGGCCCGCGCGGTCCACCGCGGCCTGTGCCCCGTCCACCGCGGCCTGCGCGCGGGTCAGCAGGACGTCGCCACGCTCCCGCACGTCGGCGACCAGCTTGCTGCTCTCGGACAGGAACCGCGCGAACCGCAGCAGGACGAACACCCCGGCGCAGACGAGCAGGGCCCAGAACACGGCGGCGATCAGCGCGGCGAGTTCGGCCGTACTCATGTCGGGACCGTACCGGTGCTCATGCCTGCTCCTTCTCGGCCTAGTTCTCGGCCTTGTTCCCGGCCTTGTTCCCGGCCCGGTCGAGGATGGCCCGGATGCGCTCGGCGCGTTCGGCGACGCGGGCCTCCAGGCCATGCCGCGACGGCTCGTAGTACCTGCGGTCCGCCACCGGGTCCGGGGCGTAGCGCTGCGGGACGATGCCGTCGTCGAAGTCGTGCGGGTACAGGTAACCCTTTCCGTGGCCGACCTTGCCCGCCCCAGGATAGTGCGCGTCGCGCAGATGCGCGGGCACCGCGCCTATAAGGCCGTTTCGCACATCGGCCTCGGCGGCGCCGATGGCCTTGATCACCGCGTTGGACTTGGGCGCCAGCGAGATGTGGATCACCGCCTGGGCCAGGTTGATCCGCGCCTCGGGCAGCCCGATGAACTCCACCGCCTGGGCGGCGGCGACCGCGGTCTGCAGCGCGGTCGGGTCGGCCATCCCGACGTCCTCGCTGGCATGCACGATGAGCCGCCTGGCGATGAACCGCGGGTCCTCCCCCGCCGCGATCATCCGGGCCAGGTAGTGCAGGGCCGCGTCCGCGTCGCTGCCCCGCATGGACTTGATGAACGCGCTGATCACGTCGTAGTGCTGGTCGCCGTCGCGGTCGTAGCGGACCGCGGCCCGGTCCACCGCGCGCTCCAGCTCCGCCGTGTCGATTTTCCCGCCTTGGCCGAGGCCCAAGGCCGCGGCTTCGAGGTAGGTGAGCGTGCGGCGGGCGTCGCCGCCAGCCAGCCGGACCAGATGGTCGGTAGCCTCGTCGTCGATGGTGATGGCGCCGCCGAGCCCGCGGGGCTCCGGCTCGGCCAGCGCCCGCCGGATGACCTCGCGCACGTCGTCGTCCGACAGCGGCTGCAGCGTGAGCAGCAGCGACCTGGACAGCAGCGGGGACACGACGGAGAAGAACGGGTTCTCCGTGGTCGCGCCGATGAACGACACCCAGCGGTTCTCCACCGCGGGCAGCAGCGCGTCCTGCTGGGTCTTGGAGAACCGGTGCACCTCGTCGACGAACAGCACGGTCTGGGCGTTGTGCATGCCCAGCGCCCGGCGGGCGCCGTCCACGGCGGCGCGGACGTCCTTGACTCCCGCGCTGACCGCGGAAAGCTCCACGAAGCGGCGCTTGGTCACCTGGCTGACCACGTACGCCAGCGTGGTCTTGCCGGTACCAGGCGGCCCCCATAGCAGCAGCGACATCGGCGCGTCGTTGTCCACCAGCTTGCGGAACGGGGTGCCCGCGCCGGTCAGGTGCCGCTGGCCGATCACCTCGTCCAGGGTGCGCGGCCGCATCCGGACGGCCAGCGGCGCGCCGGCGCTCGCGGCCGTCTCTTCCGCATCATCGAACAGGCTCGAGGACTGCCCGTCCTCACTTATGGCTCTGGCCATTCTCCGACCCTATCCGGGTCCGCAAGGCGAGTTATCCACAGAATGAGGAGGTCGTTTCGAGTTATCCACAGGTTCTAGGCGCCGGTGGCGCGTCGCTGTTCCGCTGTGCAGCCTCGGATACATGCCAACCGACCTGCCCCGGCGAGCCCAGGAGCTGCTAGCCGCCCAGGGCCTAGCTATCGCCAGCCACCAAGGCGCCGTAGCTGGCGTTGGACCGCGCGCGATGAGCAGGCGGGCGGGCAGCGGCCGCTGGCAGCGGTTGCAGCGCGGCGTGTACGCCATCTTCTCGGGGGATCCGGGCCGGGAAACAAAGCTCTGGGCCGCGCTGCTCCGCGCCGGACCAGATGCAGTTCTCAGCCATCAGACGGCAGCAGAGCGACATGGCCTGCTTGACGCTCCCAGCGCACTCATTACGATCACTGTCCCGGCGTCGAAGCGTCCGGCTCGAGCAAAGATTCCCGGCGTCCTGATACGTCGGTCAGATGCAGTTCTGCGGACTAGGCATCCGGCCATGCTCCCGCCTTGCACGCGGGTGGAGGACACGGTGCTCGACCTCATTGAGATCGCACCGACTTTTGATGACGCCTATGCGTGGATCTGCCGGGCCATCGGCCGACGACGTACCACCGCCGAGCGGATACGCAGGGCCCTGGATGCCCGCAAGAAGATGCGCTGGCGCCGGGAGATCATCTTGGCGCTAGGCGACGCCGAAGATGGAGCCTTGTCCGTGCTTGAGTACCGCTACGTCCGCCGGGTCGAGCGCCCGCATGGGCTTCCCGTGGCGCAACGGCAGGCGCGAATCAGGCAGCACACCGGCAATAGGTATCTGGACAACCTCTACGAGAAGTACGGCGTATGCGTGGAACTCGACGGGACGGCCGCGCATCCCGAGGACGAGCAGTGGCGCGACAAACGCCGTGACAATGCCAACCTGTTCGGCGGCATCGTCACATTCAGGTTCGGCTTCGTCGAACTGGGCGAGCGCCGATGCGAGAGCGCGACTTACGTTGCCACAGCCCTTCGCGAACGAGGCTGGCCCGCATCTCCCCACCCCTGCCCCCGCCCCAACTGCCTCGTCGCGAGGGCAACTTCATGATCGCGGGCAGTTACGGACGAAAATCGACCGAAAGTGCCCGCGATCATGAAATCGGACCGGAGGCGAGGCTGGGGGGCGCTGGGGCGTCGATGCCGGCTTCTTTGCGTTGGGCGGGGGTGATGGGGGTGGGGGCGCCGGTGAGGGGGTCGAGACCGGAGGCCGCCTTGGGGAAGGCGATCACGTCGCGGATGCTGGGCGCCCCGGCGAGGAGCATGATCACCCGGTCCCAGCCGAACGCGATGCCGCCGTGCGGCGGCGGGCCGTACTTGAACGCGTCCAGCAGGAAGCCGAACTGGGAGCGGGCCTCCTCCGGGGAAAGCCCGATCACGTCGAAGACGGCCCGCTGCATCGCGGACTTGTGGATACGGATCGACCCGCCGCCGATCTCGTAGCCGTTGCACACGATGTCGTACGCGTCGGCTAGCGCGCCGCCGGGTTCGGCGGTGAACTTGTCCGCCCATTCGGGCAGCGGCGAGGTGAAGGGGTGGTGCACCGAGGTCCAGCCGCCCTCGCTGTTCTCCTCGAACATGGGGGCGTCCACCACCCACAGGAACGACCAGGCCGACTCGTCGATCAGGCCGCAGCGCTGACCGATCTCCAGCCGGGCCGCGCCGAGCAGCTCGCGGGACGCGTGGGCCGCGCCGGCGGCGAAGAACACGGCATCGCCCGGGGCCGCCCCGGTCGCCGCGGCCAGCCCGGAGCGCTCGGCCTCGGACAGGTTCTTGGCCACCGGCCCGGTGATCTCGCCGGATGCGCCGATCACCGCGTAGGCCAGGCCGCGGGCGCCGCGGGACCGCGCCCACTCCTGCCAGCCGTCGAACTCGCGCCGGGACTGCGATCCGCCGCCGGGCATCACCACGGCGCCCACGTACTGCGCCTGGAACACCCGGAACTCCGTGCCGGCGAAGTGCTCGGTCAGGTCGGTGAGCTCGCAGCCGAAGCGCAGGTCGGGCTTGTCCGAGCCGTACCGCGCCATCGCGTCGGCGTACGTCATCCGGGGCAGCGGAGTGGGCACCAGGTAGCCGGCCAGCTCGGACCACAGCCTGGTCACGATGTCCTCGGCCACGGCGATCACGTCGTCGCGGGTCACGAACGACATCTCGACGTCGATCTGGGTGAACTCGGGCTGCCGGTCCTTGCGGAAGTCCTCGTCCCGGAAGCACCGGGCCAGCTGGTAGTACCGCTCCAGGCCGCCGACCATGAGCAGCTGCTTGAACAGCTGCGGCGACTGCGGCAGCGCGTACCAGTTGCCGGGCCGGAGCCGGACCGGGACCAGGAAGTCGCGCGCGCCTTCCGGCGTGGACCTGGTCAGGTAGGGCGTCTCGACGTTCACGAAGCGGTGCTCGCGCATCACGTCGGAGAGCAGGTAGGCGGCCTCGGACCGGGCCCGCAGCGCCCGCGCGGTGTCCTCCCGCCTGATGTCCAGGTACCGGTACTTGAGCCGGACGTCCTCGCTGACCTCGGCGGAGCCCTCGACCGGGAAGGGCAGCGGGTCGGCCTCGCTGAGCACCTCCACCTCGTCCGCCACGACCTCGATCTCGCCGGTGGGCAGCTCGGGGTTCTCGTTGCCGGCGGGCCGGGTCCGGACCGTGCCGGTCACCAGCACGCAGAACTCGGCTCGGAGATCGTGGGCCCCCGATTCCTGTGACGGAGCTTCCTCACCGCGCCACACCACCTGCACCACGCCACTCGCGTCCCGCAGGTCGATGAAGACCACGCCGCCGTGGTCCCGGCGCCGCGCCACCCAACCGGACAGCACCACGTGCTCACCGGCGTGCGCCGTGCGCAGCGTTCCCGCCTCATGGGTGCGGATCATCGGGCTATGCCCCTCTCACTCAGTTCCTCAAAAAGATCTTTTATACGAACGGGCCAGGTGTCCGCCCCGCTACCGGCCTACAGTCCCCGCCCGGGACCCGCCTCCGGCGCCTTCGGCCCCAAGTGGGCCAGGAACGGATTCGACCGGCGCTCGGCGCCGATCGTGGTCTGCGGCCCGTGCCCGGACAGCACCACGGTCTCGTCTGGCATGGTCAGGCAGACCCGCGCCAGGCTGCGCAGGATGGTGGGATAATCCCCGCCGGGAAGGTCGGTACGCCCGATCGACCCCGCGAACAGCAGGTCACCGGAGAACAATACGTCAACGTCGATTTTGCTTTTACCTTGCGCTGTAATCGGCGGGCCGGCCGGCAGCCGGAATGCCACCGATCCCCCGGTATGGCCGGGCGCGTGGCTCACGACTATCTCGAGCCCGACGAGAGGCAGGGTCATCCCGTCGGATAGTTCTTTTACGTCGTCGGGCTCGGTGAATTCCAGGCCGCCGAACAGTTGCTGTCCCGCGCCGAGCGGCAAGCCCCGGGCCGGATCGCTGAGCAACGCGCGGTCGTCCGGGTGGATGTAAGCCGGGATGCCTTTCGCCCCGCAGACCGGGGCGACCGACCAGACGTGGTCGATATGGCCGTGCGTGAGCAGGACGGCGGCGGGCCTGAGCCGGTGCTCGGCCAGGATCTCGTCGATCCCGCTCTCGGCGTCCTGACCCGGGTCGATGATCACGCACTCCTCGCCGGGCGCGGACGCAACTACATAACAGTTGGCCGCGAACGAGCCAGCCGGGAACCCTGCGACGAGCACAAGCGTCCTTCCTCACGATACGGTGTCTCAGGCTACCGGACCCGCATGGCCGCGAACCGATAACGATGGGTACCAGCCCAGGTATCTGGCAGGTACGATTCGCGAACGATCGCGAATATTGCGTGGTTCCGGGAGGCTCTGAGGCGCTGCTTACATCCCGGGCTCCATGGTTCGGGATCAGAGGTATGCATCGGGTCCGTCGGCCTGCCTCCCGTGGATACCAGCGGTAGCCGAATAGCGCGACAGGCCAAGGAGGACGCGACCGGTGGCGGGTAAGAGCGAGCGCCAGCGCAGGCAAGCCAGGGAGAAGTACCGTCGCCAGCAGGAGCTGCGGCTAGCCCGGCAGCGGCAGCTCAGAAAGCGCTGGCTGATCGGCACGAGCGCGGTCCTCGCCGCGGCGCTCATCGCCTCCCTGGTCGTGGTATTCCTGCCCAGCGGCGGCCACAAGAAGGCGGCCGCCTCGCCGAGCAAGTCGCCGAGCGCCTCTGCCTCGGCTACCGCTACTGCCACGACCGTGGCCGAGCCCGCGCACCACTGCAGCTACTCCAAGGCCACGCCGGTGGCCAAGAAGGTGAGCCTGCCGCCGGCCACGCCCGACTACACGGCCAGCTACACCGCCACGATCAACACGAACCTGGGCAAGATCACCTTCAACCTGCTCAACAGCAAGGCCACGTGCACCGTCAACTCGTTCGTCCATCTAGCCGAGGCGGGCTACTTCGACAACACGCAGTGCCACCGGCTTCTCACCAGCGGCATCTACGTGCTGCAGTGCGGGGATCCGTACGCCACCGCCGCCGCCAAGCTGAGTTGCAGTTCGACCAGCAAAGTCGGCACCGGCACGCCGGGTTACGATTTCGCCAGTGAGAACCTCACCGGGGCCAAATACCCGACGGCGACGGTGGCGATGGCGAATGAGGGCACGGCGACCAGTAACGGCAGCCAGTTCTTCATCGTGTTCAAGGACAGCACGTCCGGGCTCAATGGCACCTCGGGTCCCTCGTATACACCGTTCGCCACGGTGTCGTCAGGTCTCGGTATCGTCCAGAATGTGGCTAAGGATGGATATTCGTGTCAGTATGCACAGGCGGGCGGCGGCGTCCCCAAGAAGAAGGTCGTCATTGACAGCGTGACGATCAAGAAAGCCTGACACGAGCACGAGAACGCAGGAGGTTCGCCGTGACCACCGCCTACCATCCGTGGGGCAGGGTAGACGCTGACGGGACGGTCTATGTCAAGACCGCCGACGGCGAGCGGGTGATCGGCTCGTGGCAGGCGGGGAGTCCGGAGGAGGCGATTGCCTTCTTCGCGCGCAAGTACGAATCGCTGGAGACCGAGGTGGTGCTGCTCGAGCAGCGCATCGCCTCGACCGACATGGCTCCCGCGCAGGCCTCGGCGGGCGTCCAGCGGCTGGTGAAGAGCATCTCCGAGGCCAACGCGCTCGGTGACCTCGACGGGCTCAGGGCCCGCCTGGAGCGGCTGACCGAAGACGTCGGCCACCGCCGCGAGGAAGCCAAGGTCGCCCGCGAGCAGGCCCGGGTGCAGGCCAAGGAGATCAAAGAGGGCATCGTGGCCGAGGCGGAGCAGATCGCCGCCGAGGCCACCCACTGGAAGAGCAGCGGCGAGCGGATGCGCGAGCTGCTCGAGGAGTGGAAGGCGGCGCCGCACGCCGACCGCGCGGCCGAGGCCGTGCTGTGGAAGCGGCTGTCCGCGGCGCGCAACACGTTCACCAAGCGGCGCAAGGCCTATTTCGCCAACCTCGAAGCCGAGCGCGAGGACGTCAAGGCGCGCAAGGAAAAGCTGTGCGCCGACGCCGAAGCGCTGTCGGGTTCCACCGACTGGGGCCCTACCACCAGCGCGTACCGCGAGCTGATGCAGCAGTGGAAGGCGTCCGGGCGGGCGGACAGGGACGCCGAGGCCGAACTGTGGAAGCGGTTCCGGGCCGCCCAGGACAAGTTCTTCAACGCGCGCGCCGAGGTGTTCTCGGCCAAGGACGCGGCACTGCGCGAGCACGCCGAGGCTAAGCAGCAACTGCTCGATCAGGCCCAGGCGCTGCTGCCGGTCACCGACTTCCGCTCGGCCAGGTCCGCGCTGCGCGGCATCCAGGAGAAGTGGGAGCAGATCGGGGCGGTCCCCCGGGAATCGCGCGAGCAGCTGGAATCGGGACTGCGGCGGGTCGAGGAAGCGGTGCGCAAGGCCGAGGAAAACCAGTGGCGCCGGTCGAACCCCGAGGCGCTGGCGCGGGCCGAGGGCACCGTCGCGCAGCTGCGCGCGACCATCGCCCAGCTCGAGTCGCAGCTGGCCAAGGCCAGGGACAAGGGCGACGCACGGGCCGAGCGCAACGCCGAGGAAGCGCTGACCGCCCGCCGCGCCTGGCTGGAGGAGGCCGAGAACACTCTCGCGGAGTTCAGCGGCTAGGTTAGCTGGTGACGCGGTAGACGTCGTAGACGCCGTCGATGGCGCGGACGGCGCGGAGGACGTGGCCGAGATGCTTGGGGTCGCCCATCTCGAAGGTGAAGCGGCTGAACGCCACCCGGTCCCGGGTGGTCGTCACCGTGGCCGACAGGATGTTCACGTGCTGGTCGGACAGCACCCGGGTCACGTCGGAGAGCAGCCTGGTCCGGTCCAGCGCCTCCACCTGGATGGCGACCAGGAAGACGGACCCGTCGGTCGGCGCCCAGTGCACGTCGACCATCCGCTCGCGCTGGACCTCGGACAGATGCACCAGGTTGACGCAGTCGACCCGGTGCACGGACACGCCGTGGCCGTGGGTGACGAACCCGATGATCTCGTCGCCGGGCACCGGGGTACAGCACCGGGATAGCCGCACCCATACGTCGGGGGCGCCGTTGACCTCGACGCCGGAGTCGCCGGGCTGCCGCGGCTGGGGGGCCTTGGTCGGCAGCGTGAGCTCGGCCAGGTCCTCCTGCGCCCCGTCCAGACCGCCGATCGACCTGACCAGCTTCTCGACCACGGACTGGGCGCTGACCCGGCCCTCGCCGACCGCCGCGTACAGCGCGGAGACGTCGGCGTAGCGCAGCTCGCGGGCCAGGTCGAGCAGGCTGTCGGCGGCGGCGATCCGCTGCAGCGGCAGGCCCTGCTTGCGCATCGCCTTGGCGAGCTGGTCCTTGCCCGCGTCGACCGCGGCTTCCCGGCGCTCCTTGGAGAACCATTGCCTGATCTTGTTCCTGGCCCGGGGGCTCTGCACGAACTTGAGCCAGTCCCGGCTCGGCCCGGCTTCGGGGGCCTTGGAGGTGAAGATCTCCACCGTGTCGCCGTTGTCCAGGGTGGACTCCAGCGCGACCAGGCGGCCGTTGACCCGGGCGCCGACCGTCCGGTGCCCGACCTCGGTGTGGATGGCGTAGGCGAAGTCCACCGGCGTGGCGCCTTGCGGCAGGGCCACCACCTCGCCCCGCGGGGTGAACACGTAGACCTCGCCGACGGCTAGGTCGAAGCGGAGCGAATCGAGGAACTCGGCCGGATCCTCGGTCTCGCGCTGCCAGTCCATCAGCTGGCGGAGCCAGGCCATGTCCTGGCCGTCTCCCCCGTTCTTGGGCCGGGAGAAGACCATCTCCTCCTTGTACTTCCAGTGCGCGGCGACGCCGTACTCGGCCTGGCGGTGCATCGTCCAGGTCCGGATCTGCAGCTCGACCGGCTTGCCGCCGGGGCCTTTCACGGTCGTGTGCAGCGACTGGTACAAGTTGAACTTCGGCATCGCGACGTAGTCCTTGAACCGGCCCGCTACCGGGTTCCACCGCGCGTGAATGATGCCGAGGGCGGTGTAGCAGTCGAGGACGGTGTCGACGAGGATGCGGATGCCCACCAGGTCGTAGATGTCGTCGAAGTCGACGTTCTTGGCGATCATCTTCTGGTAGATCGAGTAGTAGTGCTTCGGGCGGCCGGTCACCGATGCCTTGATCTTCGCGTCGCGCAGGTCGGACCGGACGTCCTGGATCACTTCCTGCAGGAAGGCTTCGCGGCGCGGGGCGCGGCCGGAGACCAGGCGGACGATCTCGTCGAACCGCTTGGGGTACAGGATCGAGAAGGCGAGGTCCTCGAGCTCCCACTTCACCGTGTTGATGCCGAGCCGGTGGGCGAGCGGGGCGAAGATCTCCAGCGTCTCCCGGGACTTGCGTTCCTGCTTGTCCCGGGGCAGGTAGCGCATCGTCCGCATGTTGTGCAGCCGGTCGGCGAGCTTGATCACCAGGACCCGGATGTCGCGGGACATCGCCACGACCATCTTGCGGACGGTCTCCGCCTCGGCCGCCTCGCCGTACTTGACCTTGTCCAGCTTGGTCACGCCGTCGACCAGCGCGGCGATATCCTCGCCGAACTCGCCGCGCAGCTCGGTCAGCGTGTACGGGGTGTCCTCCACCGTGTCGTGCAGCAGCGCGGCGCAGATCGTCTCGGTGTTCATGCCGAGCTCGGCGAGGATCGTCGCTACCGCGAGCGGGTGGGTGATGTACGGGTCGCCGCTGCGCCGCTTCTGGTCCCGGTGCCAGTAGGCGGCCGACTCGTAGGCACGTTCGATGAGGCGGATGTCGGCCTTCGGGTGGGTGGCGCGCACGGTCTTGATGAGCGGCTCGAGCACCGGGTTGATGCCGGTGCCCCGCTGGGCACCGAGGCGGGCGAGCCGGCGCCGGACGCCGACCCCGGACGTCCCCCCGCCAGCTGGAATCGAGGGGACCGAAGGCGTCACGGGATCGGCGGGGGCGCCAGCGGCCTGGCTGTCATCGCGCGCGCGACGCTGCGGCACGTCCGCCGATTCCGCCGCCTTGGACCGTCCCGCGTCCCGGGCCGAAGGGGCCAGGGCCGGCTGCGCGTCCACTGGGGCAGCGTCGGTAGCTTCCGTGCCGGTCGTGGTTACCTCACCGGCCACTCGCGCTCCTCACATCTGCCAAGCCATCAGTGTACTTGGAGCTGTTAAACGCCAGATCAGGTCCGTCAGATTCCCGGGCGGTGCGGCTTAGACGGTGAGCAGGGCGCTGACCGGGAGGCCGGGCAGCTTGGCCCGGCCGTTCAGGAAGGAGAGCTCGAGCAGCACGGCCAGGCCGACGACCTCGGCCCCGGTCCGCTGGATCAGGCTGGCGGTGGCCTGGGCGGTGCCGCCGGTGGCGAGCACGTCGTCGATGACCAGCACGCGGTCTGATGGCGCGAAGGCGTCGGTCAGCACCTCGATGGTGGCGGTGCCGTACTCGAGGTCGTAGTCCTGGGCGAACGTGGCCCCGGGCAGCTTGCCCTGCTTGCGGATGGGCACGAAGCCCGCGCCGATCCGGCAGGCCACCGGGGCGGCCAGGATGAAGCCGCGGGCCTCGATGCCCACGACCTTGTCCACCGGCCCGTACAGCGCGGCCAGGCCGGCGATCACCGCGGTGAAGGCCGGCCCGTCGGCGAGCAGCGGGGTGATGTCCTTGAACACCACCCCCGGCTGCGGGTAGTCAGGGACGTCGCGCACGAGCGTGGTGATGAGCTTGGTCAGCTCGTCACCGGCCTGAGCGGGCACCGGCTACCGTCGCTTCTTCTTGCCGGTCGGCCGGTGCCTGGCCCCGCTGCCGCCGCGGCGGGGCTGCTGCCGCGGACCCGGGCGGACGGATCCGCCCGGGGCGCGCGACGCGGTTGCGGTCAGCTCGTCGCCGGCGGGCTCGATGCCGTCGGCCTCGTCGGCGTAGCCGTCGTCCGCTGCCTCCTCGGCTAGCTGCGCGGCCGACAGCCCCGCGGTTCCGCCCGCGGGGCGCGCGCCGGCCTCCGCCTTGGCCGCGGCCCGCTTGGCCGCCCGGCCGCCCGAGGCCCGTACCGCCACCCGCTTGGCCAGCGCCTGGTACTGCGGTTCGCGCTCCTTCAGGTCGGCCAGCACCGGGGTCGCGATGAAGATCGAGGAGTAGGTGCCGGAGAGCATGCCGATGAACAGCACGAGCGCGAGTTCCTCGAGCTCGTTGTTGCCGCCGAGCAGCGCGGTCGACACGACGAGGATCGCCGCGACCGGCAGCAGCGCGATGATCGAGGTGTTGATCGACCTGACCAGGGTCTGGTTCAGGGCCAGGTTGGCTGCCTCGCTGTAGGTGCTTCTGGCCCCGCCGAGCAGGCCGGCGGTATTCTCCCGGACCTTGTCGAAGACGACCACGGTGTCGTACAGCGAATAGCCCAGGATGGTCAGCAGCCCGATAACGGTCGCGGGGCTGACCTGGAATCCGGTCAGCGCGTACACACCAGTGGCGATGACCAGGTCATGGATGAGCGCCACGAAGGCCGCCACCGCCATCTTCCATTCGAACGCGATCGACAGATACAGCACGATCACGATCAGGAACGTGATCAGGGCCTGGATCGCCTTGGTCGTGATCTGGCTGCCCCAGCTCGCCCCCACGAACGAGGTGCTCATGTTCTTGGCGTCGAGCTGGCTGGTCAGCGCGTTCTCGACGGTGTAGGTCTGCCCGCTGGTCAGCGTCGGGGTCTGCACCTGCCAGGACCTGGCGCCGAGCTTGCCGGTGAGCTGCTGGACGACGGCGCCGTTGATGCCCTCGTGGCTGACCGTGTCCTGGACCTGCGTCTGCGTGGCCGCGGGCGCGGAGAACTGGAACACCGCGCCGCCCTTGAAGTCCACGCTGAAGTCCAGGCCGCGGGCGAACAGGGCCACGATGCTGATGAGCAGGATGGCCCCGGAGATCGCGTACCACCTGCGCTTGCGGCCGACGAAGTCGTAGGACACCTCGCCGCGGTAGAGCCTGCTGCCGATCTGGCCGAGCCGCGACATCACGCCTCCCCGGTGTTGCGGGACACTGTGCTACGGGGCGTGGCGTCGGGCCTGCGGCCGGCCTGGGTACGCCGGACCGAGGACCGCCACGGGGTTCGGGCGCCCAGCCGGGCCGGGTCGAGCCCGGAGAGCCGATGGCCGTTGCCGTAGAACTTGGTCCGGGCCAGTATCGTCACCATCGGCTTGGTGAACAGGAACACGACGATGATGTCGATGACCGTGGTCAGGCCGAGGGTGTACGCGAACCCCTTGACCTCCCCGATGGAGAAGTAGTAGAGCAGCACGGCGGCGATGAACGACACCGTGTCGGAGACCAGGATCGTGCGCCGGGCCCGTTTCCAGCCGGCCTCCACGGCCGGCCGCAGCGCCTTGCCTTCGCGGACTTCGTCCCGCAATCGCTCGAAGAACACGACGAACGAGTCCGCGGTGATGCCGATGGCCACGATCAGGCCCGCGATCCCGGACAGCTCAAGGGCGAAGTTCTGGTACCTGGTGAGCAGCATGACGGCCAGCAGCGCCAGCGTGCCGGCGATGATCAGGCTGGAGACCGACACCAGGCCGAGGCCCCGGTAGTACAGGAACGAGTAAGCCACCACCAGGGCCAGGCCGATCGCGGCCGCGATCAGGCCGCCGTCCAGCTGGGCCCGGCCGAGGGACGCCGACACCGTGTCCGCGGTGAGGATGTCGAAGTTCAGTGGCAGCGACCCGTACTGCAGCACGTTCTGCAGCTGCGTGGCCTCCGCCTGGGTGAAGCTCCCGGTGATCTGGGCCTCGCCGTTGGGGATGGCCGAGGTGATCTCCGGCGCGGTGCTGACGTTCCCGTCTAGGACGACCGCGTCGGTAGCCAGCCAGAAGTCGGCGGTGTCGGGGTTGTCATCGCCCGCGAGGTAGTACTTGGAGTACTGGTTCGAGGTCAGGGTGGACCAGGGGCCGACCGCTGAGCTCTTGAAGTTCAGCAGGACTTCCCACTCGTTGCTGGTCGTGGACAGCTCGGCGGTAGCGGTGGAGATCTGCGTGCCCGTTACCTTGGCCACGTCCAACGCGTACTTCCCGCCGCTGCTGTCGCACGAGACGATCTGCACCTTCGGGTTGTCGTAGTCCGCGGGATTGGTGTACCCCGCCTCCTGCTTCCACTTCGTGGTGTCGTTCGGCGTGCACTGCACCTTGTTGAACAGGGCGAGCGTCTGCTTGTTGACCAGGCTCGCGTCGCCGAGGGCAGAGGCGCTCGAGGGCTGACTCGCGGTCGCGCTCGGGCTGGGGCTGGCGCTGGTCGACGCGGACGCCTTGGGCGAGGCGGTACTGCTCGCGGTCGGGGTGGCGCTCGAGCTCGCGGCCGGGACGATCTTGGCGGAGGTGCTGGCCGTGCTGGTGGCGCTGGCCGACGGGGACGGCGTCGCCTTCGCGGTCGAGCTCGAACTGGCCGAGGGGCTGGTGCTGGCCGACGCGCTGGGCGAGGCTGCTGGCGACGAACTGCTGGCGCCGGTGTAGGGCAAGTAGAGCAGCGTCTGCCGGAAGTTCAGGGAGGCGGTCTCGCTGACCAGTTGCTCGGTCTGCTCGGTGGTCTTGCCCGGGACCGAC
>JBEKJP010000045.1:0-93298 GCA_050011155.1 Streptosporangiaceae bacterium
CCAAACCACTCCTAATCACCCCACCCGCCACCCGGGCCGCCACCCCCACGCAGCCCCTTTGGCGGTACCTCGGGCCCCAGACATCACCTGAGCCCCAGGTCTCCCTAGGCGGTGTGCGGTCCAGCCGCGAGAGCACCGCCCGCCACATGAGGCGCAGACTTATCCGCCCAGCTGGAAGTTAACGGGGTTGATCCGGGTTACCGGTCCGATCCGGGAC
The DNA here is from genome assembly GCA_050011155.1 of Streptosporangiaceae bacterium. Classification (GTDB taxonomy): domain Bacteria; phylum Actinomycetota; class Actinomycetes; order Streptosporangiales; family Streptosporangiaceae; genus Palsa-504. The sequence continues at coordinate 218 of JBEKJP010000045.1, forward strand.
CCTGGGGGGTACCGAATCCACCCCATAACCCGGATCCACCCCGTTGCGCGCCGGGGATGGCGCATCAAGTGACTCCGTCCCGGTTCCGATGCCACGCCACGGGTCCGTGCCGGGTGGCGAGCGGGGCGGCTGGGGCAGGTGCGCCTGACGGGAATCCGGTGACTCCGCGGCCGACTGAGTATCCTCTTTTGCCATCGATGGCACATCTAAGGCATAATGATCGTGCCATCGATGGCACACGTACGGTGCAACGGTGTTGCCATCGATGGCAAGTGACCTGTCAACCGCGTGGACACCATGGAGACCGGGATGCCGAGGCTGCTCGACGTGGCGAACGTGGCCGGCGTGAGCCTGCGGACCGCGTCGCGGGTCCTGAACGACGATCCGCGGGTCGCGGCGGATACCCGGCAGCGCGTCCGGGCGGCCATCGACGAGCTGAGCTTCTCACCCGACGCGATGGCCAGGTCGCTGCGAGCCGGGACCGATACCGCGATCGGCTTCGTGGTCGAGTCGATCGCCGACCCGTTCTTCGCCGCCGTGATCGATGCCGTCGAAGAGCTGATGTCGAAGCACGGCCGTTCGGTACTGGTAGCGAGCGCGCGCCGGGACGCGGCCTGGGAAAGGGACGTGGTCGAGCGCATGCTCCGGCGCCGGGTGGCGGGGCTGCTGCTCAGCCCGTCCGGCGGCAGCCACGCCTGGCTCGCGCCGACGTCGCCGGATGGGCCCGGCGCGCCTAGCGTCCCCGTGGTGCTGGTCGACCGGCCGGCGCTGGACCTGACCGCGGACCTGGTCGAGATCGACGACCACCGGGCCGCGTTCGACGCGACGGCGCATCTCATCGCCCACGGCCACCAGCGCATCGCCTACGTGGGCGACACGCCCGCCATCGCGACCTCGGCCGCCCGGCTGCGCGGGTACCGGGACGCCCTGCGGGAGCACGGCCTCCCGGTGGACGAGCACCTGGTCCGCTGCGACTGCGACACCAGCGAGGACGCCGCCCGCGCCGTGCCCGCCCTGCTCGGCCCCAGCCCGGGCAGCCCCCACAGCCCCCACAGCCCCCACAGCCCGCGCAGCCAGGACCGCCCGCCGACCGCCATCCTGAGCGCCACCATCCGGGCCTCGCTCGGCGTGGTCCCGGCCCTGCACGCCGCCGGCCGCACCGACGTCGCCCTGGTCGGGTTCGGCGACTTCCCCATGGCCGGCACCCTGCGCCCGGCCATCACCGTGGTCGACCACCCCGGCCGAGAGGTCGGCCGGGCGGCCGCGACGCGGCTGCTGGCCCGCTTGGCCGACCCCGGCCTCCCGGCCGAACGCATCCAGGTACCGGCCCGGATCGTCCCGCGCGGCTCCGGGGAGCTGTGCCCGCCATGACCGCCAGGACCGACGCGGTTATCGGCCTCGACATCGGCACGACCTCCGCCAAGGCCGTCATCCAGCCGCTATCCCAGGCCAGCCGCCCGCAGGCCAGCCGCCCGCAGGCCAGCGCCCTCATCACCGAGCAGCCGACTCCGTGGGTGACCCGCGATGGCCGGACCGAGATCGACCCGCACCACCTCACCGCCGTGGCCGTGGACCTCATCGGCCGCTCCGTCCGGGCCGCCGAAGCGACCCACGGCCCCATCCGGGTCCGCGCCGTCGGCGTGACCGGCCTGGCCGAGAGCGGCGTGCTGCTCGACGCGGCCGCCCGCCCGGTCGCCCCGCCGATCGCCTGGTTCGATCACCGCGGCGCCCGCGAGCTCGAGCACCTGGCCCGGCGGGCCCCCGAGTTCAGAGCCGCCTTCGAACGCACCACCGGACTGCGGTGGTCGGCCCAGGCCAGCCTGGCCAAGCTGCTGTGGCTGCGGGCCAGCGGCTCCGCGCAGCTGAACCAGGTCCGCACCTGGCTGAGCGTGCCCGAGTGGATCGTCTTCACCCTCGGCGGCGAGCCGGTCCGCGAGCCGTCGCTCGCCTCCCGCACCGGCCTCATCGACCAGGGCACCGGCGCGCCGTGGCCCGACGCGCTGGCCGCCGCCGGGCTGCCGGAGACGATACTCCCGGCCGAACGCCTGGCCGGACAGCCCGCCGGTCACCTCACCCATGAGGACGTCACCACAAGCGCCGCCGGGGCCGTCCTCACCGTGGCCGGGCACGACCACCCGGTCGCGGCCATCGGCGTCGGCGCGACCGGCCCCGACGAGCTGTTCAACTCCAGCGGGACCGCGGACGTGCTGGCCCGTTCGGTGCCCGGGACGCTGGACGAGAAAAGCCGCCAGGCCATCGTCGACGCCGGCTGGTCGGTCGGGCGGCACGTGCTGCCCGGCACCAGCCTGATGCTGGCCGGGGTCAGCGGCGGCCTGCTGCTGCGCCGTGTCCTGGCCGCCCTCGGCGCCGAAGCCGAACCCGCCCGGACCGCGCTCGACCAAGCCAGCCTGGCCGTAACCGAACTGCCAGACGGCCTGTCGGTCGCCGGCGACGGCCGCCGCCAGGACGACGTCGTGCTGCGCATCGCCGACGGTGCCACCCCGGCCGCGATCTGGGCGGCCGCCGTGCGCTACACCGCGGACCAGGCCGGCGCCCTGCTGACCGACATCGAGAAGGTCGTCGGCCCGCACCGGCGGGCTGTAGCCGCCGGCGGCTGGACGCGGATGGCCAGCGTGCGCGCGGCCAAGGCGGCCGTGCTCGACGCGCTGACCTTCTCCGACGCAGTACAGCCGGGCGTCACCGGCGCCGCCCTGCTCGCCGCCAACGCCCTGGAAGGAAACAAATGACCAAGCAACCACGCACCGGCACCCTCGACGACATCGCCGCCGCCGGTCACGTGTTCTCCATCATCGCCATGGATCAGCGCAACACGCTGCGCCGCATGTTCGCCGCCGCCGGGCACGACGCCAGCGACGACGACCTGCGCACCGCCAAGGCCGACGTCGCCCGCGTCCTGACGCCCGGCGCCTCCGGCCTGCTGTCCGATCCCACCTATGGCGTCCCGGCCATCACCGCCGCGGGCGCGCTGGCCCCCGGCTGCGGCCTGCTGGTCGCGGCCGAACCGGCCGAACGGCGCACCTACCAGGGCGAGCCGCGTACTCACCGCGACCCCGCCCTGAACGCGCAGTGGGTCCTGGACCAGGGCGGCGACGCCTACAAGTTCTTCCTCCAGCTGCGAGCCGACCGCCCGGCGCCCAACCAAGCCCAGGGCGAGCCGGACCTGGTCGCCGAGGGCCTCGCTGTCGTCCAGGAGATCATCGACGACTGCCGCGCCACCGGCGTCCCCGTGGTCATCGAGAACCTGATCTACCCGCTACCGGGGGAGGACCTGAGCGCAAACCAGCGCGAAGACGCCATCATCGAGGCGGCCCGGGCCCTGGACGACCTCGACGTCGACCTGCTCAAGCTCGAGTACCCCGGCTCGCCGGAAGGCTGCCGCCGCCTGTCCGGCATCCTCACCAAGCCCTGGGCCGTGCTGTCCGCGGGCGTGCCTTTCGACCAGTTCACCGACATCATCCGGATCGCGGCCGACGAGGGCGGCGCCTCCGGCTTCATCGCCGGCCGCTCGGTGTGGCGCGAGGTGGTCAGCCTGACCGGCCGTGAGCGTGCGGAGTTCCTCACCACCGTGGCCCGCCCCCGCCTGGACCGGCTCGTCGAGGTCGCCATGAAGTACGCCCGCCCCTGGTCAGAAAGCACGCTGTCAGAAAGCACGCTGTCAGATCGGGGTCGATGACCTGCCCAGGAACGGCGCCTTCATCCTGGCCGGGATCGGTGCCGCCAGCAGCGCCGGCGAAAGGCCGCGAGCCGACTTGCCCCGTGAGCTCGGCGTCACCAAGCAGGCCGTCAGCCAGCTGACCGACACCCTGGTCAGCCGGGGCTATCTCCAGCGCGGGGCGGAACCCGGGGACCGTCGCCGGGTCGCCCTCGCGCTGACCGGCCGGGGCCACGAGATCGTCGAGGCCGTGGTGCGCGCGGTCGACGCGGTCGACGGCCAACTCGGCGAGCGGGTGCCGGACGGACACGTCGAGGCGCTGCGCGCCGGGCTCATCGCCCTGGCCGAGATCAAGGCCGAGGACCTCGCCACCGGGGCGGGCGTGCGCCGAACAGCACGCGAGGCCCGCCAGCTCCGGCGCTTCAGTCCGATCTTCGGCGTCGCCAACCTGGCCGCCGCCCTGGAGCACTACGCCTCCCTCGGCTTCCGCACCTCCGCCGACGACGAGGCCGACTACTACGGCTTCGCCGACCGGGACGGCGTCGGCCTGCACCTGCACGCCGCCGGCGACCAGTCACCCAGGGGCGCCGCCTACCTGTACGTGCGCGACGCCGACGCGCTGTACGAGGAATGGAGCCAGCCCGGCATCGGCGGCCACACCCACCCGGCCGGCCCGACGGACTACGGCCTGCGCGAAGGCTCGCACACCGACCCGGACGGCAACCTCATCCGCTTCGGCTCCCCTATCCAGGAGGGGCCGATCCAGGAGGGGCCGATCCAGGAGGGGCCTATCCAGGAGGGGCCTATCCAGGAGCAGGAGTGACCGCCATATCCTGCACCGCCAGGTAACCAAAGGTCATCGCCGGGCCGATGGTCGCCCCCGCCCCCGCGTAGCTGTGCCCCATCACCGCCGCGCTCGCGTTCCCCGCCGCGTACAGCCCCTCGATCACGGTCCCGTCGGGCCGCAGTACCCGGGCCCGCGCGTCGGTGATCAGCCCGCCCTTGGTACCCAGGTCACCCGGCACGATCTTCACCGCGTAGAACGGCGGCCGGTCCAGCGGAGCCAGGTTGGGGTTGGCCAGCCGCGGGTCGCCGTAGTACCGGTCGTAGGCCGAGTCGCCCCGGCCGAAGTCCGAGTCCTTACCCGCCACGGCAAACTCGTTGAACCGAGCCACCGTCTTGACCAGCCCTTCGGCATCAACCCCGGCCGCCAAAGCCACTCCCGCCAGATCATCGGCCCGGACCACGGCACCGGCCGCGTACCACCGGCGCGGCAGCGGCCGGTGCGGCGGCAGCCCGGCGAACACGTACCGGTCGCGGTAGCGCTGGTCGAAGACCAGCCAGGCCGGGATGTGCGGGTTCTCCGGCGTGTGCCCGTCGTACATGGCGTGCACCGCGTCCACGTACGGCGCCGACTCGTTGACGAACCGCTGGCCGGCCCCGTTGACCATGACGCAGCCGGGCAGGTTGCGCTCCGACAGGCAGAAGTAGGGCCCGCCGGACAGCGGGATGGACGGCCCCCACCAGGCGTCGTCCATCAGCCCGATGTCCGCCCCGAGCGACAGCCCGGCCCGGATCCCGTCACCGGTGTTCTCCGGCGCCCCGGTCGTCCACTCGACTCCGATCGGCTCGCGCTGGTACTGGCGCCGCATCTCCTCGTTGCGCTCGAAACCGCCGCTGGCCAGAAGCACCCCGCGCCGCGCTCGGATCAGCACCGGCTCGCCGTCGCGGGTGGCATGCACCCCGGTCACCCGGCCCCCGGTCAGCTCCAGCGAAGTCAGCGCGGTGTCCAGCCAGACGGGCACGCCGCTGGTCACCAGCCCGGCCCGCAGCCCCGCGGCCAGCGCCTGCCCCAGGCCGAGCGTCCGCTGCCCGAGCAGCCTGGCCCGGATGGCCCGCGTCGCGACCCCCGCCGCCACGCGCAGCGCGCGCGGGTGACGGCCCAGCGTCAGCCACCGGTACTCCGCCTGGGTGATGGCCACGGGCGTCGGCAGGTAGGGGCGGGCTAGGTGACCAAGCTCCTCGCCGAGCACCTTCCGTCCATCGGAAGGAACGGGCTCGATGCTACGCCCCGGTGCCAGCCCGCCCGGCGCCTCGGGGTAGTAGTCCGCGTATCCCGGCACCCACGTGAACTTCAACGGCGTCATCGCCAGGACCAGGTCCACCATGGCCGGCGCATGCTCGAGGAACGCCTCCCGCGATTCCTCGGGGACGTCCGGGGCCACGTGGGCCAGATAAGCGCGGGCCTGCTCCGGCGTGTCGGCCACCCCCGCCGCGCGCAGGACCGCGTTGCCCGGCGCCCAGATCCCGCCGCCCGAGCGGGCCGCCGTCCCGCCGAAGGCGGAGGCCTTCTCGATGACCAGCGCGCCGAGGCCGAGGCGGGCCGCGGTCAGCGCCGCCGTCATCCCGGCCGCCCCGCTGCCCACGATCACGACGTCTACCTCGGCCGCTATGTCGTCGGCAGCTGGCTCGGTTTCGTGTCCCATACTAGAACACGTTACAGTTTTGCTCCGTCCGATGGGAGCCCTCGCCGTCGCGCGGGGTCGGCCCGAACGCAGTGAAACCCCGGTTCCGGTACGTCCGAACGCACTGGAACCGGGGTTTCATGCCGTCGGGCAGCGCCGTCGGGCGGCGCCGTCGAGCGGCGCCGTCGAGCTAATCCTTGGGCTGGGGCACGATGCGGATGTACGGCTTGGGGGACTCCCACTCGCCGAACAGTTCCTTGGCCTGGTCGTTGCTGACCGAGCCGGCGATGACCACGTCGTCGCCCTGCTTCCAGTTGACCGGCGTGGCCACCTTGTGCTTGGCCGTGAGCTGCAGCGAGTCGACCACCCGCAGCACCTCGTCGAAGTTGCGGCCGGTGGTCATCGGGTAGACCAGCACCAGCTTGATCTTCTTGTCCGGCCCGATGACGAACACGTTCCGCACCGTCTGGTTGTCGGCCGGCGTGCGCGCCTTGGCGTCTCCGGAGACGTCGGCCGGGAGCATCCCGTAGGCCTTGGCCACCTTGAATTCGTCGTCCGCGATCAGCGGGAAGTTGGGCGCCGTGCCCTGGGTCTCCTCGATGTCGGCGGCCCAGCGCTCGTGGTCGCCGGTCGAGTCGACCGACAGGCCGATGATCTTCACGCCGCGCTTGTCGAACTCCGGCTTGATCTTGGCCATGTAGCCGAGCTCGGTCGTGCAGATCGGGGTGAAGTCCTTGGGGTGCGAGAACAGGACCGCCCAGGAGTCCCCGAGCCAGTCGTAGAAGTGGATCGGGCCTTCGCTCGTCTCCGCCTCGAAGTCGGGAGCGGTGTCCCCGATGGTCAATGGCATGATCTTTTTTCCTCCTTGATAACCCGCGCAGCATCCGTGCTTAGCACGGATCGGCCCCTTGACGCAATTTACGACAGGTTCAGTAGGTAATACTGACCTCGGCGGTCAGCGGCCGGGCCTGGCAGGCCAGGATGTAGCCCTCGTCGAGGTCGGCCTGCTCGAGCACCTCGTTGTGGGCCATCTCCACCTCGCCGCCGGTGAGCTGGCAGGCGCAGGCGCCGCAGATGCCCTGGCGGCAGGAAAACGGCGCGTCGAGGCCGGCCTCGACCAGCACGTCGAGCATCCGGACCCCGGCCGGCCACGGCAGCCGCTTGGTCGCACCGTCGTCGAGCGTCACCGCCAGCGTGGCCTCGGGCCCGCTGGCCGGCGCCTGGTCCGCCTCGAACGGGTTGTCCGCCAGCGACAGGAACCGCTCCACGCGGATCCGCTTGGCCGGCACGCCGAGCTGGCCGAGGGCCTCCCGCACCAGGCCCACCCAGGGGTCGGGCCCGCAGATGTACGGCTCGTAGGCGGCGTAGGGACGGGTCAGCGCGGCGATCGCCGCCGCCGACGGCACGCCGAGCAGCGAGTCGAGCCAGTGCACCACGGCCAGCCGCCCGCCCGCGCCCTCCACCGCGTTGCCCGCCACCAGCTCGCGCAGCGCCGCCGCGAAGATCACCGAGCGCTCGTCCCGGTTGGCGTAGACCAGCACCACGCGCCCGCGCCCCGCGGCCAGCGCCGACTTCAGGATGGACATCACCGGCGTGATCCCGCTCCCCGCCGCAAAAAGCAGCAGGTCCGTATCCAGAATTTTCGGAACGAACGTCCCGGCCGGAGGCAATAGTTCCAGCACGCTTCCGGCCGTGATGTGGTCGTGGATCCAGTTCGACGCGTACCCGCCGCCGGTGCGTTTGACCGTGATGGCCGGCCGGTCCCCGGCGTGCGGCGAACTCGACAGCGAGTAGCAGCGCGCCACCGAGCCGGTCTGCTCCGACGGCACCCGGACGGTGACGAACTGCCCCGGCCGGTAGCAGAACACGGTCTCCAGGTCCGGCGGCACCGCCAGCACCAGCGAGCACGCGTCGTCGGTCTCGCGCACCACCTCGGCCACCCGGACCTGGTAGAAGTCCCTCATCAGGGCGGCGCCACCTCGAGTCGCCCGTCCTTCACCGCCACGTCGATGCTGTCCCGCAGGCTGTCGCACCCGGCCACGAGCGCGGACGCCCGGCCGAGCGCCGCCGCCACGGAAAACTCCGCGCAGGCGCGCACCGCCGCCCCGGTCCACTGCACCGAGGTGTGCTGCGGGCTGAACTTGGCCGCCAGCACCCGCGCCCCGCACCGCTCGCACTCCACCGGGCAGGACGCGCCCTGGCGCTCATCTTTAACTAGCACTGCCACGCCGGGCCAGGTTCTCCGCGACCTCGGCCTCCCAGCCGGCCACCGACCGGGCCGTGTCGATCTCGAACTCGAACCGCGCCGTCATGTCCGGCTCGATGTCGGCCACGTTGCGGTAGAACTGCTCGTACCAGCGGCGTACCTGGTAGACCGGGCCGTCCTCGGCGCAGAGGAGCGGGTTGTCTATCCGCGCCTTGTTCAGCCAGATGGCCACGTCCTGCTGGAAGCCGAGCCCCACGAAGTCGGCGAACTTGGTGGCCACCCGGGTCGCCTGGCCATCCGACAGGCCGGCCGGCTTCTTCACGATCGCCCCCCACTGCAGGCGGAACGAGGTGGGCGTGACCGGGTAGTGGCAGTTGATGAGGACGCTCTCCATGGTCATGCCGTGGTAGTCCTGCCACAGGTAGTCGATCATGTACGCCGGCCCGTAGTAGGAGGCCTCGGAGCGCAGCGAGGTCTCGGCCCCCCCGCCGGCGGTGTAGTTGGACACCCCGCCGATGTCGGGGCGCGACCGGGTGTTCAGGTACTGCGTCGCGATGTGGCCCTCGAAGACGTTCTTGAAGAACGTGGGGAACGCGAAGTGGATGTAGAAGAAGTGGGCCATGTCCACCACGTTGTCGATGACCTCGCGGCAGTTGGCGCCGTCGACCAGGATCGAGTCCCAGGTCCAGTCGGTCCACTCGGGTGAGCCGAAGCCCTCGATCGCCGGGATCGTCACGTCGTCAGGCGGCGGGTTGCCCTCGGCGTCGTGCCAGACGAACAGGTGCCCGTTGCGCTCCAGGGCCAGCCAGGCCCTGGTGCGGGCCGCGACAGGGACCCGCCGGGCGTACGGGATCCCCGCGCACCGGCCGTCCCCGCCCCAGCGCCAGTCGTGGAACGGGCAGGCGACGGTGTCGCCCTTGACCGTGCCCTGGCTCAGGTCGCCGCCCATGTGCCGGCAGTAGGCGTCCAGCACGTGCAGCGCGCCTGACGAATCCGCGAACACCACCAGCTTGGTGCCGAACGCCTGTACCGCGTGCGGTCCGCCGTCCCGGAACCGGGCCGCCAGGCCCAGGCAGTGCCAGCCGCGCGCGAACCTGGCCGGCGGGGCCGCCGCCTCGATGGTCCGTACCTGTTGCATACCACTAGACTAGAACATGTTCTAGTCTTGGTACATGGCAGTGTCCCAACCAGCAGCGTCCAACCAGCAGGCAGTTATCACCGGAGTAACCGACCTGCTACCCATGCTCCGGCAGCGAGCGCAAGAGGCCGAGGACAGCCGGATGGTCCCGCCCGAGTCGGTCAAGGCGCTGGCCGAGACGGGCTTCTTCCGGCTGCTCCAGCCGGCCAGCGCGGGCGGCCTGGAGGCCGATCCGGTCACGTTCTTCACCGCCGTCCGGCTGATCGCCAGCGCCTGCGGGTCGACCGGCTGGGTCTCCTCGGTCGTCGGCGTGCACCCCTGGCAGCTCGCCCTGTTCCCGCCGCAAGCCCAGGAAGACGTCTGGGGTACCGATCCCGGGACCCGGATGTCGTCGAGCTACGCGCCGACAGGGAAGGCGACCGTGGCCGACGGCGGATACAAGCTCAACGGCCGGTGGAGTTTCAGTTCCGGCTGCGCGCACGCGACCTGGGTCCTCCTGGGCGGCATCGTCACCAACGACGAGGGCGAGCCCGTCGACTACTGCACGTTCCTGGTCCCGGCCAGCGACTACACCATCGACGACGTCTGGGACACGGTCGGGCTGCGCGGCACCGGCAGCAACGACATCGTGGTCAGCGACGTCTTCGTGCCCCGGCATCACGCGCTCAGCTTCACGGGCGTGAGCAAGTGCAGGTGCCCGGGACACGAGGTCAATAGCGGGCCGTTGTACCGCATCCCGTTCGGCTCAATTTTCTCGTATGCCATCACCACCCCGATCATCGGCATGGCCACCGGTGCGTACCAGGCCCACGTGGAGTACCAGCAGCAACGGGTGCGGGCCTCCTACGTCGGCCAGAAGTCGGCCGACGATCCGTTCGCGCAGGTGCGCGTGGCCGAGGCGGCGGGCCTGCTCGACGTGGCCTGGCTGGCCCTGGAGCGGGACATGACCGAGCTGATGGGCTATGCCCGCGCGGGGGAGAGGATCCCCATGTCGCTGCGCCTGCGGGTCCGGCGCGACCAGGTGACCGGCACCGGCCAGGCCATCCGGGCGGTGGACCTGCTGTTCGAGAACTCCGGCGGGCGCGCGCTCAAGCTGGGCACGCCGATCCAGCGGTTCTGGCGGGACGCGCACGCCGGCCGGGTGCACGCCATCAACGACCCGGAGCGGGCCCTGACCATGTTCGGCCGCGGTGAACTCGGCCATGATGTCCCGCCGGATGCCATGTTTTGATGGGAAGGGTTCTGATGCACCTCCACTATGACGAGGCGGGCCAGGGTGCCCCGGTCGTCCTCCTGCACGGTGGCGGCCCGGGCGCCTCGGGGATGTCCAACTTCGCCAGGAACCTGCCCGTGTTCGCTGAGCATTTCCGTACCCTGGTCGTGGACCAGCCCGGCTACGGGAAATCCGATAAGCCGGAAGTCCAGGGCAACTACTTCAGGTTCTCGGCCCGCGCCCTGAAGGACCTGCTCGACGAGCTCGGCCTGGACCAGGTCCAGCTGGTCGGCAACTCGCTCGGCGGCGGCACCGCGGTCCGGTTCGCACTCGACTACCCCGAACGGGCCGGGCGGCTCGTCCTCATGGGCCCCGGCGGCCTGTCCCTGAACGTGTTCGCGCCCGATCCGACCGAGGGGGTCAAGCGGCTGGCCGAGTTCGGCGCGCCGCCGGGGCCGAGCCGGGAGAAGATGGCCGCGTTCCTGCGCACCCTGGTGTTCGACCAGCGGCTGGTCACCGACGAGCTGATCGGCGAACGGTTCGCCGTGGCCAGCGACCCCGAGTCGCTGAAGGCCATGGCCTCCATGGGGGCGTCGTTCTTCGATCCGGACAGCTACGAGGACGGCCTGCTGTGGCGCGAGGCGCACCGGCTGCGGCAGCGCGTGCTGCTGATCTGGGGCCGCGAGGACCGGGTCAACCCGGTCGACGGCGCGCTGGTCGCGCTGAAGATGATCCGCCGCGCCCAGCTGCACGTGTTCGGCGGTTGCGGCCACTGGGTCCAGCTGGAGAAGTTCGACGAGTTCAACCGGCTGGCGATCGACTTCCTGGAGGGCTCATGATCTCCTCGCTCGGCTACCTGCGGTTCTCCTCGGCCGACGTGGCCGCCTGGCGCGAGTTCGGCGTGAAAATACTCGGCCTGACCGAGGGCTCTGCTCCAAAGGGCGGGGGTCCGGAAGCAGGCGCGCTGTACCTGCGAATGGACGAGTACCCCGCCCGTTTGGTCATCGTGCCTGGCTCGTCGGAGCGGCTGCTCGCGTCCGGCTGGGAGGTCCGTGACGCCGCCGCGCTGGCGGCCGTGGGCCAGGCACTTTCTGCTGCGGGCGTGCCTTACAAGGCCGCCACCGACAGTGAGCTCGCCCTGCGCCGGGTGGGGGCGATGATTAACACCGTGGACCCGGACGGGCAGCCGCTCGAGGTGTTCTGCGGTGCCGCGCTCGAGCACCGGCCCGCGGTCAGCCCGTACGGGAACCGGTTCGTCACCGGCGACCAGGGCCTGGGGCACGTGGTGCTGCCGGTCCCGCCCGGCTCGGCCGCGGCGTTCGACTTCTACACCGAGGTGCTCGGCTTCCGGCTGCGCGACTCGATGCGGATGCCGGCCGAGTTCTTCGGCGGCCAGCCGGGCGACCCGCCGGTCTGGTTCCGGTTCCTCGGCTGCAACCCGCGCCACCACTCGCTGGCCCTGGCCCCGGTGCCCGCGGCGGCCGGCATCGTGCACCTGATGGTCGAGACCGCCGCGCTGGACGACGTGGGGCTGGCCCTGGACCGCTGCACCCGGAGGGGCGCGACCGTGTCCGGTACGCTGGGACGGCACGCCAATGACCTGATGGTGTCGTTCTACGTGCGGACCCCGGGCGGGTTCGACATCGAGTACGGCACCGATGGCCGGCAGGTCGACGACGCCAACTGGATCACCAGGGAAACCACCGCGGTCAGCCTCTGGGGGCACAACTTTGCCGGACCCGCCCACTGACGTGCCAGCCCCGCCATCCGCTGGCCCCCCCGTACCCCCCGCACCCCCCACGGCCGACGCCTTCCGCCATGTCCTGGGCCACTTCTGCACCGGTGTCACCGTCATCACCACCGATGGTCCCGACGGACCCGCGGGCTTCGCCTGCCAGGCGTTCGCCGCGCTGTCCCTGGCTCCGCCCCTGGTCCTGTTCTGTCCCAGCCGCACCTCGTCCACCTGGCCGGTCATCGAGCGCGCCGGCCACTTCTGTGCCAACGTGCTCACCGACGGCCAGCAGGAACTGGCCCGGCGGTTCGGCACCAGCGGCGGCGACAAGTTCGCCGGCCTGCCCTGGTCGCCCTCACCCAGCGGCGCCCCGGTGCTGGACGGCGCGCTGACCTGGGTGGACTGCGCGGTCGAGGCGGTCCATGAGGCCGGTGACCACTACCTGGTCACCGGCCGGGTCACCGCCCTCGGCGCCACCCGCGCAGGCCGCCCGCTGCTGTTCTACCGCGGCCGGTACGCGGCCACCGACCCCGGCACCGGCCCGACCGAGGTCGTCGATACCCTGCTGGCCTGGCCCCACCATGCCGACTGGATGTGACGGGTCCGACTGGATGTGAGCCCGGGCGCGCCGTGGGGAGGGGGGCGGGCACGCCCGGGGAGACAGCACTTTACACCAAGCGTTTGCTAGGGAGTCAACGATGCCGACCCGGACGTCCTACCCGCAGGGCACCCCGAACTGGGTGGACCTGCAGACCAGCGACCCGGCCGCCGCGAAGGCGTTCTACGCGGGACTGTTCGGCTGGACCTACGACGACCAGCCCATGCCGGACGGGCAGCTCTACTCGATGGCCGTGCTCCGCGGCCACCAGGTCGCCGCCATCGCCCCGCAGCCGCCCGAGCTGGCCGCGGCCGGCGCGCCGCCGATGTGGAACACCTACCTCGCGGTGGACTCGGCCGACGAGGCCACCGCCCGGGCCGAGGCCGCGGGCGGCCAGGTCGCGATGGCGCCGTTCGACGTCACCGACGCCGGGCGGATGTCGTTCGTCCTGGACCCGTCCGGCGCGGCCGTGGCCCTGTGGCAGGCGGCCAAGCACGTCGGCGCCACCCTGGTGAACGAGCCAGGCACGCTCACCTGGAATGAGCTCATCACCAGCGACCAGGGCGTGTTCTCGTTCTACACCGCCGTGGCGGGCCTGACCGCCCAGGCCGAGGACATGGGCGACGGCCAGCCGTACACGGTGTTCAGGGCGGGCGAGGCCCCGGTGGGCGGCTCCATGCCACCGCAGGCGCCGGGCGTGCCCAGTCACTGGCACGTGTACTTCGGCACCGACGACACCGACGCCGCCGCGGCCAAGGCGGCTGAGCAGGGCGGCACGGTCGTCGTCGCCCCGTTCGACATTCCGGTCGGCCGGATCGCCATCCTCGGCGACCCGCAGGGCGCGGTGTTCAGCGTCATCAAGTCCGCCCCCGCCTAGGCGCGGCTCCCGGGGAATGTCGGTGGTGCGGGCTAGTTTGGCTCTGCCCACCCAACCCCCAGGAGTCCCGCATGCTCGGCCACGACCACGCGCTGTCCGGCGCCCTGGCCTTCGCCGCTGTCGCCCCCCTGCTGCCGGTCACCGGCACCCACCTGGCCGTGGCGGCCGCGCTGACGGCGGGCGCGGGGATCCTCCCCGACCTGGACGAGCCGGGGTCCACCATCGCCCGCACGTTCGGCTTCCTGACCGGGGCCTTCGCCTGGATCGTGCACCGGATCAGCGGCGGCCACCGCAAGGGCACGCACAGCCTGCTCGGCGTGGCCATCATGACCCTGGCCGCCTACGGCGCCGGCCAGTGGCAGGACAGCGCCCACGTCACCGCCGGCCACCCCCAGCTGTGGTGGCACCTCATCCCGGCCGGCCTGCTGCTCGCCCTGTTCTTCTCCGCGGGCTTCCGCGCCCTGTACATCGGCGGCCACCACGCCGACCTGTTCGGCCTCGCCCTGGCCGCCCTGATTCTCTGGCAGGGCTGGGACCTGGAGAAGGTGACGCCGTGGCACGTATCGGTGCTGGCCGTGTGCGTCTGCCTCGGCATGCTCGCCCACATCGCCGGCGACATGCTGACCCACGACGGCTGCCCGCTGCTGTACCCGCTCAGCCGCTACGACTTCGGCCTGCTCCCCGAGCCCATCCGGATCACCACCAACAAGCTCGCCGAGCGCTGGGTCATCTCCCCCCTGCTGCTGATCGCGCTGGCCTACTTCCTCTGGCGCGACGTCGGCGGCCCCGTCCTGATCGGCCCCCACCACCTAGCCGGCCAGTAACCTTCGGCCGAAGTCCGCGGCTCATCCCCGGCAGAAGTCCGCGGCCGCCGCGGCGAGCGCCCGCGCGCAGGCCACCGTGCCCGGCAGGCTGACCCACTCCACCCGGGCGTGGGCGCCGTCCCCGGCCGGACCGAACAGGACCGCGGGGATCCCGGCCGCGGCGATAAAGGCGGCGTCGGCCCAGTAGCTGGCGCCGGCCAGCTCGGCCGGCCTGCCCGTCGCCCCGGCGGCGGCCCGGGCCACCGCCTGGACGACCGGCTCGTCGTCGGCCACCTCGAACGGCGCCCGGGCCAGCGTGGTCCGGCTGGACACCCGCAGCGCCGGGTCAGCCGCGCGGCACCGGTCAAGCAGCGCGGCGATGTCCCGCTCGGTGTCCTCGGTGGTCTCGCCGGGCAGCGTGCGCCGCTCGATGGTCAGCGTGCAGCGGTCCGGGATGGTCGACTCCTCGCGACCGCCCTGGATGAGCGAGGCGTGCACGAAGCCATGGCCGAGCCGCGGGTGCACACGCCCGCGCAGCCGCGCGTTGAGGTCGTCCAGGGCGGTCAGCACGGGCCCCGTTTTCATGATCGCGTCGACGCCGAGCTGCGGCCGCGAGCCGTGCGCGGCCACCCCGGTGACGCTGATCTCGGTCCACACGAAACCTCGGTGCGCGGTCGCCACGGTGAGCTCGGTCGGCTCGGTGACGATCGCGGCGTCGGCGCGGACGTGCCCGAGGATCTCCTGCACGCCGAGGCTGGAATGCTCCTCGTCGGCCACCGCCGCCACGATCACCTCGAGCCCGCGGCGGGCCGCCTCGCGGCAGGCGATCAGGGCGGCGGCCAGCCCGCCCTTCATGTCGTAGGCGCCCCGCCCGTAGAGCCGGTCACCCTGGACGACCGGGGTCAGCGGGTCGCTCATCTCGCTGACGCCCACGGTGTCCAGATGCCCGCACAGCAGCAGCGACCGGGCCGAACTGGCCCCGCTGCGGACCAGCACGCTGGGCCGCCCCGGCGTCCCCTCCACGATCTCGGCCCTCAGCCCGGCCGCCTCCGCCCAGCCCGCGACGTACCCGGCGATCCGGCCCTCACCGTCCGCCCCCGCCACCAGCGAAGGATTCCGCGAGTCGATCGCGACCAGGTCCTTCAGCAGCTCGACAGTGTCCCGTTCCACCAGGTCCATCAGGTCCGTCCGCTCCCTTCCGTTTCCCAACCCTGTTCCCCCACGTCCCTTCCGTTTCCCCAACCCCCCTTCCCTCTCACGTCCCTTCCGTGCTGAGCAGCAGGACGACAGACGACGCGGTCACGCCGAGCCCGGCCCGCCGCGCCCGCGAACCCGGCCCGGTGAGCGCGGTGCGTACCCCCGCCAGCGAGGCCGCACCGCTAGGTCCCGACCGGACGCCCAGCCGGCCCAGGTCGGCCCCGGCCCCGGTGGCCAGGTCATCGGTCACCGCGACGGCCGCGTCGAGCCCGCCCGCCAGCACCGGCCACGCCAGGTAAGACGGAGTACCGCAGTTGAGCCCGGCCATCACGGTGCCGCCCGTAGGTACGGACTGCCTGGTGTCGGCCCGCAAGCTGGCCAGCACCCCCGCCGCCGTCGTCGGCTCCACCGCCAGCACCGCAGGTGCCCCGCCGCCCCTCATACCACCCGGAAACCCTTCGCCCCGCCGGTAGTGCGTCACCACCGCCTGCGCCAGCGATCCCACCCCGACCGGCACGCTGACCAGGTCAGGCCCGGCCAGCCCGCGCTGGGCGAACTGCTCGTCCAGCTCGGCCAGCAGCGTCCCGTACCCCTCCACGATCCAGCCCGGCACGCTCTCGTACCCCGCCCACGCGGTGTCCTGCACCAGCAGTCGCCCCTCGTCGGCGTAGGCAGCGGCTTGCTCCACGGCCTCGTCGTAGGATCCTCCGGCCACGGTCACCGTGGCTCCCTCGGCCAGGATCGCGGTCCGGGCCCGCTCCGGCACGACATCCGGCACGAAGACCCGTGCCTCTAGTCCCACCAGCCGGGCCATCCAGGCCACGGCCCGGCCGTGGTTGCCGTCGGTCGCGGTGACCAGCTCAACCGGATCCGCCGCGGCCGCCCGCCGCAACCCGGCCAGCGTGACCTGCCTCCCTTTGTCCCGCGTGACCTGGCTCCTGTCACTGAGGAGCCTGGCGATAGCCCAGGACGCCCCCAGCACCTTGAACGCGCCCAGGCCCAGCCGGGTCGACTCGTCCTTGACGAAGACCCGGCCGACACCAAGCTCGGTCGCCAGCACGGGAAGTTCGGTCAGCTCGGTCGGGCGGTAGCCAGGGAGTTCCGCGTGAAACGCCGGCGCCGCCGTCTGGCGTACCAGGGCCCGCCATTGCCGGGCGGCCGGGCGGCAGAACCAGGCCGGTGCGGTGATCATGGTCACCCGATTAGGATCGCCCCTTGATGATCACGTGGTCCAGCGAAACTTTCTACGCCATAATCATTAGCTGAGCTTAATGATCGGAGGCTGCGTGCTGGACCTGCACCGGCTCAGGCTGCTGCGGGAACTCAGGCACCGCGGCACCCTGGCCGCCGTCGCCGATGCTCTGACCTATACCCCGTCAGCCATCTCCCAGCAGCTCAGCGTGCTAGAGGCCGAAGCCGGCGTGCCGTTGCTCGAACGGTCGGGCCGCAGTGTCCGCCTGACCCCGGCCGCCGAACGGCTCGTCGAGCACACTGAGGCTATCCTCGAGCGGCTCGAGCAGGCCCGGGCCGACCTGGACGCCTCGGCCGCCCGCATCGGCGGCACCGTCCGCATCGCCGCCTTCCACACCACCGCCCACGCGGTCATCCCAGCCGCCCTCTCGGCCCTGGCATCGGCGCATCCCGCCCTGCGGGTCGAGGTGACCGAACGCGAGCCGGAGGCCTCGCTCCCGGGCCTGATCGCGCACGAGTTCGACCTGGCGCTCCTGGAGGAGTACCCGGGCCACCCGCAGCGCCGCCGCCCCGAACTTGACTACCGCCAGCTAGCCACCGACCCGATGCGCCTAGCCCAGCCCGCCAGCGCCCCGCGTGCCCTCGCCGACCTGGCCGGTCACCCCTGGATCCTGGAGCCGCCCGGGACCGCCGCCCGCCACTGGGCCACCGCGGTCTGCCGAGCCGCCGGCTTCGAGCCCGACGTCCGATACCAGAGCACCGACCTCCTCCTGCACCTGCGCCTCGTCCGCACCGGCCACGCCGTCGCCCTCCTCCCCGGTTTGCTCTCTGCTAGCCGATCCGCTGCTGGCCAATCCGGTGCTGGCCAATCCGCTGCTGGCCAATCCGGTGCCGACTCGACCCACGCCGACCCGCCCATTCACCTCAGTGACTTGCCGGGCTCTCCGGCCCGCCACATCTACGCTGCCACCAGGCGCGGCGCCGGCCAGCACCCAGCCTTGGCCGCCGTCCGTCAGGCCCTGGCCACCGCGATCCAGACCAGCTCTGGACCATGATCAGTACCGGATGACAGGCGGCTCTGGCCGCGGCCCCCGGCTCGCCCGCTCCGCGAGGGACACTCCGTCCCCCAGGGGGTCACCCGGGTCGGGCGGGTGGGCTGTGGCTGTGGAGGACTTTGGTTTTGTCCTTGTTCCAGGCGGTCGTGGTGCCGTCGGGGTTCAGGACCAGGGTCCAGCCCCAGCGGTGGATGGCGATCAGGTGGTGGAACCGGCACAGCAGGACGCAGTTCGTGAGGCTGGTGTGGCCGCCGCGGGCTTTGTGGCGGGCATGGTGCACGTCGCAGACGGCGGCGGGCTGGCGGCAGCCGGGGAAGCGGCAGTGCCGGTCGCGGTGCCGGACCAGGTTGCGGATCGAGGCGGGGATGGTCTTGGTGACGCCCAGGTCCAGCGGCACGCTCGGGCCGGCGAACTGCTCGCCGAGCTGGTGCTGGCGGATGAAGGAGGCCAGCCCGCCGGGACCGGACAGCAGGTCCACGGCCCGGCCGATGATGGCCTGCTCCAGCGCCTCGCGGGAGATCACGGTCCCCGCCCCGGCCGTGCCGTTTGCGGCGTCCCCGCCGTCCGTGTCGCCGTCATGACCCGCGGCGTCGAGGCCGCGGCGGTAGACCTTGTCGAGCTGGGCGGACAGCCGCACCAGGTCGGCGAACGCGGCCGGGTTCACCTGGCCGGTCACCACCGGCACCACCATCGCGTCGCACGCGACGGCCGCGGCGGCGTCGCCGTCCAGCCAGGCTCCGTCGTCGCCGCGGGCTTCGGCGGTGCGGGCCTGGTACCCGGCCCACCGGGCCCGCGCCTGCCGGGTCCATTCCTCCCGCAGCTCCGCGCTGCCCTCGAGCAGCATCAGGTCGGCCAGCGTGACGTGGGCCAGCACCTTGACCGGCTGCCCGGCCCGCTCGGGGACCAGCCCGGCCGCCACCAGGCGGGTCATGGCCTCGGCCAGGGCGTCGTGGTACCGCTGCTCATGGGAACGGGTGTCCTCGGCGCCGGCCCGGGCCGACAGGGCATCGAGCACGGCCTGGACGACCTGGGCGCATTCGGGGGTCAGGTCCCCGCGGATCACCCCGGCCCCGCCGAACGTGGTCGCCAGCCGTACCGACCGATCGTCCAGCACCGCGCCCTCGTCCAGCACCGCGCCCTCGTCCGGGTCCGCGGCCTCCCCGGGATCTAGGCCGGGGTTCGCGCCATGCCCGGGAGGCGGGTCCTGGGCGGGCTCTTGTCCGTGTCCCGGCCCGGGATCCTGGTCCGGGCCGGGCCCGCTGGTATCCGGTGAGTGCTGGCGGGACCGTTCGTACATCTCCCCGGCCAGCCCGGCCAGGTCCGCCAGCCCCAGCCCCGACGCCGCCGCGGCCAGCAAGATCCCGTCCGCCGCGTCCCGCGACCCGGCCGGCAGCTTGCCGGTCCACTCGCAGATCGTCCTCGCCCACGGCTCGGACACCGCCCGGGACGCCAGGGCGGCGTGCACCCGCGGATGCGCCCGCCCCCGCTTCACCCACCCGGTATGCCCCGACGCCGCGCCAGCGGTGATCCCGGTCTGGTGCACCAGCCACGCATGCGGGCTGTAAGCCCCGTCATCGACATACCCCTGCCCGGCGGCGAACGCGCCCAGGGCGCAGATCCGGGCCGCGACCGCGACCGAGTTCGCCTCCTCCAGCCCCCGCAACGTCGCCGCCTGCACCGCGCTGCCCATCGCCGCGATATCCGCGCCAGCCAGGAACGCCAGCCCGGCATGCACCATGTCCAGCGCCTCACCCGCACTGGCGAAGACGGGAACAGTCACAGTGCCCATACCGGGCCACCTCCTTCCAAGGGCTCGCAGAGTCTTAGGATCTGAGTTCGATTCTAGTCGGCAGGCATGACATTTTCAGGCTGTACATTGCCCGTTTCGCGAAATAGATATCCCCGGGAAGAAAGAGATAAATGGTGTTCCAGAGGCGAAGCCCCGCCTGTCAGCCACGGCCGTTCCAAGATCGTTTTGGGGGTTTGGATCGCGATTCGCAGCGGGTGCTGCGATCTGATCATGAGCGGCGTAGCGGATGCCTGCTGTCACCTGCTGGAACTGTTCACGGGGGTATTGGATGGCCGGGCCATGGCAGTGATTATCCTGTTGCGGCGCTCCTGGCTGATCTATACCTGCGCGGCGGCGCCGCTCCTGCCCCGCCGCCGTCCAGGACCACGATCTGACGGGTCCTGGCCGATGCCGGCGCGGAGGACGTCCCGGCCGCTCTGATGCAGGTGAGACGGGATGGCAAGGCGATCCGGGGCGCGAAAGACACCCCTGTCCCAGGAGGACTAATCCACCATCCGCACCCGGTCAGGGCCAAGAATCATGGCTGCTCTCAGGAACCTCGCCATCGGCGCCCGCCCTCGCCGGACGCCACGACACCACCGAAGCCACCCGCTGGGCCAGTCGCTACATCGACCGGCCATTCACCATCCCCGGACTCAAATCATGATCTTGGAACGGCCGTGGCCTGTCAGCCGAGGACCGCCTTGACTCCGGCTAGGGCTCCGGCCAGCTCGTGATCGCCTTGCCAGGTCAGCGGCGGAGCGCTCGGGTCCCGGGCGTAAAGCTTGAGCGCACCACCCACGGTGGTGCGCACGTGGCAGGCGACGGCACCAGCAACCAGACCCGAGGCGAGCTCCCACCGAGCGACCGCCCGGACCACATGCCAAGACCCGCCGCCCTCGCCCTCGGCGGTGAATGCCACCACAGTCCCCACGGGCCGGACCACCTGGTCGAGCGCGCGCGGCAGCGCATGCGCGGCCGTGGTCAGCACCGGGCTGGTGAAGGCGGCCCCGAGCGGAGGGTGCCCGGTCGCCTCGCGGATCTGCTGCTGGTGGACGTACCGCTCCATGTACTCACGGGCGACGTCGAGCCAGACCGGAGCCGGGTCCGAGCCGGTCGCCCACGGTACCGGGCCGCCCGCGGCGTCGAGGTTCAGCGTGGCCGCGTGCTCCTCGAAGCGCAGGCCGGCGACGTTGATCAGCTCAACCAAGAGCGTCGGGCTGATCCGCCGCGCCGCCTCCACCCACTGCTGGTTGAAGGCGTTGAGCCAGCTGTCGAGATCCTCGCCCTCGCCCGGGCCCGTACCCCAGCGATCCCGCCGCACCGAGACGTTGCCGAGTTCCACTCCCAGCAGGTGAGACGCCACCCCGTGCACCGGCCAGTCCGGGCAGGCCGTGGGCCGCGTCCAGTCAGCATCGGACAGTTCGGCCAGCAGGGTGCTGAGCTCTGTCCGCAGCCGAGGTAGCAGCGGCCTAGCATCGATCCGCAGCAATGCCATGCCCATAGCCTGTCATCGTTTCGCCGGCTGCGGTGACCACGCTGGCCGGGTCGAAAGTGACGATTCAAAAACAGCAGCCGGCCGGCATTCACCCTGCCGCATTCACCCGGCCAGCGCGGCCCGCAGGTCCGCGGTGACGAACCGGCTCATAGCCGACGGCAGCACCGCCCGCTGTTCCTCATCCAGCTGGCCGCCGGTCTCGTCAAGCAGCTCCGCCACCCGCAGCCCCGCCGCTAGCAGGCGCCCCAGGTCCAGATCGCTGACCGTGTCCTCGATGCCAGCCGGGAGAGTGACAGGAAACCAGTCGAGCACGCTGGTCAGCCCGTACCGCGGCTGGGGCACGCCGCGGGCCGCGGCCCACAGCTGCCAGAGCTGGGCCCGGGCCTCGTGCAGCCGTTCCAGCGCCTCCCACGCGGACCCGCGCCGCACGTACTTGCCCAGGTCGGCCAGCGCGCACCAGCCCTGGAAGGCCCACTCGCGGACCTGCGCGGGTGACACGGCCGAAGAGACCGAAGAACCCGGCTCGGCCAGCACCGAGTCCCGGTCGTACAGCACCACCACATGCGGGATGGAGCCCGCGAACACGGTCGCCGGGTAGACGACCAGGTCCAGCTGGCTCCGGTCGGCGTACTGGGCGAAGATCCGTTCGTGGGTCAGGGCCACCTCGGGCAGCTTGTGGTGGTAGCTCTCGACGAGCTCGCCCAGGCCGTCCACGGCCGCGCGGACCCGCGGGAAGACGGCGTCGAAGCGCGACTCGTCAACACCCACCGCGGCGTCGATGTCGGACAGCCAGTCCCCGGCCCCCCGGGCCAGCGAGCAGCCCACCACGAACCAGCTGACATCCGGGTCGGCCTGGCTGAACGCCAGCAGCCCGCGCAGCAGCCCCTGCTGGGCCGCGAGCCCGGCGGGCAGCTCCTCGATCCAGCCTGCACCATGATCCATACGGCAGCGTAGCGCCGCCAGCCGACAGCGACCACAGCGGCGACGGCGACGAGCGGTGAACCGGGGCTGGGACCGAGCCCGTTCGGCAGAAAAGAATGGAAAGAAACGGGAACCCGCCCGCGCGGCCCGGCCGGCGAGCTCCCCTAACCGATTTTTATGCCGAACGAGTCATGTCCCCGCCCCGGCTCACCGCGCGCCCCGGCGGGGATGTCCTCGATCGTGACGAGCCCGCTGTCGCTGGTGAGCTCGTCGATCAGCGCGAACGCGGCGGCGATGCGCCCGGGGCTGTCGACGACGATCGTCACGGCGGGGACGTGGCGGCCGAGCTGGAACAGCCGGTCCCCGTGCGGCGGATGGTCACCGTGGAACCCCCAGACGCCGCGCTGGGTGGTGGCGCCGCCGATCCCGGCCGAGCGGAGCCGGCGCACGATGCACCGGTGGAGCGGCTGCCCGTGGTGCTGGGTCGCCTCCGAGGTGTAGATCATCAGCTTCTGCCACGGGGCCGTGCCGTCGGCGGCGGGCTCGGCCAGGCGCTGGCCGTCCCGCTTGAGGACCTGGACGCGTTCCAGGGTGAGCAGCGGGCGGCGCAGCAGCGCGCCGAGCTCGGGCAGGACCCGGCCGATCTGCCCGGCCGGGCCGACCGCGATGACCATCATCGGGACCTCGGCGTTGCGGCTGAAGAACGCGGCCCGCTCGCGCCGGCCGTGCGCGGTGCCGTCCACGCCGAGCAGCGCGGTGGCGCCGTCGACGCCGCGGCGGTGCAGCAGGTCACAGACCGCGACGAAGGCGGGTACCCGGAAGACCCGCTCCTGGCGGCCCAGGTAGACGGTGAGCTTGGCGGTCTCCGGCAGGTCGCCGGGAACGACGGTGGTGTCGGCCAGCAGCTGAGCTCGTTCCAGGGTGACAAGCCCGGCCGGGTGGAGCTTGAGGACGTGCGGGAGGACGGCTTCGATCCGGGGGCGGGTGTCGACCGCGACCGCGATCAGCGGCAGGTCCTCGGACAGGGACAGCGAGCGGTCGGTGCGCAGGTGGTGCTTGAGCCCGAAGCCTTCGGTGCCGCGGAGCAAGATGCTGGTCGCGAGCTCGTGCCGCCCGTACAGTTCGAGCAGGGCGTCCGCGACGAAGCCGTCCCGG
The DNA here is from genome assembly GCA_050011155.1 of Streptosporangiaceae bacterium. Classification (GTDB taxonomy): domain Bacteria; phylum Actinomycetota; class Actinomycetes; order Streptosporangiales; family Streptosporangiaceae; genus Palsa-504. The sequence continues at coordinate 23,729 of JBEKJP010000045.1, forward strand.
CAGCGCTGCCGCTCACCGAAGTAGCTGGTCAGCTTCAGGCTCTCGGTCACAGGGGCGGTGCTTTCATAGGTGCTGGCCGATCAGCCGGCCGAGCGCGGCGGCGGCGACGCCCGCCACGAGTGACAACACCACGTTGGCGATCGCCTTGCCGTGCTGGCGTTCCTCGGTCAGCCGCTGGGTCTCCAGCATCCAGGTGGAGAACGTGGTGTAGGAGCCGACCGCGGCCGTGCCGGCCAGCAGCGCCTGGTCGTGGCCCAGGGCCAGCCCGGTCAGCAGGCCCAGGATCACCGCGCCGGACAGGTTGACGGCCAGCGTGCCGACCGGGAAGTCCCGGCCCGCCGCCGACCCGACCACCCCGTCGGCCAGGAAGCGGACCACCGAGCCGGCCCCGCCGATCAGCACCACCGTCACCCAGACCAGCACGGTCATGAGCGCACCCGGACCCGGCGGACCAGCGCGGTGGCGAGCTGGATGGCGGCGTACCCGGCCGCGACGCTGGCCGCCGCGTACCCGGCCGCCAGGCCCCAGGCCTGGGCGTCGAGCATCTTCAGGATCTCCACCTGCATGGTGGAGAACGTGGACAGCCCCCCGCACAGGCCGGTGCCGAGCAGCGGCCGCCGGTAGCTGGACAGCGGCAGTCGCTCCTGCAGCCGGGTGACGAAGTAGCCCAGGGCGAAGGCCGCCGCGATGTTGACGCCGAACGTCGGCCACGGCCAGGCCGTGGCCGCGTGCGGGAACGCCTCGGCCAGCGCGGCGCGGGCCAGCGTGCCGAGCGCGCCGCCCGCGAAGATCGCCGCGATCTCCCGCCGGTCCACCCTGGGCAGCACCCGCCGGGCAGTCAGTTCCTGCACGCAGAGAAGGTTACGGTAGGAGCCCCTAGGTCCCGATCGGCGGCTGCCAGAGGGTGGGCTGCTCGCCGGCCGGGGTGGCGGTGAAGCCGACGCCAGTCAGACCGTGACCGGTGGCCGCGAGGCCGGTGATGGCCTGGACGCCAGGAGTGGCCAGGCCGGGTCCGGCCGGCGTGGCCGCCTTCCAGGTCGTCCCGTCCCATGAGGTCCAGACGACCACGTCCCTCTCCCCGGCCGAGGCGCCGAATGTACCAGTCACGGTGAAGCCCCCCGCAGTCGCTGCGACCGCGCTGACCTCGGCCGTTCCCGCAGGTACGGGCAGTTCCGTCTCGGTCCAGGTGCGGCCGCCGTCGGCCGATCGGGCCGAGAAGGGCAGCTGGCCGCCCGCGATCCGGGCTACGCCGGTGGCGACCACGGTGCGGCCGGCCGCGGCGACGTGCTGCAGCGCCGCCGCGGTGGCTCCGGCCGGGAGCGGCAGGTCGGTCAGGCTCCAGGCCCGGCCGTCGGGGGTGGTCCACGCGGCGGGGAGCGGGCCGTGCGAGCCGACTGCCATGAAGCCGCCCGCGGTGGCGGTCACGGCGAGCATCCGCCGGCTGCCGTCCAGGCCGTCGAGCGCGCCCGTCGTCGCATCGGCCGCCCGGTGCCAGCCGGTCAGCCCGGCTGACCACCACGCGGCCGCGACGGTCCGGCCCGGCGCTGTGACCTGGGAGCCGACGATCACGTAGCCCGTCCGGCCGGCGGCGGCCTGCACGGCGGTCAGGCCGCTGCCAGCGAAGACGGGCTCGCCGTCGGCAGCGGACCAGGTCCGGCCGTCGGCCGAGACGATGACCACCGGGCGCCCGGTCCCGCTGCCCGCGCTGCCGCTGGCGCTGCCGCTGGCGCCGCCGACGGCCAGCCAGCCGGCCGGGCCGTGCGCGACCCCGGTCAGCTGCTGGATGCCCGGCCTGGTCAGCACGCCCGAGGTCTGCCCGGCCGCGCGCCGCCAGGTGCGGCCGCCGTCGCCGGAGGCCCAGGCCGCCGGGAAGCCGTTCGCGCTGCCCACCGCCACCTGCTGGCGGCCCTGGGCCCCGACGGCCGCGACCGCGTCCACGGCCACCTGGGGCTGGACCCCGCCTGGGATGGCGGACAGGCTGACCTTCGTGACCGCGGCCGAGCCGCCGATGGTGATCAGCTGCTGGCCGCCGCTAGGCGAGCCGTCTGCGATCACGGCGCCGGCCGGGGTCACGGCTACCCCCGAGACGGCTTCCGCGGGTGCGCGGCCGAACGCCGGGACCTGGCGCCAACCGATGCCGTCGGCGGAGGTGAAGGCGGTCAGGGCCGAGCCGGCCCCGCCGGCCAGCACGGCGCCGTCCGCGGATCCGTTCATCAAGCCTGGGGAGAAACCGGACGACGTGGTCAGGGTGGCGGCGAAGGTCCAGTCCGTACCGTTCCCCGAGCGGTACACGTCCGCGGCCGGACGGCCGTCTACTGTCGCCGGCCTGACCAGCAGGAAGCCGTCCGCGGTGGCGGCCAGGTCGGAGAACTCGGCGCGCGCACCGTGTCCGGCCGGGACCGTGACCGGCCGCCACTGCCGCCCGCCGTCGGAGCTGAGCCAGGCCGCCCCCGTACGAGACGAATCGGTACGAGACGACGGGCCAGCCACATCGCCCGCGGCCAGGATCAGGTTCCCGGTGGCCGCCACCAGCCTGATGTCCTGGACGCGGCCCGGGTCCGCGCCCAGGCCGAGCTGGCTGGCGCCGAGCCGGGTCCATCGCCTGCCGTCGGCGGACAGGAAGATCACCGGGGTAGACCGTTTCCCGTTCGGCAGGTTGGCGCCCGCGGCGATGAAACCGTTGCTCATGCGCTTCAGCACCGTGATGTAGTCGCCGGGCCGCTCCGGCAGGCCGGTAGCTGAGGTGAGCGTCCACTGCTGGCCGTCGGTGCTGGTCCAGACCGCGTCGGAGCCGATGGCGACCCAGGCGCCAGCGCCGCCCGCCACGAAGCGGGCCGCGTGTCCTGGCGGGGGCGTTCCGCCGCCCACCGCGCGCACCCCGCCCAGGCTCCAGGTCCGGCCGCCGTCGGGCGAGACGAAGAACTGAGCCCGCGGGACGAGCTGGCCTGATTCGGCGCCGACGGCTACGACCTCGTCACCGGCGCTCGCCACCCGGCCCTCGGACAGCACGATGCCGCGGGTGCTGCCGGCCAGGTACGGAGCGAAATCCCGCCCGGCCAGCACGGCCGGCGGGAAGCTGACGGAGAGCCTGGACGGCTGGCTGTTCGCGTTCACCACCAGGCCGGCGGCCACGCCGAGGGCCAGCACCGCGACCAGCAGGGCGACCCGGGACACCCGGGGGCGGATAGCCGGCCCGGACACCGGGCCCGACGCCAGGCCGGCGTCCGGCGGGCGCGGCGTCCGGCGGTGGCGTCCGGCGGCCCGGTCGAACTCGAACCCGGGCCGGGGCGGAGGCACGGGGCGCGGGTAGCCAGGGCGTGGCCTGGCAGCGCGCGGAGCACGAGTGGAAGGCGGCCTGGGAGGTGGAAAGTCCGGCGTGAGCGGGAACGCGCCAGTGCCGATCGGGGACGGGCCGATCGGGGACGGGCCGATCGGGGACGGGCCGGACTGGAACCGGACCCGGGAAGATGCCTGCGGCGAGTCGGCCTGCGGCGACTGCAGGAATGGCGGAGGCGTTATCCACGGTGACGAACCCGGCGGATTCCTGGTCACCCTTCGCCGTCCTTTCGGAAAGGGCCCCTGGACGCAGGCGGGAAACTCATTCTCATCCCGCCCGGCGCTTTCGGCCGAAAGGTTAAGCAGATCGTAAGATCTGCGCTTCGCGCAGACCATGACGTACTAGGTGTAAATTTGGCGCCCGGGGAGACGCCTGGTCGGTCCCCGGGATGCCTGTTCCAGGTCCCGGAGTTCGGTCGGGCGGGGAATACTCCGTATACGGAGGACGTACCCAGAAATCTAGCAGCAACCGAAACGTAGGGTCAATGGATCGGCATTTTCCTCCTCGATGCCCTTCCCAGCGAGGACAATGCCGTCATCAGCCAGTGATAATGAGATCAGCGCGGTTATCCGCGGCTTCGCGGAAACGCCTGGTCATCTGATCAGGCGCGCCCACCAGGCGCACACCCAGCTGTGGGCCGAGCTCGTCCCGGTGGACATCACCGGGTCGCAGTTCGTCATCCTGTGCGCGCTGACCGTGCACGGTGAGCTGGACCAGGCCTCGATCGGCCGCCTCACCTCGCTCGATCGCTCCAGCGTGGCCGAACTCGCGGGCCGGATGGCCCGCCGCGGCCTGATCCAGCGCGGCCGGGACGAGCGCGACGGGCGCAAGCGGGTCCTGCGCATCACCGAGCAGGGGACCAGGGCCGTGACCGAGGCCGCGCCGCACGTGCTCGCGCTGGGCCAGCGGCTGCTGGCCCAGCTGAACGAGGCCGAACGCGAGCAGTTCCTCGCCTACCTCGGCCGGATAGGCGACGCCGGCAAGGAAAGCTAAGAAGCAGCCGCCTGCTCGAACGCCGCGGCCAGCTCGGCCGGACGAGTGAACATGGACTCGTGACTGCCGGGCACCAGCACGGGGGAGACCTTGATCCGCTCGGCGAAGCGGCTCCAGCCGTACTCGCCCGGCGGCAGGGCCACGTCGTCCTGCGAAAGGATGTAGTGCAGCGGCAGCCCCAGGCTCCGGTAAGCCTCGTCGTCCAGAGCGTCGGTGAACGTCCGGTACGGCTGTGGCCGCAGCACCGAGTGCACGACCGCGGCCGCCGCGGGCGGGGCGTCCCCCATGAACGCGCCCTGGAACACCTCGACCGGCAAGGCCACGGTGTTGTCCTCGGAGGCGCCGGCCGACGACGCGAACAGCTCCTGGTAAGCCGGCGGGACCTCGTCGTACAGCGGCTTGCCCGCCTCGGGCACGAACGCGCTCCAGAACACCAGCCGCCTCAGCCGCGACGCCAGCCGCGGCGCCGCGCCCGCGATCACGTAGCCGCCCCAGCTGTGCCCGACCAGCGTGACCTCGGTCGCGAAGGACGCCTCGACCTGGCTGACCAGGCTGTCCACGCAGCCGGCGAGGGTCACCCCGCGCGGGTCGTCGTCGATGCCGAGCCCCGGGCAAGTCGGCGCCCACACCCGGTGCCCGGCCTCCCGCAGCCGGCGAGCCACCGGCTGCCAGGCCCACCCGCCGTGCCACGCGCCGTGTACCAGCACAAAGTTCTCTCCCATCACAGCCTCCTCATCGAGAATCCAGGATGGCTCGGACGTATGCGCTGGCCGCGCCGTGCAGGGCATCGTGAGCCGTGAGGAACAGCGTATGGGCCCGCCGGCCCAGCCAGCCCTCCGGGAGCAGCGCGGCGGGCAGGTCGGGGTCGCGGAACGGCAGCGCCCGGTACGAGGCCACCAGCTCCACCTGCCGCCGCAGCGCCTCCTGGCCAGGCATGGCCGCCAGCGCGGCCGCGTCCGGAAGCCGGGAATACTCGCTGATCAGCTCGGCGTAGTCGCGGGCCAGGGCGTCCAGGTCCCAGCAGCGGAAGGCCATCTCGCGGTCCGCCTCCCGGCTCAGCGCCCGGCTCTCGAGCAGGTCCATCCGGGTGGCGGAAAGACCGGCCAGCGCCTCGCGCACCACCTCCAGCCGGGGGTGCGGGCTGATCCAGGTGGCCGCGGCCAGCGGACCGAACCCGTGCCAGGCCAGCGCCCGCCGGACCCGGTCCCGTTCCGCCCGGCTCTCCTCCGGCACCGCGTAGATGACCATCCGCCAGATGCCGTCCCAGTCGTCGCGGCCGCGCTCGAAGATCCGCGCCCGCCCCTCGTCCAGCGTCTTCACGCTCCGGGCGGTGAGCGCGTAGCTGGTCTGCCGTCCGTCGCGGCAGGTGGTGAACCAGCCCTCCCGGCGCATCCGCGACAGCACCACCCGGCTCGTGCTCTCGCCCACCCCGAACAGCTCGAGCAGCTGGTTCAGCGCCCGCATCGGAACGCCGCCTTCGGCGTAGCGCAGATGATCCCCGAACAGGTCCCAGAGAATAGCCCTGGGTTTCATGAGAGCCGCGGGGTTGCCAAGAGCAGCATGAGCGTTATTGTGTGTCATAGATTCTACGCTCGTCAATAGGCTGAAACACGTAGGAGCTCACGTGCGGATGGCGGACCTCGGCGGCGGTCCCGGCGGCCTGCTGGCCGCGCTGCTGGCCAAGCGGGGTGATCCCGGCCGCGAGGTCACGGTGTTCGAGCGTAACCGGGCGGGCGACAACGCGCCGCCGAGGCCGGCGTAAACCTCAGGTTCTCCACTCCGATCCAGCAGTTCGCCTTCCACTTCTTCAGCCGCTCGCTACCGCAATCCAAGCTCCGCCGGCCCGAGCTCCCCATCACCAAGGTCGGCAAACTAGACAAGAAAGCCCTCCGCGACCTGCTGTCCTGAGGCCTGCAACTCCTGCAGGCCACCCCGGCAAGGCGCGAGGCGAGTGATGCCCGTGGCGTCCTAGTGACAGCGTGGCCCCCCTAACCGCGGGCAGGCGGCGCCAGGGGAGCAGCATGGGCGCGCGCCGGCTCTGGCAGGACGGCCACGGCATCCCGGCCACGCCCCCCAGTCCCGTTCGCGGCCGGCTACGGCACTTATCCATGATCGCGAAGGGTCTACTACGTTTTCTGATAGAAAACCCTTCGCGATCACGAAGTGCCTGGCCCCTGGCAGTCACATCCGCCACCGCAGGCCCATCCGCCGCATCCCGGGCACCTTCATGACCGATTGCCTGATCGTGCCCTGCTGCGGGGCCGTCATGGACCGGCGGCTGCCCGGTTGGCGGTAATCCATCCCGGTTCAGGTGACCATAGCGGCCGCACCGGGAGGCACATGCCCCGTCTTTCCCGCCCGTCCGGGTCGTTCTGTCATAAACGGCTACGGGCGATTCAAGCGACCCGGCCAAGGGCGGTCAGGTGCGGGTGGCGGCGCGGCGGCTCACCTCGCCGAGGGCGCTGGCTAGGTTAGCCAGTTGGTCCGGGGTGAGGACGTCGATGAGCAGTTCGCGGACCAGGGTGACGAGGCGCCGCTGGCTATCGGCGCCACCACCACGGTGCCGCTGACCTACGACTTCTGGGGCTTCCCCGAGCGCTACTACGAGGTCACTTACAAAGCGCCCGGCGCGCCCGAACTAGCCAGCCAAGTCAAAAAGCTGCTCCGCGCCCCGGCCACCCCGGTACTCGACGTGCCCGGCCGGGGCCTGGACCACGGAGCCTACGTCCCCCTGGTGGAGATGTACCCACAGGCGGACGTGCCCGTGCTGCAGATCTCGAGGCGGGCGACGTGGACGGGCTGCTCGACTTCGAGCGCAAGGCCCCGGGCGGCCGCCTGGCCCACCCGCGGACCGAGCACTTCGCCCCGCTGTTCGTCACGCTCGGCGCGGCCACGGACGAACTCGCCACCCAGCGCACCGTCATCGACGGCTTCTGGCTCGGCCTGGCCCGCCGCTCGATTCAGCTGGGCTGAAGACGCGGAACGGCGATCAAGCCCGCGGCATTTAAGGATCCGTGGCCAAGCTCGCGATGTTCGCCCAGGCGTTCCGTACCCCCGACGTGCGCAAGAAGCTGCTGTTCACGTTCGGCATCATCGTGGTGTACCGGTTCGGGGCGACGCTGCCCGCGCCGGGCATCTCGGCCGCGAACGTGCGGTACTGCTCGGGCCTGGCGACGCAGAGCCAGGGGACCGCGGCAAACCTCTACACCATGCTCAACCTGTTCAGCGGCGGCTCGCTGCTGCACGTCACGGTGTTCGCGCTGAGCATCATGCCCTACATCACTTCGAGCATCATCCTCCAGCTGCTCACCGAGGTCATCCCGCGGCTCCAGCGGCTGAAGGACGAGGGCCAGGCCGGCCAGGCCAAGATCACCCAGTACACCCGCTACCTCACCGTCGGGCTCGCCGTCCTGATCGCCGCCACCTACGTGGCGGCGGCCCGCTCGGGCAGCCTGTTCTCCGGGTCGGCCTGCTCGGCGACGAACCATCCCCTCATCCCGCACCCGGACGTGCTCACCCTCGGCACGATGATGATCACGATGGTGTCCGGCACGGCGGTCATCATGTGGATGGGCGAGCTGATCACCGACCGCGGCATCGGCAACGGCATGTCGGTGATGATCTTCACCAGCGTGATAGCCGGAATCTTCGGCGGGGTCGAGCAGGTCTACCTGACCAAGGGCATCGCGATGACGCTGACCCTGATCGTCGTGGTGATCGCCCTGGTCGCCTGCGTGGTCTTCATCGAGCAGGCCCAGCGGCGCATCCCGGTCCAGTACGCCAAGCGGATCACCGGCCGCCGCGTCTACGGCGGCGCCACCACCTATATCCCGGTGAAGGTCAACCAGGCCGGCGTGATCCCGGTCATCTTCGCCTCGTCGCTGCTCCTCCTCCCGCAGACGGCCGCGTCGCTGCTCGGTAATACGAACCAGGGCTGGGTGGCCTGGGTAGACCGCTACCTCGTCCCCGGCACCGGCGCCTTCCCGGTCTACTACATCCTGTATTTCCTGCTGATCCTGGGCTTTACCTGGTTCTACGTGTCGATCACGTTCAACCCGGCCGAGGTCGCGGGCAACATGGCGAAGTACGGCGGCTTCGTGCCCGGGCTGCGGCCCGGTCCGGTGACCGCCGGTTACCTGGGCTACGTGTCCAGCCGGCTGACCGCGGCCGGGTCGGTCTACCTGGCCGCGATCGCGCTGCTCCCGCTGATCGCGCTGGGCGAGCTGGGCCTCGGCAGCCAGATCGCGTTCAGCGGGACCAGCCTGCTGATCGTGGTCGGCGTCGGCCTGGACACGGTCAAGGCGATCGAGAGCCAGCTGCACCTGCACAGCTACACCGGCTTCATGCGCCCGCTCGCGAACAAGCCCTCGAACAAGCCCTCGAACAAGCCCGCGCGGAGAACTCTGGAAAACGATGGAACCCCGCGCGTCCCGGCGGCATTGAACGTTTCGTGAGACTGGCGCGAGGTGCCGACCGCGAGGCGGAATTCACCGAATTCGTCACGGGGGCGTCGGCGATGCTGCTGCGGGCGGCCCTCGTGCTGCTCAGCTCGCGGGAGGAGGCCGAGGACGCACTGCAGCTCACGCTGCTGCGGACGTTCCGGCGCTGGGACCGGGCCCGCGAGGCGCCCGAGGCCTACAGCCGGACGGTCCTGCTCAACGTCTGCCGCGAGCGCTGGCGGCACGCCAAACGGCACCCGGAGGTTCCCGGCGTCGTCGACGACGCCGGTCCTTACGCGGTGGTCACCTCGTTCGCCGAGGCGGCCGACCGCCGCCACGTGCTCGTCCGGGTGCTGCGCCGTCTCCCCGACGTCCAGCGCGAGGTGCTGGTGTTCCGCTATCTCCTCGACGCCTCGGTGGCCGAGACCGCGCAGGCCCTGGGCATCGCCGAGGGCACCGTGAAGTCCGCGGCCAGCCGGGGGCTCGACCAGCTGCGGATGCTGATGTCCGCCGAATACGAAGACAAGAGGGTGCGCCGTGTCCATCCACGCTGACGACGAATTCAACCTCAAGCTCGCGCTGATCAGCGAGCTTGACGACGTCGTGCCGCGGGACGAGCTGGCCAGCCTGGTCATCGGGCGCCACCGCCGGGTCCGTCGGCTCCGCTTCGCCGGCGTCTGCGGCCTGTTCGTGGTCTTCGCCGGCATCGGCGTCCCGATCGGGATCGCGAGCGCCTCGGCCAAGCCGGGCCCGGTCGCGCTGCGCCTGGGCGAGTACACGCTGACGTTGCCCGCCCAGTACCACGCCAGCGACCCCGGGGCCACGCCGTGCGTCGCCGCGACCGGTACCCAGCCCGTAGCGCGGGAGGCCGCGGCCGTCACGTCCGGCGTGTGCATCGTCATGTTCCTCGCCCCGTCCGGCTACGTACCCCCCAAGGCCGCCAGTTCGGGGCTGCAGAGCGCGGTTGTCCTCAATGAGGAAGGCGAGAACCTGGTCATCGGCGCCACCGGCCTGTCCCGGAGCAGGCTGGACTCCCTGGTTTCTGCTGGCCTGAGACCAGCCGCCTAGATACTCAGCCCTCGATACTGAGCAGGCTCGTCATCGCGTCCCGCAGCGCGGCCTCCGGGTCCCCGGCCAGGCTCATGGCGCGCCAGCCGATGTGCTTGTCCGGGCGCACCAGGAGCGCGCCGTCCTCCCCGACCTCGCGGATCCGGGCCCAGTCGTAGTAGATGTCGGTGACCTCCCGGCCGGGCCCGATGACCACCGCCTCGAGCGGGACGCCAAGGTCCCGCGCGACCTTGGCGGCGGCGTCCGCCCAGGCCTCGCCGGCGATCCCGGTGATCAGCGTGAACCGGGTGTACGGGGCCAGGTCCAGGGTGGACAGCTTGCGGGTGCTGTCGCCGACCCAGACGTGCGGCAGGTGCGACCCGGGCACGGTCGACGGCTGGTAGTACAGCTCGGGGTCGCGGTCGGGCTCCGGGCGGACCGACCCGTCAGGAACGATCGCGGTGGAGGAGTAAAACTGCCCCAGCTCGACCCCGTGCGCGTTGAACTCGTAGTTCTTCAGCTCCATCGCCTCGACCAGGGCGGCCCGCTTGGCCGCGCCGCGCGGCGTGCTGGCCTTGCGCTCCTCGATCTGGGCCATCATCTCTTCCTCGGTCGTCGCCCCGGTCATGCCCAGCGCGTCGAAGAACTGGCCGAACTCCCGGCTGGACTGGTTGGCCCGCAGCACGATCTGCTTCGCCACCGGGGCGCGTTCGGCCGAGTACGTCTCCAGCAGCGCGGCCGACGCCTGCCCGCGCAGCACCGCGGCCAGCTTCCAGGCCAGGTTGTAGGCGTCCTGGACCGAGGTGTTGGATCCGAGCCCGTTGCTCGGCGGATGCCGGTGGACCGCGTCCCCGGCGCCGAACACCCGGCCCGCCTGCAGGTGGGTGGCGTACATCTCGTTGTTGCCCCACAGCGAGGTCCCGGTGATCTCGACCGCCAGGTCGGGCAGCCCGGTCAGGCCACGGACGATCTGCGTGGCGGCCTCCTCGTCCACCACCGGCGCCGGGCCGCTGATGTCGTAGCCCCACACGATGAGCCACTCATGCCACGGCCGGATCATGCGGACCAGGCCGGTGCCGATTCCGCCGATGTTCGAGCCGGGCTGGATCACCCAGTACAGCACCGACGGGCGGTGCCCCACGTATTCCGTGATGTCGGCCTTGAAGGTGATGTTCATCGACCCGGCGATGTCCATCGCGCCCTCCATCGGCAGCCCGATGTCGGCGGCGACCATCGACCGGGCCCCGTCGGCGCCGATCAGGTACTTGGCCCGGATCGTGTAGACGGCCCCGGTCAGCCGGTCCCGGACCCGCACGTCGACGCCGTCGGCGTCCTGGGTGTGGGAGAGGTACTCGGTGGAGAACCGGGCCTGGGTGCCGCGCGCGGCCGCGTTCCTGACCAGGATCGGCTCCAGGTAGGTCTGCGGGATGTCGCAGATCAGGCAGGGCGAGGCCAGCTGGTAGTCGGCCTCGCGGGCCGGATGGGTGCCCCAGGTGCGGATCCGGCCGATCTCCTCGCCGGCGATCGACGTGCAGAACACGGTGTCGCCGACCAGTTCGTGCGGCGTGGCGTCGGCCAGCACCTGGGCCTCGATGCCGAGGTCGCGGAAGATCTCCATGGCGCGCTGGTTGGTGATGTGCGCCCGCGGCGTGTTGGCCGTCCAGCGGTACTTGGTGATCATGATGTTCGGCACGCCCAGGCTGGACAGGCACAGTGCGGCGGCGCCGCCGGCCGGCCCGGAGCCCACGATCAGCACGTCGGTTTCCACGCGCCCCGCGGGCAGCTCGGTCTCGGCCAGGCCGTCATCGAAGTCAGGCATGGCCTGATTGTCACCGGCGCCCCGGCCGTTCCCCAGGTCACACGGCCGAAGATGGCGGAAATGAGAAGCTCAGCAGGCGCTGTTTACCGAGCTGGCGTACGCCTGACCTCACTGGCCCGCAGGCCGAACCGCGCCCGGAACGCGTGCGAGAAGTAGGCGGCCGAGGTGAACCCGCACCGGGCCGCGATCTCCGCGACCGGCCGGGCGCCGTTGGCCAGCATCCCGTAGGCGACCTCGAGACGACGGGAACGAACGAGGCTCGGCACCGTGGTCCCGCCCGCCGCGAGCACCCGTGACAGATGACGCTCGCTGATGCCGGTCGCGGCCGCGATCTGCGCCGCGCCCAGCGCGGGGTCGGCCAGGTGGTCCTCGATGTAGCCGTACGCGGCGGCGCGCAGAGCCGCCGTCCGGCCGGCCCCCCCGCCGCCGGTGAGCACCGCGACCAGGTCGAGCACGGCGCCCTCGTCGGCGGCGGCCTGGGGCCGCGGCCGGGCCGCGCGGTCGGCCATCCGGGCCAGCGCCCGGGCGTACGGGTCCTGTCCCCGGCCGAACGAGACGACAACGGGGGAGCCCAGTGGGGAGCGGCGCCCCGGCGGGTCCTGGGCGAACGTGGTCGTCGGGACCTTGATGGCCAGTTCCTCGAGGCCGTGCGCGAACCCGCGGGCGAACGGCCGGTCCGCGTCGCAGATCAGTAGCTGCCCCGGCCGCAGTTCCCTGGTCCCGTCCTCGTCGGTGAACCAGGCCGCCCCGCGCAGGGTCAGGTACACCGCGACCGCTCCGGCCGGGTCGCGCGCGATGCGGTCGGCGCCGCGCTCCACCACGTGCGGGGACCCGGTGACCCGGGCCAGCTGGACCCGGCCGGCCGGCACGTTGACCTCACTGGCCTCGAGCGGGGTCGTGCTGTGGCAGTTCAGGCCGATCAGCGCGGCCGCGTTGTGCCCTTCCCAGAGCTCGATCCGCCGCGCGGCAGGCAGCCCGGCGGTGGAGAAGACCTGGGGCGCGGACATACGTATGATCGTTCGCCATCATCCGCCGTCATGGCAACCGGAACCGGCTAGCGACCCGTCGCCTCCAGCGGTCGCCGGGCCTGGCCAATGCCATTGGCAAATGACAAAGGAATGTTATTCACGGTCGCAGGCGACGGCGGCGGCGGGGTATTTAGGTAAAAGTGTGAAAAACAGCCGCACTGCTACCGGGAATAGTATCCGGCGACCGACCGCCGGGACGGGTGAACCGTGATGTTCCCGATCTCGCCGTGATACGCGTGAGAGCACGCGGAGCCCATCGGATGGCGGTTTCAGCCACCGGATTCGCTATGGCCAGGGCTCCGCGTTTCCCGGGTCTCTCCTGATAACGACATGCCGTGCGGGCTGACCCTCAAGCGTCAGCCGTTGGTCTCAAGCTGGCTTTAAAACACTTCGTTGTAGTTCGTATGGCCAGTTCAGAGAGGTTCTACCGCTTGATCGCGCCGACCGCGACGGTCACCAGCCTTCTCTTCTTGGTCTTGTGGTTCTCGGCGATGAGCATGAGTTCCCGGCGGGTCAGCCGACCCGGAGCCCGGGCCTTCCCGGCCTCCATCCTGCTTCTGAGCGCCTCTTCCTCGTCCGCTTTTGCTTGGGCAGCCTTCTGTGTCGCCATCTTGCGGCGCTCGTATTTCTCCTGTCTCCTGGCTTCGAGGTTTCGCCATGGTCCGACTGGCATCTTCCTGTTCCTCTCAATGCGTGCCGAACGCCTTGAGATCACTGTAAATGAATTTCCGGAGTTTGCCGAGATGTCGTTTTTACTAACCTCGGATGGGGCGGGACCGGCCATCCGCGACCGGGTCGGCCGACGGGTGTGTCGGGTTGCGTCATCTGAGCCACCGCCAGGCTGGTGTGCCGCGCCGGGTTCGGGTGTATACCGGTACCGGCACGAGAAGCAGAAAGCCGGTGGCCACGAAATGGACAAGGCGTCCGCGGGCGCTCAGGAAAGTCTTATCGGCAAGGTCGGGCGGATCACGGTGTCCATCCCGGCGGGCGGCCCCGGCGAGGTGCTGCTGCCGGTGCGCGGCGGGACCGAGGCCTTCGCCGCCCTGTCCGACGAGCCGGTCGCCCGGCACAGCCGGGTCGTGGTCGTGGAGGCCCTGTCCGGCCGCTCGGTGCTCGTGACCCCCATCCAGTTGTAATCTCAGGAGCCTGTCATGTTCTTTTGGCATGTCCCCGCACCCAACGAGGCGCTTCTCATCTCCGGATCGAAGCGCCAGAGCCAGGGGACGCAGTTCCGCATCGTCACCGGGCACGGCTGTTTCGTGATCCCGGTAAAGCAGAAGGCCCGGGTGCTCTCGCTCGCCCTGCGCGAGGCGGAGATCGTCGAGGAGTGCATCACCAGCCAGGGCATCCGGCTGAACGTCCGCGCGGTGGCCGCGTTCAAGGTGGGGGATGACCAGGCCTCGATCGCGAACGCGGCCCGCCGGTTCCTGTCCGAGCAGGACCGGATGGAGGTGCTGGTCGGCCGGGTCTTCGCCGGGCACCTGCGGTCCATCATCGGCGGCCTCACCGTCGAGAACATCATCAGGGAGCGCGACCGGGTGGCGCAGGAGGTCAAGGACGGCAGCCACGCCGAGATGGAAAAGCTCGGCATCGTGGTGGACGCGCTGGAGATCCAGGAGATCGAGGATGGCTCCGGGTACATCGACAACCTGGCCGCCCCGCACGCCGCCAGCGTCGCCAGCCAGGCCCGGATCGCGAAGGCCCACGCCGACCAGGAAGCGGCCGAACAGGAACTGGCCGCGGCCGCGATGAAGGCCCAGTTCGAACGGGACACGGCCATCAGGCGGGCGGGCTTCGTGGCCGAGACGGATCAGGCCCAGGCGGCGGCGGCCCAGGCCGGCCCGCTGGCCCAGGCCCAGGCGGCCCAGCAGGTCATCCAGCAGCAGACCGCGCTGGCCCAGCGGCAGGCCGAACTGGCCGCGCAGCGCCTGGAGGCCGAGGTCCGCCGCCCGGCCGACGCCGAGGCCTACCGGACCCGCACCCTGGCCGAGGCCGAGCGGGACCAGGTCCGGTTCGCCGCCGACGCGGAGGCCTACCGGACCCGGGTGCTGGCCGAGGCCCAGGCCGAGGCGATCCGGGCCCGGGCCGAATCGCTGCGGGAAGGAAACCAGGAGCTCATCGCGGCCAACCGCCTGATCGAGATCCTGCCGGCCCTGGTCGACGCGACCGCCCGCGGTCTGGCCGACTCCAACCTCACCGTGCTCAACGGCACCCAGGGCGTCAACGAGGTCGTCACCGGCCTGGTCGGCCAGGGCCTGTCCATCCTCGACACGCTGAAGAAGTCGACTGCCATGATCGGGGCCCGCCCCCCGGCCCCGATGACCGTCCCGGTCACCCCGGACGGCAGACTTGTCACTGATGCGACGTAGTTCGAGCACGATAGTGGTCCCGGCCGACCCGCTGGCCGCCGTGGCGGCCCGCTGGGAAGAGATGTGGGACCTGTCGGTGCAGCCGGGCCCGGCCGCCTTCGAGCAGGAGGCGGCCCAGGCCCTGGCCGCGTGGCGGGCGGGCCGCTTCGAGCTGCCCGACTACTACCTGGCCCTGCAGTCCGGCCAGGATCAGCTCCACAACTTCTACCTGGGCCCGTTGCGCTCGGCCCGGCCGCACCGGGTGGTGCTCGTGCCCGCGACCGAGGCGGCCCAGCAGGCCGCGGAGGTCCTGCACGCCCTCGGCTCGCTGCGGCAGGGCCCCTGGTGGCCCGGCCTGGACGAGGTGATCGAGACGGCGCGCCGGTTCTACCCGGCCAGCCTGGGCGAACACCCCGTGGCCGAGCGGGACGGCGTCTCCGCCCTCAGCAGCTCGCGGGCGAACGAGGCGAAGAGCGCCGGCACGCGATAGCCGGCCGGCGCCACCTGCAGCAGCCCCCCGTCGACGAGCGTCTCGAGCAGTTCGGCCAGCGACAGCTCATGATCAGCCCCGGTACGACCGGCCCGGGCTGGCCCAGGCTGGGCTGCCCCGGGCCGGGCCGGGGGGGTCACGGCCGGCGCCGGGCGCCCCAGGGCCGCGGCGGTGGCTTCCCAGCGCCGCTGCCATTCGCCGGTGTCGCCGCCGCAGGCGCCGGCATAGGCCAAGGTGACCTGCAGCGAGGGAAAGGTGCTGCCGCCGGCCGCGGCGGAGAGCACCGACGCGGAGAACAAGGCCGTCCGGGACAGGTCGCGGTAGCTCGGGTAGCCCGCTGCCGCGCGCACCTGGCGCAGCTCATAGGCGAAGCGAGACAGCGGGCCGTCATCCGGGTCCAGCCGGCGTTCCGGCCGGCCCGGCCCGTGCTGGCCCGGCCCGCTCCGGCGCTCGGCCGGCGTTCCCTCGCTGCCGCGTCCTGCCACCCGCGTCCCCTGTCCGCCGCCTCCCCGCCGCCCCCAGTATCGGCGCGCCGCTCTTACGGCAGCCTTATTTTCCACTGAACGACGAGGCCAGGAGCCCGGCGGATTGATTGGTTGACCGGTTCTCACGTCGCTTTCTTCCGGTCAATTCCGCGGGTTGCTTGGCTGCTCCTCGGGGCCTCGACTGGGGTGCCATGGGGAGCTGAGGGGAAAGATCTATGTCTCGACGATGGAAATGGGCGGCGGGTGCCGTGCTCACGGGCGCGCTTGTCGTCCCGGTCAGCCTTGTCCCGGCTGGCACCGCCTACGCCGCCGGCGGCTGGACGCCGGTGGGTGTCCCGGCGACCGGCAACAACGTCAGCCTGAACGGGGTGTCCGCACGAACCGCGACGGACGCGTGGGCGGTCGGCCAGCAGTTCGCGGCGGCCGGGCAGGCGCCGCCGCCGCCCGTCACCTACCACTGGAACGGCACTGCCTGGTCGCTGGTCAGCACGCCCGCCCTCGGCGTGAACAGCGCGCTGCTCGCGGTCAGCGCCAGCAGCGCCACCGACGCGTGGGCGGTCGGCTTCGAGGTCCTGCGACCGCGTCAGCGCCAGACCCTGCTCGAGCACTGGAATGGGACAGCCTGGTCGGTGGACGCCGCCGACTCGGTCAGCGGTTCCGCCGTCCAGCTGAGCGCCGTCACCGACCTGAGCGCGTCGAACGCCTACGCGGTGGGCATCGGCGCGGCCGGTCCGCTGCTCGAGCACTGGAACGGGACCAGCTGGAGCCCGGTGACGCTGCCTGACCCCGCCTTCAATGTCGGTCCCGGGCAAGCCATCTCCGCATCGTCGGCCAGCGACATCTGGGTCGTCGGGACCACATCCGCCCCCGCGACCGGGCAGGCGGTCGCCGAGGCGATTCACTTCAACGGCAGCGCCTGGGCGGTCGTGCCGATGGCGCAGCCCGGCGCGAACACCCCGGCCATCGCCGCGGTGACCGCGATCGCCGCGGGGAACGCCTGGGCCGTCGGCGAGGACATCGGGGCCACGTCGGCCGTCGGGGGGAGCACGCTGACCGAGCACTGGAACGGCTCCTCGTGGAGCATCGTGCCCAGCCCCACGCCCGGCGCGGATCCCGGCCTGACCGGCGTGGCGGCCAGGTCCGCCAGTGACGTTTACGCCGTCGGGACCGGTCTGCCGAGCGTCAACGGCGGTCCTGAGCAGGCGCTGATCCTGCGCTGGAACGGCACGAGCTGGGCCGACGACACCGGCGGCACCATCAGCGGGTCGCTGGCGGCGGCGGCCACCTTCCCCGGCTCGGCCCGGGAGTGGGCCGTCGGCTTCAGCGGCGGCCAGGGGCTGGCGCTCAGCCACGGCTGACCGCCGCCGGCTAACCCGGCGGCGTCAGGGCGCACCGTTTCCCGGCCAGTGGGGGGCCGGGAAACGGTGCGCTACACCATGACCGGGCGGGATCGCGGCCCGGCGGCGGCGCGGGCGCAGTCGCCGAGCCCGGCCCGGGCGCGTGCCTGCTCGTGCCGGTCGCCGATCTGGCCGGTCAGCGCCAGGGCCTCGGCGTAGTACGCCCGGGCCGGGCCAGGCCTGCCGGTGGCGAGCAGCACGTCGCCGAGGCCGTTCAGCGCCTCGGCCTCGCCCGCCCGCTCGCCGATCTCGCGGAACAGGCTCAGCGCCAGCTCCTGATAGCGGCCGGCCTCCCGGTAGCGGCCCCGTCGGCAGGCCACCGAGCCGAGGTCGGTCAGCGCCGTGGCCTCGCCGGTGCGGTAGCCGTCCTCGCGGAACAGCGCCAGGGCCCGCTCGAGGTACTCGGCAGCCTGCCGGTGGTCCCCGAGCCGCCCGTCGACCATGCCGAGGTTGCCCAGGGCGTGCCCCTCGTTGGAACGGTCGCCCGCGTCCTGGAACAGCGCCATGGCCTGCCGGAAACAACCGGCCGCGTGCGGGTAGCGGCCCTGCCGCCACGCCACCAGGCCGAGGCCGTTCAGCGCGTGGGCCTCGCCGAGCCGGTCGCCGATCTCGCGGAACAGGGCCAGCGCCTGCCGTCCCTGTCCGGCCGCCTCCGGGTAGCGGCCCTGCCGGCAGTCGCCGGAGGCCAGGTTGGTCAGCGCCAGTCCCTCGCCGAGCCGGTCGCCGATCTCGCGGAACAGCGTCAGGGCCTGCCTCAGGTCGCCGGCGGCCTGCGGGTAGCGGCCCAGGCGGTAGTCGACGATGCCGAGGTAGTTCAGCGCGTATGCCTCGCCGGCCTGGTCGCCGGCCTGGCGGGCGGCCCGGCAGGCGTGGGTGTGCACCGTGACGGCATCGCAGTAATGGCCGGTCTCGAGGTAGCGCCGCAGGATGCCGGACAGCCGGGTGGCGTGGCCGGCCCAGCCCTGGCCCGCGGTGTACTCGGCCATCCTGACCATGACGGCGCGTTCGGCGTCGAGCCAGGCGCGGGCGGCCGCCGGGTCGGCCACGGCCGGGAGCGTCGCCGCGGGTACCAGGACCCGGGGCCGGTGGCCCCGCTCCGCGGGGACCAGCGTGTCCATCGCCGCGGCCGCGGCGGCCAGGTAGTAGTCGAACAGGCGGGTAAGCGCGTCGCTCCGGGCCGCGGCCGCGGGGCCGGCCAGCTCTCTGGCGTAGGCGCGGAGCAGGTCGTGCATCCCGAAGCGGCCCGGGCCGGCCGGATGGATCAGGTGACCGCGGGCGAGCAGGCGGAGCAGGCCGTCGGCCGCTTCCACGGTGACGCCGGTAAGCGCGGCCGTGGCCAGCGCGTCCAGGTCGGGTCCGGGGTGCAGGCCGATCAGCCGGAACGCCCGTCCGGCCGCCGCGGGCAGGTGCCGGCAGGACCAGGAGAATACGCCGCGCACCGCGGTCCGCAGGTCGCCGCCGGCGTCGAGCAGGTCGAGCCGCTGCTGCTCGTCGGCCAGCTCCTCGGCCAGCTGGGCTAGGCCGAGGGCGGGCCGCGCGGCGGCGAGCTCCGCCGCTACCCGCAGCGCCAGCGGCAGCCGCGCGCACTGCCCGGCCAGCGTTACCGCCGCCGCGGGCTCGGCGTCCACGCGCGTGCCGACCAGCTCGCGTAGCAGGGTCACGGCGTCGTCCGCGGGCATCAGGTCCAGGTCCAGGCGCTGGGCCCCGTGCCGGACCACCAGCCCGGCGAGGGAGTCGCGGCTGGTCACCAGCACCACGCAGGACGGCGTGCCGGGCAGCAGCGGCCAGACCTGCTCCACCGCCGAGGCGTTGTCGAGCACGATCAGCATCCGCCGCCCGTCTACCAGGCTGCGGTAGCTGGCCGCGCGTTCGTCCGCGTCGGCCGGGACGTCCCGGTCGGCTACGCCGAGTGACCGCAGCAGCCGCGCCAGCGCGTCGTCCGCCGCGAGGGGATCGTCCGGGTCGTAGCCGCGCAGGTTGACGTAGAGCTGCCCGTCTGGGAAGGCGTCCCTGACCCGGTGTCCCCAGTACACCGCCAGCGCGGTCTTGCCGACTCCGGCGCTCCCGGCCACGGCGCAGACCGGCACCGCCGCCGGGCCATCACCGGACGGGCCATCACCGGCCCCGGCCAGGAGCCGGTCGAGCTCAGCCAGCTCGGCCGTCCGGCCGACGAACGTGCCCGGGTCCCCGGGAAGCTCCCGCGGTACTGGCACCGGCGCTGGCACCGGCACCGGCACTGGCACCGGCACCGGCACGCGCTCGTTCGCCCGGTCGCGTCCCGGTACGGGGTCGAGGGCGGCGTCGGCGGTGAGGATCTGCTGGTGCAGGCGCTGCAGCTCGGGGCCGGGATCGAGGCCCAGCTGGCCGGCCAGCACGCGGCGGGCGTCCGCGAACGCGGCCAGCGCGTCGGCGGGGCGGCCGGACCGGTACAGCGCCAGCATCAGCTGGGCGCGGAACCGCTCCCGCAGCGGGTACTGGCGGATCAGCGCGGCCAGCTCGGCCACGGCCTGATGCTGGCCGCCCAGCGCGAGCAGGAGGTCGATGCGGTCCCCGGTCGCGGTCTGCCGCAGCTCCTCGAGCCGGGCCCGCTCGATGTCGGCCCACGGGCCGGGCAGCCCGGCCAGCGGGACGCCCTGCCACAGCCCCAGGGCCGTCTCGAGCGACCGGGCGGCGGCGGCCGTCTTCCCGTCCGCAGCCAGCGTGCGCGCGTCGGCTAGGTGCCGATCCAGCACCTCGGTGTCCGGCTGGCCGGACGCCAGCCACAGCAGGTACCCGGCCCCGGTGGTCGCCAGGACCTGGCCGGGCGCCCCGCGGAGCCGCCGCGGCTCCAGTACCCGGCGCAGTCCGCACACGTAGACGTGCACGCTATTCACCGCGCTGGCCGGCGGCCCGGCGTCCCACACCCCGTCGATGAGCTCGCTGCGGGACACGGCCCGGCGGGCGTACCGTGCCAGCATCGCGAACACGGCCCGCCGCCGCGGCCCGCCGAGTTCGGCTTCTTCCTCGCCCCGCCAGGCCCGTACTGGCCCGAGCAACTGCACCCGCAGCTCAGCCGCCTGCTCGCTCACCCCATCGCCCCCAGCTCAGGCCTGGTCCGGAGCGGACGCGCGCACACCGGTCCCACCTAGGACACGAGCGTGCCCCCGGGACGGTTCAGCTCAGCGGGCGGTGCCAAGCGACACCGGCAGGTGCGCCGGGCCGCGCAGGTTGATCCGGCCGTTCCAGGTCGGCTCGCCGTCAAGTGCCAGCGCGGGGAACCGCGTGACCAGCCGGTCCAGCGCGATCGCGGCCTCCATCCGGGCCAGCGACGCGCCCAGGCAGTGGTGCGGCCCGGCGCCGAACGAGACGTGCTGCCGCGCGTTCTCCCGGTCGATCCGCAACTGGCCGGCGTCGGGACCGAAGCAGGCCTCGTCCCGGTTGGCCGAGCCGAGCAGGGCCAAGACGAACGACCCGGCCGGGATCGTCACGTCGCCGAAGCTCGCGGGCTCCAGGGTGATCCGCCTGGTCGCCTGGACCGGGCTGTCGTAGCGCAGCATCTCCTCCACCGCGTTGCCCACCAGGGCCGGCTCGGCGCGCAGCCGCGCGAGCTGGTCCGGGTGCCGCAGCAGGGCCAGCGTCCCGCCCGCGATGAGGTTGACCGTCGTCTCGTGCCCGGCGATGTACAGCAGCAGCGTCTGCGAGATCAGCTCCTCTTCGCCCAGCACGTCGCCGTCGTCCTCGGCGTTGATGAGCGCGGTGAGCAGGTCACCGGCCGGATGGGCGCGCTTCCACGCGATCATCTCCGCGGCGATCTGGGTCAGCTCAGCGTCGGCCTCGACGATGGCCGCCGCCGTGGCCGGGTCGTTGACCGGCTCCAGCGAGCGGACCACGGTCCCGCTCAGCTGCCTGATCCGCTCGTGGTCGGCCGGCGGCGTGCCGAGCATCTCGCCGATCACCGCGAACGGCAGCGGGAAGGCCAGCGCGTCGACCAGGTCGACCTGACTGTTGTCCTGTGCGGCGTCGAGCATCTCGTCGACCAGGCCGGTGATGCGCGGGCGCAGCGCCTCGACCGCCCGCGGCGTAAACGCCTTCGACACCAGCCGGCGCAGCCGGGTGTGGTCCGGCGGGTCGCGGTCGAGCATGGACCGGGCCTGGGAGCGTTGTGTCTCCTCGCCGAACATCTGCTCGCGCAGCGCGAGCAGATCGCGGTCGATGATGTTGCGGTCCTCGACCGACATGTTCGCCCGCAGCAGCGCGGATATGTCCTCGTAGCGCGTCAGCAGCCAGAACCCGAGCGGGTTCCGCCCGGCGGGCGCGTCGGCCCGCAGCGCGGCGTACTGGGGGTAGGGGTCGTCGGTGAAACCGGGGGCGAACGGGTCGAACACCGGCGGGGGCATGGTCTGGGACATGACGGCGGCTCCAGTCATTCACATGCACCGTGCTTTTCACATACACGGAGTATGTTACTACACTCTACGTATGCAACAAGTCAGGAGCCGGCGCGAGCTGTACTCCGAAGCCACCCGGGCGGCCCTGCTCGAGGAGGCCACCCGGCTGTTCGGCACGCGCGGCTACGCCGCGACCTCGCTGGAGGACGTGGCGGCGGCCAGCCAGGTCACCCGCGGCGCGGTGTACCACCACTTCGACGGCAAGCAGGCCCTGTTCGAGGCGGTGCTGGACGCGCAGGAGACCCGGGCCATCGCGACGATCACCGCCGCGGCCACCGCGGCCGACCCGCTGGAGGCGGCGCGCCAGGCCCTCGACGCGTTCCTCGACCAGTGCTGCGATCCGGTCTACGGGCGGCTGGTGTGGCTGGAGGGGCCGGCCGCGCTGGGCTGGCACCGCTGGCGCGAGTGCGAGCAGAAATACGCCTACGGCCTGGTCGAGCGCTTCATCACCGCGCTGATCGACGCGGGTTACCTGCCCGACCGGGCCGCGGGCAGCCTCGTCAGGTTCTGCTTCTGGATGCTCGGCGGGGCCGGCCTGGCCCTGGCCGAGGCTCCTGGGGCCGACCGCCCCCGGGTGCGCGAGGAGTGGCGCTACCTCATCCGCCAGACCATTTCCGGCCTGCGAGCCGGCTGAAGTATCCTGCGGCCGCTAGTGCGTCAGGCCGAGGACCTGCATGGTCACGTTGCCCGCCGTCGGGCCGCCGTAGACGGACGAGGTCGCGTAGTCGTTGATGAGGTACATGGGCCCTGAGGCGATCGGGACGCCGATCTGCCTCGACGTGATGCGGCCGGCCGCCCGGCCGTCGTAGGAGAACGTGATCGCGGACGTCGTCCAGCTGACGGCGTACGTGTGCGTGCCGCCGGGTTGGTCGTGAGCAGGATGCTATTCGAGCTACCCGCGTAGCTGACCTGGGACGGGTAGAAGGTCGCGGAGGAGCGGCCGTCTGCCTGGACGTTGCCGCAGCCGTTGCCGCCGCGATAGGTCGGGCACCAGTTCTCCCCTTGCCAGGAAAACAGCGCGCTCACCGCAGAGCCGGCCGCGGCCGGAACCGGGCCGACTCGTACCGAGGCCGGCGACGCGGTTATAGCCGCGGCCGCGGCTATAACCGTTACCGCGATCGCGCCGGTCCTGAAGTTTAGCCGCGCAATAAACTATTTCCCCCCATAATCCTCGCGAAGGATTACATATGCACACAACTCCCGCGCCCGTATCGCGCGTGGCGCACTCTCCGATATGGTCAATAGCTGAGACGCCTAGGCTGGGCCCGGTGAGGAGCGCGCGAGACTTGCTGCGGAGAGCCAAGGTGACGGAAGCCAGCCGGGCGGGTACCGGTGCCGGATCACAGGTCCGGCGCCGCGGGTCGTTGTGCCGCTGCGGCCACGATAGCTATGCGCACCGGCATCATCGGCGCGGCGACGAGTGCGCGCTCTGCGCGTGTCCGGCCTGGTCTGCGCCCGGCTACCTGCGCCGCCTTTTCGCTACGCGATATACCGGCCGCGGGGATTGACCTTATTCTTAACCGTCCGCGGGTCTGACCGGCACCAGGGCGACGTCCGGCCGATGTCCTGTCATGTACTCGCTCCCGCTTTCCCGGCCGAGGTGGCCGTGGCCTTCCCTGGGTGTATCCGCTGCCGGGCCGAGCCGAGGACGTAGCCTGCCGCCGTGGCGGTCAGCCCGGCGACGATCGCACCGGCCCGGCCCAGGGCCCGGAACTCGCCGTGCCGCGCCGCCGAGACAGCGCGGGCAATTCCGGCTGGCAGTACCCGCGTGGCGTAACGGCGCTCGGACGACAGCCCGTCGGTACCGCCGACACTGGCGGTGACGAGTGCCTTGGACAGCCCTTCGGCGAAGCATCGCGACATGAAGTAGGAGAACCGGCAGCGTGCGCCGGGCACCAGATGCGATACGGCGGCGCGGTTTTCCATGAGCAGCGCGGAGCCGGGGGAAAGCTGGCCGAGCCTGATGCAGAACTCGGTCTCCTCGCACCCCAGCGAGCGCCTGCCCGCTGTACGGCCGATGCCGGTGCGGAACCCGCCCGCCAGGCCGAATGCCTGCCGCCGGAAGGACATGTTCGCGCCGAGCAGGTTACGGACAGGATCCGGGCCGCCCGGTATGCCCAGGTAGCTGCATCCCACCACCCAGTAGAACTCGGCCGGGAACCAGCGCGGCCGGCTGGTTTCCCAGCGTGGCACGATGAGGCCGCCCACTCCGATGACGGCAGGATCGGCGTAGGCGGCGCAGAGGAACGTCAGCCAGCCGGGTTCGGCGGCCGCGTCGTCGTCGAGGAAGACCACGATCTCGCCCCGGGAACGGGCCACGCCCGTGTTCCTCGCCCCGGACAGACCGGGTGGCCCGCCGTTCTCCACGACGGTTATGTCCGGATGGCTGTTCGCGAGCCGCCGGTAAAGGGGCGGGTTGTGGTCAACGACGAGGATGATCTCGGCGCCCGGTACGCGCTGGGCCCGGACCGAATCCACCGCGGCGCAGGTCTCGCTCCACCGGACGTCAGCATAGGCGCAGATCACCACGGACACGCTGGCATCAGTCATGATCGGGATGGCTCATTTCTCTGGTGGCCGTGTTCCTGGTTTTCCTGGCCGCGCCGCCGGGGTGTCCCCGGAACCAGGCGCAGCCGGCCGCGCTCAGCGTGGTCCCGCTGAGCGCGACGGAGAGGGAACCGAGCCACGGCGGGAAGCGCAGCACCCGGACCCGGCCCGCCCGCTCCTCGGGCGGCGCGTCGCCGAACTGGTGAGTGATGACCGTCACCTCATCGCCGGCCCCGGCGCAGCCCAGGGCCAGGCGTCGCACGTGGGTTTCCACCCCCCGATCTCCGGCCCGTAGGAGGGAGCGATCAGCGCGATCCTCATGGGTGCGGGTCCGTTCCGGCCGACCGCATCGTCAGCCGGACCGGTTCGGGGACCACCGCCGTGACGTCCGCACGCCGGGTCCGGCGCTGTTCGGTCAGGATGGTCCGCAGCACCCGGAGGCCGTCGCTGACGACGTTCAGCTTGCTGGCGCCGTAGATCCGGGACCGCTCGAAGCTGGGGACCTCCGTCACCTTGAGGCCAGACCTGGCCACCCGGACGTGGATGAGCGTTTCGACCTCGAACCCGTCGCCCCACAGCATCCCGCCGTCGGCGGTCGGGGGCGTGGTGCTATCCAGGCCGAGCACCGGCAGGTGATGCCGCCAGAACACGTTGTAGCCGTAGCACAGGTCCGAATAGCGGGTCCGGTAGCAGACGTTGAACAACGCACTGAGCGCCCGGTTGCCCGCACGCCGCAGCCGGGTGAGGTCCTCGCTGCCGCCCCCGGGGGCGGAGCGTGTCCCCTTGGCGAAATCGGAGTCGCCGAGCAAGGTCTCGACGAAGGCCGGTATCTCGCGCGGGTCGGCCGAGCCGTCCGCGTCGATCATCGCGATGACGTCACCGGTGGCCGCGGCGAAGCCGCAGGCCAGCGCGTTCCCCTTGCCGGCCCGGTTCTGTGCCACGATCCGCACGTCCGGCCGCAATTCCCGGGCCAGCGCTACGGTGCCGTCCACTGAATGGCCATCGACCAAGATCACCTCGTGGACCGTACGTGGTATCAGCGCGAAAACGTGCGGGAGGTTGCGGGCTTCGTTCAGCGCCGGGATCACTACTGACACTCGTGGCCAAGCCATATTCAGGCCGGGCTGGCCCGAGCCTGGGGTAATGGCCGTGCAGGCGCGGTAAGGGCTGATTTCTCCCCGTTCGGTTGCCCCCGGCCCGAATGCGGAAACGGACGTTCGGCCGGCCCTTAAGCCCGACGCGGAACGGTTTATCTGGACAGCTGGCGACTTGGCACCCCTGTTCAAGGGTCCTCCCTGGCAAAGTCAGGCTCGTCTGGGTAGTCGTCGTGACGCGCACATCAATCCGCCTTTATTTACGTGAGGCGGTTTCTGTCGCCACTCCGGCCCCCCTTGATGGACGTAGATAAGACGTCCGGGTCTCCCGAGTGGATTACTTAAGATAGCCACTTTTTTCCGGACCATGATCGCGGGCCAAACGACCCGATGGCCACACTCGGCTGACAATGCAGAGCTATTCAAGCCGCTTCGACACTAGCAGGTGCTTGTTCTTTATAGCGGCCGTTTCCCGCCGCCCTGCCTTTATGTAAAGATATATTAGCTTCCGGTATTTATCAGAATGATGCGACGATTGTCCGCATGCTGCCCGGCCTCGCGTGAGGAGTGACGCGACCTCGCCCGTCGGCCGGTCACGGGCCTGCAAGCTGCCTAAAAGGCTCGTACGTGACCTATTCGTAACCTTAGCGTTATCTCTACGAAACGTCCGGAATGTCCCATGATCGTTATGGCTGTTCTGGACGAGGCGGCTGTTCCCGATGCGGCCGCGGCACGCTCTCACCCGCTCGATCCGCTGACCCCGGCCGAGGTCGAGGCGGCCGCGCAGGCCGTCACCACCGCGGCGGGCCTAGGTCCCTCGGCTCGCTTCGTCTACATCAGCCTGTACGAGCCGGCCAAGGCCGACGTGATCGCCTTCGAGGCCGGCCGCCCGGCCCCCGAGCGCCAGGTCAAGGTGCTGGTCCGGGAGAAGGCCGAACGGGCCAGCTACGAGGGGATCGTCGCCGTCGATCACGCCGCGGTGCGGTCGTGGCGACGGGTGGACGGGATCCAGCCGCCAGTTATGTTCGAGGAGTTCCTGGGCGCCGAGGAGGTCGTGCGCGCCGATCCCCGCTGGCAGGAGGCCATGCGGCGGCGCGGCGTGACGGACTTCTCGCTGTGCATGATCGACCCGTGGTCGGCGCCCAACGTGGAGCCCGGGATGGACCCGGCCGACGGCCGCTTCGTCCGGCCGCTCACCTTCGTCAGGTCCGCCCCCGGCGACAACGGCTACGCCCGCCCCGTCGAAGGCCTGCTGACCCTGGTCAACCTGGACACGATGTCGGTCGTCGAGGTCACCGATCTCGGCGTGGTGGCGCTGCCGGAGCGGCCGGGCAACTACGCGCCCGAGACGATGGCCGCGCCGGGCAACATCCCGTCCTTCCCGGCCGGGCCGCGCCAGGACGTGCGCCCGTTCGACATCGTCCAGCCGGACGGGCCGAGCTTCGCCCTCGACGGCCATCACCTGCGCTGGCAGAAGTGGGACCTGCGGATCGGCTTCACCGCCCGGGAAGGGCTGGTCCTGCACCGGGTCGGCTACGACGACGGCGGCGCGATCCGCTCGGTCATCCACCGGGCTTCGCTGTCGGAGATGTTCGTGCCCTACGGCGACCCCGCGCCCACGCACTTCCGCAAGCTGGTGCTGGACGAGGGGGAGTACGGCATCGGGATGCTGACCAACTCGCTGGAGCTGGGCTGCGACTGCCTGGGCGAGATCCGCTACCTCGACGGCGTGGTCAACGACAACGACGGCAAGGCCATGGTCATCCCCAACGCCATCTGCCTGCACGAGGAAGACAGCGGCATCGCCTGGAAGCACACCGACTTCCGGACCGGCTACACCGAGGTCCGCCGGATGCGCCGGATGGTGATCTCCTCGATCGTCACCGTGGGCAACTACGAGTACGGCTACTTCTGGTACCTGTACCAGGACGGCAGCCTGGAGTACCAGGTCAAGCTGACCGGCGTCCTGTCCACCGGGGCGTTGCCGCCGGGAGCGCCCGCGCCCGCGCACGGGACCATGGTCGCGCCCGGCATGTACGGGCCGCACCACCAGCACTTCTTCAACGTCCGGCTGGACATGGCCGTGGACGGCCCGGCCAACCGGGTCTACGAGGTCAGCCCGGTCGCGCTGCCCGAGGGCCCGGGCAACCCGGTCGGCAACGCCTGGCGGACGGAGGAAACCCTGATCGAGAGCGAGGCGGCGGGCGGCCGCGACGCCGACCCGCTGGGCGGCCGCTACTGGAAGATCGTCAACGACGGCGCCCGCAGCGAGGTCGGGAACCCGGCCGGCTACAAGCTGCTGCCGGAGCACTCGATCGCCGCGTTCTGTCACCCCGGCTCGCCGGTGGCCCGGCGGGCCGGCTTCACCGCCCACCAGTTGTGGGTGACCGCGTACGACCGTGACGAGCTGTTCGCCACGGGCGACTACCCGTACCAGTCGGCGGGCGGCGGCGGGCTGCCCGCCTTCGTCGCGCGGGACCGCTCGCTGGTCGATACCGACGTCGTGGTCTGGTATACGTTCGGCACCAATCATGTGGTCCGGCCGGAGGACTGGCCGGTGATGCCGGTGCACCCGATCGGTTTCCGCCTCCTTCCCTGTGGGTTCTTCGCCGGCAACCCGGCCCTGGACAACCCGCCTCCTGCCCACTGCCACTAGCGCTGCTGATAGATAGGGGGAGCCGCCATGGCCGCTGCGACCGGACCGGACACCGGTACCGATACCACGCTCAAGGCGAAAGTCCTGTCCACTCCCGAGGTCCTGGCCCAGTCGGTCGCCAACATGGCGCCGAGCGCGGCGATGGCGCTGCTCCCGCTGTTCGTCTTCTTCTCGGCCGGCAACGCCCTGTGGCTGTCGTTCGCCCTCGGCCTGGTGGTCATGCTCCTGGTCGGCTACTGCGCGGCGCAGTTCGGCAAGCGGATCAACTCGGCGGGCTCGTTCTACGTCTGGGTGACCCGGGGCCTCGGTCCGGGCGCTGGCCACGCCGCGGGCTGGGGCCTGGTGCTCGGCTACCTGTTCACCGGCATCGCCTGCGTGCTCGGCTTCGAGATCTACGGCGACCAGTTCCTGGTCGGCCTGGGCCTGTCGCCCGGCAACCACGCCGTCCGGGCCATCTTGTACATCGTGGGCGGGCTGACCCCGGCGCTGGTGTCGGTCCTGGACATCCGGATCTCGCAGCGGGCGGCGTTCATCCTCGAGGCCATCTCGGTCACCATCATCTTGATCTTGTGCATCGCGGTCTACGCGCACAACGGCACCATCTTCGACCACGCCCAGCTCACCCTGTCCGGCTTCAAGCCGGGCGGCCTGATCGTCGGGATGGTGCTGGCCATCTTCGCCTTCGTCGGGTTCGAGAGCGCCGGCGCCCTGGGCCAGGAAGCCGAGAACCCGTCCCGCAGCGTGCCCCGCGCGATCCTGTGGAGCTGCGGCGCCGTCGGCGTGTTCTACCTGATCGTGTCGTACGCGCAGCTGGACGGCTTCGGTGCGGCCGGCTTCGCCAAGGCCAGCGCGCCGCTGCCGGAACTGGCCGACAAGGTGGGCCTGACCGCGCTCAGCCACTTCATCGCCATCGGCATCACCTTCAGCATGTTCGCCTGCGCGCTGGCCTGCCTCAACGCGGGCTCGCGGATGCTGCTGAGCTTCGCCCACGACGGCCTGGCCCCCAAGGCGCTGGCGCACACGGCCCCGAAGACCGGCGCCCCGGACTTCGCCATCTGGACGGTGGCCATCCCGATGACCGTGATCCCGGTCATCTACATCGCGGTCGGCAGCACCGACACCATCCTCAGCTCGGAGATGGGCACGCTCGCCACCTACGGCTTCATGCTGGCCTACGCCCTGGTGTGCATCGCCGCGCCCCTGTTCCTGTCCCGCCGCGGCGAATCCCCGGGAGTGGCCGCGCTGCTCGGCGGCCTGGGCGTGCTCGCCATGGCCTTCGTCTTCTACGTCAGCTGGATCCCGCAGCTGATCCACAACGACATCTTCGCCCCCCTGACCTGGCCGCTGTGGATCCTGCCCTACGTCTTCCTGGCCTGGACCGCGATCGGCCTGGTCTGGTACTTCACCATCCGCCGGAACCGCCCCGAGGTCATCGCCTCGGCCGGCCGCTGGGGCGACCAAGCCGAACCCGCCGTCGCCGCCCAAACCGGCGCCGCCCCCGCCGCCCCCACCGCCGGCTAACCCCCCTGCCCCACCGCCACGCCGCCTCGACTCGAAGGCGTACGTGGGCCACGGGACGGGTGATGCCCGTGATACGCCCGGAATCCGCCGGACCCGGTTTTTTCGGGCCCGGTGGCACATAGGGGCACATAGAACAGCACCGGTGGCACATCGGTGCTGTATCGGCGCGGCGCCCGGCCGGAGGGGCATGCTCATCCCGGCCCGGCTGACCCTCTGGCCCCACTAGTCTCAGCACGCCAGTGGCCCGTGTGCCACCGCCCACGTTCTGCGGGCGTTCCGGAACAACCTGAGTTTGCGGCGTGTCGCGGTCATGCGGTGCCGTCGTGGTGAAATGCCAGGCTTGTCCGTGTTCACGGCGGCCCGGGCGCCTAGGCCGGTCCTGCCTTCTCCGGAACCGGGACAATGTGAAGGTGACCCGGTGATAACCGGGACGATGCCACATCGTCCCGGTTACGACCTGATACCCGAGTGACGGCAGGGACAGGAGATGACCTGCCCGCCCCGCCCGGACGCGGGACCGGGGGATCACGCCACACCCGGCACAGGCGACACGCCGCAGTCACACCTTATTTTCGAACGCCCACCTCACGTAGCCGGTGGCACACAGGCGCCCTGCGGCCGCGGCGTCAGTGGCCGCAGCTGATGAAGAACAGCTCCCACGAACTCGGCCGGGTGGCGTCCGAGTGGATGGCGTCGGTCGTCAGGCCGCCGCCGTCCACGGCGGTGAGGTAGTGCCCGTTGTACGTCTTGATGTTGTACACGCCGTCGCCGAGGGGGACGAGGGTGAAATCCTCCCAGCTCTGCAGCTGAGTGGCATCGGAGTGGATCACGTCGGTGGTGCGCCCGCCGCCGCTCACGGCGGTGAGGTAGTGCCCGCTGCCGGTCAGGATGCCGTAGTGGTCGTCGAGGAGCCCCGCGTCCGCGCGGACCAGCGTGAACTTCTCCCACGCCCCGATCTGGGTCGCGTCGGTGTGGATCACGTCGGTGGTGCGGCCTCCGTCGCCCACCGCGGTGACGTAATGGCCATTGTCGGTCTCGAAGACACAGCCATGGACCGTGCCTGCGTTCGGGCTGATGGCCGGAGCGGCGGTCGCCGCCGACGCCACCCCAGACACTCCCGCGCTGCCCACGCCGATCGCGATGGCCGCCGCCGCCACGGCCCCGATCAGCCCGAGCCTGCTCCTGGTACTCATCTAGCTCCCCAATCCCTGAGCGACGTGCCGGGGGCAAATGTCCGGCACACAGGGCAGGAGCGCCAGAACCATCGCGTAATAATGTGATGCGCGTCACATGAAGAGCTCAGGGGCGCAGGCTGCCCAGCAAGGCGTCGAGCATCTCCTGCTGGCGGGCCGGGCCGACCCGGTCGGGGTAGAGCACCCGTTCGGCGCTGAGCCCGTCGATCAGCACGAGCAGCTGGTGAGCGGCCAGCGCGATGTCCACGCCGTCGCGGAGCTCGCCGTCCTTCTCGGCCTCGGCCAGGTGACCGCGCAGCCGCTCGGCGAAGCGGTCGAACTCGGCGTGCTGCAGCTCGCGCAGCGCCGGGTTGCCCAGCGCCCGGCCCCAGAAGCTGATCTCGATCTGCGCCTCGAGGTCGCGCTGGGAGTCCAGCGGCAGCGCCTCGAGCATGATGACCCGCAGCGCGGCCAGTCCGGTCAGCCCGGCCGCCCCGGCTTCCATCCGGGCCACCACCCGGCGGTGGGACATCAGCAGCGCCGAGCCGAGGATGTCGGCCTTGTCGTCGAAGTAGTGCGCCAGGATGCCACGGGAGCAGCCGGCCTCGCGGGCGATGGCCCGGATGGTGGCGCGGGCGATGCCGTCACGCGCGATCACGCGCCAGGTGGCGGACAAGATCTCGTCCCGCCGGGCGTCCCAGTCGACGATCTTCGGCATGACCACACCCTTCACACGACAGCGCCACAAAAAACGGCGGGCACATGATCATCAAGTCTGTTTTTTTGTCGGACGTCCGTCTAATATCCCGGATTAATGTACCGCAGCGACTCGGACGGGCTTCGGGCGGCTCGCGACCAGCTCGTCCGCTACAGCGCACGCCTGCTTGACGACGGGCTGGCCGTCGGCAGCGCGGGCAACATGAGCGTGCGCGTCGACGACACCATGGCCATCACCCCGTCCGGCGTCAGCTACGCCGAGATGCGGCCGCAGGACGTCTGCGTCGTAGCCCCGGATGGCCGCGAACCAGCAGGGGGCAACCGGGAAACCCCCTCCTCCGAGACCCCGATGCACCTGGCCATCTACGCGGCCACCGGCGCCGGCGCCGTCGTCCACACGCACTCGCCCGAGGTCATCGCGCTGTCCGCCGCCCGCACGGAACTGCCCGCCATCCACTACGCGATCACCGGGCTCGGCGGCCCGGTCCGCGTCGCCCCGTACGTGCGGTTCGGATCGGCGGGCCTGGCCGAGGCGGCGGTCACGGCGCTTGACGGCCGCAGCGCGGTCATCCTGCGCAACCACGGCGCGGTCACCTACGGCCGCGACCTGGCCCAGGCCTACGAACGGGCGCTGCTGCTCGAATGGCTGGCCCGCGTCTACCGGCTGGCGCTCAGCTACGGCGAGCCCGCGATCTTGTCGGCCGACGAGCTCGCCGAGGTCACCGCCGAATCCCGCCGCCGCCGCTACGGCGAGCGCCGCGCCGCCGCGGCAGGCGACGAGCAACCATGAACAGCGGGCCGCTGGGACAGATAACAGTTCTGGGCGCCTGCATCCTGGACGTGCTCGGCCGCCCGGTCGAGGCGATCCCGCCCGGCCAGGGCAGCGCCCGGCTGACCGAGATCAAGGCCACCGCCGCGGGCACCGCCGCCGGCCCCGCCGTCGACCTGGCCAAGCTAGGCGCCCGGGTGCGGGTCATCGGCGCGCTGGGCGACGACCTGCTGGGCGACATCGTCACCGCGGCAATGGCCCGGCACGGGGTGGAAACCGCCGGCCTCGTTCGTAAAAAAGGTATTCAGACCTCAGCCACCATCCTCCCGATCCGGCCGAACGGCGAGCGCCCCGCGCTGCACGTCCCCGGCGCCACCCGGCTCTTCGAGCAAGCCGACATCGACCTGGAGCACATCAGGAACAGCCGGGCCCTGCTCATCGGCGCCCCCGACGCGCTGGCCGGGATGACCGGTGCGGAACTGGCCGAGGTAGCTCAAAAAGCAAAGAGCCACGGCGCGCTCGTCGCCGTCGACGTCCTGCACCCCGGCCGTCCCGAGGACCTGCACAGGCTCGCCCCGCTGCTGGCCCAGGCCGACTGGTTCATGCCGAACGAAGACCAGCTCCTCAACCTCACCGGCCGCGCCAGCCTCGCCGAGGCCATGAACGACATCCTGACCCTGGGCACCCAAGGCGTAGCGGTAACCCAGGGCGCCGACGGCTGCCTCGTAGCTACTCAGCAAAACCAGGAAAGCCTGCCCGCCCTCGCCATCGACGTCGTGGACACCACCGGCTGCGGCGACGGCTTCACCGCGGGCATGCTGGCCGGCCTCCTACTCACAGCGACCCCTCGAGACGCGGCCTGGCTCGGCATCGCCTGCGGCTCCCTGGTCGCCACCGGCCTGGGCTCGGATGCCGGCATCGAGAGCCTCGGCCAGGTACTGGACTTCCTGAGCCAAGCGCAGCCGGCCGTGGCCGGCCGGATCAAGGAGCTGATGCACCAGTGAGCCCCGACCTAAAAAGCACCGACCAGCAGCTACGGGAGCGCGCGCAGGCCGTGATCCCCGGCGGGATGTACGGGCACCAGGTCGCCCCCGGTGCCGCCTACCCGCAGTTCATGCGGGGCGGTCGCGGGGCGCGGGTCTGGGACGTCGACGGGCACGAGTACGTCGACCTGATGTGCAGCTACGGCCCGGTCGTGCTCGGCCACCGGCATCCCGCGGTGGAGGCCGCCGCGGCGGTCCAGGCCGAGCAAGGCGACTGCCAGAACGGCCCCGGCCCGGTCATGGTCGACCTGGCCGAGCTGATGGTGGCCACCGTCCGCCACGCCGACTGGTCCATCTTCGCCAAGAACGGCACCGACGCCACCACCATGTGCTGCACCATCGCCCGGGCGCAGACCGGGAAGAACAAGATCCTGGTGGCCAAGGGCGCCTACCACGGCGCCGCCCCCTGGTGCACGCCGCGCCCGGCCGGGGTCACCCACGCCGACCACGAGAACCTGATCCGCTACACCTACAACGACCTGACCAGCGTCGAAGAAGCCGCCAGGCAGGCCGGCGACGACCTGGCCGGCATCCTGGTCAGCCCGTTCAAGCACGACGCCGGCTTCGACTCCGAACTGGTCGACCACGGCTTCGCCCGCGGCTTGCGCCAATTGTGCGACGAAAAGCAAGCCGCGCTGATCCTGGACGACGTGCGCTGCGGGTTCCGGCTGCACCTGGGCTCCAGCTGGGAGCCGGTCGGGGTGGACCCCGACCTGTCGGCCTGGAGCAAGGCCGTCGCCAACGGCCGGGCGCTGGCCGCGGTGCTCGGCAACGACAAGTTCCGCGACGGCGCCACGAACGTCTTCGTCACCGGCTCGTTCTGGTTCGCCGCCGTCCCGATGGCCGCCGCCATCGCCACCATCAAGGCTATCCGGGAAGAGAACGCCATCGAGGCGATGCACCGGATGGGCACCCAGCTGCGCGACGGGATCATCGACCAGGCCAATTCCTGGGACCTGGCCGTGAACTACACCGGGCCGCCGGCCATGCCCTACCTGACCTTCGCGGGCGACACCAACTACGAGCTCGGCGGCGTGTTCGCCGCCCGCGCGCTGCGCGGCGGCGCCTACCTGCACCCCCGGCACAACTGGTTCGTGTCCGCCGCCATGACCGGGGACGACCTGGCCCTGGCGCTCGAGGCCACCGACCAGGCGTTCGCCGCCGTCCGCAAGCACCTCGGCCAGTAAAGGCAGTAAAGCCAGTAAAGCCAGTAAGGAGGACCCCGATGTCGAGCACCGCCGCCGAACCCGGCCGGCCCGCGCCCGCGCCGCTCACCACCGAAGCCGAAGCCGAAGCCGAAGCCGAGGTGATCCTCGAGCGGGCCGGCTACAAGCCGGAGCTCCGGCGGTCGCTGCGGTTCTTCTCCATGTTCGCGATCGCCTTCTCGATCATCTCCATTACCACCGGCATCTTCCTGAACTACGGGTTCGGCCTGTCCTACTGGGGTCCCGCCTCCATCTGGACCTGGCCCATCGTCGGCGTCGGCAACATGGCGATCGCCCTGGTCGTGGCCGAGCTCGGCACCCGCATCCCGCTGGCCGGCTACGCCTACCAGTGGAGCGCCCGGCTGGTGAACCCCACCTACGGCTGGTTCGTCGGCTTCGCCGGGCTGCTCTACATGGCCGTCGGCGGCGGCGCGATCATGCTCGAGGTGGCCTCCCCGCTGCTGCTCAGCGAGTTCAACGTGAACAACCCGAGCAAGCACCTGGTGCTCGCGGTGACGGTCATCTTGATGCTGCTGCCGGTCGTGATCAACATCATCAGCATCCAGGTCGCGGCGCGGGTCAACAACGTCGCGGTGTTCACCGAGATCATCGGGACGGTCCTGTTCGGCGTGCTGCTGTTCATCCTGTGGGGCGTGCACGCCAAGCCCACCACGACCGGCGCGGGCATCCTCACCAGCACCGCCTCGGTCAACCACAACCCGACCTGGTACGCCTTCGCGCTGGCGGGCCTGCTCGGCGCGTTCACCCTGGTCGGCTTCGAGCTGGCGGCCGACATGTCCGAGGACGCGGTCAACCCGGTGCGCAGCGTGCCCCGCGGCGTGCTGTGGGCGGTAGGCGGCTCGGCCGTCCTGGGCATGATCGCCCTGATCGGCTTCACCGTCGCCATCCCCGACCTCAAGACGGTCGAGGCGTCGCCGCTGCCGCTGCTCACCATCGCGGGCTACTGGCTGCCGTCCTGGCTGGTCAAGGTGTTCGTGGCCTTCGTGGTGTTCTCGATGTTCGCGATCTTGGTGGTCGGCTCGGGGGCGCAGGCCCGGCTGGTCTACTCGATGGCGCGGGACAACATGCTGCCGTTCTCGGGCTGGCTGAAGAAGATCAACGTGCGCAGCCAGACCCCGATCGTGGCCCTGCTGGTCTTCGGCGTGATCGACCTGGGCGTGATGCTGTACGGGTACAACCAGCCCAGCGCGTTCGGCACCCTGGTGGGCGCGACGGCGATCATCCCCTACATCATCTACTTCCTGATCACCGTGGCCTACGCGGTCAAGCGGAAGACCACCGACAGCCTGCCGGGCGCGTTCAACCTCGGCCGCTGGGCCTGGCCGGTGATCGTCTTCGTGCTCGCCTACACCGTGCTGATCATGATCGTGCTGTCGCTCCCGGCCCCGTTCCACGGGGCCGACAAGGTGGTCGGCTACGGCGTGGTGCTGGCCGCGCTGTGGTACTTCGGCGGCCTGCTGTGGCGGCTGAAGAAGGGCACCGCCGGAGTCAAGCCGGTGGAGGAGCTAACCGGCCGCTCAGAATGACGGCACCGGCCCCACGGGGCCGGTGATGGGAAGGACAGTCAAGCACGGCACCTTCACGGGATGCGCGGGGTCGAGCGCGTTCAGCACGTCGGCCAGCGCGACCGGGTCGGCCGCGATCTCCAGGTGGTCGGTCAGGTCGAGCGGGCACTGGTTCTGCAGCACGATGTTGGTGACGCCGGTCCCGGACAGGAACGCCGACGTGTACGGCGTCACCACCTCGTCGTACCTGGACTCGATGACCGTGTAGCTCACCCCGGCCACGGTGTCGCCGCCCGCGTTCAGGTTCGTCAGGAACGCCGAGCCCTGTTCCTGCTCGACGCACGCGGTGCACAGCGCGTTGAGCGCGCCGTTCACCAGGCCGGCCTGGCCCAGCGCGGTGACCAGGGAGATCAGCCCGTCCAGGGTGGTGCCGTGGTTGCTCGGCGCCAGCGCGACCAGCTTGTCCACGAACTTCGCGCCGCCGTCGAACTTCAGGTAGTACCGCGGCATCATGCCGCCCTGCGAATGCCCCACCAGGTCCACCTTGGCCGCGCCGGTCTCCCCGAGCACCTGGGTCACGAACGTTCCCAGCTGACCCGCGGATGTAGCGATGTCACCGGTGCCCTGCACGATCGACGAGGCCGAGGACCCGCCGTAGTTGAAGGTGAAGACGCAGTAGCCGTGGTTGGCCAGCAGCGGCGACGCGGCCTGCCAGTTGTCGTCCTGGTTCGCGAACGTCCCGTTGACCAGGATCACCGGCTCCGGATGGGCGGCCGACGGCTGACAGCCGTTGTCCGCGCCTGGCGGCGGCGTCTGCGGATGGGCGAAGCCGGCCAGCGCGCCCAGCGCGAAGTCGTAGTCGACCGGCAGGGTCTGTGCCTTTTGAACCTGGGCCTGAGCGGGCAGCGCGAGGCCGAGCAGCGCGGCGCCCGCGGCGAGGAGAACGGCAGCCGTACGGAACCTGAAGTGGGGCATACCCGGATTAGACGCCGGGCCGCCGTAGGTGGCTAGCGGCCCGCGCAACGATTCAGCGCCGCCGTTTGTCACTCACCGACAAAAAATCCAGCTACCGAACGGGGTCTCGTTCCCGCCCCGCCCCCCGCCGCGTGCTGGCCTTGAAGCGCATCGACCCGTCGTCGATCTTGCCGTGCCGCAGCGTCACCACGTCCCGGGCGTAGTTCTGGGCCAGCCGCCACGGGGCCCGCGACCCGGCCTTCGGGAACTCGTCGATGGAGCGCAGCACGTAGCCGGCCGCGAAGTCGAGCAGCGGCTGCTCGGTCACGGTGGGGTCGTCGTTGACCGGGACGCAGGTGTCGTAGCCGCGCGCGTCCATGTGCTTGAGCAGCCGGCAGACGAACTCGCTCACCAGGTCGGCCTTCAGCGTCCAGGACGCGTTGGTGTAGCCGATGGTGAAGGCGAAGTTCGGCACGCCGCTCAGCATCATGCCCTTGTAGGCCATGGTCTGCGGCAGCCGCACCGGCTCGTCGTCCACGGTCAGCTCGATGCCGCCCAGCGCGAGCAGCTGCAGGCCGGTCGCGGTCACCACGATGTCGGCCTTGAGGTCGGCCCCGGATTCCAGCCGGAGACCGTCCTCGGTGAAGGTGGCGATGCGGTCGGTGGCCACCGAGGCACGGCCGCCGGAGATCGCCCGGAACAGGTCGCCGTCGGGGACCAGGCACAGCCGCTGGTCCCACGGGTTGTAGGCCGGCTTGAAGTGGGTGTCCACGTCGTAACCGGCGGGCAGCTGCTGGATGGTCATCTTGCGGATCCAGCCGCGGATCATGTCCGGCTTGCGCCGGCTGAGCCGGTACATCAGCGTGGTGAGCGCGACGTTCTTCCACCGGGTGGCGGTGTAACCGCGGCGCGGGCCGAGCAGCCGGCGCAGCCGGTTGGCCAGGCCGTCTTCGGACGGCATGGCCAGGACGTAGCTGGGGGAGCGCTGCAGCATGGTGACGTGCGCCGCGGTCGGCGCCATGGCCGGGACCAGCGTCACCGCGGTCGCCCCGCTGCCGATCACCACGACCTGCTTGCCCGCGTAGTCCAGGTCCGGCGGCCAGAACTGCGGGTGCACGACCTGCCCGCCGAAGTTCTCGATCCCGGGCAACGGCGCCTGGTAGCCGTGGTCGTAGTTGTAGTAACCGCTGCACAGCAGCAGGAAACCGCAGGTCAGCGTCACCGTCTGGCCGCCCGGGGCGGTGGCCTCCACGGTCCAGCGGGCGTCCTCGCCCGACCAGGCGGCCCGCGTCACCCGGTGGCCGAAGCGGATGTGCTTATCGATCCCGGCCTCGGCCGCGGTGGCCCGGACGTAGCTCAGGATGGACGGGCCGTCCGCGATGGCCTGCGCCTCGGTCCACGGCCGGAACCGGTAGCCGAGCGTGTACATGTCCGAGTCCGACCGCACGCCGGGGTAACGGAACAGGTCCCAGGTGCCGCCGATGGCGTCCCGGCCCTCGAGGATCGTGTAGGTCTTGCCCGGGAAGGCGTCCTGCAGGTGATGAGCGGCCCCGATGCCGGAAAGCCCCGCCCCCACGATCAGCACATCGACGTAATCGCTCACACCGACCCCCGCTGCAGCCGCTTCTCCAGCCGCACCATCACGTCGCTCACACCGACCCCCGCTGCAACCGCTTCTCCAGCCGCACCATGATGTCGTAGTAGTGGGTCGGGGTGACCCGGGCCAGCGCGTCGAAGACGTAGGCGTCCGGGCCGACCAGGATGCGGGCCTTGCCCGCGTCGACACCGCGGCAGATGATCTCGGCCGCCTGGGCCGGGGTGGTCCGCAGCAGCCGCTCGAACTCGGCCGCCATCTGCTCCTGGCTGCGGCCCAGGCCGCTCGGGTCTTTGCGGACCCGAGCGCTACGAGCAATGTTGGTCTTGATGCCGCCCGGGTGGACGGTCACCGCGCGGACGCCGGTGCCGCGCAGTTCCTGCCGCAGCGAGTCGGTGAAGCCGCGGACCGCGAACTTCGACGCGCAGTAGGCGCTCTGGTAAGGCATCCCGCACAGGCCGAACACGCTCGAGGTGTTGACGATGACCCCGTCGTCCTGCTCGACCAGGATGGGCAGGAAGGCGCGGGTGCCGTTGACCACCCCGTCGAAGTTGATCTGCCGCAGCCACTCGTCGTCGTCCGGATCGGCGTCGAGCACCGACGAGGCGACCGCGACGCCGGCGTTGTTGAACACCGCGGCCAGCGGCGGCGCGCCCGGCAGCGAGGCCAGCCAGTCGCGTACCTCGGCCGCGAAGCGGCGCTGGTCCTGGGCGTCCCGCACGTCGAGTACCCGGCTCAGGGCCGGGCCGTGCAGCGACTGGGCGGTGTCCTTGAGCCCGGCCTCGTCGATGTCGGCGATGGCGACTGGCGCGCCCCGCCGCGACAGCAGCCGGGCGAGGCTCCGCCCGATGCCGGAGGCGGCGCCGGTGATCATCGCCGGCCGCCCGGCGATGGACCTGTGCTTCCTGGCCATCTTTCCTCCTGGTACGCCTGTCTTTCCCCAACCACCGGCTGTCTTTCCCCGACCACCGGCGGTACGCTTGCGTACCAGGCAAACGTTACGCGGGAGTAATATGGTCCGCAAGCCCGGGAACGAGGCGGAAAACCAAGACTTCCGGCGGCGGCTGCTCGAGGGCATGGCCGCCGCCGTCCGCGAGCGCGGTTTCCGCGACGCCACCGTAGCCGACGTGGTGCGGCACGCCCGGACCTCGCGCCGCACCTTCTACCAGCACTTCCCGGACAAGCAGGCCTGCTACATCGCGCTGCTGCAAGAGGCCAACGCGGCCATGGTCCGGCAGATCGCGGCCGCGGTCGACCGGCGCGCGCCGTGGGATGAGCAGATCCGGCAGGCCGTCGAGGCGTGGATCGCGGTGGCGCAGTCCGACCTGGCCCTCACGCTGAGCTGGATCAGGGACCTGCCCGCGCTCGGCGCGGACGCCCGCCACCTGCAGCGGGAGTGGCTCGAGGCGTTCATCGTGCTGATCGAGGACCTGGCGGCCGGCCCGCGACTGCGCGCCGCGGGCGTCGCCCCGCCCTCCCGCCAGCTCATGATCATGCTGCTCGGCGGCCTGCGCGAGCTCATCGCCGCCACCGGCGAGGACGGCGGCGACATCGGCGGCATCACCGAGGTGGCCGTCCAGGCCACCCAGGCCCTGCTCGGCCCGCGCGTGACACCGGAAGTTACTTACTGGTAACGTATGGTCCGGTCATAGCACGGGGGCAGAACCGGCGTCCGGGCGGTGAACGATGGTGCTAGAGCTCTCGGGGACCAGGTCAGAGGCGGCTGCGGCGTTTTCCGCCGAGACCGCGGCCGTGGTCGGGTCCAGCCTCGGCGGTGCCATCCCGGAGATGATCGAGGCCATCGGGCGGGCCGTCCCCGAGTACGCGAGCCCCGATGCCGTGGGCCCCGATGCCGTGGGCCCCGATGCCGTGGGCAGGGCCAGGCCCGGCTACCAGCAGCGCCTGGCCGACGCGGTCACCGGGGCCGTGGCCAGCTTCATCGCCCACGTCGCGCAGCCGGACCGCTCGATGGAACCCGTCCTGGAGGAATTCCGGGTCATCGGCGGGACGGCGGCCCGCGAAGGCCGGACCCTCGACGGCCTGCAGGACGCGCTGCGCCTCGGCGCGCGCGTGGCCTGGCGCTGGCTGTGCGAGGCCGGCGCCGGCCTCGACCGGCGCGAGCTCAGCCGCGTCGGCGAGGCCGTCTTCGGCTACCTGGACGAACTAGCCGCCGCCTGCGCCCGCGGCTACGCCGAAGCCCGCGCCCAGACCGTCGGCGACCACCAGCGCCACCTCCTCGAACTGATCCTGGCCGACCCGCCCCCTCACCCCGGCCAGCTAACCGCCGCCGCCCGCGCCGCTCACTGGCTCCTCCCCACCCAAGTCGCCCTAGCCGTGGTCGGCCCGGGGCCGGACACCCCGCTACTGCCGCCGGGTGTGCTCGTGGACTGGACCGCGGCCGACCCGTGCCTGCTGATCCCGGACCCGGACGGCCCGGGACGGCAGGCGGCCGTCGACCGCGCGCTCCGCGGCCGCCCCGCCGCGATCGGCCCATCGGTGCCGCTCGCCCAGGCCGCCCAGTCGCTCCGCTGGGCCCGCCACGCCCGCTCCCTGGCCCAGTCCGGCGTCATCCTCGGTGCCTGCGCGCCCGCCGGCAGCGGCTCGTCCGTGACGGGCCCCGCCGCGAGCGATCCCGCCGCCAGCGGCCCCATCCGCTGCGACCAGCACCTGTCCACCCTGCTGATCCTGGCCGACGAAGCCCTGGCCGCCGCGCTGAGCCGCCGCCGCCTCGCCCCGCTCGACGGGCTGCGCCCCACCCAGCGCGACCGTATCGCCGAGACCCTGCTGGCCTGGCTGCAACTCGGCGAGAACGCCGCCGAAGTCGCGCAGCGCATCCACGTCCACCCGCAGACCGTCAGGTACCGCCTCCGCCAGATCCAGGACCTGTTCGGCGACCAGCTCCGCGACCCCGACTGCCGCTTCGAGCTCCAGCTAGCCCTCCGCATCCGCGCCCTGACCCCCCACCGACCCCGCCCCGCCCCCAGCTAGGCTCGCGACCCCCGCCCCACCGCTTAGCGGGTGGATTCGGGTTATGGGGTGTTTTCGGTACCCCCTGGGCACCCAAATCCACCCGATAACCCGAATCCACCCCGTTGTCGTTCGCGCTGACGTAGCACAAGTCACAGAAGTCACGCGAGCCGCTCCTGCCACTCCCCGTCGAGCTACGCCCCCCGCATGCCGCCCAGCCGAGTTGATCATGGACGGCCCCGGCCCCGGCCCCGGCCCCGGGTATGAAACCGGGCCTCAGGGGTCACGGGGACATCGCGCATAACAAAGCCGGCCACCCGCAGAGCGACACGGCGGAGGTCGTCCGAGGGTGGCCGGAGCCGTGGCGGGCCGGACGCGTTCGCGTCCGCCACGCCGCAACAGCCGCTTACAGAAGACCGGGCCGAGGTGCAGGCGGTCTGGTGATCATGTGGTGGCCGTGTGGAGACTGATGCAGTCGTTTTATATGAGGTGTCGCGCACGACAGCCTCCGTACGGCATGCTGCTGAGGTGGACTCACTCCGGGACCGAGTGCGTGCCTATGTCTTGCGGACGCACGCTGCCTCAGCTCAGGTCAGTCACGATCAGTGGCGGCGCCAGCAGCCGGGGTGGGAGCGGCGCTGGGAGGCGCCGGGCCCGGCCTGGATACGCGACGGCATCTTCGCCATCCTGGACCGGCACGGCGTGCTCGACCCCGCCGCGCCGGGCCGGTTCGCCGACATCGGCGCCCGCGAGCCACTGCAAGACTGGGGCGGTCAGGTGCTCGCGGGGGCCGTCGCGGCCGGGCGCGGCACCCAGGTCGTCATCGGCTCCGGCGGCGATCAGGCCCAGCCGCGCGACGGCGCGGACTTCGTCCGCCTAGTGATCCCGTTCGCCGAGGTGACCGGGGGTGACTGGCAGCCGGCCGGGCTGCGGGCGAGCCAGGTGACGCCGCCCGGCGCCGGCAGCCGGGTGCTGGTCGACTTCGTGCACGCGGGCCAGCCCCACCGCTGGGAGCTGCGCCAGGCGCCCGAGGACGGGCTGACCCAGGCCTACCTGGACTGCGTCGCCGCCTTCGCCCGCGACCACCTGCCGGGGGAGTTCGTCATCCGCGAGCCTGGCTCGGGCGAGACGTTCGTTACCTACGTGCCGGGGCCGCCGGCGGCCGAGATCCGGGCGCTCCTGCGCCGCTGGCCCACGGCCGCGCAGCTGGTCGCCATGGTCCGCCACGACGCGGCCGGGACCTGGGGAGAACGCGGCGGGAACCGGATCTTCATCGCCGGGCGGCGACTGGGCCTGGGCGCGCCGGACTACGACGCCCCGGCGCCGGACGGCGCCCGGCCGCTGCACGAGGCGGCCCGGCTCGGCCAGGCGGCCGCGGTCCGGTACATGCTCCGCGGCGGCGCCGACCCGCGGCTGCGGGACGGCGCCGGGCGCCAGGCCATCGACCTGGCCGCCGAACCCGCCCTCCGCGACTTCATCGCCTCCTGGACCGAGCGCATGCCCGGCCCAGCGTCGGGACCCAGAGAAGGGGGCGGCGATGGCGCCGCGCGTGGACAGTGAGCTGCTGCTCGTGGGAAGCTTGCCCGCCGACTCGGCCGATTCGGCGCTGCGGGCCGCCGCCGGTTTCTACGAAGGACTCGTGTTCGCGCTGCCGGATGGGGAAACCGGGCCTCGTTCGGCCTGGGTCGGTTATGAACGGGAACGGCTGGTGCGGCCGCACCCTGATGTGGTCGTGACCCAGGAGACCGCGTCGCCGACCGGGATCCCGCGGCACGCCTACGAGACCCCGGTGTTCGGCATCCGGGCCGGCGTCACCGAACTGCACTGGGACACCTGGCCGCGGATCGACGACGCGATCGCCGGCTATCAGGTGTTCACGGCGCTGCGGGCCGAGGGGGTGATCCCGGCCGGGATCAGGTTCCAGGTCGGCCTCCCGTTCCCGTCCAGCGCGCTGAGCGGCTTCAAAGCCGACATCGAGGCCGACTACCCGGTCGCGGCGCGGGCGTACGAGGACCTGGTGGCGCGCGAACTGGCCCGGCTGACCGCCGCCATCCCGCCGGAAGAACTGGCCATCCAGTGGGACCTGGCCTACGAG
This sequence comes from Streptosporangiaceae bacterium, assembly GCA_050011155.1. Classification (GTDB taxonomy): domain Bacteria; phylum Actinomycetota; class Actinomycetes; order Streptosporangiales; family Streptosporangiaceae; genus Palsa-504. The sequence continues at coordinate 67,399 of JBEKJP010000045.1, forward strand.
ACCCAGGACATCGAGCGGGTGCTGGCCTGGATGCCGGAAGGCGCCTGGGAGCGCTTCGCCGGCCCGGTCACCCGGCTCACCCGGCTGATCCCGGCCGAGGTACTGGTCGGCTACCACCTGTGCTACGGGACCTTCCCCGAGTGGCCGATGTACGAGGCGCGCGACATGGGCCTGCTGGTGCGCATGGCCAACTTCGCGGTGGCGAATTCCGGTCGCGCCGTGGACTGGCTGCACCTGGCCGGCCCGCGGTACCTGCGCAGCGAGGACCGGAGCTTCTTCCGGCCGCTGGCCGACCTGGAGCCGGGCGACGCCCGGGTCTTCCTCGGCATCGTGCTGCCCATCGACGGGGCGGCCGGGCTGCGCCGCCGGGCGGACACCGCCGCCCGCTACCTGGAGAACTTCGGTGTGGCGATGTACTGCGGGTTCGGCCGGCAGCCAGGCGCGGACGGCACCGAGACCATGCGCGAGCACGCCCGCGTGGTCCGCGCGGTCCGGAGCTAACAGGAAAGCCAGGGGCTAAGCCGAAGGAGGGCTCGCCACCGACCGGCGCGGCACCAGTTTCATCGGCTCCCGGATCATCACATCCCCGGCCGGCTGCCGTTCGATCCTGGCGATCAGCTGGTCCACGGCCGCGCCGCCGAGCTCGGCCAGCGGCATGGCCACGCTGGTCACCGGGACCTCGAGGAAGGCCAGGCACTCGTCCTCGTCGAAGCTCACGACCGACATCTGCCCGGGGACCGCGACGCCGGCCGACCGCAGCGCCGCCACCACCCCGAACAGCTGGTTGAGGCTGCCGACACCGCAGGCGGTCGGCCGCGGTTCCTGGCGCAGGATCCGCGTCATGGCGTCCCAGCCGCCCTCCTCGGTCACGGCCGCGTGCCGCACTGTCAGCCGGAGACCAAGCCCGGCGCCGAGCCGGCGGGCCGCGCTCACCCGGCGGTGGACGGTGTCCACGTCGGGCGCCCCGTCGATGAGCGCCACGCGACGGTGGCCGAACCCGGCGGTGTGCTCCAGGAACAGCCGCACCGCGCCCGGCTCGTCCATGACCACGTCGTGCCCGTGGTCGGGCCCGCGCCGGTTCACGTACACGTGCGGTACCCCGGGCACACCCGAGGCGTGCGAGGCGTTCCGCAGCGTGGTGGCCAGCAGCAGGCCGTCGGCCCGGCTCTCCTCGACCAGGTAGCGATAAGTGCCGGGCGGCTTGGCGTCCTCCCCGGGCTCCTCCATGATCATGACCACGTAGCCGCGGTCGCCCGCCCGTTGCAGCGCGCCTCGCTGCAGCCGCACCCAGATGGGGTTACGCAGCAGCGGGATAACGAACGCGATGGCGCCGGTGTGGCGCCGTTTAAGTGCCCGGGCCAGTGCGTTGGGCCGGTAGCCCTGCTGACGGGCCGTGCTCAGGATCCGGCGGTAGACCTCGGGCCTGACCGACTGCGCGGGGTCGCCGTTGAGCACCCGGGACACGGTGGACACGTGCACGCCGACCGCCTGGGCGATGTCGATCAGGCGAGGGCCCCGCGGCCGCTCGGGCTGCCCGTCATCAGGCATTCCGCTCGTTCTCGTTCGGCGCTGCGGAGGAAGGGGCCGGAGTGAAGGCAAAGTGGCAGGCCGCGAGGTGGCCGGGATCATCCGGGGCCGCCTCGAGGGCCGGATCTTCGGCCTCGCAGCGTGGCTGCGCCATCGGGCAGCGGGTGCGGAAGCGGCACCCGGCCGGGAGGCGCAGCGGGCTCGGCGGGTCGCCCGTGATGGCGGGCTTGCGGCCGTCGTCGGCGCCCTCGGTCATCCGGGGGATCGCGTCCAGCAGGCCGCGCGTGTAGGGATGGCGGGGGGCGCTGAAGATCTGCTCGGTGGGCGCGACCTCGACGATGCGGCCCAGGTACATGACCGCCACCCGGTCGCACAGGTGCCGCACCACGGCCAGGTTGTGCGAGATGAGCAGCAGGGTGAGCCCGAGTTCGTCGCGCAGTTGCTGGAGCAGGTTGAGGATGGTGGCCTGCACGCTGACGTCGAGGGCCGACACCGGCTCGTCGGCCACCAGGACCTCGGGCCGCAGCGCGAGCGCCCGGGCGATCGCCACCCGCTGCCGCTGCCCGCCGGAGAACTGGCGCGGGTAGGCGGCCAGGTCCGCCTCGCCCAGGCCGACCATCGCGAGCAGTTCCTTGCTGAACTCCTCGACCTGGTTCCTGGGCACCACGTGATGCACCCGCAGCAGCTCGCGGAGCATGCCGCCCACGGTCAGGCGCGGGTTCAGCGAGGAGTATGGATCCTGGAAGACCATCTGGATGCGCCGCCGGTCCGCCCGCGACCGCGAAGCCGCCAGCACGCGGCCGTCGAAGCGGATCTGGCCGCCGTCCGGGCGCAGCAGCCCGGCCAGGGCCTGCGCGAACGTGGACTTGCCGGACCCGGACTCACCGACCAGGGCGAGCGCCTCGCCCCGCCGGATCTCCAGGTCGACGCCGTCGACCGCGTGCAGCAGGCGCTGCTCGCCGTGCAGCCGGGCGGCCAGCCGCGAGCCGACCGCGAACGTCACCGAGACCCCGCGCGCCGAGATCAGCGGCTCCTCCACCGGCGTCGTGCTCATGGCTGGCTCCGGTCCGCCGCGATGGCCTCCAGCGTGCGCTCGTAGTGCAGGCAGGCGGTGGCCCGCCCGCTGGGCAGCACCCGCAGCGGCGTCTCGGTGGTACGGCAGTCGTCCTCGGCGAAGGCGCACCGCGGATGGAACCGGCACCCGGACGGCGGGCTGACCAGGCTGGGCGGCGAGCCGGGGATGGGCACCAGCGACTCCCTCACGTACTCGAAATCGGGCGCCGAACGCACCAGGCCGAGCGTGTACGGATGCCGGGGCTCGAGCAGCACCTCGCGGACCTCCCCCCGCTCGACCAGTTGCCCGCCGTACATGACGGCCACGTCCTGGCAGACCTGCGCCACCACCGGCAGGTCGTGCGTGACGAACACCAAAGACACCCCCGACTCGCGGCACAGCCGGGTCAGCAGCCGCAGGATCTGGTCCTGGATGGTCACGTCCAGCGCGGTGGTCGGCTCGTCGCACAGGATGATTTCCGGGTCGCAGGACAGCGCGATCGCGATCATCACGCGCTGCCGCATGCCGCCGGAGAATTCGTGCGGATAGGCCCGGAACCGGCGCTCCGGGTCGGGGATGCCCACCCGGCGCATCAGCTCGAGCGCCCGCTCGGCCGCCCGGGCCCGGCTCAGGCCCATATGCACCCGGGGTCCCTCGGCGATCTGCTGCCCCACCCGCATGACCGGGTTGAGCGCGCTCATCGGTTCCTGGAAGATCATGGCCATCTTCGGCCCGCGCAGCCGGTTGACCTCCGACCCGCGCAGTTTGAGCAGGTCCACGCCGTCCAGCCGGATCTCGCCCGAGGTGACCTGGGCCTCGGCCGGCAGCACGCCGAGGATGGCGCGCAGCGTCATGCTCTTGCCCGAGCCGGACTCGCCGACCAGGCCGAGAGCCCCGCCCCGGCGCACGCCGAACGACACCCCGTCGACGGCCCGGACGATGCCGCGGCGGCTCGCGATCCGCACGCGCAGGTCGCTGACCTCGAGAATCATCGGTGTATCCACGCCGCTCACCGGCCCGGCCGCAGCAGATCAGCCAGCCCGTCGCCCACCAGCGACAACCCGAGCCCGACCACCACCACGACCAGGCCAGGAATAGTGGTCAGCTGCCAGTGAGTAGACAGGAAGTTCTGCCCGTCGTTGATCATCGACCCGAGATCCGCCGTGGGCGGCGGGATGCCCAGGCCGAGATACCCCAGCGTCACGATGGCCAAGATGTCCTGGACGATGTCGGACATGGCGTAGATGAACGCCTGGGTGATCACGTTGGGCAGCAGGTGCCGGCTCATGATGCGCAGGTCGGAAAGCCCGCCCGAACGGGCGGCGGTCACGTAGTCCTGCCGCTTGGCCACCAGGATCTCACCGCGGATGATCCGCGCGTAGGCCACCCAGCCCACCGCCGTGATCGCGATGTAGATGCTGCGCTCGCCCGGGCCGAGCACGAAGACCAGGGCGATGACGAGCACGTAGAACGGGAACGCGACCACGATGTCGACCAGCCGCATGATGATGGCGTCCACCCAGCCGCCGAAGTACCCGGCCAGCGTGCCGAGCACGGTGCCGAGCACGAACGGGAACAGCACCGCGATGAACGCGATCCGCAGGTCGAGCCGCAGCCCGTAGAGCAGCCGGGTGAACGTGTCCCGGCCCAGTTGGTCGGTGCCGAGCAGGTGCTTGCCACTCGGTCCCAGCAGTGACGAAGTGAGGTCCTGGGCGTTGGGGTTGTACGACGTGATCACTGGCGCGAGAACGGCCATCCCGACCACGATGACCAGGACCACGATCCCGGCCATCAGGGCCGGCTGCCGGTACCAGCGGCGGTCCGCGCGGCGCTGCGCCCGCGCCGTGGCCAGCGACGGCGCGTCGGGGTCAGGGATGGGCGGGACCTCGGACGCGATCATCGGTCAAACCTCACCCGAGGGTCGAGGGCCGCGTAGGCCAGGTCCGCCAGCAGGTTGACGAGCACCACCATCACCCCGAACACCAGCGTGACCCCCTGTACCACCGGGAAGTCCCGCTGGAAGATCGAGTCGATCATCAGCTGGCCGATCCCGGGAATCGCGAATACCTGCTCGATGATGACGGTCGCCCCGATCAGGAAGCCGATGTTGATGGCCAGCACCGTGACGGCGGGGATGACGGCGTTCCGCAGCACGTGCCGCAGGAACAGCCGGTGCGGCGGCACCCCCTTGGATCTCGCCGTCACGATGTACTCGGCCTGCAGGACGTTGAGCATGCTCGCCCGCAGGCTGCGGATGACCACCGGGGTGAGCGCGAACGCGACCGTCAGGCCGGGCAGGAACATCGACTGCAGGTGCCCGGTGAAGCCGGCCCCGTACCCGCTGACCGGGAAGATCCGCAGCGAGATCGCGAACCCGTAGATCAGCAGGAACCCCAGCCAGAACTGGGGCATGCCCAGGCCGACCAGCGGGACGGCCCGGACCACGTGGTCCCGGACGCCGTCCCGCTTGCTGGCCGCGAGCACCGCCAGCGGCACGCTGATCAGCACGGTGAGCACGACCGCGTAGGCCAGCAGCCACAGCGTCGGCGGCAGGTGGCTCCAGATCAAGCTGGACACCGGGCCGCCGTAGTACAGGCTCTGGCCCAGGTTCCCGTGGAACAGCCGGTCGATGAACAGCCAGTACTGGCTGACCAGCGGCCGGTTCAGGCCCCACTGCTTGTGCAGCAGGGCGATCGCCTTCGGGGTGGCGTGGATGCCGAGGATCGTCGCCGCCGGGTCACCCGGGATCAGGTGGACCATGAAGAAGACGATGATCGTCACGCCGACGGCCACCGGCACCAGCAGCAGCAGCCGCTGGACCACGAACCCGGTTCGTCCCATCTGAGCGCCTTACTTACTCATCCAGACGTTCTCCAGGTGGTAATTGCCCAGCGGCGTGACGTAGAAGCCGTGCACGTTCGACGTGGTGGCGTAGGCGTAGGGGGAGTAGTACAGGAAGGCCATGAACGCGTCGGCCGCCGCGTCCGACTGGATCGTGTTGTACAGGTCCTGGCGGGCCGAGGTGGCCAGGGTCTGCTCCGCGTCGTGCGTGTCCTTGACCACGGTCGGGTTGTCGTAGGCGGTGAAGAACGACCTGGCCCCCGAGTTCGGGTCGACGGCGAACGTGGCCAGCTCGTCGGGGTCGGGGATGTCCATGGTCCAGTAGGTCAGCGTCATGTCGTACTTGAGGTTCTGCTGGTTCGTGTTCGCCGTGTTCGGGTCGAGCTGCTGGATCTTCAGGTTGATGCCCAGCGGCTTGAGCTCGGACTGCAGGACCGTGGCGATGGTCAGGTCGTCGGAGAAGCCCGAGGAGACCAGGATCGTGGTGGAGAAGCCCTTCGGCACGCTGGACTTGGCCATCTCCGCCTTGGCCTCGGCCAGGTTGTACTGGAGCCCCTGGGTGGCGGCCTGGTAGTAGGGCACCTGCGGCGGGAAGACCGAGTTGGCCGGCTTGCCGTTGCCGAACAGCACCGCCTTGACCAGCGCGGCCCGGTTGATCGCGAGCGAGATCGCCCGGCGCACGTGCACGTCCTGGAACGGCTTGGAGGTCTCGTTGAAGGCCAGGTAGTCGGTCCTGGTCGAGTTGAACAGGTTCATGGTGACGTTCGGCGTGGTCTTCAGGCTGGACACCGTGGACCAGGCCGGGAACTCGTCGATCTGGGCCTGACCGCCCTTGAGCTGCAGCTCCCTGGTGTTGTCGCTGGGGACGTCGGTCCAGGTCACGCTGTTCAGGTACGGCTCGCCCTTCACCCAGTAATTGGGGTTGGCCACCAGCTTGAGCGCGCTCCCCTTGTGCCAGTAGTCCCACTTGAACGGGCCGGTGCCGACCGGGGCGTTGTAGAACTGGGTCTCGGTCTTGCCGCCGTAGTTGGCGGGCACGATCCCGTTGGAGAACAGCGACAGGTCGGCCAGCAGCGGCGCCCACGGGTACTTGAGGTTGACCACCACCGTGGACGGCGTGGGCGCCGCCACCGACTTGATCGCCGTGTCGATGTAGCCCCAGCCCTTGGCGGCCGCGCGCGACTGGTCCAGCGAGAACTTGACGTCCGCCGAGGTCATCGGCTGGCCGGTGGAGAACTTCACGCCGGACCGCAGGGTGAACGTGTAGGTCTTCTTGTCGGCCGAGACCTTGTAGCTGGTGGCCAGCTCGGGCTGGACGCCCTTGCCGTTCGGCGTCACCGTGTACAGGGTCTGGAAGATCTGCTCGAAGACCCAGATCGACTCGTTGTCGAACACCGTGGTGTTGTTCATCGACTGCGAGTCGGCGGTCCGGGCGATGACCAGGTCCCCGCCCTTGACCGGGGTGCCGCTCGACGCGGTCGACCCGCCTGAGCCCGAGCCCGAGGAGCCCCCGCAGCCGGCCAGGGCCATGAGCGCGCTGACCGCGATCAGGGTTATCGCTGTGGTGGTCTTGTGCTTCACGGTAACTCCCTGTTATGTCCGGGCAGCCTGAGACCGGCTCTGGCCGGCCCCGCGGGCGGCTCAAGGCGGCAAGGAAGAACAAACCTTTGTCCAAGCCAAGATGACCCGAAATCGCCTGGTTGGCAATACCGAGTTTGGTGCCCGGGTGAAGGTTTTACCCCGTTGTTACGCATCGAGGACCCTTGTTACTTTTCGGGATCCGATTACATGCTGTAGCGTTACGCGCCGTGCGCTACGTTGTGCTCGGCTGCGGCATCCGCGGTTCCTGGGCAGGCGAGTTGAACAACCCCATATAACGAACGGATCTTCGTGCGTGCCTCACACCTGCCCGGCGCCCGGGTGACCGAGAACATCGCGGGCTGTTTGTGGACCGCCCTGGCGCGCGACGCGCTGCTGGCCGCCGCCGAGGACCTGATCGCCATCACTATGAAGCCGACCTAGGCCCCAGGAGGACCGACGCATGCCCACGACCACGCGCCGTCACACGCTCACGCTGGCCGGCCTGGAGGTGCCCGTCATCGAGCTGACCGGCACCGCCGACGGCCCGCGGCTCACCGTCATCGCCGGGGTGCACGGCTGCGAGTACGCGTCGATGGACGGCGTCCGGAAATGGGCCAGCCAGCTCGAGGGCCGGGAACTGCGCGGCCGCGTGGTCGCGGTACCGGTGCTGAACCTGCCCTCGTTCCGCGCCCGCAGCCCGTTCGTGATCCCCGACGACGGCAAGAACCTCAACCGGTGCTTCCCCGGCGACCCGGCCGGAACGCTCGCCGACCAGCTCGCCTACGCGGCCTTCACCCAGCTCATCGACGGTTCCGACGCCCTCGTCGACGCGCACGCCGGCGACATGGTGGAGGCGCTCGAGCCGTTCGCGCTGTACGACACGGGCCCGGCCGAGGACCGGGCCCGCGAGCTGGCCATCGCCTACGGCCTGGGCTACGTCATCCGCCAGGCACCCGGACCCGGCCGCGCGGTCGGCGGCTCCACCAGCCAGGCCGCCGCCGCGGCCGGCATCCCCGCGATCATCGCCGAGGCCGGCGGCTGCGGCCTGGTCGAGCGGGACGCCGTCGCGGCGCACGTCCGCGGGCTCGACGGGATCCTGGCCGCACTCGGCATGGCCGACCCGGCGCCCGCCACCGCGCCTGCCCCCCAACCCGAGCACCTCCAGCAGTTCCTGTGGCTGCGCTGCCAGGACGAAGGCTGGTGGGAGCCCGCCGTCCGAGTAGGCGAGCAAGTCGCCGAGGGACAACTGCTCGGCACCGTCAGCACGCTGGACGGCGCCCGCACCCTCCAGACGATCACCGCCCCCGCCGCCGGCGTCCCCATGTTCATCACCAGTTCCCCCGCCGTAGCCGCCGACGGCCTCCTCCTAGGCCTCGGCGCCACCTAACCCCCAGACTCCAGCGCATAGCCAGCCACCACACCCGTCACGCGACACAAGATCGTTCGTCAGTTTGGGTTGCCCCAGTGACCAAAACTGACGAACGATCGGCCGTTCCACGTGCTTCTCAGGCAATCGTGCGCCCGTAGCGCGCAACAGGAGCATCACGCTTACCTCAAGCCCGCCAGCGTCCCATCGTCATGCCCGCAGCCAGGTGAAACCCCGGCTTTGTCGGCGGTAGCGGGTGCTATAACCCCCGGAACTGCCGGCAAATCGCCCTCAGCGCGATAGATGCACCGAGGTGCGCAACGAGACGTTCGCCGAGTCTTGACACCGGTTACATCACTGTTTAGCGTCAGCAGCTAGACGTTAATGTAAGCGGTTTCAAGATCAGAAACAGGCGAGTCGGTCGATGACGACGGTTTACGACGTGGCGCGGATGGCGGGAGTCTCCACGGCCACGGTCTCCCGCGTCATGCGCGACTCCGACCTGGTACAAGCCGAAACCCGCCAGCGCGTGCAGGCCGTGATCGAGGCGCTCGGCTTCGTGCCCGATGCCACGGCTCAGGGGCTCAGCCGGCGCCGCAAGGACATCATCGGCTTCGTCGGCCTGGAGCGCGGCCAGGCCGAGATCGACATCGAGCGCGAGAGCCTGCTGTTCGTCGACCAGATCGTGCACGCGGCCGAGGCGGTGCTGCGCGATACCGAGTACTCCCTGCTGCTGACGTTCGGCTCCAGTGGCCAGGCGTTCGAGCGGCGGGTGCGGGCGCTGTCGGGCAAGGTCGACGGGCTCCTGGTCGCCGAGGAGATCATGACGGCCGCGGACCTGCGCCGCCTGGCCGGGCGGATCCCGGTCGCGGTCATCGCGGGCCGGCGCGACGAGACCGAGCTCGACGTGGTGCTCGCCGACAACGTGGGCGGCATCACCGCGCTGGTCGCGCACCTGGCCGGAACGCACGGGTACCGGCGGCTGTGCTTCGTCACCGGGCCACCCGACGCCCCGGACGCCAGGGAACGGCAGGCCGCCTTCGAGAACGCGGTGCTGGCCAGCCCGGGCTGCGTCATCGACCAGGTCGTGCACGGTGACTTCTCCGAAGGCAGCGGAACCGAGGCGGCCCGCGCGCTGCTCGCCCGCGGATCGCTGCCGCAGGCCGTGGTGTGCGCCAACGACCAGATGGCCATCGGCGCGCTGCGGGAGTTCCAGCGCGCGGGCGCCAGGATCCCGGACGACGTGGCGCTGACCGGGTTCGACGACGTGTACCCGAGCCGGCTGGTCGACCCGCCGCTGACCACGGTCAGCCAGCCGCTGCGCGAACTCGGCGTGCGCGCGACCCAGCGCCTGCTGGCCAGGATCGAAAACCGGGCGTTGCCGCCCGAGACGAACGTGCTGCCGACCCGGGTCATGATCCGGGCCAGCTGCGGCTGCCAGGGGAGGGACACCACCTAAGCGGGAGTGGGGACTCACGGTAAACCGAAAGGAGCAGCGCCGTGCGCAAACATCTGGACTGGCTGACGGGGGCGAGGACAGGGGGCGCGCCCAAGAAATGCGGCAGAGTAGCAGGCAGGGTCTCGCGGCGGGCGGCGGTGGTGCTGGTCGCTGCGCTCGTCCCGGCGGCGGCGATGCTGGTGACGGCGGGAGACGCCAGCGCCACCACGGTCCCGCCGGCGCCGACGGGCTGGACGACGACGTTCAGCGATGCCTTCTCCGGAGCAGCCGGATCCGGCGTGGACGGAAACTGGACCTACGATCAGGGCACCCAGTACACCGGCACCGGCTGCGCGGCCAACTGGGGCACCGGCGAGGTCGAGCGCAACACCAACTCGACCACGAACGTCTCCGAGGATGGCAGCGGTCACCTCAACATCACCCCGGTGAACTCGGCCGGCTCCTGGACCTCGGGCCGGCTCGAGACCACCTCGAGCGGCTTCGCCGCCCCGGCCGGAGGTGAGCTGGAGGTCAGCGCGTCGATCAAGCAGCCCAACCCGGGCAGCGGGCTCGGTTACTGGCCCGCCTTCTGGATGCTCGGCGCGGGCTTCCGGGCCAGCGGGGCCGGCACCTCGGGCACCATGACCTGCTCCAACTGGCCTTCCGTGGGCGAGATCGACGTCATGGAGGACGTCAACGCGCTGTCCGAGGTCGCGGGCACCCTGCACTGCGGCGTGGACCCCGGCGGTCCGTGTAACGAGACGACAGGCTCGGGCAGCGGGCTGGTCGCCTGCTCCGGCTGCCAGACCGGGTTCAACACCTACTCGATCATCATCGACCGGACCAACACCGCCAGCGAGTCCATCTCCTGGCTTCTCAACGGCACCGTCTACCACACGGTCACCGAGGCCCAGATCGGCACGTCGACCTGGCAGGCCGCGGTGGACCACGGGTTCTTCATCCTGCTAGACGTGGCCGTCGGCGGCGGCTTCCCGAACGGCGTCTGCAACTGCACCACGCCGACCAGCGCGACCAGCTCGGGCGCGGCCATGAGCGTCGGCTACGTGGCCGTCTACTCCAAGGCGGCGGCCAGCGGGGGAGGCGGCGGCACCGGCGGTGGCGGCACTTCCTGCACCACCACGGCCACCGCGGACATCTCCGCCGACTGCTACAGCGCCAGCCAGGGCACGATCAGCAACACCACCACCACCGACTCCGACCCGGCCGGGGTGGACTCCAACCAGGTCGCCCAGCTGACCAACGGCGAGTACCTGAAGTACAGCGGCGTCAACTTCGGGACCGGCTCGACCCAGTTCGACGCCCGGGTGGCCTCGGGCGCCGCGGCGGGCGTCAGCGGCCTGGTGGAGGTGGTGCTCGACAACCCGGCCAACGCCCCGGTGGGCAGCTTCGCGGTGGGTAATACCGGTGGCTGGTCGACCTGGAAGACCGTCCCGGCCAACATCTCGTCCGTGACCGGGACCCACGATGTCTACCTGGAGTTCGTCTCAGGCGCGGGCGGTAATCCGCCGTTCGTGAGCCTGCACTGGTTCAGCTTCCCGGCCCACTAGGGCTTGACCGGCTCACCAGGGCCTGACCTGGCGGCGGGAATCCCGGCGGGGGTTCCCGCCGCTTCCGGTCCGGGCCCGTGCCGCAGGTCGATGATGATGTCGATCTTGGTGTCGATGCGGTGCATGACGTCGGCGATCGTGTCCAGGCGCCGCTCCAGCTGCTCGAGCCGCGCTCTCAGGTCGGTGTCGTCCCCGGCGTCGGCGGCCGGGTTCTGCGGCAGTCGGCCGTTGAGCACGGCGTCGAGATGCTCCCGGGGCCAGTCCAGCGATGCGGAAAGCGATTCCAGGGTCCGCGGATTGCGCCGGCGGCTGATCCGGTGCTTCTGAATTTCCCTGATCGTCGCCACGGATACGTTCGAATCCGCCGCCAGGTCCTTCTGGCTCATTTTAAGCTCGCGCATGCGTCCGGTAATGGCCTCGGCGACCGCGACCCAATCTTCCGCCACGAATTCCTCCGCGCTCAGCTTCGGCGCACAGGCTAGCGGATTAACGCATTCCGCGCCATGCCAAAGGAGCCTCGCGGACCGTCCTGGTACGGATATTCGCTTTAGCGTCAAACTCAGCGCTAAAGGCGCTGAAATTACCCCTCACGAGCCAGCGGGCCGCAGCTGGACGCGGGTGTCGGTGAACGACTGCATGGTCCGGGTGGACTCCTGGACGCCCACGTTCAGCACCGTGATCGTCACCGAGTCACCGGCCTGGGCCAGCACCAGGGCGGGGCCGACCGAGGAGACCGTGCCGACGTATACGTGACTGGGGTCGCCGGCCAGGGTGAGGTACCAGTACTTCTGCCCGCCGGTGATGTCCCAGCCGACCTCCGCGATCTTGCCGGTCACGGTCTGGACCTGGCCGCCCTGCTCGGGGGCGCTGCCGTTGGCCGTGGTCTCGCCGGAAAGCTGGGTCAGGTAGTTCTGCAGCGCCGCCGACCGGCTGCTGCCGAACACCACGTTGTTCGCCGTGGCCTCGTACGCGTCGACGAAGCCGACGCCGACGAAGCTGGGGTTGCTGCCCTGCGGTTCGTAGGTCGCCATCCAGGTGAGGTGGCCGTAGATGACGTGCAGGGTGAGGTTGACCGCCTCGTAGTGGTTGGCCTTGACCAGCGAGGCGCCGACCCCGGAACCGTTGTCGAAGGCCTGGTACACGGGGTACTCGATGCTCATCGGGCGCTGTGGCGCGTAGATCTGCATGGCGCCGGTGGCCGCGTTCATCTCGATGATCTTGGACACCGAGTTGTCGCTGTTGTAACTGGTCAGCAGCATGCGCCAGGCCGGGTGGGCGGTCCCGGTGTAGACCATGACCGGGGCGCCGGAGACCTGGAACCGGTTGGCGTTGCTGCTGCCGGGGCCCTGGAATCCGGCCTGGGAGTACTCGCCGTACCAGTTGGCGATGTCCTCCGCCACGCCCTGGCTGTACACCCGGTCCACCCAGTCAGGCGTGGCGCCCACGCGGTACCGCGTGATCTGGCCGGTGTGCGCGTTGATGACCAGCACGCCGTCCGGGGCCATGAACGTCCAGCCCAGCCGCGGCCGCAGCAGCGTGATCGTGTAGAACGGCAGGCCCTGGTCGTTGAGCTCCAGCGTCGGATCGTCCAGCAGGTATCCGCTGTAGCCGTGGTCGTAGGCCCACCGGCTGGGCTCGCTGCCCTGGCCCCCGCCCAGGCTGACGATCATGGAGTACGCGCCGTCGTAGTGCTCGACCGGAAGGGCATCGGGATCCTCGGCCGACACCATGATGTAACCGGGCACGACCGCGTGCAGCCGCGCCTTGTTGCCCGCGCCGTCGAATTGCAGCGGGAACACGTACCACATCTGGCCGTCCACGTACTGCAGCGTGGCCGGCCCGAGCTGCAGGTAGGTGCTGTAGTTGCGCTGGCCCGCGAGGCCGGTGGCCATCGCCTGGGACGCCTTCGTGGTGGCGATGTCGGGGGAGACGATCACCATGGCGGCCGTGCTGCTGGCCGGCAGCCGGTCGCCCGGCTCGACCGTCACGCTGACCAGGTGCGACGCCCGGTACGCGTCGTGGTCGCTGTTGTGGACGACGAGCCAGGTGATGCCGAAGCCGAGGGCGAGCACGAGCACGACCGGGCCGGCGGCGCTGACGGCGTGCCGCTTGACATCGCGCAGCACGCAGAGCACCGCGACCAGGGCCAGGTTGACGAGGATCAGCGGCACCAGGCCGCCGAACGTCATCATCGGCCTGCCATGGTAGAAGGCCAGGGTGTCGAAGACGAACAGGAACAGGACGAAGCTAACCGCCGGGATCACCCGCGTCACCAGACCAATAGGTGCCGAACGGGTCGTCGCGCGCGCATTGCTCCCGTGCGACGGCGGGTGAGCGGTCCGCCGCCGGCGGATGCTCCCCGGTCGGCGGATCTCGGCGAGCAGGCTCGCCGGGATACCGAAGGCCAGAGCCCACAAGATGCCGAGTTCCGCGGCCACGCGTACCTACCTCCCGAGCGAGCGGCGCGCCGCCGTCGGCTGCGCGAGGGACAGCGACCAGACGGCGCCGTCCCGGTCGAGCGGAGGCGACGTCGCTGGCGGCCGGCCGCGTCCACCCGGGCGCCCCGGCCGGCGGCGGCTCGCCGAGGATCTGGCCGAGCCGCTCGCGCTCGGCCGCGTCGAGCACGCCGGCGTGCCTGTCCAGCTCGCGGTACGAGATCAGGAACGTCCGCGCCCGGCGCTCCAGGGCCCCGGTCAGGCCCTGCTCGTGGTAGCCGCGCAGCAGCTCCCGCAGGATGGCGCGGTCCGCCTCGTCGAGGATGGCGAAGGCGCCGCCGGGCAGGCGCTCCCTGGCGTCGATCATGGCCAGGAAATCGAGAGCCAGGCTAGGTCCCATGGGTCGCAGCATAGCGCCGGACCAAGGGTGCAATACGGACAAAACGCCTTAACCGAGCAACCGTTTGCTGCGTCACATTCACCACGAGTCCGCCGGGAGCCGATCCGGCTGGCCGGAAAATTGGCAACAATCGAATTAATTCCCGCGTTGATGCAGGCTGCGCCGTGTCTTCCGCTGTGCATGCGCTGATGGCCCAAGGGAATGAATAGAGTGCATTCCTGGGGCTGTCGCTCAGGAGGATAATACGATAATGGGGGGATTGCCGTGAAATCACGGCATCGTGTGCTCGGCGGTTACATCGCCTGGATGGCCGTGCTCGTCGCGGCGTACTACCTGTGGCCCGGCCTGCGGGCCGAGTCCTGGGGCCTGGTCGGCCTGAGCTCGGTGGCGGCCATCGTGACCGGCGTGATCCTGAACCGGCCCGCGCGCAAGGCGCCCTGGCTGTTGCTGGCCGCGGCGCAGCTGAGCTTCGTGGCCGGCCAGGTCAGCTTCCTGGTGGCCGGGCTGCTGGGAACGCAGCTGCCCTTCCCCTCGTTCGCCGACGTGCTGTACCTGACGACCTATCCGCTGGGCGCGGCCGCGCTGCTGATCTTCATCCGGTGGCGGACCCCGGACCGGGACCGCCGCAGCCTGATCGACGCGCTGACCCTGACCGCGGGCCTGGGCCTGCTCTCCTGGATCTACCTGATCCTGCCGTATGCCAACAACCCGCACCTGTCCTGGCTGCAGAAGAGCGTCGCCATCGGCTACCCGCTCTGCGACGTCATGGTCCTGGCCGTGGTGGCCCGGCTGCTCGCGCCGGGTTCGTGGCGATCCCGGTCCGTCCAGCTGCTGACCCTCGGCATCGTCGGCGAGCTGGCCTCGGACACGTCGTACGGGCTGATCCAGCTGTACGGTTCTAGCCCGTTCCACAACGGGACCGTTGTCGACCTGGGCTGGGCCGTCATCTACACCGCGTGGGGCGCCGCGGCCCTGCACCCGACCATGACCGAGCTCACCGAGCCGGTGACTAGGCAGCAGGCGGAGGTCTCGCCGGGCCGGCTGGCCGTGCTCATGCTCGCGTCGCTGATCGCCCCGGTGGTGCTGTTTGCGCACTCGCTCCAGTTCGGCGGGTTCGACGAGGCGGTGATCGCGGTCTTCTCCGCCATCTTGTACCTGCTGGTGCTGTCCCGGCTGTGGGACGTGGCCGTCTCGCACCGCCGCGCGCTGGGCCGGGAGCGGGCGGTCCGGGAGGCGGGGGCGGCCCTGGTCGCGGCGGTCACCGTCGAGCAGGCCGCGGCGGCGGTCAGGTCGGCGACGGACGCCCTGCTGGGCGAGCGCCCGCACGGCGACGTGCTGCTCGCGGTCCAGACCGACGGCGCGCTCCACGCGGCGACCGCCGCGTCGGCCCGATCGGAGTCGATGAGCCAGCTCGGGGCGATGACCGAGGTGTGGCTGCCCTTGGCGACCGGCTTGGAGCCGCTGCTGGAGCCGGTGACGAAGCTGCCGGAACCGGCCCGGGCGCTGGTGCCCGGCTGCGGCTGGATGCTGGTCTGCCCGCTGACGCTCCGGAGCCACCCGTCGGGCGGTCCGCTGAGCGGGGTGCTCGCGGTGTTCGGCGAGCAGCGCGTCCTGGCCGACCTGGCCGCCACGATGGAGATCCTGGCGCACCAGGTGGCCCTGGCCATCGAGCGGATCATGCTCCGCGAGGAGGTCAGCCGCCAGGGCAACGAGGCCTACTTCCGCACCCTGGTCCAAGACACCTCGGACGCCATCTTGATCGTGGACGACGACGGGAAGGTCAGGTACGCGACGCCCTCGGCCGCGAACATCTTCGGCGATATCGCCATGGAAGGAACGTACGCGTGGGAACTCGTCGTCAACGGGACACGTGATCACCTCACCAGCCTCCTGGCCGATCCGCGGGTCGGCGTGGGCTCCGGTTCCGGTTACGCGGACTGGGGCATCGTCCGTCACGACGGCCTGAGCGTTGAGGTCGAGGTCAGGGCCAGCGATCTGCGTAACGACCCGACCGTGGCCGGCCTGGTGCTCACCGTGCGGGACGTGACCGAGCAGCGCAAGCTCGAGGAAGAGCTCAAGCACCAGGCCTTCCACGACGCGCTGACCGGGCTGCCCAACCGGCTGCTGTCCCAGGACCGGATCTCACGGCAGCTCGTCGCGGCCAGGCGGGACGGGACGACGGTGGGCGTGCTCTTCGTGGACCTGGACGATTTCAACGTCGTGAACGACACGATGGGCCACGACGTCGGTGACGAGCTGCTGGTGGCCGTCGCCGCGCGGCTGTCCGGGCTGATCCGCGACTGCGATACGGCCGCGCGGCTCGGCGGCGATGAGTTCGCGCTGCTCATCGTCGGCGCCCCCGACTCCGCCGCGGTCGAGGCGGTGGCCGAGAGCGTGGTCGAGGCGTTCAGCGAGCCGTTCGCGCTGGCGTCGGGTTCCGTGCTCACCACGGTCACCGTCGGGGTCGCCACCACCTCGGACAGCGCCGACACCGACGAGCTGCTCCGGCACGCGGACCTGGCGCTTTACGCGGCGAAGGCGGCGGGCAAGCGGCAGTGGCGCCGCTACCAGACGGTGCTGAGCACGGGGTTGATCCGGCGGCGCGAGTTGCAGGGCGCCCTGGAAGAGGCGGTCGCCTCCTCCGCCTTTACCCTCGCCTACCAGCCGATCGTCACGCTCGCGAGCGGGAGGCTGGCCGGGTTCGAGGCGCTGGTCCGGTGGCCGCATCCGCAGTGGGGGATGATGCAGCCCGACCAGTTCATCTCCCTGGCCGAGGAGACCGGCCAGATCGTGCCGCTCGGCTCCTGGGTGCTGGCCCAGGCCACGGCGGACCTCGCGCGCTGGCGCCTGGCGCCGCGCGGGCTCTACATCAGCGTGAACGTGTCGGCCCGGCAGTTCAGCGTGCCCGGCTTCGTCGACGGCGTGCGCGGGGTACTGGCCTCGTCGGGACTGGAACCGGGCGCGCTCATGCTCGAGCTGACCGAGAGCGTGCTGCTGCACCGCGACGAACGGATGTTCAGTGTCCTGGCCGAGCTCAAGGCCATCGGCGTGCGGCTGGCCATCGATGACTTCGGCACCGGCTACTCTTCCCTGTCCTACCTGCGCGAGCTGCCCGTCGACGTGCTGAAGATGGACAAGTCGTTCGTGGACGGGATCGCGGTTTCCGAGCAGCGCCTGGCGCTGGCCGAGGGCATCGTCCAGATCGCTCGGACGCTCCGGCTCGAGGTCATCGCCGAGGGCATCGAGAGCGAGATCCAGCGGGACCTGCTGACCTCGATGGGCTGCCAGTTCGGCCAGGGTTACCTGCTGGCGATGCCGATGTCGGGCGGCCAGGCCGAGACGCTGGCCCGGGTCGGGACGCACCTGGTGCCCGGCCTGCCGCGCCAGGTGTCGTCCGGCATGACCACGGAATCGAGGGTAACGCCCTGACGCCCGCCGCCCTGACGCCCGCCGCCCTGACGCCCGCCGCCCTGACGCCCGCCGCGCGGGCGGGCGGCCGGCGTGACGGTTACTCGTCCGCCTCCAGGCCACGCGGGGCGACGGCCGCGTGCACGTCCCTGATGGCCGCGTCCAGCTCACCCAGCGCCCGGTGCAGCTGGCCGGCCAGGTTCGCGCACGCCTGGCCCGCGCTCTCCTCGAGGATCCCGGTCACGCCGGCCAGGCGTCCGGTCAGCTCGCCCACGAAAGCGGCATCCGGTCCCGGTCCGGCGGTCGCCGCGATGTTGTCGCCGGGCCTGGTCGTGGCCAGCGCCACGTCCACAGTGGCGTACACCGGGACCAGGTGGCCGATGCCGCTGACCGTCAGCACCCGCCGCACGCCCTCGTCGGTGACCACGAGCCGCAGTTCGGTGCCGCTGGCCATGGCCCGCTGGTACACCCGGGCCAGGGCGTCACCGCCGGCGTGATCGCAGGCCGTGGTGGCGGTCATGTCCAGGACCAGCACCAGCACGTCGCTCTCGACGATGGACAGCAACTGCTCGCCGATCAGCCCGGCATTGAACTCATCGACCCGCTCGGGCAGCGTCACGAGCGCATGCCGGTTCAGCCACCGAACCGGACAGTGCCCCCGGGCCCAGCGGGCAGGTCCGCGCATTTCCCACCACCTCCGTACGTACGTAGATCAGAGTTGCACAGCTGGGATACTGAAAGCGTATGGTACGACACGCTCCGCAGTCATCGGACTTCGTTTTCCGCTTCTAGCCGCTTCGTTTAACGCACGACAGCCGCCCGCCATGTGCCGCCGCCTGCATCAGGAATAGGTTCGCCCCGGCGCCGGTTGAGATACATGCAAACGCATATATCTCGGCAACCGGGAGCGCGGAGCCGGGCCGCTGGCCTGGCCAGGAACGCAGGAGGCACCATGCAGTTCGGGATCTTCTCGGTCAGCGACATCACCCGGGACCCGGTGTCGGGGCAGACCCCGTCCGAGGCGGAGCGGATCGACGCGATCGTGCAGATCGCGCAGAAGACCGAGGAGGTCGGGCTCGACGTGTTCGCGATCGGCGAGCACCACAACCCGCCCTTCTTCTCGTCCTCGCCGACGACGCTGCTGGCCTACATCGCGGCGACCACGAAGAAGCTGATCGTCACCACCTCGACCACGCTGATCACGACCAACGACCCGGTCCGCATCGCGGAGGAGTACGCGATGCTGCAGCACCTGAGCAAGGGCCGGATGGACCTGATGCTCGGCCGCGGCAACACCGGCCCGGTCTACCCGTGGTTCGGCCAGGACATCCGGGAGAGCCTGCCGCTGGCGCTGGAGAACTACAACCTGCTGCACCGGCTGTGGCGCGAGGACGTGGTGGACGCCGACGGCAAGTACCGCACTCCGCTCCAAGGGTTCACGAGCGTCCCGCGACCGCTGGACGCCGTGCCGCCGTTCGTCTGGCACGGCTCGATCCGCACCCCCGAGATCGCCGAGCAGGCCGCGTATTACGGAGACGGCTTCTTCGCTAACAACATCTTCTGGCCCAAGGAGCACTACATCCGGCTGATCCGGTTCTACCGGCAGCGCTACGCCCACTACGGCCACGGCCGCGAGAAGCAGGCGATCGTCGGCCTGGGCGGCCAGGCGTACATCGCCCGGCGCTCCCAGGACGCGGTCCGGGAGTTCCGCCCGTACTTCGACGAGGCGCCGGTCTACGGGCACGGGCCGTCGATGGAGGACTTCATGAAGCTGACCCCGCTGTCGGTGGGCAGCCCGCAGGAGGTCATCGACAAGACCCTGACCTTCCGCGAGCACTTCGGCGATTACCAGCGCCAGCTGTTCCTGATGGACCACGCGGGCCTGCCGCTGAAGACGGTGCTCGACCAGCTGGACCTGCTCGGCGAGGAGGTCGTGCCGGTGCTGCGGAAGGAGATCGCCGCCCGCCAGGACCCCGAGACGCCGGCCGCTCCCACCCACGCCAGCCTGGTCAAGGCCACGTACGGGGACGCGGCCCCGCGCCAGCCGCGCCCGAACGCGAACCGCGGCGACAACGTTACCGGCGCGTCCCCGTACCAGGACTCCGAGGCTCAGGCCGAATACCCGGAGCTCTGATGACGACTCTCGCCAACGACGCGTGGGAGGCGCTGCTGTCCGCCCACGCCGTGCTGATGAAGCAGTTCGCGGCCGAAGACATCTGGCAAGACGTCTCGATGCGCGAGTACGACGTGCTCTACACCCTGTCCAAGTGCCCCGAGCCGCAGCGCATCAGCGACCTGAACCGGCATGTCCTGCTCAGCCAGCCGGCCCTGTCCCGGCTGGTCGACCGGCTGGCCGAGCGCGGCCTGGTGGAGCGCCAGGCCGACCCGGCCGACGGCCGCGGCGTCCGGCTGGCGCTCACCGCGTCCGGCCGGGACCTGCGGCGCCAGGTCGGCCGGCGGCACGCCCGCGACGTCGCCCGCGCGCTGACCGGCGGCCTCAGCCCGGGCGAGCTCGGCCAGCTGGAGACGCTCTGCCTGAAGCTAGCCCGCCACGACGAGAAAGGGGCTCCCCGCCCATGAGCACGTTCGCCCTCGCGCTGGTCAGCGCCGGGACCAGTGATCCCTCCTCGACCAGGCTGCTGGCCGACAGGATCGCCAGCCGGGCCACCGCGCTGGCGGCCCGGCACGGGAACACGGTGACGGTCAGCGTCATCGAGCTGCGCCAGCTCGCCGCCGACATCGCCTCGGCGCTGACGTCCCAGCTGGTCACGCCGAAGCTGGCGCAGGCGATCTCGGCCCTCGGCCAGGCCGACGGCATCATCGCCAGCACCCCCGTCTACCAGGCCAGCCCCAGCGGCCTGTTCACCTCGTTCTTCCACGTCCTGGACAACGACCTGCTCATCGGCAAGCCCGTCGTGCTGGCCGCGACGGCGGGCACCGCCCGGCATGCCCTGGTCGCCGACGACCAGATGCGCCCGCTGTTCGCCTTCCTGCGCACCCTGGTCGCGCCGACCTCGGTCTTCGCCGCCCCCGAGGACTGGAGCGACCCGGCCCTGGCCAAGCGCGTCGACCGAGCCGCGCTCGAGCTCGTCCTGCTCATGGAGAGCGGCTTCGCCCGCGCCATCAGGGACGAATCCTGGCAGAGCTACCAGCACGAGTTCGGCAGCGCGGGTGGCACCGAGACCGCCATCGACCTCGACTCGGACCTGATGCGCCTCGCCGCTGGCGGATCCGCCGGGTAGGTATTACCGCCACTGGCGCCACCGTGCTGGCTGGCCTTACTGGGCTGGCCTTATTGGGCGCGGGCGGCTGGCGTCAGGATGTCGCCGACCGCCTCTACCAGCAGCGTCATCTCATAGGAGACCACGTTGGTGTCGCATTCCGGCCCGGCCAAGACGGCCAGGCACGACCCGTCGCTGATCGCCATGACGAATAGCAGCCCGCCTTCCATCTCCACCAGGGCCTGCGTGGGCAAGCCGGCCTCGAAGATCCGCGCGGCGCCCTGCATCAGGCTGACCAGGCCGGCCGTGATGGCCGCGAGTTGCCCGGCGTAGGCGGGGGGGAGACGCTGCGACACGGCCAGCGGCACGCCGTCCGCGGACACCACGATGGCGTGCGCCACGTCCGCGACCCGCGCGGTGAACCCGGTGATGAGCCAGTTCAGGTCCTGGCGGTATACGGAACTCAACGACCGTTCTCCTCTTCTGTGCCGGGCGCGTGGCCCTTGGCACGGCGGATTCCGCCCTGGAACCCGCTCAGGCGGTTGCGCGCCAATTCAGGTGACCTCTGCGCCACCGGAGCCCGAGTCACGCCCCCGCCGGCCTGACGGCCAGCCACACCGTGGCCCGGCGAGCGGCCGCCACCCGCGGATCCGGGCAGGAGGTTCGCCCGCGGGACGCGCACCGGCAGCCCGGCCGCCGTCTGGTCGCCGCGGATCGGCTCGGCGATGATCTGGGCGGCGTGCTGGCCGTCGGCCCACAGGTCCGGCCCGGATAGCCCGCCGGCAGCTAGAAACCCGCCGGCAGCTAGAAACCCGCCGGACCCTGGCAGCCCGCCGGACCCTGGCAGCCCGCCGGACCCTGGCAGCCCGCCAGTCGGTGGTCCGCCGTCGGTGGCCGGCTGGGGAGCCATAGCGGGCTCGCCGTCGTCATTCGCGGCCGTCGATGGCGTCTGGCTGCGGAACCACAGCGACGCTGACGAGCCGGCTGACCGCACCGTCTCACCCGGGCCGGTGCCTGGCTGAGGTCCCTGGTGCGCGCCGGTGCCCACCTGCACCGCGTGAGGCTGCGCCTGCACCGCGATCTCGAGTCGGCCGCTGGCCGGCAGGCCGCTCGGGGCCAGGCCGGTCGAGGCCAGGCCGGCCGGAGCCGGGCGCGCGGCGGGAGAGCGGCGGCCGCCCGCCGCATAGCGCGAGGCCGTGGCCGTCTGGCGGTCCATCCGGTCGCCGGGCCAGGAGGACAGCTGGGTGCCCCGGTCGGCGATGCCGTCCGGCAGCCAGACCAGGGCAGTCAGCCCCTGCGGGGACCGCGGGCGCAGCCTGACACGAATCCCGTGCCGCTCGGCCAGGCGCGCCACCGCGAACAGGCCCATGTGCCGGGAAACCGATACGTCGATGACGGGCGGATGGTCGAGCCGCCAGTTCATCTCCGCTAGCCGGGCCTCGGGCACGCCGACCCCGCTGTCGCTGACCTCGACCAGCACGCCACCGGTGGTCAGCTCCTGAGCCGACACGTGGACCAGGGTGTCTTCAGGGGAGAAGACCGTCGCGTTCTCGATGAGCTCGGCCAGCAGGTGCACCACGTCCGATACCGCCCCCCCGGAGATCGCGACCCCGGGCTGGATCCTGAGCGCGACCCGGGCGTACTGCTCGATCTCCGACGCTGCGGCCCGGGCCACGTCCGCCAGCGGGACCGGTCCGCTCCACTTGCGGGCGGTGTCGTGACCGGCCAGCAGCAGGAGGTTCTCTGAGTTGCGGCGCATCCGGGTGACCAGGTGGTCCATCGAGAACAAGCTGGCCAGCCGCCCCGGATCTTGCTCGTTCTGCTCCAGCGAGTCGATCAGGCGCACCAGCCGCTCGATCAGCGACTGGCTGCGCCGGGACAGGTTGACGAACATCGCGTTGAAGCTGCGGCGCAGCATCGCCTCGTTGCCGGCCAGCCGTACCGCTTCCGAGTGCACCTGATCGAACGCCCGGGCCACCTGGCCGATCTCGTCGGCCGACTTCACCTCGATCGGGGCTACCTCCAGGCTGGCCGACGGATCCTGGGCCTCGCTCAGCCGCCGGACCCGCTCCGGCAGCTGCACCGTGGCGATGTCGAGCGCGCCTTCCCGCAGCCTGCGCAGCGGCCGGACCAGGGACCTGGCCACGGCGAGCGTCGCGATCAGGACCAGGAGCAGGATCAGCCCGGTCAGGATCGCGGTGGTGAGGGCGGACCGTTCCGCGCCCCCTTGCAGCGACTGGGCTCGCGCGACAATCTTCTTGGCGATGCTCAGCTCGACCTGCTGCATGTCGTCGACCGTGGCTGACTGGACCGAGTACCACTGCCCGGGCGCCGCCTTCGGGCTGATGCCCAGGGCGCCCGCGCCAATGGCCAGGCTGCCCGTGCCCACGATATAGATCTCGATGTTCTGCGCCTGGTTCACCTGCGGGCCGGCCACGGTGTTCCGGTAGGCGTTCTGCTCCCGGGCGGTAGCGGTCGTGTCGAACGCGGTCAGGTCGGTGAGCTGCTGAGACTGGGCGGTGGTCAGCGCCTGCTGCACGCCGTCCGCGAAGATCTGCTGGCTGAGCGCGTTGAACAGGAGCGCGCGCTGCTGAGCGGCCTGGTCCTTGGCCTGGGACAGCGAGTTGAGCGTCTGGACGTCGTTGGCGAGTCCGGAGTCCGAGGTGCCCTGCGCGATCTGGTCGTTGAGGGCGATCATGTTGCTGATGGGGGCCGAGTAGTCGGCGATAGCCGCCAGGGCGGACTGGCTGGCCTGGGCCGTGCCGCGCAGCGCAGCGAGGTTCGTGATCACGGAGAGCACGGTGGCCACCCTGGACTGGATGTTCGCCGGGAAGGAGCCGTCGATCCCGGCCGCCAGCACCCGGACCCGGGCGGCCGCCGCGTCGGTCGCGTCGTACCAGCGCTTGAGGTCCTTGGGGTTGGTGATGGGGAGGAGTCCGGTCGTCTCGTCCCGTTCGTCCTCCAGGGCCTGCACCAGGCCGGTGACCTGCTGGCCGAGGTTAGCCAGCTGCGCTACCCGGCCGAACTGGGCCGCGCTGCCCGTCGCCGCCGACACCCGCAGGCCGCCGAAGACCAGGCCCATGACCAGTGCCAGCACGATCACCGAGATCAGCCGCCACGACACCGACCAGTCCCGCAGGGCCCGCGTTGACGGACTCCGGAGCTGGGAAACCCTAGATTCTCTGGCGTGCTGGCTGGTCTTGCCGGCGCGCGACCTGCCGCTCGCCGCTCCACGGTTTCCCATTCACATTGTCCTTGCTAGTTACGTCTTTTCTAACGCCGCGCTGCAGACGCAAGCGACCCATCCGACCGAGGCCTCGGGCCGTCAGCTGGTCCAGGGCGGCTTGGTGGCGAGGATCGACACCGAGCCGGCCGTGTGGGACGGCAGGACCTGGCTGAAGGAGCCGTTCTGCCACTGGAAGACGAAGGCGGCCGCGGCCCCGTTCTCCCCCAGCGCGTCGAACTTCACCAGTCCCTGCACGGTGCTCAGGGCCACGTCGCTGTGCAGGTACTGGATGATCTTGGCGTTGTCGGTACCGCCGGTGGCGGTGACCGCCTCGGCGATGACCTGGCCCACCGAGTAGGCCTCGGCCACGTCGGCGTTGACGCTGGACGCCGTGCCGCCGTACTGGGCGACGTACTCATGGACCATCTTCTTGCTCTGCGCGTTGGCGTACCCGGGGTACCAGCCATCGGGCACCATCATCCCGGCGGCGTCGCCGGTGCCGACCACGGACGTGAACGCAGCGCCCTGATCGGGGCCGGCCGCCGCGATGAACAGCTTGGGCTTGTAGTGCTGCTGCTCAAACGCTTGCATGAAGGCGGCCACCGTCGGCACGTCGGTAGATCCGAGCACGACGAGCTGCGGGTCGGCCGCCGCCACCTGGTCGGCCGGGCCCTTGTAGTCCGCGACCTCCTCAGGGAAGACCTTCGAGTACACCGTCTGCACGCCGAGTTGCTGCAGCTCCGTCTGGGCCAGTTGCACAGGCGGGTCGGCGAACGGGTCCTGGGCCATCGGGTAGGCCGCGGTCTTCGGCCGCTCGGTCGGCGGCAGCGAGGCGATCCATTTCACGAACGGGATCATCTCGTCCGCGACCGGCAGGCTCACGTCGAACACGTCGTGGTCAGCCTGGTTGGACGGGGTATCGAAGACCGACGGCGCGCCGCCTGCCCCTTCCACGAACGCCATCCCGTAGCGTGCCGCCACCGACGCCGCCGGCGCGGTGAGCAGCGAGGAAAACGGCCCGAAGGCCAGGTCGACGTGATCCTTGCCGAACAGCGTCTGGTAGTTGCTGACCACCTGATTCGGCGAGCTCGCGTCGTCGAGGATGATGAGCTTGACCTTCCGGCCCAGCAGGCCGCCGTGGGCGTTGACGTCATCGGCCCACAGCTTGTATCCCTTCTCGAACGCCTGCCCGTCAGCCGAGAAGTCCCCGGTCCGGGACAGCGACGCGCCGATGGTGAGCGGGCCCGTCGAGCCGGCCGGCGTGGCGGTACTGCTGCCCGGGCTGCCGCCGCTGGAACAGGAGGCCAACGCGCTTATCCCGAGCACCGCGAGGGCACTCCTGGCGAAGGTGCTGCGGAACCGTGGACGGCCAGGTCTCACACCCGTGCCCTCCTGTCTCAATCGTTTGCATAGTTACACTGGACTGGTTATACCGGCCGAAACCACCTTCCGTGGACCGAATGTCCCGATAGCAACGAAACTTGCTGCAAGCTGTGCTTTTCCCACGCCTTCTGACCGCGAACGGCTCGCACCCCGCATAGCCCAGGCGCCGTGCTTGACTGGCGGCGTGCGGTTTGCACCGCGATTCGGAGGTG
This sequence comes from Streptosporangiaceae bacterium, assembly GCA_050011155.1. Classification (GTDB taxonomy): domain Bacteria; phylum Actinomycetota; class Actinomycetes; order Streptosporangiales; family Streptosporangiaceae; genus Palsa-504. The sequence continues at coordinate 93,059 of JBEKJP010000045.1, forward strand.
TCCCCTGCTCGGTCTCGAACTCGTCGTGGTCCTGGGCGCGGCGGTGCTGGTGTGCGGGGTGCTGGCGCGCCGCGTCCGGGTCGCCCCGCCGGTGCTGCAACTGGCCTGCGGCGCGCTGCTCGGCTTCGCCCCGGCGCTGCGCCAGGTGCACCTGCCGCCCCAGGTGGTGCTGCTGCTGTTCCTGCCCGCGCTGCTGTACTGGGAGAGCCTGACCACGTCGCTGCGCGAGATCCGCAGCAA
>JBEKJP010000046.1:0-51525 GCA_050011155.1 Streptosporangiaceae bacterium
GACATCTTCATGGTCCTGGTAGGCGGCTTCCTGCCCACCTTCGGCTTCATCGTCGCCACCACGGCAGGCTGCACGGCGGGATCACGTGACCTCACCGAAGGAATGTTCCGGCACCTGGTCGTGACCGGCCGGTCCCGGCTGGCGCTGTACCTGGCCCGGATCCCCGCCGGGCTGGCGATCGTCGTGCCCCTGGTCGCGATCGGCTACACGATCGTCTGCACGGTATGCGTCTTCGCCGCCCCGGCCTTCATCGACGACTCGAACGTGAACATACCTCCCGGCCTGTCACGGGCCGGCTTCGAGAACTGGGCCGCTGACCACGCCGAGCCGGTCATCTGCCTGCTCCCCTACAACGGGCCCATTCCGGGCAATATCCCGTGCCCCGGCTGGTCGAAGTCAGCCGTCCCCCCCGCCCTGCCCGCATCCGCCAAGCTGGAAACCCTGGCCGTCAAGATGGCCGGCCAGGGCTACCGCGGTTACACCCAGATTCTCCGCCGGCCGCCGGTCTCCCTCATGATCGAGGCCGGACTGTGGATCGAGCTCGAATCGGCCGTCGGATTCATCCTCGGACTCGGGCTCGCGTCGCTGATGGGGCAAAGACTCGGCCCGGTGATCTTGCTCATCGTGCTCCAGATGATCCTGACGCCGATCCTGTCCGCGGTTGACATCCCGCATCTGCAGGACGTGCAGCGCTCGGTCGTCGGGCTGGCCATGGCGCACCTGGAGCCATCCGCGCTGCCGATGGCCTTCGGGCTGCCGGGGGTAGCGGGAGGCATCCGGCCCCGCGGCGGCGGGCAATCCCTGCTGCCCGAGTCGGCCACCCAGGCCGCCTGGGTCATCATCGCCTGGCTGGCGGCCTGGACGATCCTAGGCGCCTGGCGAATGATGACCCGGGACGCCTGAGAGACGCCGTGCTCGCCAATTCGCTGAGGTAGCCTCTGCGCCGTGCCGTCACGGACTCGGTGTGTCCCTGACGCGCGGGGCGTTCCGGGAACGTTACGGCAGGCTGGCCAGGGTCAGGCCGAGCGCGACCGCGTAGCGGTGGCCGAGCGGGCCGCCCGGGCAGGTGCCGCCGACGTCGCCGCGGCCGGCCGCTACTGTCTCGGGCAGCGACCGGGCCAGGACGCCGAGCAGTTCCTCGTCACCGGCCGGGCCGCCGACCACGAGCACCTGGGCCGGGGCCTGGCCGAGGGTCCGCACCGCGCGCCCGAAGTTCGCCGCCAGCACGGCCTGCTTGAGCCGCAGCCGGAGGACCCGCCACTCGCCGGGCCCGCGGTGGCGGTCGAACGGCAGCCAGCCGCCGGGGCCTTCCACCGCGAGCATGCCCGCCGCCGAGGCGGGCGCGGGCACGTCCAGGAAACCGCGGCTGCCGTCCTCGCCCTCGAACCGCTGATCGCCGTCCACCCGCACGCAGGGCCCGCGCTTGACCCAGTCGGCGGAGGCACGCGGGATGGCGAGCATCTCCGCCACGGCGGCGGTCAGCAGTTCCCCGGCCCCCGCGGCCACCACGGTCCCCGGCGGGCCGGTGACGTCGATCGTGCCCGCCCCCAGGTCGACGACGAACGCGTCGTCGCGGGCCCCTGGCGTGGTGAGCGCGCCGAGCCGGGCCGCGTGCGGCTCGCTGACCGGGCTGTGCACCGGCACGTCCAGCAGGTCGCGCAGCACGGACGCGGCGTCCCGCTCGCCCGCGCGGCTCAGCGAGGCGAGCAGCACGGCCCGGCCGGTGCTGCCCTGTCGCGCCGTCGCCGCCTCGGCCGCGGTGGCCAGGTCCACCGCGAACAGGTCGTCGACCTCGGTTTCGGCCGGCCCGTCACCAAAGGCGGTGCCGTCACCGAAGGCGGTCACCGCGCCCACCGGCCACCCGGCCAGCCGCGGGCAGGCGGCCCGCAGGGACAGGCGCCCCTCCCCCGTGGTCATCACCCAAGGCTCGGCCGTAGCCTCCGGGACGTCAGGGACGGCGGGCAGCAGCCCGACCACGGCGTTGGCCCGGTCGGCCAGCGCCCGGCTCACCGCGACCGCGTCGGCGGACTCCCCTGCCGCCAGGCCGAGCCGGGCGCCGAGCGCCACCGGGTCGGCCAGCAGCCGCAGCGTGTGCCCGGCCGACCGCACCTCGACCGCCAGCAGCCGGCACGCGGCCGCCGCGGCGGTGTCGACCTGGTCGATGACCGGCAAGCCGCCGGGTATCCGGTTGGCCACCAGCACGCCCTCGTCCCCGGCCACCAGCACCGCACCGATCCGTGTCCCGGCCGTCAGCAGCGCCCGCAGCCGGGCGGCGGCCTCGTCGTAACGCAGGCCCGGCGGGACGACCGCCACCATGTCCGCGTCACCCGGCGCGGAGCCACCCGAGGCAAGGACCGCGTCGCGCGGTGCGGAACCGGGAGCGCCGAGGAACACGGGCGGGCCGACGCAGACCCCGGTCCCGCCGGGGGTAGGCACGCCCGCCGCCAGCACCCGCAGCCGGCCGGCCGGGGCGGCCGCGTCGGGCACGGTCACCACCGCGGTGTCCACCGCCCGCAACGGCGCGACCCGCGCCTCGCCGACGGTGCACCCCAGCTGGCGCTCCAGCCGGCGGACCAGGGCGGCCGCGCCGCGCAGCGAGCCCGGCGACCCCTTGCGGCCGCGCGTGGGTACCCGTCCGGCGCCAAGGATCTTGCCGCCGGACGCCAGCACGACCTCGGTCGTGGCGTTCCCGACGTCGACCCCCGCGATCACCGTCACCCGGCCGCCTCCCTAAGCCGAGAGGCCCCGGCGGGCGTAGACGTCGGCCGCCTCGGCCAGCAGCGCCGCGCAGCGCGGCAGCCCGCGTCCGGCCAGCGACGCCGCCATCTCGGTCAACTGGGCGGATGTCGACCGGCCCGGCCGCAGCGCTTCGTAGATGGCCAGCACCTCGTCGTCGGGCAGCCCGGTCAGCTCGGCCGCGCGGCGCAGGTTCTCCGCCAGCTGCGGGTTGCCATGCTGCTCGGCCACGACCGCCTGGCGTTCCAGCGTCTCCGGGTGGATGCGCAGGTCGGCCAGGCCGACCTCGCCCGCCCGGACCGCCTCCACGGTCAGCTGGTCCACCGGCTTCCCCGACAGCGCCCGGATCCCGGTCACTTCAGTCCCTCCAGGCTCAGTTCTTCGGGGGCGGCGCCCGGGACCATGCGGCGGCGTTCCAGTTCCATCAGGGCGATCACGGTGGTGTGGTAGCGAGCCTCGATCGCCTCGTCGGAGTACGGGTTCCTGGCCGGATCGGGTGTGCCGCCCTTGGCGTGCCGGGCGGCGTTGGCGCCGAGCAGCCGGTACAGCTCGGGCGTGACCGAAGGTGCGACCGAGTACAGCTCCAGGTTCGCCAGCGGGGCCAGGTCACGCCGGTGGATCAGCGCGGTGCCCTTGCCCTGCAGCCCGATGCCGATGCCGGAGCCGGCCAGCCGGGCCGCGGCCAGGCCGATCCGGCCGAGGTCGACGCTGTCCCCGAAGCGCACCACCCGGCCGGTGCAGCCCTCCTCCTCCAGCCCGGCCAGCATCTCCCGCAGCACGTCGGTCACGGCCAGCCCGGACAGGCACCGCCACACGTCCCGGCCGACGGCGGGCGAGACGCCGATGACCACGTCCCGCGGCCCCTGCCCGGGCAGCGCCGGGCCGGAGGCGCACAGCAGCGGCACCGCGTGCCGGGCCTGCTCGGCCCGCAGGTCGGCGACGCCGCGGGCCTGGCGGATCCCGTCGATCTCGCGCTGCCTGGACGGCGAGGGCTCGTAGCCGGTGCCGGGGCCGCCGTAGTCGTTCGGGTCGGTGACCAGGGACAGCACGCGCAGGTGCTCGTCGAAGATGGCCGAGGTCTGGAGATACTCGCCGGATAGCCTGGCCTGGGCAAAGGCCATGGTCCGTTCGGCCTCATGGAGATAGCCGCATTCGTCCAGGGCCGCCACGATGTCCACCACCGTCAGCCCGCGCTGGCGGATGGCCTGGGCCGCGGCCAGCACGGCGAGGGTGTCGGTCTCGCCCAGGTCCTTGGACCCGGCCGCGTCCACCGCCAGTTCCACGTGCTCGTCGGTGAAGTCGGCCAGCCCCAGGTGGGCGTAGACGGCGCGGCAGGCCTGGGCCGCGTCGCGGCGCAGTTCGGCGATCCGGGCCGGGTCGACCGTGCGCAGGCCGCCGTCGATCCCCCAGTCCCGCTGCATGGCCAGGAAGTCGTCGATGTCCTCGGCGTTGAAGTTGCTCGGGCCGAACATGTTGTCGTAACGCTGGATCGACCCGAACCCGCTGAACACGAAGTCCGAGCCGGCCAGCGCGATCGGCAGCGTGCGCGAGGTCCGGCGCATGTCCGACTCGCTCATCAGCGCGTCATTCCCCGAGCAGGACTCCAGGTTGCGCATCATCGCCATGACGTTCTCACTCATCAGCTCGCGCAGCCCGCCGGGCACCGCGGCCGCGACCGAAGCCCCGTCGATCCCGCCGTTCTGCACGCCCTGGGCGCCGATGGCCCGGGCCAGGGCGACGCAGCGCGCCTCGAGGTACAGCATGGACTTGCCCTCGGCCCCGGCCATCAGGACCTCGGCGCCGGCCCCGGACGACACCCGCATCTTCATCCCGCGGGAGGCGTACGCCGAGGTGAGGAAGGCCTTGGACCACGGGGTGTCGTCGCCGTCGGTGAACACCTGCTCGGTGCCGTAGAGCGAGACGGTCTCGGCATAGGAGGTCAGCCCGCGCATGCCGAGCTCAAGTTCCAGCGCCTCTTCGACCGAGCACTGGATGAGCACCCCGTCGGCCCCGAACGCCGCCCCGATCAGGCAGGCCACCGCGTTGCTGGGGGCGTCGCCGAGCACCGGCACGGTGGTCTCGACCTCGCGGAAGCCGAACGCCGCGGCGGTGGCCGCGTCGGCCGCGAGCAGCAGCGGGTCGTCCAGGCGGTTGGTGACGTGGGCCTGGTTGGCGGGCGTCCGCCGGGCCCGCAGCTTGGTCATGGCGATGACAAGCTCGGGCGGGCGGAGCAGGCCGAGCACCCGGGTCAGCTTGGCCGGGGTGGCCCCGCCGCTCAGCCGGACGATCTCCTGCCGCGGCACGGCCGGGTCGACCAGCAGGCGGGCGAACGCCACGTCGGACAGCGCCATCGCCTCCGCCGCGACGTCGAGGTCAAGACCGTGCCGGGCGATGTAGGCGTCGATCGAGTCGAACTCCGCCTCGGGTACCCCGTCTAGCTCGGTGACGCGGCCGCCGGTCACCACCAGGCTCGGCGCGGGGTCGTTCGGCGAGCGGAGCGCGGTCAGCCCGAGAGCGGGGTTCTCGACCGCGAAGCCGTCTAGGTTGACCCGCTGCCGGTCCATGAACCGGATCCGCCCCACGGGCTCTTCGGAGTTCACACCGCCTCCTGAGCGTGCAGTTCGACGACCCGGGCCCGGCCGGCCACGGCGCGCGGGCCGCCGCCTTCTGTGCGCACCACGATGCGGGTACGGTCGGCCCGGAACAGGTCACGCGAGAACTCGATCGGCTCGCCGTCGAGATCGGTGGTGGTCCTGGTGATGGCCATCAGCGGCGCTCCCGGCTCGACGTCGAGGATGGCCGCCTCGTCGGCCGAGGCCAGGACCACCTCGATCCGCTCCACCGCGTCGGCCGGCTCGGTGCCGAAGTGCTCTTCGAGCAGCTCGTACACCGAGCCTCCGAGCGGCAGCTCGAGCAGCCCGGGAAAGCGCCGGGCCGGGAACCTGGCGTGCTCGAGCGAGAACGGGCTGCCGTCCGCGAGCCGGATCCGCGCCAGGTCGATGACGAGCTCACCGGGGCGGGTTCGCAGCGCTTGCGCGATGAGGTCGTCCGCCTCGGCCAGCCGCGCGCTCAGCACCCGGGTCCCGGCGACCACGCCCTGGCTGCGCAGCAGGGCCGGCACCCCGACGATGCGGGACAGGTCCCGCTCGATCTTGCCCTTGGCGACGAACGTGCCGCCGCCCCGGCCCGGCACCCGGCGGACCACGCCGCCCTCGGCCAGCACGGCCAGCGCCTGACGCAGCGTCGCCCGGCTGACCCCGAACTCGGCCGCGAGCGTCCGCTCGGCGCCGAGCCGCTGCCCGGGGCGCAGCCGTCCGCTGCCGATCTGCTCGGCCAGCGCGCGCCTGACCTCCTCCGGCGTACGCGGACCGCTGCTGCTCATACAGCTGCCTCGTTCACTCAGCGATCGCCGCGATGGCGTCGGGCGACTCGGGCAGGACCTGACCGCCGTCCACCACGATCGTCTGGCCGGTGATGTAGGCCGCCTCGTCGGTGGCCAGGAACAGCGCGGCGTAGCCGATCTCGTCGACCGTCCCGAGCCGGCGCAGCGGGATCGCGGCGGTCATCCCGGCTTCGTATTCCTTGCCCAGGCTGGCCAGGCCCTCGGTGGCGATGTTGCCTGGCAGCACGGCGTTGACGGTGATGCCCTTGGGGGCCAGTTCGATCGCCGCGGTCCGCATGAAGCCGAGCTGCCCGGCCTTGCTCGCCCCGTAGTGCGTCCAGCCCGGGAAGCCGGTGATCGGCCCGGTGATCGAGGAGGTGAGGATGACCCGGCCGCGGCCCGACGCGGCCAGCGCGGGCAGGCAGGCCTGCACCGACAGGAAGGTGCCCTTGAGGTTGACGCCGAACACCCGGTCCAGGTCCTCCTCGGTGAGGTCCTCCAGCCGCCCGTCCGGGAAGATCCCGGCGTTGGCGCAGATCACGTCGACGCCGCCCAGCCGCTCGGTGGCGATCGCGGCCACCCGGCGGCAGTCCTCCCGGCTCGCCGTGTCGGCCAGCACGTAGGAGACCTCGCCGGGCTCCCGCGCCGCCTGGGCGAGGGCGTGCAGTTCCTCGGCGGCCGCCCGGGCCGCCTCGGCGTCCCGCCCGGTGATCAGCACCTTCGCGCCGTTGCGGGCGAACACGCTGGCGATCCCCTTGCCGATCCCGCGGGTGCCGCCGGTCACCACCACGGCGCGGCCCGCGATCGATGTGAACATAGCCGGTCCCCTTTCAGTGCGTGCTCAAGTATGTTTCCGCCAGGTCGCAGCTGTCCCGCGTGTACCCGCCGCCGAGCTCGGCGGCGATGTCGACGGCCCGGTGCGAGCCGATCCACGCGACCAGCAGCAGCCGCCGGAGCATGATGAACGTCCAGATCTCCGCCTCGTCCGCGGCGGAGAGTTCCCCGGCCCGGCGGTAGCCCCGCAGCCACGCGTCGACCAGGCCGGGGACCTGCGGCTCGTGCTCGAAGAAGCTCACCGACGTGCCCAGGTCGTACAGGTACCAGCCGAACCCGGCGTCGTCGAAGTCGATGACGCTGACCGACCCGTCGTGCACCAGCAGGTTGGCCAGCCGGGTGTCCGCGTGCACCAGGCCGTAGCGCTCCGGCCCGGAGCCGAACGCGCGCAGCCGGTCCCGGAGCACGCCGTCCAGCCGGCTCAGGATCGTGTGCTCGGACGGCCCGACGCCGATGCCGTCCTGCCAGCGGCCCCAGCGGGCCTGGGGCCCGAACGCCGACGCGTAGTCCCAGTCGAACCGGGTGAACCAGGCCGGCCGGGCCCAGCCCCGAGCGTGCCGGTGCATCCGCGCGGTGATCTCGCCCAGCTCGGCGAAGTGCGCGGCGGTCAGCGCGGGGTCCTCCCCCGCGGCACCCGGTTCGGTGCCGGGCAGGAACTCGAAGCGGACGCAGTGCCGGGCTTGCCCTCCTCGTTCGGGCACGGTGACGACGCGGCGGCCGTCGGCGGCCGGAAGCACCCGGGGCGTGCGCACCCCGGCCTCGGCCCGCAGCGCGTCCATCCAGGCCAGCTCCGAGGCGATCTCCGGCTCGGTGTGGTACCCGAGCCGGTGCACCCGCAGCACCGACGGGCCGGCGTCCGGGTCGGTGACCAGGAAGGTGGCGTTCTCGGAGACGTTGAGCAGCTCGACCGAGGCCGCGGGGTGACCGCCGTAGGCGGCCAGCGCGTCCTGCGCGCATCCCAGCACCCGGGTCATGACGTCACCGCCGGCCGACAGGTCGTGCTCGCTCATGGTTACCCGTCCCGCCCCGTCACGGCCGAGAGCACCTCGGTGATCTCGCGCTGCGCCCGCCGCACGTCGGCGGGCGCTCCGCTTAGGTAGATCCGCCCGGCCGCGCCGATCATCGACACATCGACCAGCGTGACACCGGGCGCGGCCCGCTCCGCCTCGTTGGCCGCGACCGCGGCGAACAGCGCCGGGGTGACCTCGCTGACGCCCAGGGCGTCGCCGGGGATGATCATCGAGCCGGACTTGTTCCGGTTGATGATGATCGCGTGCGCGTCGGTCACGTCCTCGATCACGTCGGAGAACAAGATGCGCGGCCGGAGCTGGTCCTTCTCGTCGGCGCCGAGGCCGGTCAGGATCGCCTCCCCGGCCCGCCGGACGTCGCCGAGGTCGCGGCCGTGCACCTCGAGCACGCCGAACTGCCGCTCGACGAACAAGATGCCCGGTTCGACCGCGGGCACCGCGCGCAGCGCCAGGTCGGTGACCCGCTCGATGGCCAGCGCGGGCGCCACCTCGACGATGAGCGCGTGCTGCCCGGCGAACGGCGGGTAGCCGCGAGCCCGGGTCGGCGTGCCCAGGTACGCGGCGAACTGCGGCTGCAGGTCCCGCACCAGGAGATAAACCCGCAGCTCAGCTGCGTTAGTCACCGCTGAGCTTGAAGTGCCTGGCGAGTTCGGGGTGCGGCCGGGGGATGACGTGAACCGAGACGAGCTCGCCCACGGTCGACGCCGTCTCGGCACCCGCCTCGGTCGCCGCCTTCACCGCGCCCACGTCTCCGGTGATCGTCACCGAGACCAGGCCGTCGCCGACCTCCTGCCGGCCGACGATCGTCACGTTGGCCGCCTTGACCATGGCGTCTCCGGCCGCCAGGGCGGCCACGTACCCCTTGGTCTCGATCAGCCCGATCGCGTTATCCGCCATCGCCTTGCCCTCCTGTTCCGTGTGCCTCAAGTCTGGGATCTGGGTCGATAGAGCCGATGATCAGCGCGTCGACCGGCGGCGGCTTCCCGGCGAACCAGGACGCCGCGACCGAGCCCTGGGTGACGAGCACGCGCTCCCCCACCCCGCTGCCGAGCACGTCGAAGGCGATCAGCCGCTGGCCGGTCCCTTCGGCCTCCACTTCGAGGAAGGCGCCGTTGGGCAGTTCGGCCAGGCGGCGCGAGGCCCAGACGCTCCTGATCACCTTTGCGGTCAGCATCAGCGCTCCTTCTCGATCCGCACCCCGCTGGCCCGGGCCCGGTCCCGGGCCAGCGGGGTGAGCACGGCGCCGCGGCCGAGCACGAGCCGCTCCCCGGCCCGCGCGGCCGCTTTGACGACCGCCTCGGTCACCGCGCCGCGCTCGATGCGGCGCACCCCGGTGGTTTCCCCGGCTCTCTCGGCCTGGTGAGCGTGACCGGGCGGGGTCGGCGGGATGGCCAGCCTGAACCGTTTCCGGCCGGACCGAATCTCCTCGCGCTCCTCCGGACCGAGGTCCAGCAGTCGTTTCACGAACGCGGCCAGGTCTGCGTCGGTCGAAAGGTTAACCGTTTCGGTTCCGGCCAGGCCGTTAGGCAGCACGTCCTTGATGACCTCGCGCACCAGCGCGCGCAGGGCGTCCAGGTCGTCGCTCATGACACGTCCCGCAAGGCGTCTTCGGCGGCCTCGGCCGCCTGCCGGACGTCGGCCTCGGTGCCGGACAGGTACAGCCGGCCGGTCGCGCCGATCATCCGGTAGTCGACCAGCTTGACCCGGGCCGCCTTCTCGGCCTCGTTGGCGGCCAGGATGGCGTACGAGGCCGGCTGCATCTCCAGCACGAACAGCGACTCCCCGGCCAGCGCCATCGAGCCGATCTTGTTCCGGTTGACCAGGAACGCCTGCTGCGGGTCGAGCATGGTGATGATCTTGGACGCGAGGATCTCGGGCCGCCGGGCGTCGCGGGCGGTCGCGCCCAGCGCGCCGAGCACCGCCGACGCCGCCGCCTGCACCTCGTCGGTCCCGCCATGGATCTCCAGGTAGCCGAACTGCCGCTCGACCACAAGGATGCCGGCTTTCACGTCGGCGTGCTTGACCGCCACGTCGGTCAGCGGCTCGATGTCCAGGCCCGGCGCGACCTCGATGACCTGCGCGGCGACGTGGCTGCGGGGCAGCGACCCGCGGATCCAGGTGCCCAGGTAGCACATGGTCTGCGGCTGCAGCCGGGACAGGAAGATGAACGAGCGCAGTTCGGCCACCGGTCAGCCTCCGGCCAGCTGGGCGAGCTCTTCGAGTATCAGCCGGCGGATCTCGTCCCGCAGGGCCGCCGTGTCCGGGCTCAAACCATTTTGGACCGAACGGGTCAGGTTCTCCGCCCCGCTTCCGCGTTCTGCCCGGGCGGGCGGTCGCTCGCGCTGGTTGGACGCCACCGGGTACCGCGGCACGGTGCTAGCCGACGCGGTGCTAGCCGACGCGGGGCCGGTTGGGGCGGCCCAGGGGGTGAGCCCGGTGAAGTCGCCGAACGGCTCGGCCGGGTCGCTGTTGTAGGCCAGCCGCGTCCACTGGATCAGGTGGCGCGGATGCAGGTTCTCCCCGGCCGAGGATCGTCCGAAGAACCCGGTGCCGATCGTCATCGTCGGAGCCAGGCCGGTCTCCAGGCCCGCGCTGCCCAGGCTGTTGCCCACGTTGACAGAAACCCGCAGGACCTCGACGGCGGCGCCGTACTCCATGATCGTGGCCGGGTCCTGGCTGTGGATCGAGGCCGAGTGGCCGCGTCCGGCGATCCGCAGCACCGCGCGGGCCGCGTCGATGCCGCGCCTTGTGTCCGGCACCGTGACCAGGCCAAGCACCGGGCAGAGCTTCTCGCGAGCCAGCGGTTCCTCCGGCACCACCTGGCCGAACGGCGCCAGCAGGATTCTGGTGCCGCGCGGCACTCGCACCCCGGCCTCGGCCGCGATCTTGGTCGCGTCCTGGCCGACGAACCGGATGTCGAACCGCCCGGCCGGGAACAGCAGCCCGGCCACCCGGTCCCGTTCGGCCGGGCCGAGCAGGTAGGCGCCGGCCCGCTTGAGCTGACGGGTGAGCTCGGCCGAGATGGACTCCTCGGCGATCAGCACCGACTCGTTGGTGCACAAGATCGAGTTGTCGAAGCTCTTGCTGTCCACGATGCGCCGGGCCGCGGCGGCCAGGTCGGCGGTCGCGTCGACCAGCACGGGCACGTTGCCCGGGCCGACCCCGATGGCGGGGTTCCCCGAGCTGTAGGCGGCGCGGACGACCGGGACGCCGCCGGTGGCGACGATGACGCTGATGCGCTCGTCGCTCATCAGCGCCTCGATCAGCGGGACCGAGGGCTCGTCCACCACCTGGATGACGCCGTCCGGCGCTCCGGCCGCCACGGCCGCCGCGGCCAGGGTGCGGGCCGCGTCCGCGCAGCACTCGCGGGCCAGCGGATGCGGGCTCAGCACCACCACGCTGCGGGTCATCAAGGCCAGCAGGCACTTGAAGAACACGGTCGCGACCGGGTTGGTCGACGGGGTCAGGGCCAGCACCACGCCGGCCGGCCGGGGTACCTCGACGATCTTGGCCTCGTGGTCGATCCGCGGGGTCACGTAGTCGTGGCCCGCGTAATGGTCGACCAGGCCGGTGCTGCAGGCGATGTTCTTGAGCACCTTGTGCTCCGCCACGCCGAACCCGGTCTCGCGCACCGCCCAGTCGGCGTATTCGCGGGCCTTCGCCGCGCCGGCCTCGGCGGCCGCCCGGACGATCGCGTCCACGGCGGGCTTGTCGTAGCGGGCGAACTCGCGGGCGGCCCATTCGGCCCGCGCCACCATGGACCGGGCCCGCGGAATCCCGGACGGGTCGGTCAGCAGCTCAGGGACCGTGATCGCCGCCGTCATCGGCTTTTCCTTCCCGCCATGTCGTCGCGGGCCAGGCCGATCGCCACCTCGGTGCGTTCCAGCAGTTCCTCGCACAGGTCGGGGTTCAGGAGGATGCCGGGCTTGTACTGCAGGACCCGGGGGTCGAGGGTGGAGAAGATGGCCCACACGCCGTTCTCGTAGAGCCGCTTCATGACCGGTTTGGCCCCCTCGGCGTGGCCGAACTCCAGCCCCATGACCAGCCCGTCCTGCCGGATCCCGGTGAGCCAGTCGGGGAAGCGCTGCTGGATGCGGGCCAGGCCCTCGGTGAACGTGGCCGCGATGTAGTGCACCCCGGACCTGACCTCGGGCCGGGTGCTGATCTCCAGGGTCTTCAGCGCCGCTACGCAGCCCAGTTCGGCGCCGCCGAACGTGGACATGTGCGCGAAGCCGTCCTCGCTCAGCCAGCTGGCCGCCCGCTCGCTGGCCAGCACGACGCTGATCGGATACAGGCCGCCGGAGATGCCTTTGCCGGCCACCAGGATGTCCGGGGCGACGCCGTGCTTGCTGATCGCCCACAGCTCCCCGGTGCGCATCAGCCCGGTCTGCACCTCGTCCGCGATGTACAGCGCGCCGTAGCGCTCGGCCAGCCGCTTGACCTCGGCCAGGTAGCCGGGCGCGGGCAGCGGGAAGCCGTAGGTGGCCGGGATCGTCTCCATGATCACGGCGGCCACGTCCCGGCCGCGCAGCGCGTCTTCCATCGCGGCCAGGTCGTTGAACGGCACCTGAGTGAATTCGTCCGGCCGGTCGGCCAGGAACAAGGTGGCGAACCGTTCGTCGCCGGTGGCCACGGCCAGCCCGGTGTGCCCGTGGTAGGCCTTGGCGATCGAGACGATCTTGCGCTTGCCGGTCGCGTGCCTGGCGCTCTTCAGCGCGATGTCGATGGCCTCGCCGCCGCCTGAGCCGTACATCACCTTGGCCAGGCTCGAGCCGGGCGGCGCGGTCTGCACCAGGGCTTCGGCCAGGGCGGTGCGGGCCAGGGACGGGAAGTGGTGGTTGCCGATGTCGAAACGCTGCATGGCCGCGGTCACGGCCGCGACCACCTCGGGGTTGCGATGGCCCAGGTTGTAGGTGCCGCCGTTGAGGTGCGTGTCGATCAGGCGCTTGCCGTCGACGTCGTGGATGTAGTAGCCCTCACGCCGGTCGATGACCAGCGGCACGCCGGCGTCCTGCCAGAACTGGGTCTTGTCCGGGTTCCAGAACTGCTTGGACTTGGCCAGCATGTCCTGCTTGGAGGCGAAAGAGATCAGCTCCTCGGTCACCGCGACCTCCGTCACCGTTCGCCCGCGCCGCAACCATTTGGCCCATTCGGCTCAACCAAAGAAGTATCTCTCTGACCGTTTGCTGTCAAGAGGTCATGTTGCGCTCAGATTAACTCAACCAGAACTCTTGATCATGGTTCCCACCGGCTGTTACGCTCCCGGCAAATGCGCCGGAGGTGTACCTATGGGACATCCCCAAGTCCCCGAGAGTTCCCGAGTGGCCGAAGCCTCCCAGGCGGCTGAGGACTACGACGTATCCCAACGCCAGGACGTAGCCAAGCTCCGCAAGGGCGCGGTCGGCCTCGGCGGCGTGCTGTTCCTGACCGTGACCGGGGCGGCCCCGATCTCGGCCATGCTGTTCAACGTCCCGATCCTGGTCGGCTACGGCCAGGGCAACGGGGCGCCGGCCGCCTTCATCTTCGCCGCCATCGTGCTCGTCGTGTTCTGCGTCGGCTACGTCGCAATGGCCAGGAAGAAGACCACGGCGGGTGGTTTCTACTCCTACATCAGCCACGGCCTCGGCCGTGAGCTCGGCATCGGTGCCGGCTACGGCTCGGTGGTGGCGTACTCGGTGTTCGAGGCCTCGCTGGCTGGCGGCTTCGCCTACTTCCTGAGCCTGAAGCTGAACGCGTTCGGGGTCAACATCAGCTGGCCCTGGCTGGCGCTCGGCATGGTGGTGCTGATCGGCATCCTGACCTACTTCGACGTCCGGATCTCCACCGTGGTCCTCGCGGTCGGGCTGATCGGCGAAGTGGTGATCCTGCTCATCTTCGACGTCTTCCTGTTCTCCAAGGGCCACTTCAGCGCCAGCTCGATCAACCCGGTGAACGCGTTCAAGAGCTTCCCCGCACAGGGCAAGCTGGGCGCGGGCGCCATCGGCATCGGGCTCTTCTTCGCCTTCTGGTCCTGGGTCGGCTTCGAGACCGCGCCGAACTACGGCGAGGAATCCCGTGACCCGAAGAAGAACGTCCCCCGCGCGCTGTACATCTCGGTCATCGGCCTCGGCGTGTTCTACGCGCTCACGTCGTGGGCCTCGCTCGGCGGCTACTCGAGCACGCACGCCGCCATCGCCCAGGCGCAGACCAACGCGGCCAACTACTTCCTCACCCCGGCGACGCAGTACGCCGGGCACTGGGTGTCCTCGGTGATGAGCTACCTGATCATCACCGGCTCCTTCGCCTGCGGCATGGCCTTCCACAACACGACCGCGCGGTACCTCTACTCCCTCGGCCGCGAGGGCCTGGCGCCGCGCGCGCTGGGCCGAACCCACCCGCGGTGGCAGAGTCCGCACATCGCCTCGATGTTCCAGACGGTCATGGCCGCGATCATCATCGGGCTGTTCGCCATCTTCACCGGCAGCAACGACCCGAACTCCCAGGCCTACCTCCAGCTCTACGGCTTGATGGCCGTCATGGGCGTGATCATCATCTTGTCGGTGCAGGCGGTGGTATCGCTCAGCGTGCTGGTCTACTACGAGCGCTACCACCGGGACGAAGTGAACTGGTGGCGGACCAGGCTGGCCCCGCTGATCTCCTTCGTCTCCCAGGCCTACGTGGTGTACCTGCTGTTCAGTAACATCGATTTCCTCGGCGCGGGCTACAGCTACGCCAACTGGCTGGGCCCGATCGACGGCGTGGTCGTGATCGTCGGCGTCTTCACGGCGTTCTACTTCAAGCGCCGCCGCCCGGAGAAGTTCGAGCAAGCCGGCCGCCTGATCAACGAAGGCCTCTAACCCCGCACGCACCACCCTCGAGGCGCGACCCGATCCCCCCCGGGTCGCGCCTCGCCTTTTGCCCCTCCGCCCGGTCTCCAACCGCCCGGTCTCGCCCCAGGCTCCCCATTCGTACCATCGCGGCGACACCTGGCGCGACTCGTGAGACCAAGGAGATCAGGAACAACTCGCGGTGATCCGCCCAAACGCCATGAAACCCTGGTTCCAGTGCGTTCGAACGCACTGGAACCAGGGTTTCACCTCGATGATGGGGCGAGCAGATCGATGATGGGGCGAGCGGCGACGAGGCTCAGGCGCCGCGCAAGCGGGCTAGGGCCTCGGCCAGGATTGCTTCGCCGTCGGAGTCGCTGCGACGCTCTTTTACGTAGGCGAGGTGCGTCTTGTACGGCTCTACGCGCGGCGGCTTCGGCGGGGCCTGCTCGTTCTGGCCCGCGGGGTTACCGCAGCGCGGGCACTCCCAGGTGTCGGGGATCGCCGCGTCGGTCGCGAAGCTCGGACGCGTCTCATGCTTGTTCGCGCACCAGAAGGAAACCCAGACCCGCGGCGCGGCCTCGCCACGCTCGGCTTCTCCCATCGGACCCGCGCCCACCCTGCTACCGCGGATGGCGTTGCCACTACTCACAGATCACCCCTTGAAGGCCATGGAGCTATACAGCCGGAACTTCGGTGCGGGATAACTTCGGTGCGGGACGTCAGGACAACAGGTTAGTGATTAATCAGCCAGCCGAGGGCAATAATGCACACGAACCACAAGACTCCGAAGAAAATCGTAATGCGGTCCAGGTTACGCTCGACCACCGATGACGAACCGAGGGTCGAGCTCACGCCGCCGCCGAACAGGTCGGACAGACCGCCGCCCTTGCCCTTATGGAGCAGCACGAGAAGGACCATCGCGAAACTCGTGATGATCAGGATAACGGAGAGCCCCACGACCATTGCTGTTATCCATCTCCTGCTGATGACCAGGCCCCCGGCGACGAGGACCCTACCGACACGGGCATTACCGGCTGGGAAGCCGTTCTTCTAAGCCTACGCCGCCAGTTCACGATACCGGCAGATCTGAGCGAACTGTCCGGCATCGAGGCTGGCTCCGCCGACGAGAGCACCGTCAACGTCCCGTTGCGCCATGATCGGCGCGATGTTGTCGGGCTTGACGGACCCGCCATACAGGATACGCACACTGGCGGCCGTTTCGGCGCCATGAAACTCCGAAACCCGTGACCTGATCGCCGCGCACGTCTCCTGGGCGTCCTCCGGGGTGGCTACCATACCGGTGCCGATGGCCCAGACCGGCTCATACGCGATCACCATCGCCGCCACCGCCTCAGCCGGGAACCCCTTGAGGCCCTCGTCGAGCTGGCCCATGCAGTGACCGAGCTGCTGCCGGGCCTGGCGGACCTCGAGCGGCTCTCCCAGGCACAAGATCGGCGTGAGCCCGGACCGCAGCGCGGCCAGCGCCTTGGCGTTGACCACCTCGTCGGTTTCCTCGTGGTACTGCCGCCGCTCGGAGTGCCCGGCCAGCACGTACTGGCAGCCCAGCTTGGCCAGCATCGGGCCCGACACGTCGCCGGTGTAGGCACCCGAGTCGTGCTGGGAGATGTCCTGCGCGCCGTAGGTAAGCCGCAGCTTGTCCCCGTCGATCAGGGTCTGCACGCTGCGCAGCGCGGTGAACGGCGGCAGCACCGCCACCTCGACCGCCTCGAAGTCCTTCGCGGTCAGGGTGAAGGCGAGCTTCTGGACCAGCGCGATGGCCTCGAGGTGGTTCTCGTGCATCTTCCAGTTCCCGGCCATCAGCGGCAGCCGGTTCCCGGATCCCCCGGACGGGCGGGCGCGGGCCATCACGAATCCGCCTCGAGCGCCACCAGTCCGGGCAGCGTCTTGCCCTCGAGATACTCGAGGCTGGCACCGCCTCCGGTGGAGATGTGGCTGTACGACTTCTCCGGGATGCCCAGCGCGCGGACGGCCGCGGCCGAGTCCCCGCCGCCGACCACGGTCAGCCCGTCCACCGCGGCCACCGCCTCGGCCACCGCCCGGGTGCCCGCGGCGAAGGCCGGGAACTCGAACACCCCGACCGGGCCGTTCCAGAACACGGTCTTGGCGTCGGCCAGCTTCTCCGCGAACAAGGCCCGGGTCCGCGGGCCCGCGTCCACGCCTTCCCGGTCGGCCGGGAAGTCCTCCACCGCCACCACCGAGTGCTCCGCGTCGGGCGCGAAGCGGGTGGCCGCGACCAGGTCGACGGGCAGGACGAGTTCGACCCCGCGTCGTGCGGCCTCGGCCATGACCTCCTTGACCGCGGGGATCTGATCGGCCTCGAGCACCGAGTGGCCAACCTCGTATCCCTGCGCGGCTAGGAACGTGTACCCCATGCCGCCGCCGATCAAGATACGGTCCGCCAGGCTCAGCAGGTTCCCGATCACGGCGAGCTTGTCCGACGGCTTCTTGCCGCCGAGGATCACGACGAACGGCCGCGCCGGGTCGGTGGTGAGCCGCCGCAGCACCGCGACCTCGGCCTGGACCAGGTCGCCCGCGGCGTGCGGGAGCAGCAGCGGCAGGTCGTAGACCGAGGCGTGCTTGCGGTGCACCGCGCCGAACCCGTCACCCACGTAAATCTGGCCGAAACGGGCCAGCCGCTGGGCGAACGCCCCGCGCTCGGCGTCGTCCTTGCTGGTCTCGGCGGGCTCGAAGCGCACGTTCTCCAGCACCGCGATGTCCTCGTCGCCCAGGCTGAACACGGTCTCCTCGGCCGCGGGCCCGGCCACGTCGGCCGCGAACGAGACAGGCCGGCCGAGCAGTTCGCCCAGCCGGGCCGCCACTGGCCGCAGCGATGGGCCGCCCGCGGCCCGCTCGTCGAACGTGGCGCCCTTGGGCCGGCCGAGGTGCGCGAGGACGATGACCCGCGCGCCGCGGTCGGACAGCTTGCTGATCACCGGCAGGCTGGCCCGGATCCGGCCGTCGTCGGTGATCTCCCCGGTCCCGGTCAGGTCGAGCGGGACGTTCAGGTCCGAGCGCACCAGGACGCGGCGGCCGGCTACCTCCAGGTCCTCGAGAGACCGCATTACCGCAGCCGGGCGGCGACGAGCGCGGCCAGGTCGACGAGCCGGTTGGAGTAACCCCACTCGTTGTCGTACCAGCCGATGACCTTGACCTGGTTGCCGGACGCCATGGTGAGCGAGGAGTCGAAGGTGCACGACGCGGGCGAGCCCACGATGTCGCTGGAGACGATCTGGTCCTCGGTGTAGTACAGGTAGCCCTTGAGCGCCCCCTCGGAGGCGGCCTTGAACGCGGCGTTCACCTCGTCCTTGGTCACCTCGCGGCTCAGTTCCACCACCAGGTCCGTCACCGAACCGTCCGGCACCGGCACGCGCATGGCCATCCCGTCCAGCTTGCCCTTGAGCTCGGGCAGCACCAGCGCGGTCGCCTTGGCCGCCCCGGTCGTGGTCGGGATGATGTTCTGCGCGGCGGCCCGCGCCCGGCGCAGGTCCTTGTGCGGGAAGTCCAGGATGACCTGGTCGTTGGTGTACGCGTGGACGGTCGTCATCAGGCCCCGGACGATGCCGAAGTTGTCCAGCAGCACCTTGGCCATCGGCGCCACGCAGTTCGTGGTGCAGGAGGCGTTGGACACGACGTGGTGGGCGTCCGCGTCATACGCGTCGTCGTTCACCCCCATCACGATCGTGATGTCCTCTTCCTTGGCCGGCGCGGAGATGATGACCTTCTTCGCGCCCGCCTCGAGGTGAGCCTTGGCCGTCGGCCCGGTGGTGAACCGGCCGGTGGACTCGATCACGACGTCCACGCCGAGGTCGCGCCACGGCAGCTTGGCCGGCTCGCGCTCGGCCAGGATCTTGATCGACTTATCGCCCACCCGGATGCTGTCGCCGGATACCGACACGTCGTCCGCCAGGGTGCCGAGCACGGTGTCGTACTTGAGCAGGTGCGCCATGGTGGCGATGTCACCGAGGTCGTTCGCCGCCACGATCTCGATCCCGCGATCGCCGTTCGCGGCGTTGGCGGCCCGCCAGAAGTTACGGCCGATACGGCCGAAACCGTTGATTCCCACGCGAATAGTCACAGTACTAAATCTCCTCGTCGATCCCCTGATCGCCAACGGTCCGAGACTATCGGACGTCGCCCCGCTGAGACGCCAAGGCGGCGTCACTCCCGCGCGTCCGGAGTATTTTCGCCTGCCCCGCGCCAGGGCAGGCGGTGCAGACTCTTATGGTCTAGACCATATCAAAAGACAACATGATGATGCCGAACGGGCCTGCTGCGCGCCGCACCCTCCGCCCCGTGCCCTCGTGCGGCCGGCCGCCCGGCCGCTTCGGGTGCGGCGGCTGCGTACCTAGCGCTGGCGAAGGAGCACCTTTCCCAGCCGGAAGGCGTAGCCGATGGTGACCGCCAGGCACACGGCGATGACCGGCAGGACGTGACCGGATATCCCGGACCGCCTGCCGAGTTCGACCACGCCGAACGCGAGGGTGATAGCGCCGAAGACGCTCACCGCCATCGCCGGGAAGAGCGTGGCTAGCGCCTCATGCGGCCAGCGCCACCGGGTCAGGCCGTAGGCGGTGAGCATGACGGCGCCGGTGATGGCCATCAGGACGGCCGCCTGCCAGCCCGGGAAGGGCTGATTGAGCCAGCTGACGGTACCCCCGGAGACAAAGGCGGGGTGCTGATCGGACCAGCCTGCCGTCTGCGTCCAGACCCCGCTGACCGGGTTGAACGTGAGGTGGTCGAATATGACCCGGTAGGGTCCGGGACCGGGCATGAACAGCTGGCCGGGATCGGTTACCCGGCGGCTGAACCCGGTGAGCACGACGATGGCCATGCCGCTGACGCCGAAGGCCAGCAGCAGGAGCGATACCAGCTTCCAGGCGGCCATGGCCACGTTGACCGGGCCTCCGGCCGCGCGGGCCAGGTGGGCGCGGGTCACGGCCCGCACCGGCCCGAAGCTGCAGATCGCCGCCTCTTGCGCCTCGGGCTCGGTCATCCCGATCGCGAGGCCTGCCGCCGCCGTCTCCCGGAGGTGATCCTCGGCCTCGGCCAGGATCAACTCGGCCTCCCCGGGGCGGACGCGCAGGCCCCGGCGCAGTTCGTCCAGGTACGCGTCGATCAGGTCACGCGGCGCTTCGTCCCGGGTCATGCCGACCACCCCGGAGCCACCTGGGCCGGGGTGCCGAGCACAGCCTGCACGCCCCGGGCGAACCGCCGCCATTCGGTCCGCTGCGCCGCCAGGGCAGCCGCACCCGCATCCGTCAGGCCGTAGACGCGACGGCGGCGTCCGTCGGCTTCCGCCCAGGAACTGGCCAGCAGGCCCGCATCCTCCAGCCGGTGCAGGGCCGGGTAGATCGTCCCCTCGGGCAGGTCGAACGTGCCCTCGCTTCGTTCGCGTAGCGCCGCGATGATCGCGTACCCGTGCGCCGACCCACCTGAGAGAATCGACAGCAGCAGCAGGTCCAGGTTGCCCTTGAGACGTTCACGATCCATGCCACGGAACCTATGCCTAGAGCTACTAGGTGTCAATGACACGGGGCTTCACGATCGCTTAGGGAAGCATGTCGACGGTGAGGCAGGCCTCGGTGTTGGGGAGGCCCTGCTCGATGGCGCGCCGGTCGGCCATGGCCAGCAGGCGGCGGATGCGGCCGGCGATGGCGTCCTTGGTCAGCGGCGGATCGGCCAGCTGGCCGAGTTCCTCCAGGCTGGCCTGCCGGTGCGCCATCCGAAGCTGGCCCGCCATGGTCAGGTGCTGTGGCGCGTCCGGGCCGAGGATCTCCAGGGCTCGTTCTACGCGCGCGCCCGCCGCGACCGCGGCGCGCGCGCTGCGGCGCAGGTTGGCGTCGTCGAAGTTGGCCAGCCGGTTGGCGGTGGCCCGGACCTCGCGCCGCATCCGGCGTTCCTCCCAGGCCAGCACGGCCTGGTGCGCGCCCAGCCGGGTCAGCATGGCGGCGATCGCCTCGCCGTCCCTGATCACGACCCGGTCCACCCCGCGTACGTCGCGGGCCTTGGCGTGGACCTTCAGCCGCCGCGCGGCGCCGACCAGGGCGAGCGCCGCCTCGGATCCGGGGCAGGTGATCTCGAGCGCCATCGAGCGGCCCGGCTCGGTCAGCGAGCCGTGGGCCAGGAACGCGCCCCGCCAGGCGGCCTCGCAGTCGCACGCCGAACCGGACACCACCTGCCGGGGCAGGCCGCGGACCGGACGGCCGTGGGCGTCGATGAGCCCGGCCTGCCGGGCCAGGCTCTCGCCCGCGTTGCCCTTGCTCACGCGAACCAGGTAGCGGTTGCCCTTGCGCAGGCCGCCAGGCGAGAGCACGAGGAACTCGGCCGGGTGACCGAACACCTCGGTGATGCTCGCGCGCAGCCGCCGGGCCGCCGCGCCGGTGTCGAGCTCGGCCTCGATGACGACCCGGCCCTCGGACAGGTGCAGACCGCCGGCGAATCTGAGCAGCGTGGAGACCTCGGCCTTGCGGCAGCAGGGCTTGATCACCTGAACTCGGCTGAGCTCGTCCTTCACCACGCTGGTCATCGCCATACGGCGTCACTCCCCAGTGTTAGCCCGGGGGACGACCCCCCGGAACCCCCCGAGCCTGGGGGGATCATCCCCCCAGGCCCCCCTGTGAAAATCTGCGCGTACATCCCCGCCAGCAACCTCGGATCATGCGTGGGCGTACCATCGGCCGCGGCCACATCCGCCATCACCAGCCGGGCCCCGAGCACCGAGGCCGCCTTCTCCAAGTCGGCCAGGTTACCGGTTCCGGCGGCCTTAGTGTCCGCGAGGACAACATCCACAGTAAGTGCAGGCGCGTGCCCGGCGAGGACCTCGAGGTGCTTGTGTGGCGAAAATCCCTCCGTCTCTCCCGGCTGCGGCGCCAGGTTGAGGACGAGCAGCCGCCGGGCCGTGGTGGCGTGCAGCGCGGCGGAGAGGCCGGGCACCAGCAGGTGGGGCAGCACGCTGGTAAACCATGAGCCGGGGCCGAACACGATCCAGTCGGCGTCGATGACCGCGGCCACCGCCTCGGGAACCGCGGGCGGGTCGGGCGGCAGCAGCGTGATCGACCGCACCTGGCCCGGCGTGCTGGCCACGGCGGCCTGCCCGCGGACCGTGCTGACCTCGTCCGGCCCGGCCGGGTCGACGCCGACCACCTCGGCCACGATGTCCAGCGGCACCGCGGCCATCGGCAGCACCCGGCCACCGGTGCCGAGCAGCCGGCCCACCCAGTCCAGGCCCGCGACCGTGTCGCCGAGCAGATCCCACAGGGCCACGATGAGCAGGTTGCCGACCGCGTGGCCGGCTAGTTCCCGGTCGCCGGCGAACCGGTGCTGCACCACCTTGCTCCAGGTCGTCCCCCACTCGTCGTCACCGCATAGCGCGGCCAGCGCCATCCGCAGGTCGCCAGGCGGCAGCACGCCGAAGTCGCGGCGTAGCCGGCCGCTGGACCCGCCGTTGTCCGCGACCGTGACGATCGCCGTGAGACTCTCCGTTACCTGGCGCAGCGCCGCCAGCGACGCCGCCAGGCCGTGCCCGCCGCCGAGCGCTACCGCTCTTGGGCCAGCCACCAGATGCTCACTCTCGCCCTAGATCCCGGTGCACCACCTGTACGTCCGCCCCCGTGCCCAGGGCGCCGGTGACGCGCGCCGCCAGTTCGTCGGCGATCGCGACGCTGCGGTGCTTGCCGCCGGTACAGCCCACGGCCAGGGTGACGAACCGCTTACCCTCTCGTTCGTAGCCGGGAATCACCACATGGAGCAACTCGACGTAGTGGCGCAAGAACTCCTTGGCACTATCCTGGGCGAGGATGTACTCGCGGACCGGCGCGTCCTGCCCGGTCATCGGGGCGAGCTCGGGGATCCAGTGCGGGTTGGGCAGGAACCGGCAGTCGGCGACCAGGTCGGCGTCCACCGGAAGCCCGTATTTATAACCGAACGAGACGACGCTGAGCCTCAGTCCAGCCGCCGTGCCGCCGCCGAAGAAATCGCGCATCCGGGCGCGCAGCTCGTGCACGTTGAGCCGGGTCGTGTCGAGCACCAGGTCGGCGTCGCCGCGCACCTCGCGGAGCAGTTCACGCTCGGCCGCGATCCCGTCGGTGACCCGGCCGTTGCCCTGCAGCGGATGCGGACGCCGCTCGCTGTCGAACCGGCGCACCAGCGTGTCCTCCGCGGCCTCGAGGTACACCACCCGGGCGGTCGCGCCCCGCGTACCGAGGTCGCTGATGGCCGACTTCAGGTCGGTGCTGAACGCGCGGCTGCGCACGTCGACCACCGCGGCCATCCGGCTGACGGCGCCGTTGGACCGGGCCGCGAGGTCCACCATCGTCGGCAGCAAGCCGGGCGGCAGGTTGTCCACCACGAACCAGCCCAGGTCCTCGAGCGACTTGGCCGCGGTCGACCGGCCCGCCCCGGACAGGCCGGTGATGACGACGATGTCCACTGTGTCGTCAGCTGTCCTCATGCTGTTCCCCCGCTTGGTTGGATCCCGGTGCTTGATTAGCACCGAGGGCGGCCGAGACGGTGGCGGCCAGCCGGGGGCCGATGCCCGGCACGGCCGCGATGTCCTCGACGCTGGCCGCGGTGAGCTTGCGGACCGAGCCGAAGTGGGTGAGCAGGGCCTTGCGGCGAGCCGGCCCGAGCCCGGGCACGTCGTCGAGGGCGCTGCTGGTGGCGGCCTTGCCGCGTTTTTGCCGGTGGTAGGTGATCGCGAACCGGTGAGCCTCGTCCCGTACCCGCTGCAGCAGGTAGAGCCCTTCGCTGCTGCGCGGCAGGATGACCGGGTACTCCTCGCCCGGCAGCCAGACTTCCTCCAGGCGCTTGGCCAGGCCGCAGACGGCGACGTCGTCGATACCCAGCTCGGCCAGGGCCCGGGCGGCCGCGTCAGCCTGCAGCGGGCCGCCGTCCACGACCACCAGGTTGGGCGGGTAGGCGAATTTCTTGGCGGATGTCTCGGTTGGCTCTTCCTCCGGGTCGGGGTCGCCGAGCGTGTCGAGCTCGCCCGTCTTCTCCCGCTCGGCCAGGTAACGGCGGAACCGCCGGGTGATCACCTCGTAGATCGAGGAGATGTCGTCGGTGCCGCCGGTGCCCTTGATCGCGAACCGGCGGTACTCGCTCTTGCGCGCCAGTCCGTCCTCGAACACGACCATCGACGCGACCACGTGCGTGCCCTGCAGGTTCGACACGTCGTAGCACTCGATCCGCAGCGGCGCGTCGTCCAGGTCCAGGGCTTCCTGGATCTCGCTGAGCGCCTTGCTCCGGGTGGTCAGGTCGCTGGCCCGCCGGGTCTTGTGCAGCGCTAGCGACTGGCCGGCGTTCCTGGCCACGGTCTCCAGCAGGGCCTTCTTGTCACCGCGGCGCGGCACTCGCAGGCTGACCGGGCCGCCGCGGCGTCCGGCCAGCCACTCGGTCACGGTGGCCGGGTCCGGCGGCAGCTCAGGTACCAGGACCTCGCGCGGGATGCCGGCGTTGACCGCCTCGGCTCCTGCGGGTGCGTCCGCGTAGACCTGGCCGAGGAACTGCTCCACCAGGCCCGCGGGAGTGACCTCCTCGATCTTGTCCAGGACCCAGCCGCGCTGCCCGCGGACCCGGCCGCCGCGCACGTAGAACACCTGGACGGCCGCCTCGAGCTGATCCTCGGCCAGCGCGATGACGTCGCAGTCGGTACCGTCGCCGAGCACCACCGCCTGCTTCTCGATCGCGCGTTCCAGGGCGCGCAGGTCGTCGCGGAGGCGAGCCGCCCGCTCGAACTCTTCCTCCCGGGCGGCCTGCCTCATCTCGGCGTCGAGACGGCTGGCGAAGCGGCTGGTCTGCCCGGCCATGAAGTCGCAGAAGTCCTCGGCCAGGGCTCGGTGCTCCTCGGCGCTGACCCGCTTGACGCACGGCGCGGAGCACTTGCCGATGTAGCCGAGCAGGCACGGGCGGCCGATCTGGCCGGACCGCTTGAACACCCCCGCCGAGCAGGTGCGGACCGGGAAGACCCGGAGCAGCGTGTCCACCGTGTCGCGGATGGCCCAGGCGTGGCTGTACGGGCCGAAGTACCGGGTGCCCTTGCGCTTGGCGCCGCGCATGACCATGACCCGCGGGTACTCCTCCCCCATGGTCACGGCCAGGTAGGGGTAGCTCTTGTCGTCCCGGTACTTGATGTTGAACCGGGGGTCGAACTCCTTGATCCACGAGTACTCGAGCTGCAGCGCCTCGACCTCGGTACCGACCACGGTCCACTCGACGCCCGCGGCCGTGGTGAGCATCATCTGGGTGCGCGGGTGCAGGCTGGCGAAGTCGGCGAAGTACTGATTGAGCCGCTGCCTGAGCGACTTCGCCTTGCCGACGTAGATGACCCGGCCGCGCTGGTCGCGGAACTTGTAGACCCCAGGGGACTCGGGGATCTCGCCCGGCGCCGGCCGGAAACCCAGCGGATCTGCCACGATGCAATCTTAGGCTCCCGCGAGCGGCCTCTGGCCGGCCACGATGGCCTTGTGGGTAGTAGCTTCTTCGCCGCGGCCGGGCGGCTGTCTGTCCGCTTCCGCTGGGTCATCGTGCTGGCCTGGGCGGTCGGCGCGGTCGCGGCCATGGCGCTGTTGCCGTCGCTGTCTAGCGTAACGCAGAGCGACAGCACCTCGTTCCTGCCGGCCAGCGCCCCCAGCGAGCAGGCGGCCCAGCTGGCCTCTCCGCTGCAAGGGGCCACCCTAACGGCGGTGACCGTCGTGGCCGCCCGGGCCGGCGAGCCGCTTTCCTCGGCCGACGGGACGTTCGTCGCGCGGCTGACGGGCTCGCTGTCCCGGGTGGCGCGAGTCGTGGCGGTCCAGGACGCCGGCCAGTCGTCCGACGGGCAGGCCGAGCAGCTCACCGTGCTGGCCGCGCTGGCCCAGTCCGGCGGCCTCGCCACATCCCAGCAGGCCACGCTGGTGGCCGGGGTTCGCAGTGTCATCCACGGGGCCATCCGCGCGGCGGGACCGCCGGGCGGCCTGGCGGTGCACACGGCGGGCACGGTCGCTACCCGGGTGGACACCAACGCCACCTCGGGGAAGACCGGCGGCCAGGTCCAGTGGTTCTCCATCGCCTTCGTGATCGCGCTGCTCGTCGCGGTCTTCCGGTCCGCGCTGGCGCCGCTGATCGCGGTGCTGCCTGCCGTCGTGGTGGTGCTGGTGGCCGAGCGGCTCACGGCCGAGGCCGCGGTGCACGGCCTGGGCGTGTCGCAGATCGCCTCGCTGCTGCTGATCGTGCTGGTGCTCGGGGCGGGTACGGACTACGCGCTGTTCCTGATGTTCCGGGTGCGGGAGGAGATGCGAGCGGGACTCGCCTGCCACGATGCGATCACGTTTTCCGTCGGGCGGGTGGGCGAGACGATCACGTTCTCGGCCGGCGTCCTCATCGCCGCGCTGCTTTCGCTGTCCACCGCCTCCTTCAGCCTGTACTCCGGGCTGGCGGCGCCGCTGGCCATCGCCATCGGGTTGATGCTG
The DNA here is from genome assembly GCA_050011155.1 of Streptosporangiaceae bacterium. Lineage (GTDB taxonomy): Bacteria > Actinomycetota > Actinomycetes > Streptosporangiales > Streptosporangiaceae > Palsa-504. The sequence goes on from JBEKJP010000046.1 coordinate 26,258, forward strand.
GTGGCCGGGCTCACCCTGTTGCCCGCGCTGCTCGCGATCTGCGGGCCGGTGGCGTTCTGGCCGTCCTCGGTGCGGCCAGGTACCGGACGGCCCGGGTGGTGGGGGCCAGCCTGCTCGCGGATCGTGCGGCGGCCGCTGGCCACGCTGGTCATCGGCCTGGTCCTGTTCGGCGCGCTCGCGGTGGCCTCGGCCGGTTACCTGGCCGCGGGGCTCGGCGGCCCGGCGGCCGGGCCGGCCGGGAGTGATTCGGCCGCCGGCGACGCGCTGCTGACCCGGCACTTCCCGCAGACGGCGGACAACCCGACGGTCATCGGGCTGCGCCTGCGGCGGCCGGCCTGGACCGCCGCGGGCGCCGTGGCCGCGGCCGAGCGGCAGCTCGCCGCCGACCCCGTGTTCACCTCGGTGTCCGGGCCGCTGAACGCGAACGGCACGGCGCTGACCGCACCCCAGTACGCCACGCTGTACGCCGCCTACGGGCCGCCGCGGGCCATCGCGGCGTCGGTCCGCGTCCCGCCCGCGCGGCTGGCCGCGTTCGAGTCCTACCGGGCGAGCGGCTCGTACGTGAGCGCTGACGGGCGCACGATCTCGTTCGCCACCGCGCTGTCGGCGGGCAGCGCGACCACCACCACGGCGGCGCAGGCGGTGCCCGCGGTCCGGGCCGCGGCCGCCCGCGCGGCCCGGACCGCCGGGGCCTCGGCCTCCGGCGTCACCGGGCAGGCGGCGTTCACCAGCGACGTCGCCCAGCTGTCGGACGGCGACCTGCGCACCGTCATCCCGATCGCCATCGCGGTCATCGCGGTACTGCTCGCGCTGGTGATGCGCTCGCTGGTAGCGCCGCTGTACCTGATCGCGTCGGTGGTGCTCTCGTACTTCGCGGCGCTGGGGCTGACCGTGCTGGTGTTCGTCAAGGCCGCTGGGCAGCCCGGGCTGACCTTCATCCTGCCGTTCCTGCTCTTCGTGTTCTTGCTGGCCCTCGGCGAGGACTACAACATCCTGGTCATGACGCGGATCAGGGAAGAGGCCCGCCAGCTCCCGCTGCCCGAGGCGGTGGGCCGGGCGCTCAGCGTGACCGGGACCACGGTGACCTCGGCCGGGCTGGTGCTGGCGGGGACGTTCGGCGTGCTGGCGATCGTGGGTTCCGGCAGCGCCGGGGCGCAGAACGTCAGGACCATCGTGAACGTAGGCGTCGGGCTCGCCCTGGGCGTGCTGATGGACACCTTCCTGGTCAGGACGCTGCTCGTGCCGTCGGCGGTGGTGCTGATCGGACGGTGGAACTGGTGGCCGTCCGCGCTGTACCGGGCGAGAACGGCCGCCGCCACGGAGGGCGGCCCGGCTACTTCGTTGCATGATCTTGAGTTATTACTTAAGCTGGCGACCGGGGACGCCGACCGCACCTGGGGGCTGACATGACCGCGCCGGAAGTAGCCGTCGAAGACCTCGGCGGCGGGTATTTCGCCGATCCCTATTCCGTGCACGCCCGGCTGCGGGCCCAAGGCCCGGTCACGCTGGTGGTCCTGCCGGGCAGCACGACGCCAGCCTGGCTGGTCACCGGGTACGCGGAGGCGCGGGCCGCGCTGACCGACCCGCGGCTGCGCAAGTCCATGCCGGGCTGGGCGCCCGAACCCGGTTCGGTTTTCGCCGTCCTCGAGCAGCACATGCTCAACAGCGACCCCCCTGACCACGGCCGGCTGCGCCGGCTGGTGAACAAGGCGTTCACCGCGCGCCACATCGAGCGGCTCCGGCCTCGGATCGAGGCGATTACGGCTAGCTTGCTCGATGACATCCCCGTGCGGTCCGAGGTCGACCTGATCGCCTCATTCGCGTTCCCGCTGCCGATTACGGTGATCTGTGAGCTACTCGGCGTGCCGACCGACGAGCGCGACGACTTCCGCGACTGGTCAACCACTGTCGTGTCGAACACGGCGAGCCCGGACGTGACCTATGCCCATGCCACCGCGATGGTCGGCTACTTCAGGACGCTGCTGGCGGCCAAGCGGCACGAGCCGACCGACGACCTGCTGTCGGCGCTGATCGCGGCGCGCGATTCCGGCGACAGCCTCAGCGAGGACGAGCTCGTGTCGATGGCGTTCCTCCTGCTGGTGGCCGGGCACGAGACCACGGTCAACCTGATCGCCAGCGGCGTGCTGGCGCTCCTGCTGAGCCCGGGCGAGCTTCGCCGCCTGCGCGCCGACCCCGGCCTGATCGGCGGCGCGGTGGGGGAACTGCTGCGCTACACGGCGCCGGTCAGCCACGCGACGTTCCGGTGCGCCGCCGAGCCGGTCGACCTCGGCGGCGTGCGCATCGGCCGCGGCGACCCGGTGTTCGTGGCGCTGAGCGGCGCGAACCGTGACCCGGCCCGGTTCGGCAACCCGGAAGGGCTGAACCTCGGCCGGGACAGCTCCGGGCACCTGGCGTTCGGACACGGCATCCACTACTGCGTCGGCGCTCCGCTCGCCCGGCTCGAGGCGGAGGTCGCCTTTACCAGCCTGCTCTCCAGGTTCGGGGACATCGAGCTGGCGGTGCCACCCGAATCGCTGCGCTGGCGGCCGAGCACGCTGATCCACAGCCTGGAGGCCCTCCCGGTCCGGCTAGCCCCCGCCGGGGGTGACCCGGCCGGCCAGTGAGGCTGGTGGTATACCGGTCCGATGGGACGCTTGACCGAAGTTGCTCCGGGAGTGCTGGTCGCGACCAGCACGTACGCCGTGACCACCAGCACCGTGGTCGTCGGCGCGTCCGGCGGCTGCCTGCTGGTCGACCCGGCGGTGACCGTGGCCGACCTGGCCGCGCTGGCGGGTGAGCTGGCGGACCTGGGCCTGCATCCGGCGGTGGCCTGGTCGACCCATCCGCACTGGGATCACATTCTGTGGAGCGCCGGGCTCGGGGACGCGCCCCGCTACGCCGCGCCCGCCGCCGTGGCCCTGCTTGTGACCGAGCGGGGAGCCATGCTCGAGCAGCTCGGGCAGTCCGCGCCCGGCCACGACCTGGAGCTGGTCGGCCGGATGCGGCCGCTGAACGAGCTGGTCGTGCCGTGGGACGGGCCGGAGGCGAGGCTGATCGTGCACGACGGCCACGCACCCGGCCACGGAGCGGTCTTCCTGCCGGACAGCGGCGTCCTGCTGGCCGGGGACATGTGCTCCGACATCGAGATCCCGTTGCTCGATACGGTCGCGAAGGATCCGCTCGGCGACTACCGCACCGGGGTGGAGCGGCTGGCGTCGGTATCCGGCGTACGCCAGGTGGTACCCGGGCACGGCCACATCGGCGACGCCGCGGAACTGCACAGGCGGCTCGACCTCGACCGGGCCTACCTGGACGCGGTATCAACCGGGCAGCCGTACCAGGACCCGCGGCTGACGGAGGACAGCCCTGCGTGGATGCGGGGCATGCACGCCGACCAGGTGCGTTACTTCCAGGCCTAGGGCCTGGCCGCCGCACCCTGGGCCGGCGCGCCGTCCGGTTCGCCAACGCCTTCCTCATCGCCGATGTGGTCATCGTCGTCGATGTCGTCATCGTCGATGTCTTCGTCGTCGTCGGTGTCGTGCGCCTCGGCGTCGAGGTTCTCGGGCGGCGCCGCGGTGAAGCCGTCACCGGCCGGTCCGGCCGGCCGGACCAAGCCGGCCATGACCGGCTGCGGCGGCGTGAAGAGCATCCACACGCACGAGACGAGCAGCACGACCGCGAACCCGGAGAAGATCCAGAAGGCCGGCGTGAGGCTGGAGGTGATCGTGAGCCCGAGCTGCGAGGCCTGCGTGTTCGAGATGCCGAACTGGGCGGGCGAGGCGGGCTGGGTGATCTGCATGAGGGCCGAGATGGCCTGGGCCGCCGCCGGGAGGGTGGCCCCGGCGAGGAGCAGGCCCCCGTGCCGGACCGGGCGCCAGAACGAGGCCACGATGACGGTCACGGCGACCAGGATCATCGTCAGCACGTCCCCGGTGGTCACCAGGCCCGGGTTGGATCCGGAGAAGGCGTTGCCCAGCGTCAGCGACTGGGCCTGGCCGGCCGCCGTACGCAGCGTGTAGCTGTCCCACGCCGGGGCGAACGCGGCGGCCGCCCCGAGGGCCGCCAGGATCATCATGACGACGGGGCCGGCCGCGGCGCCTCTCGGCCGGCCCAGCGAGCCGGGCTGGCCGGCTGGTGCCGGGCGGGCGGACGGGCGGAGCACGAACGCGAGGACCGACCCGGCGGCGCAGGCGAACCAGCCAATGAGGGACAGGACGAGCCCGGCGCCCCCGGAGGTCCCCGACCCGCCGATGGCCAGGCCGGCGTCCGAGAAGAACAGCCCGAACGTGACCGCGCTCAAGCCCAGGCTGAGCAGCGCGCCGGGCCGCATGCGGACGCCGCCGAGGAGGATCAGTACCGCGCCCGCGGTCCAGCCGCCTAGGTAGATGGCGTGCGGCAGGACCTGGTCGGAGCGGCTGGCGAGGCTGACGCCGCCCAGGTACCCGGGGAAGAGGCCGGCCACGCCCAAGATGACGCCCGCGACGAGCAGCCCGGCCGCGACAAGAGCGCCGCCCCGGCCGACAGCCGCGGGCCCGAGGCCAGCTCCGTACGAGGCGGTATACGGGCCCGACGCGGGACTCCCGCCCGCCTGCGGGCCGGCCGAGCCCGCTTGCGGGACACCGTGTCCCACCGGGGCGATCGTGCCGGGCACCTCCAGGCTCGCAAACCGGGTCCAGGCGGCGGACCAGCCGTCAGGCGTCTCCGCCCACCGCTGGAGCGGCTCGTCCCTGGGCGCGCCTACCGCCCATACACCGTAGAAGCCACGGCCCTGGCCGATCTCGTATCCGGCTCCCCGGTACGCAATGGTGACCTTGTCAAACACGACTCAAGCCCTTCCTGACTCCCGTTACAGCCCGCCCCGTCATGTCGCCGAACACTACCGAAACATAGGAAGCCGGCCTGGAGGCGGGCTGAGCAGTCCCTCCAGCGTTCCTGACTTTCTGATCCGCGGAGTCTCCGGTTGGATAGTCCGCATGGACATACTGATTCTCGGCGGGACCGCCTGGCTGGGCCGTGAGCTAGCCGGGCAGGCGGTCCGCCGCGGGCACTCGGTGACCTGCCTGGCCCGGGGTGACAGCGGCCCGGTCGCCGACGGCGCCACCCTCGTAGCCGCCGACCGGAGCCGGGACGACGGCTACGACCAGGTACGAGGCCGGGACTGGGACGCGGTGATGGAGGTCTCCTGGCAGCCCGGCTTCGTCCGCGGCGCACTGGCGGCACTGGGCGAGAGGGCGGCGCACTGGACCTACGTCTCCTCGGCCAGCGTCTACGCCTCCCACGCCAGGATCGGGGCGGACGAGTCCGAGCCACTGCTCGCCCCGCACGAGCCCGATGAGGCCGGCATCGAGCAGTACGGCGAAGCCAAGGTGGCCTGCGAGCAGGCCACTGGCGCCGCCGTGGGCGGCCGGCTGGTCATCGCGCGGGCCGGGCTCATCGGCGGCCCCGGCGATCACAGCGGGCGGACCGGCTACTGGGTGGCACGCGCCGCGCGTGACCCGCACGGCCCCATGCTCGTGCCGGCTGACCTGGACTCCCCGACGCAGGCCATCGACGCCCGGGATCTGGCCGGCTGGCTGCTTGACTGCGTCCAGGCCGGGATCACCGGGACCTACGATACGGTCGGCCCGGTCGTGTCGCTCGGGACCTGGATCGAGCAGGCCCGGGTGGCAGGCGGGCACACCGGGCCGGTCGTCGAGGCGGACCCGGCCTGGCTGGCCGGTCAGGGAGTAGCCCAGTTCATGGGCCCGGAGTCGCTGCCGATGTGGGTGGCCGAGCCGGGCTGGGAAGGCTTCTCGGCCCGCAGCGGCCAGGCCGCCACGGACGCCGGGCTGCGGCACCGGCCGCGATCCGAGGTGCAGGCCGGCGTGCTGGCCTGGGAGCGTGAGCAGGGCCTGGACCGGCCGCGGAACGCGGGCCTGAGCGCGGCGCGCGAGCGCGAACTGCTGGCGGCGCTCGGGGTTCGTTAACGCCCGCAATCCGTCAGCATTTGCTGACGATACCTATCTCGTCAGCATATGCTGACGAGCATGGACCCAGTGGTACTTGAAATCGCCGAGGGCGCCGCGAGCAGCGACCCCGATGTCGGGCTCCGCGCGGTGGCGGCGCTGCGGGCGCTCTCCGAGCGGCTGGAGATACTCCAGGTGCAGGCCGCGCGTGACCTCGGCTGGTCCTGGCAGGACATCGCCGAGCGGCTGGGCGTGACCAAGCAGACCGTGCACCGCAAGTACGGCCGGCGCCTCGGGCGGTCATGATGTTCGAGCGCTTCACCGATGAAGCTCGCACCGTCGGCGAGCCGGCCAGCGAGGTCCTGTGCGCGTACGGCCTGACGCCGGAATTCGTCGAGGAGGAGATCGTCCGCCGGGTGGGGCTTGGCGCCGGGGGCGGTTTGTTCGGCGGTCTGGACTCCGAAGCGCTGGCCACGATCGGGATCGACCTAGACGCGGTGCGGGCCAGGATCGAGGCCTCGCTTGGGGAGCAGGCGCTGGCCAGGGCGGCCCAGACGGCGAGCCAAGAGCACCGCGCCCAGTGCCCGGCCGCCCGAGGGCGCCGGCCGGGGTACCGCGCGCCAGGTCCGCGGCCAAGCGGGCACATCCCCTACACGCCGGTGGCCAAGAAGATCCTCGAGATCACCCTGCGCGAGGCGATCGCCCTCACCATGGTCAAGCACGGGCGGGCGAGCTGACGCACAGGGCTCACGGCCCCCGGTATAGGGCGGTGAGCAGCCCGACGGCGGCCGTGGTGGCCGGGTGGGCGTCGTCGCGCCACCACATCAGGCGGACCGGGACGGGCGGAGCGTCGCGCAGCGGCCGGTAGACCACGCCTGGCCGGGGATACTGCGTCACCGTGGATTCGGGCGTGACGCCGACGTAGCGGCCGGTGGTGATCGCGGTCAGCCAGTCGTCGATGTCACCGGTGTACTCGATCGCCGGGCCTGCTCCGGGCGGCCACAGGTCCGGACTGGTCGTGCCGGTGCGCCGGTCGATGACCAGGACGCGCCCGCTGAGCTCGGCCAGCCGCAAGGAGCGCCGCGTCGCCCACGGGTCGTCGGCGGCCATCGCGCAGTAGCGGCGCTCGAGGCCGACGATCGCGTCGTGGAAGCGCCGCTGGTCCGGCTCGGTGCGGATGACGGCGAGGTCACAGGTGCCTTCGGCCAGGCCGGCGGTGGCTGAGTTGGTGCGGATCAGCTGGAGCTCGGTATCCGGGTGCTCGGCCGCCCAGCGGCGCTGGAAAGCCGTGGTATGCCGCCCCATGGCCGACCAGGCGTAGCCGACGCGCAGCCGGGTGTGCCCGGCGGCCGCTTCCCGCGCCACGTCCTCGGCCGCGGCCAGGGCGCGCCGCGCGGGCGCGAGCACCCGGTGGCCAGCCGCGGTGAGGGCGACCTCCCTGGTCGTGCGGCGGACCAGCCTGACGCCAAGCGCGGACTCGAGCGTCGCCAGCGTGCGTGACGCCGCCGCCTGGGAAATGCCGAGGTCGATGGCGGCATCGGTGAAGCTGCCGGCGTCCGCGATGGCGACCAGGCAGCGCAGCTGACGCAGCTCCACATTCATAACCAAAGTGTATAGATGGCTCGTCTCATGCATTTTACGCAACCCAGGAAGACGGCCACCCTGGCGGTATGACCAGTGCGCAGGAAGTTCAGGCCAGTTCCGGTCCCCGCCGCTCAGCCGGCCCGGCGATGATGTTCGGCGCGGCCCTGTCCAACCAGCTCGGCGCGGCGACCGGGGCACTGGCGTTCGGGGCGATCGGGCCGGCGGGCGTGGTCGCCGTGCGCCAGTGGATCGCCGGGATCGTGCTGCTGACCACCGTACGTCCCCGATGGCGGTCGTTCACCTGGGCGCAGCGGCGTCTCGTGCTGCTGCTCGCGGCGGTCTACGGCGCCATGAACCTGTCCCTGTACAGCGCGATCGGCCGGCTCGGCCTCGGTCTCGCGGTCACGCTGGAGTTCCTCGGGCCGCTCACCGTCGCCCTGGCGGCCTCGCGCCGCCGGACGGATCTGGCGTGCGCGCTGGTGGCCGGCGCGGGCGTGGTCGCGCTGACCCGCCCGCGGCCGGCCACCGACTACGCCGGCATCGGCCTCGCCCTGCTAGCGGCCGCGTGCTGGGCCAGCTACATCCTGCTCAACCGGCAGGTCGGGCGACGGCTGCCGGGCGCTCAGGGGCCGGCCGCGGCCGCGGGCGCGTCGGCGCTGGTTTTCCTGCCGATCGGCATCGTGGTGCTGATCCGGCATCCGCCGACGGCGGTCGCGCTGGCGTGCGCCGCCGCCGCCGGGATCTTGTCCTCCGCCATCCCGTTCCTCCTCGACCTGCTCGCGCTGCGCCGGGTCCCAGCCGGCTATTTCGGCATCTTCATGAGCGTTCACCCGGTACTGGCCGCGCTCATTGGCCTGCTGATCCTGGACCAGCCGGTGTCCTGGGGGGCCTGGCTGAGCATCGGCGCCATCGTCGCCGCCAACGCGGTCAGCGCCGCGGTTCGCTCGCACGGTGACGATCACGGCCGTGCCGATGGCGGCCGCCCCGGCGATCCCGGTCGCGCTCAGCCGCTCGCCGAGCAGCAGGTCCGCAAGGACGGCACCGGTCAGCGGCTCGAGCAGGGCCAGCAGGGCCGCCGTGCTCGCGGCGGCGGACCGCAGGCCGCGGAAGAAAAACGTATAGGCCACAGCGGTCGGGCCGGTGCCCAGCGCGACCAGCAGGCCGATGGATGCGGGCGCCGGCCGGAAGCCTATGCCCCCGGCTAGCTGCGCCAGCGGCATCAGGATCAGGCCGCCGGCGGTGAAGCCGAAACCGGTCACGGTGAGGTCATCGAGACCCGGCACCGGGCGGGAACAGGTCAAGGTGAGCGCGGCGAAGCCCGCCGCCGCGAGCACGGCCATGCCCGCGCTGGCCAGGACCGCGGTCTCGCCGAACCCGGAGGGCAGGCCGACGAGCAGGCCGAGCCCGGTCACGGCCAGGCCGGTCGTGACGACCGCGTGCCGGCCGCCGGTACACCCGGTAAGCCGGGTCACGGCGAGCACGATGACCGGCGCGGTGCCGATCGTGATCAGCGTGGCCAGCGGTACGGAAGTCAGCGACACGGCGGTGAAGTAGCAGCTCTGGTAGAGGGCGGCCAGCAGGCCGGTGACGGCGATCCGGGTCCAGGCCGCCCGTCCGGCGGGCCAGGGCCGGCCTGTCAGCGCCCGGACGGCGACGATCAGCAGGCCGCCCGCGGTGAGCCGGTAGGCGGCGACGGCGATGGCGGACAGCCCGGCCGCCCGGCCGAGCATGCTGCCGGTCAGCCCGCCCGTACCCCACAGCAGTCCGGACATGACCAGGCAGAACAGGCCAGAACCGGGGCGGCGGCGGACGGCCGCGAGCCCCGTGGTGGAGATGTGCATCGGGAAATCGCTCCTGCGACGAGAAGGGAATGGTCGCGGAAGCGGAGCGCGCCCGGCTCGCCCATACGGCTAGGGCACGACGGGCTCGCTGGCTATGCCTGGATGAGCTGGCTATGCCTGGATCGCGGCCCGGCGTGCGCGGACTGACGCCCCGCTAGGAGCGGGGCGGGGTGATGGGGTAGCACCGGTGCACGATGTGAATGATAGGCCAACAGCGGCGTGCCGCGGTTCCCGGATGTGGTCTCATGCCACTCGCGCCACGCAGCCGTGGATCCTTCGTCAGTTTCTGCCCCTATGGGGTCTTTTGCCAGTTCTTGCTATTCCGTGATACGCCGCAGCGGACTGACCGGGGGTGACGCCCGGGAGCCGCCGGGCCCTGACGGTCCTTGCCGCACCGGGCTGCGGCAATAGCGGGGTGGATTAGGGTTACGGGGTGGATTTGGTGCCCCCCAGGGGCCCGAATCAACCCGATAACCCGGATCCACCCGGTTAGCCTGCCACCGTAAATACAGGTTTGCGGCGGACGTGACCGGTGGTGCTACCGTGGCCGGCCAGGGCCTGGCGCTTCAATAGCCGATCCTGCAACAGCCCCTATGACGGCCCAAACGGACGGAAAAGACGGGCATGCGCCTACCCCGTAAGCCAGTTCCACCCCGTTGCGGGCCACCTGGGCACCAGGCGGGCGCGCCTTAGCTGGCCACGGCGCCGACGGTCAGGTTCGCGCCGCCCGCGCACTCCAGGACGGTGCCGGTGACGAAGCCCGCGCCCGCCAGGTACACGATGGCCGCGGCCACGTCCTCGGCCTGGCCGACTCGCCCGGCCGGGCTGGCGGCCGCCACCGCCTGGAAGAAACCGGCCCGCTGGGCGGGCGGCAGGCCATCCCACCACTGGGTGTCGATGATGCCGGGTGATACGGCGTTGACGCGCAGCGGGGCCAGTTCGACCGCGAGCGTCGGCACGATCGCCTCGAGCGCGCCGTTGACCGCGGCCAGCCCGGCGGCTCCCGGATAGGCCGCGCGGGCCGACACCGCGCTGACGATGGTGACCGAGCCGTCCGCCCGCAACCGCGGGCGCGCGGACCGCAGCACCTTGACGTGGGCGAAGAACTTACCGTCGAACGCCTGTCGCAGGGCGTCCTCGGTGAGGTCGGCGAACGGCCCGCTGCCGACCGCGCCCGGGCTGGCCGCGAGCACCAGGTGATCGAAGGGCCCGGCCGTCTCGAAGAAGCCGGCCACGGCCGGGCCGTCGGTCGCATCGAACTCGGCCGCCTCGACCGGGTAGCCGATCCGCTGGGCGGCGGCGTCCAGCCTCGGCTTGGCCCGGCCGGTGATGATGACCTGGGCACCCGCCGCGGCGAACGCCCGGGCGGCGGCCTCGCCGATGCCGGCGCTGCCGCCGACGATGATGACCCGCTGTCCGTCAAAGGACATGTCGTTCTCCCTAATTTGCCGGTACTAACCGTCTCGCTAAATCTTATCGATACTATCAGTCTCGTCAAAATTGATAAGCTTGCCTGCATGAGCTCACCGACGAGCGCGCCCGGCCCGGGCCGACCCGCGCCGCGGCCGCACACCGGACGGCGCAGGAACGACGCCGCCCGGGAGGCGATCCTCGACGCGACCATGGACCTGCTCCGGGCGCAGGGCACCGGCGGCGTCACCATCGACGCCATCGCCGAGGCGGCCGGGGTGGGACGGCAGACCATTTACCGGTGGTGGCCGACCAAGGGCGCGGTGGTAGCCGAGGCGATGACGCGCGGCGCGCGGGCGATGGTCCCGGCCCGGGCAACCGGCTCGTTCCGCGAGGACCTCCGGTGCTTCCTCGCCGACAGCTTCGCCGGCCTGCAGGACCCGGGCACCCGGCGCGCACTGCGCCAGCTGGCGTCCGCGGCCGTCCAGGACGAGCACGCGGCCGGGGTCCTCGCCGAGTTCACCGCCCAGCGCCGCGCGGCCCTGCGGACCTTGCTCGAACGGGGCGTCGCCAGCGGCGACATCGCCGCCGTGGCCGACCTCGGCATGCTGACCGACCTGGCTTACGGCGTGCTGTGGTACCGCCTGCTGATCGGGCACGCACCCCTCGACGCCGAGGCCGCGGCCAGCCTCGCCGCCCACCTCATCGCCGCGGGGCAGGTTCCATGCTGCTGACGTTCGGGCACGGAACCGCCACCGCCGAGAAGATGACCGAGCTGCTCAGGGACGCCGGGGTGACCGTGCTGGTCGACGTCAGGATCGCGCCGGGCAGCCGCCGCCATCCGCACGTGGCGCGGGCCGAGCTGGAACGCTGGCTGCCGGAGGCCGGCCTCTCCTACCGCTGGGAGAAGCGGCTCGGCGGCCACCGGAAGGCGGCACCCGACTCACCGGACACCGCCTGGCGGGAGGACATGTTCCGCGGCTACGCCGCGCACATGCGGACCGCCGCCTTCGCGGCCGCGGCCGACGAGGTGCTCGCCCAGGCCGGCCTGGATCCCACCGCGATCATGTGCGCGGAGAGCCTGTGGTGGCGCTGCCACCGGCGGCTGATCGCCGACTTCGCGGTGGCCGCCCGCGGCGTCCAGGTCCGCCACGTCCTGCACGACGGGCGGACCGAGGAACACCGTCTCTCCCCTGGCCTGCGCCGGCGCGACGACGGGCTCCTCGTCTACGACGCCGGCCAGGCCAGCCTGCTGTGACCCTGACGGGCCGGGCTAGGCCTGCGAGGGCAGGCTGACCGCCTGCGCGGGGCGGACCGCGAGGCTGAAGTCGCCGCCGGCGGACACCTGGCTGACACCGCCCAGGCCGGGGACGAGGACCTTGCCGGTGACGCTGGCCATGCTGCCGGTGCCGAGTTCCCCAGCCGAATTGTCGCCCCAGGCCAGCACGGTCCCGTTCGACTCGAGCGCGAGCACGTGCTTGAGGCCAGCCGAGACCTGCGTGATCCCGCTGTCCATTCCGGTGGTCTCCACCGGACGGGTCACCGGGCTGGCGTCGGGCGCGTTGCCGAGCTGCCCGTCGTCGTCGGCGCCCCAGGCCCAGATCGAGCCATCGCTGCCCAGGGCGACGGCGAACTTCTCGCCGACGGCGATGCCCGTGACTGACGGGGCCATGATCCCGGTTACCCGCTCGGGGGTCAGGTGATTGCCGAGGGTGCCGTCGCCGAGCTGGCCCTCGTCGTTGTCGCCCCAGGCCCACACCGTCTTGACCGTGGTGATGCCCTGGGTGCGGATGGCCAGGGCCGAGTCGATGCCGGCGGCGATGCTGGTCACCTGAGACAGCCCGGTGACCTGGACCGGGGTCGAGCTGTCGGCCGTCGTACCGTCGCCGAGCTGCCCGGCGTAGTTGTTGCCCCAGGCCCACACCGTGCCGTCCGAGCGCAGGGCCAGGCTGAACCCGTCGCCGGCCGCGATCTTGGTGACACCAGTCAGACCGGGCACCTCGGCCGGGCTGAGGTTGCCGCCGGGGCCCCAGAGACCCCATTCCCACACCGTGCCGTCGGAGCGGAGCGCCAGGCTGTGCAGGCCGCCTGCCGAGACCTGGACGACACCGGTCAGCCCGGGCACCTGGATCAGCGTGCTGCTCGCGGTGGTAGTGCCGTTGCCCAGCTGGCCGCCCCAGTTGTTGCCCTGGGCCCACACCGTGCCGTCGGATTTCAGTACCAGGATGTGCAGCCCGCCCCCCGACACCTCGGCGACCCCCGCCGAGCTGGCCAGCTGAGCCGGGGTGAGGCTGCCGCTGCCTCCCCAGGTCACCACGGCCTGCCGTACCGGGATCACCCCGGCCTGGGCGGTTCCGGCCCCAGTCAACGCCGTACCGGCCAGGCCCAGTATCAGGACGGCGTAGCCGCCCAGCCTTCTTGATCGCTGCCAAGCCTTCATCGTGTACCTCCGAACCGCTGTCTGCTTCTGACGGGCAGAGGAGGCGCAGCGCCGCGTGATACAGGTCAGCTCAGGTAGCGGCCGAACCCGGTGGTCTGCCAGGTCGCCCCGGCCGCGGTGATCGCGAACGCCTCGTAGCCGTCGAGGCTTTCCGCCCAGTCACGGGCGGCGGATCCCATGGCGAAGGCCGCCGTCGCGTAGGCGTCCGTCTCGGCCAGCCTCGCGCCCACCACGGTGATGCTGGCCAGGCCGGCCGGGGGCTGCCCGGTGTACGGGTCGATGATGTGCGCCCCGCGCTCGGCGACGCCGGAGGTGGCCACGGCGAAGTCACTCCCGGCCACGACCAGCGCCAGCTGGCCCGGGTGCAGCGGGTCGGCGATCCCGATCCGCCATCGCCGGTCACCGGTGCACTGCACGTCGCCGCCGCCGTTCACGCTGTGCTCGGCCGACCCCGCCTCGGTCAAGATGGCGGCGGCCCGCTCGACGGCCCATCCCTTCACATAGCCGGAGGGATCGAAGGTGCCGCCCGGCGTGGTGGTGAAGTACCCGCCGCTACGCGCGCTGATGAGCGCGCACGCATCGAGCACCTCCGCGAGCGCGGGAGCGCACTGTTCCAGCGGCCGCGAGCCGCGGCCGAACTGGCTGACGTCGCTGTCGTCCCGGTACGGCGAGAAGGTGGCGTCCACCCAGTGCAGCCAGCGCACCGCCCGGCCCAGGGCGCCGTCACCATGCGGCCGGCCGGTCCGGGCGGGCACGTCGAACGAGACGACCGTGCCCATCACGTGCTCGGCGTGCTTGCGCCGAGCCGGTCCCGCCCCGGCGCCGCTCATCGGTCAGGCGCGCTTGTCCAGCGCGCTCTGCAGCGACTGGATGTAGCCCGCACTGGTGTAGCTGGCGCCGGAGACCGCGTCGATCTTGGCGTCCTGCGTCGTCAGGGTCTCGCTGATCAGCTTGGGGAAGGCGAACTCGCCGATCTGGACGTCGTGCAGGGTGTTGGTCGGCTGGACCAGGACGGCGACCTTGACGATCTTGCCGCTGCGCTCGATCAGCTGGATCTGGACCGGGCCGTAGGCGGTACTGGCCACCTTGCCGTCGACCGAGGTCTCACCGGCGGGCAGGTTCCTGGCGATCGAGCCCTGCGGGAACGCCCCGGGGACGACCTCGGTCTGCCCGCCTGCCTTAGGCGACGAGGACGGCGGCGCGGACGACGATCCGCCGCCCGAACCGCTGACGGTCGCGGCCACGGGGCTCGACGGCACGTGCGACTTGAACGACAGCAGGGCCACGAGACCGGCGATGGTGCCGGTGACGGCCAGGATCACCCGGCGCATGGTCGCGGATCCTCCTCAGAACTCGAACGACTCGAAGTGGATGTGCTGCCTGGGCACGCCGGCGGCGCGCAGCGCCTGGACCGCGGCCGAGGTCATGCCGGACGGCCCGCAGACGTAGGCCTCCTGCTGGTCCAGGTCGGGCACCAGGGACCGCAGTACCCGGGGGGACAGCGGGTCGCCGCCGATCTCGGCCCGGGACCCGGTCAGGTAGTGCACGGTCGCGCCGCGGGCGGCCGCGATCGCGTCGAGCTCGTCGCGGAACACGATGTCCTGCTCGCTGCTGGCCCGGTAGATCAGCGTGACGTGACCGGGCAGCGTCGCGAAGATGGCCCGCAGCGGGGTAATGCCGACCCCGCCGGCCAGCAGGAGCACGCCGCGGCCCGAATCGCCCGGGGTGAACGCGCCGTAGGGCCCCTCGGCGAAGACGCGGGTCCCGGGCTGCAGCCGGGCCAGCGCCTGGCTGTGGTCGCCCAGGTTCTTCACCGTGATCCGCATCATGTCGGCGCCCGGCGCGGCAGACAGCGAGAACGGGTGCGAAGACCACCACAGCGACCTGGTCAGGAAGCGCCAGCGGAAGAACTGGCCCGGCTCGGCGTCCAGCTCGTCGAGACGCCTGCCGCCGATATAGACCGAGATGACGCCGGGCGCCTCCTCCTTGACCCCCAGGACCTCGAGGCGGTGACGGCGGGACGAGCGCAGCGGGACCGCCACCCGGTACCACAGGACCAGGACGAGCACCGTCAGGTACATCGCGGACCACCAGAACCGCGCGGCCAGGTTGCCGACGAAGGCCGCGCCGTCGGCCAGCTGATGGCTGAACGCCAGGGCGATGGCCAAGTAGGTGTAAAAGTGCAGGAAGTACCACGTCTCGTAACGCAGCCGCCGCCGGGCGGCGCGCATGGAGACGATGCCGACGCCGAGCAGCAGGAACCCGGCCACGGTCGCCATCAGCACGTCGGGGTACTGGGTGAGCAGCGTCGCGCTCTCGCTGACCACGTTGACGTGAGCCGTGGCCGCGTACCCCCAGATGATCAGCAGGGCGTGCGCGACTATCAGGCTGACGACGTACCGGCCGCCCATGGCGTGCCAGCGGGCCAGCTTGTCGGTGCCGAGCCCGCGCTCGAGCGGCGGCAGCCGCGCCATCAGCGCGACCAGGATCACCACCCCGTAGCCGCAGAGCAGCCCGAGCACCTCGCCCGCGCCGGTCAGCCAGCCGCCGAGGCCGTGCACGCCGGGGGTGCTGCGCCACCACAGGCCGAGGACCACGATCGCGCCGGCGATGATCACCGTCAGCGTGCCGCGCGGGCCCGCCCGGGCCGGGCGGCGGACGGGCGGCGCCGGCTGCGGACGGCGGGACGGATCCGGGCGGGATACCGAGCCCGGCCGGCCGCCCGGGTACGTCCCCGGACGTGCCGCCGAGCCAGCCCGGCCAGTCGGGCCAGATCGCCTGGCAACGCTGGTCACCCGCACCTCCCATGGATCTGCCTAGCTCGAATCGTACGTTCGTCCGGATGTGACGGCGTCGTCCCGAATCCGTCGTCCCCCCTTAGTTACGGCTACGTAGCACGATCCCGCATGGTTCAGCCGCTTCCTGTAAGCGCTTTGTAATCGCCAGCGTCAACCAAAGTTGACAGCGGGCGCCCGTCAACATAGATTGACAGGCATGGAGAACGCACCCGCCCTGGCCGCCGCGGCCGACAGCTCAGACCCGCGCACCGGGCTGCGGGCCGTCGCCGCCCTCCGCCGACTGCTCGAGCAGCTCGAGGCGCTCCAGGTGGACAACGCACGGGAGCACGGCTGGTCCTGGCAGGAGATCGCGGAGATCCTCGGCGTGTCCCGGCAGGCCGTCCACAAGAAGCACGCGCGGCGCGCGCCCGCGCTGAAGCCCGAGGGGAACTGAACGATGTTCGAGCGATTCACCGACAACGCCAGGGCGGCCGTGTTCACGGCCAGGGCGAAGGCGGCCGAACGGGGCGACCAGATCCGCCCGCTGTACCTGCTGTACGCGCTGGCGGCCGGAGAGGGCGTGGCCGCCCGGACCCTGGCCGGCCTGGCCGTCGACGCGGCCGCGATCGAGCGGCGGCTGGACCAGGCCGCGCCGCTGGGCAACCTGCTCGCGGCCGGCCCGGACAGCGCCGACGCGGAGGCGCTGGCGGCCATCGGCGTCGACCTGGACGAGATCAGGCGCAAGGTCGAGGAGGGGTTCGGGCCCGGCGCCCTCGGCCGGAGGGCGGCCGCGCCCCCGCGCCGGATCGGGCGGGTGCCCATGACCGGGGAGGCGAAGCAGGCGCTGACGCTGGCGCTGGCGGAGGCGCGCACCCTGCACCACGACTACATAGGCACCGAGCACCTGCTGCTCGGTCTGCTGGCCGCGGCCGAGCGCACCCCGCGCGGTGACTTTACCTCCGGCACCCTGCATGACTTCGGCATCGACCCGGCCCAGGCCAGGCAGCGCGTGCTGGACGAACTGCGACGGGCCTCTCTCTAACCTAAAGGGTAGAGAGTTCTAACCTTAGAGATAGATTAAACTTACCTTACTGAGGGTATCCATCTGACTACATAGAGCCATAGCCTGTCATTGGGAACAATACGGATAGGATATGGTCAAATGCTCAGAGTAAGCGATATGTGGGAGAGGGCGCTCCACACGCCCGCCGTGGCGCCCGGCCAGGCGAGTGAGGTCATCGTCATCCGTTCCGGCAGCAGCTACGAGGGCAAGCAGGGCATGAGCCTGGCTACCGGCGTGAGCAGCCAGTCCGCGGGTGCCCAGGGGCTGTGCCTGCACCTGGTGATGATTCCCCCGGGCACCCGGGGCGTGCCGCATGTCCACGAGGGCCACGAGTCCGCTATCTACACGGTCAGCGGGGAGACCGAGGTCTGGCACGGCGAGGGCCTCATGCAGCGCACCGTGGTCCGCGCCGGGGATTTCATGTACGTGCCGCCTGGCATCGCACATCTCCCGGTGAATCGCAGCGACGTCCTGACCGTGGCCGTGGTCGCCCGCACCGATCCGCAGGAGCAGGAGAGCGTCGTCACGCTCGACCTGCCGCCGCACCTCGCCGACCTCGACGAGTTCCCCGTGGCCAGCCAGTAGTTCAGCGCTCGAAGGCTTCGGGTGGGGGGCAGGCGCAGACCAGGTTCCTGTCGCCGTAGGCCTGGTCGATCCGCCGCACCGGCGGCCAGTACTTGGCCCGGCGGTCCACGCCGGGCGGGTAGGCGGCCTCCTCGGCGTCGTACGGGTGCTTCCACTCCCCCGCGATGAGCATCTCGGCGGTGTGCGGGGCGTTCTTCAGCGGGTTGTCCAGGGCGTCGTACTCGCCGGAGGCGACCCGGGCGACCTCCGCCCGGATCGCGATCATGGCGTCGCAGAACCGGTCGAGGTCGCGCAGGTTCTCGCTCTCCGTGGGCTCGATCATCAGCGTGCCCGCGACCGGGAACGACATCGTCGGAGCGTGGAACCCGTAGTCGATCAGCCGCTTGGCCACGTCGTCCACGGTGATCCCGGTCTCGCGGGCCAGCGGTCGCAGGTCGATGACGCACTCGTGCGCGACGAGACTGTTCCGCCCGGTGTACAGGACCGGGTAGTGCGGCGCCAGGCGCTGCGCGACGTAGTTGGCGGACAGCACCGCGACCTGGGTCGCCTGCCGGAGCCCGGCGGCCCCCATCATGGCCACGTAAGCCCACGAGATGGGCAGGATGCCGGCCGATCCGTAGGGCGCGGCCGCCACCGGGCCCGCGTCGCCGCGTCCGGGCAGGAAATCGGCCAGGTGCCCGCGGACGGCGACCGGGCCGACGCCGGGCCCGCCGCCGCCGTGCGGGATGCAGAAGGTCTTGTGCAGGTTCAGGTGTGACACGTCCGCGCCGAACGCGGGCAGGTCGGCCACGCCGACCAGGGCGTTGAGGTTGGCTCCGTCGATGTACACCTGGCCGCCCGCCGCGTGCACGGCCGCGCAGATGGCGGTCACGTTCTGCTCGTAGACGCCCGCGGTGGACGGGTACGTGATCATGATCGCCGCGACGCGCCCCTCGTGTGCCGCCAGCTTGGCCCGCAGGTCGCCGAGGTCGACGGTACCACCCTGGTCGCACTTGACCACCACGACGCGCAACCCGGCCAGCACCGCGCTGGCCGCGTTGGTGCCGTGCGCCGACTCCGGGATCAGGCACACGTCGCGGGCCTCGTCGCCCAGGGAGGCGTGGTAACCGCGGATGGCGAGCAGGCCGGCCAGCTCGCCCTGTGAGCCGGCGTTCGGCTGGACCGAGACCGCGTCGTAGCCGGTGAGCCTGGCCAGCCGCACCTCGAGCGACTCGATCAGCTCAAGGTAGCCGCCCGCCTGCGCGGCCGGCGCGAGCGGGTGCACACGTGCGAATTCCGGCCAGCTGATCGGCTCCATCTCGGCCGCCGCGTTGAGCTTCATCGTGCACGAGCCGAGCGGGATCATCGACCGGTCGAGGGCGATGTCGAAGTCGGCTAGCCGCCGCAGGTAGCGCAGCATCGCGGTCTCGCTGTGGTGCTCGTGGAAGACCGGGTGGGCGAGGAATTCCGAAGTACGCCGCAGCTCCCCGGGCAGGCCGCCGGCCCCGGACGGCTCGGAGAGCTCGACCTCCGCGGGATCGGCGACGAAGCACAGTGCGGCCACGAGCTCGCGCAGCCGTTCGTCGGTGGTGGTCTCGTCGCAGCTGACCTGCAGCGCGTCATCCGGGGCGAGATAGAGGTTGTAGCCCGCGACCCTCGCACGTTCCAGCGCGTGAGCCGCCTCGTCACGTCCGCCGGAGAAGTGAATCCGGATAGTGTCGAAGAAGTCACCCGCACCCGTTCGGTGGCCAAAATCGCGCAGCGTCGCGGCCAGGACAGCGGCGCTACGGTGCGCGCCCCGTGCGATGGTGGCCAGCCCGTCCGGGCCATGGTAGGCGGCGTACATCGCCGCCGTCACGGCCAGCAGGACCTGGGCCGTGCAGATGTTGCTCGTCGCCTTTTCCCGGCGGATGTGCTGCTCACGGGCCTGCAACGCGAGCCGGTAGGCGGGCTGGCCGTCGGCGTCCACCGAGACCCCGACCAGCCGTCCCGGCAGCTGGCGCTTGAGCGCGTCGCTGACCGCGATGTAGCCCGCGTGCGGGCCGCCGAACCACAACGGGACGCCGAACCGCTGGGTGGAGCCGACCGCCACGTCCGCGCCCGCCTCGCCCGGCGGCCGGAGCAGCGTGAGCGCGAGCGGGTCGGCGGCCACCACGGCCAGCGCCCCGCGGGCATGCGCCGCCTCGATCAGCGGCGCCGGGTCGCGGATGATCCCGGACGCGCCCGGATACTGCAGCAGGACGCCGAACAGGTCCTCTTGGCGCGCGATGACCTCGGCCGTGACCGGCTCGATGACGAGGTGGATGCCGAGCGGCTCGGCCCGCGTGCGCAGCACCGCGAGGGTCTGCGGCAGGCAGTCGGCATCGGCCAGGAAGACATGCCCCTTCCTGACGGCCCGCCGGGCCAGCGTCATCGCCTCGGCGGCCGCGGTGGCCTCGTCGAGCAGCGACGCGCCGGCCCATGGCAGCGCGGTCAGGTCGGCCACCACGGTCTGGAAGTTCAGCAGCGCCTCGAGCCGGCCCTGCGAGATCTCCGGCTGGTAGGGCGTGTACGCGGTGTACCAGGCCGGGTTCTCCAGCACGTTACGGCGGATCACGGCGGGGGTGATGGTGTCGTAGTAGCCCAGGCCGATCATGGAGGTCAGCACCTGGTTCCGGCCGGCCATCCGGCGCAGCTCGGCCAGTGCCCCGGTCTCGGTCAGCGGGGGCGGCAGCTCCACCTCGGCCTGCGGCGTCCGTTCGGGCAGGGCGGCCGTGATGAGCTCGTCGAGCGAGGAATACCCGAGGCGGCCGAGCATATGCTGCTGCTCGGCGGGTGCCGGGCCGATGTGACGAACGGTGAAATCTGTCATGGAGCCTTCCCGGAAGCTGCGTGGTCGCTGCCTGGCTCCCCGTCTGTCACGTCACCCCCCTGGGCTCCGCTTCAGAGCTGCCTGTCCCGCCCGGTTCGTGTGCCTGAGAGGTTCCGGGGATGTTGCCCCTTCGGCGCCCGCAACTACGCGGTGGCTCTCCCGGCCGGTGTCATCGGCATGTCCGATGCTACCCGAGGCTAGCCCAGATTGTGGGACGCGGGTCAGCTTGTGCGGCGCAGACGGCGCTTGGCCAGGTCGTCCTGGAAGGTGGTGCCGCCGGGCGGCACCGCGACGAGACCGTCCTCGGCCCGGACGGCGGGCAGCACGGCGAGGTCGCCCTCCACCTCGCGCCAGACCCGGCCCAGCGCGATACCGAACACGCCCTGACCGCCCGCGAGCAGGTCGACCACCTCGTCGGCGGAGGTGCACTCGTAGACGCTGACCCCGTCGCTCATCAGCGTCACCTGGGCCAGATCGGCACTGCCGCGGTCGCGCAGGTGCTGGACGGCGGCCCGGATCTGCTGCAGCGAGATCCCCGTGTCGAGCAGCCGCTTGACCACCTTGAGCACCAAGATGTCGCGGAAGCTGTACAGCCGCTGGGAACCGGAGCCGTGGGCGGCGCGCACGCTCGGCTCGACCAGCCCGGTCCGGGCCCAGTAGTCGAGCTGACGGTAGGTGATCCCAGCCGCGGAACAGGCCGTCGGCCCGCGATAGCCGATCTCATCGGGCAGCGTGCCCGGCTCGGACAAGTCCTGGATACCCTGGGTAGCGGAACCTCCGGGCAAGCCGGGAACCTGGCTGTCATCGAAGAGGGTGCCCTGCTGCCCAGTGCTCTGCTGTCCAGGGCCCTGCGAGCCGTCGTCACCCCTGGTTATCGCCACGCCCACCTCCACGGGAGCTGACTACCCACGGTACTCGCACCGTAAGCCGCTCCAGCCAGCGGCGTCAACGACCGCACGCGGCGCGTCGCGACATTCCGGTCAGATGGCCGGTCAGATGGCCGGTCAGGTGGCTCGGCCGAAGTCCTCGGGCGAGATCGTGTCAAGGAACTCCTTGAACTTCTCGACCTCGTCTTCCTGCTCATCCGGGATGGCCACGCCCGCCTCGTCCAGGATCTCATCGCTGGCGAAGATCTGCGCGCCGGTGCGCAGCGCCAGCGCGATCGAGTCCGACGGCCGGGCGCTTACCTCCGCCCCGTTGGAGAAGACCAGGTCCGCGTAGAAGATCCCGTCCCGCAACGCGGTGATGTTCACCGTGCGCAGCTGGACGTTCAGCACTTCGAGCACATCACGGAAAAGATCGTGCGTGAGCGGGCGAAGCGAAACCATGCCCTGCTGGGCGAAGGCGATCGCCGTTGCCTCGACCGCCCCGATCCAGATCGGCAGGTACCGATCCCCCTGCGCCTCCTTCAGCAAGACGATGGGGCTGTTGGATGGCATCTCGACCCGGACGCCGATGACCTCCATCTGCCGCACTACAGCTCCGTCCTCACGTGCCTGGGGGAACCTTTGCTGGCCACCTCTCCCCTTGCCAAGGTACACCCGTAACCGCCCTGAGGCCGAGCGCAGCCCCCCAGCCGAAGGCTCGGCACCGCCCGAATCATGCCCGGATCCGCCGGCCTGACGCTCGTACGCGCCGGTGCGCAACGGCGCGGTGGCGAGCCCGGCATCGGCGAGCGCGGACTCGACCAGCGTCGCATGCAGCCGCGAGGTGAGGTCCGCGATCTGCCATGCCGTCCTGGCGGCCGCATCACGCGCGCCCGGGCCGCGCTGCCGCAGCTGCGGCGCCACCACCTGCTCGACCAGGTTCGCCTCCCGGTCGGCGGATGCCTTGACCGCACGCAGGTGCCGGGCCTCGACGCCATACTGGTGCAGCGCGGCGACCGCACGAGCCACCGCGAGCGCGTCGCCGCCGTACTGCCGTCCCACCCGGCGGATCAGGCCGTAGTCTTCTAGCTCGGTCAGTTCCGCGTCGCTGATCTCGGCGGCGTCGAGCAGCTGATGACGGGTCATGCCGGCGGGCGTCCGCCCGGTACCGGACTCCGGCTGCTGGCCGTTGCCGTCTTCGCCGGCATCGGCCAGTCGTTCCCTGATCACCCGCAGCGGCAGGTACGAATCGCGCTGCATGGTCAGGATGTACCGCAGGCGCGCGATGTCAGGCGCGGAGAACCGGCGGTATCCCGAGCGCGATCTGGCCGGCTCGATCAGCCCCTCGGCCTCCAGAAAGCGGATCTTGGAGGTACTGATATCCGGAAATTCCGGGCGGAGCTGGGCGAGCACCTCGCCGATACCGAATTGGCCGCGTGGTGACTGCTCACTCATGGGGTGTTTCCCGAGCGCCTCAGGCCGTGTGTCCCGCTCGCCTGCGGCTCGCTCATGCGTAGTCCTGGGCGCCGCCCCTGCCGCGGCGGTCAGCCGAAGGCGCCGGACCGAGATCCTGGCCGGTGAGGAAGAGCAGCCGGAACTTGCCGATCTGGACTTCGTCTCCGCCGGTCAGCTCGGCCTCCTCGATGCGTTCCCGGTTCACGTAGGTGCCGTTGAGGCTGCCGACGTCGCGCACGGTGAACCGGAAGCCCTGGCGGTAGAACTCGGCGTGCCGCCGGGAGACCGTCACGTCGTCGAGGAAGATGTCGCTGTCCGGGTGCCGGCCCGCGGTCGTCAGGTCCCCGTCGAGCCGGAACCTGCTGCCCGCGTTGGGGCCGCGCATCACCAGCAGCAGCGCGCTGCCCGGCGGCAGGGCACCGAACGACGCAGAGTCCGGGAACAGGTCGTCGGCCAGGTCACCGTCTTCGGTCCGGCCCAGCGATATCGTCGAAGTGGTCTCGCCGGGGCGGGCGGGCAAGCTCCCGGTCCCTGGCCCGGGGGCCGCGGGCCCGGCCGGCATCCCGGCTCCCGGGGGCACCGGCACGCCCAGCTGGGCCCCGCAGTTGGAGCAGAACCTGGCGCCTTCGGGATTAGGCCGACCGCACCGGGCGCAGTAGACGCGTGGCATACCTTCGCTCGGCCTCCCCTCAGTCTGGTCCTCGGCTTCGATCGATGCTGCCCAAGGTACGCGAGAAGGGGCGGGGCGGTCCATGCGCCGCGCGAACAGCCCGCGCCGTCCGCGTCCGTTATTTTGGTCGCGACGCTTCCGCCACACCGCCTTGTCACCTCCGCCGTCACTTACCGCCGCAGCGGCCGATGACCGCCCGGGTGAATCGCAATGCGCGATTCTCTCATATTCGCGCACATTCACGAATTCCGCGTGGTGGATGCCTTTCCCACCTCGCGTGAGCCACACAGCTTACCTCGACGCCGTGCGTTTAGCTGCGAACTGACCCCTCCTATACAGGACACTTACCGAAAGCATCCCCGGCCTTAGCGGCCCGCTTGCTCGACCACCGAAGCCCACTCGTCGAGCAGCAGCTGCGCGGTGTCGGCGTCGTTTCCCTCAGCCCACAGGTGGGTGACGGCGTCGGCCGGGTCGGGCAGCACGAGCACCCAGCCACGATCGCGCTCGGTGACTCGCACGCCATCGGTGGTATCGATATCGTGATCGCCAGCGGCCTCCATGACCGTGCGCATCACGCCGCCCTTGGCCGCCCACGGGGTCGGAATCGACCGCTTGAGCAAGTGCGCGACGGGGATCCTCGCGTCGATCTGGCTCAGGGTCAGCCTGGTCCTCGCGACCAGGCCGAGCAGCCTGACGAAGGCGGCGATGCCGTCGATGGTGCGGGAGCATTCCGGCACCACGAAGCCGCCGTGACCGTCGGCCGCGAAGATGACGTCATCTTGCGCCGCCGCCAGCGTGAGCGCGTGCATCGAGGTCGGCGTCCAGTTCACCTGGACGCCGTGGAAACGGCACACCTGCTCCGCCACCCTGGTCGTGGTCACCGGGAGCGCCACCTGGCCTCGCTTACGCTCGGACGCGACCAGGTCGAGCACGGCGAGCAGCGCGCGGTCCTCGCTGACCAGCTCGCCTTTCTCATCCACGAGCTGGATCCGCTCCCCGACCGGGTCGAACCTGACCCCGAACGCCGCCTGCGACGAGGACACCACGTCGGCCAGCCGCTGCAGGCCGGCCCGCTGCTGAGCGACGGTCTCGGTCGGCGACACCTCGTCCAGCCGGTTGTTCAGGGTGAGCACGTCCACGCCGATGGTGCCGAGCAGGCTGGGCAGCACCAGCGACGCGGTGCCGCCTGCGCAATCGGCGACCACCTTGAGGTTGGCCTCGCGCACGCCGCTCATGTCGAGGCACCCGAGCAGCTCGTGGGTGTACGACTCGACCACCCGGGGCGGGTAGCTGAGCTCGGCGATCTCGCCGGGAAAGGCCCGGCGGAACTCCTGCCGGGAAAAGACCCGCTCCAGCTTGCGCTGGTCCGCCTGAGACAGCTCCGCCCCGCGCTCGTCCAGGAAGATGATGTCGACGGACTGCGGGTCACCCGGCGTGGTGCGCAGCGCGATGCCGCCGCTGTAGTGATCCCTCGCCGTCTCGAACCTGGCCACCGGAAGTGGCTGGGCCTCCAGGTCCACCACGTTGATGGCGCTGGCGTTCAGCGCGCCCTGCACGGCGCGCTTCAGCGCCCGCGCCGCCCGTGACACGTCCCGCGAGGTGGTGACGGTAGAGCCCTTGCGCAGCATGGTGGCGTAGGCGCTGGCCAGGCGGACCGCCAGTTCGGGCGTCACCTCCACGTTGACAAGACCGGACACGCCGCGCGGGCCGAACAAGGTGCGCTGGCCCCTGGACTCCCAGATCACGCTGGTGTTCACGACCGCGCCGGCCTCGATGGTCTTGAACGGGTACACCTTCACGGC
>JBEKJP010000047.1:0-49671 GCA_050011155.1 Streptosporangiaceae bacterium
GGATGCGGGTGGCCGGGGCGGCTGCTGTCATGGTGCGACGTCAGGGAGCGGCGTCGAGGGTGGCGGGGTCCAGGCGGCGATGGGGGCTAGCTGGCGGAGCATGGGGCGAGGGCCGAGGCGGCCGATCAGGCTGGTACCGGTGTTGCGCAGGGTGATAGCGGGACGGGAGGTCAGGCCGCTCATCCGGGTGGCCCGGTAGGAGTTCCGGGCCACCTTCTGGGTGCGGGCCAGGCGGGCGGATGTGTAGGCGGCGAGGTCGGGGACCACGCTGGCTAGGACGATGGCGTCTTCGATGGCCTGGCAGGCGCCCTGGCCCAGGTGCGGGGTCATGGCGTGGGCGGCGTCCCCGAGGATCGCGACCCGGCCCCGGTGGTAGGCCGGCAGCGGGTCGGCCATCCAGTAGATGTCGTCGTGCAGGACTTGATCCGCGGGCACTGAGCCGATCAGGGCCGGGATCGGGTCGTGCCAGCCATCGAACCTGCGCTTGAGCTCGGCCGTCTCGTCGCCGGACCGCGCGCCGGCCGGCGCGAACGTGCTCGCGTAGCAGTACACCCGGCCGTCGGCCAGGGAGACGACACCGAACACGGCGCCTCTCCCCCACGTCTCGGCGGGACTGATGCTCTGGTCCGGCCGCGGGGCGACGAACCGCCAGGCGGTGCAGCCCGAGTAGCGCGGACCCGGGTGCTCAGGAAACAAGGCCGTGCGGATCGGCGAGCGGATGCCATCGGCCGCTACCACTAGGTCGGC
Source organism: Streptosporangiaceae bacterium (assembly GCA_050011155.1). Lineage (GTDB taxonomy): Bacteria > Actinomycetota > Actinomycetes > Streptosporangiales > Streptosporangiaceae > Palsa-504. The sequence continues at coordinate 748 of JBEKJP010000047.1, forward strand.
GTCCACATCGCCTGCGCTGGTGCTGACCCGGGCTCGCTTGGCCTGGTTCCCCGGGTCTACGCCGGTGACGGTCACGCCGGTGCGCAGCACGCCGTCCGGGAGGCGCCCCGCCAGCAAGCCCACCAGGTCGGCCCGCAGGGTCATCAGGAGGGGATCGCCGAACCGTTCGGCGATCACGCCCAGTTCGGTGCGGACCAGCCAGCGGCCGTCGGCCCGGCGCACGCCGCCCTGGCCCTGGACCGCGGAGAAACCCCGTACCGCGTCGCCGAGACCGATCGCGTCGAGGGCGTGCAGCGCGTTCGGGGCCAGGCCCAGGCCCGCGCCGACCGGTTCGAGGGCCGGAACCCGCTCGAAGACCGTCACGTCCCAGCCCTGCCGGCGCAGCGCGACCGCCACGGTCAGCCCGCCGATACCCGCACCCGCCACGACCGCGTGCCTGCCGCTGGCAGTCATGATGTTCCTCCCGTAATTACTACATCTGTAGTGAATGCTACTACGTCTGTAGTAGGACGGCTAGACTCGGCTGGATGGCTATCGCAACGAGCGCGCGCACCCGCCAGGTCGGCGACGCCGCGATCGCCGTGCTGGCCGAGCAAGGCGCGCGCGGGCTCACGCACCGCGCCGTCGACCAAGCCGCCGGGCTCCCACCCGGCACGACCTCGAACTACGCCCGGACCCGGGCGGCGCTGCTGACGCTGGCCCTGACCCGGATCGCCGAACTAGACGCCGCCGACGGTGCGAGCCAGGAGCCCGGAGAGCTGGCTGAGGGGCTGGCGGGGGCGCTGCACTGGTGGATCACCGATGCAGGAGCGCGGCGGCGGGTGCTGGCGCGGTTCGAGCTGGCGCTGGAGGCCACGCGGCGGCCGGAGCTGCGGGCCGTCTACGACGAGATGGGCCGCGGATTCCGGGCCGAGGTCGTCCGGCTGCTCGCGGCCAGCGGGTCGGCTCAGCCGGAACGCGATGCCTGGACGCTGATCGCCTGGCTGGAGGGAACCGCGTTCTACGCGCTGGCCGGCGCGGGCGGTCCGGCCGCCCCGTCGCTGGCCGCGCTGCGCGCGCAGGTCGCCGGGCTGCTGGCCACGATGATCGGCGTGCGGCATGATCGTCGGAGGTAGCGGGCAGTAACCCGGATAGCGGACCTGACCGAGGAAGCTGGGGCATGGATCTTCCTGTCAACCCGCCGGTAGCGCCGATGCTGGCCAAGCCGGTGGGGGCGATACCGGACGGGGACTACGTCTTCGAGCCGAAGTGGGACGGCTTCCGCTCGATCGTGTTCCGTGACGGCGACGAGGTCGAGATCGGGAGCCGGAACGAGCGGCCGATGACGCGGTACTTCCCCGAGCTCGTCGCCGCCGTCCAGGCCGAACTGCCGGAGCGGTGCGTGATCGACGGGGAGATCGTCGTACCGGACGGCGAGGGCCGGCGGCTCGATTTCGAGGCGCTGCAGCTGCGGATCCACCCGGCGGCCAGCCGGGTCGAGCTGCTCTCGGTCCAGACGCCGGGGCACTTCATCGCGTTCGACCTGCTCGCGCTCGGCGACACCGATTACACCGAACGTCCCTTCGCCGAGCGCCGGGCCCGGCTCGAGCAGGCGCTGGCCGGGGTCCGCTCCCCCATCCACCTGACCCCGGTGACCACCGACCGGGAGGTGGCGGCGGGATGGTTCGGCCAGTTCGAGGGCGCGGGCCTGGACGGCCTGATCGCCAAGCCCTCGAAGGGGATCTACGAGCCGGACAAACGGGTGATGAAGAAGATCAAGCACGAGCGCACCGCGGATTGCGTGGTGGCCGGTTACCGGGTGCACAAGAGCGGGGCGGACCGCATCGGGTCGCTGCTGCTCGGGCTGTATAAAGACGACGCCAAGCTGGCCAGCGTCGGCGTGATCGGCGCTTTCGGTATGGAGAAGCGGATCGAGCTGTTCGCCGAACTGCAGCCGCTGGTCACCACCTTCGACCAGCATCCGTGGAACTGGGCCGAGCACCAGTCCGGTCAGCGGACCCCGCGGGCGGCCATGGCCAGCCGGTGGAACGCGGACAAGGACCTGTCGTTCATCCCGCTGCGGCCGGAGCGGGTGGTCGAGGTCCGCTACGACCACATGGAGGGCCCGCGGTTCCGGCACACCGCGCAGTTCAACCGCTGGCGGCCGGACCGGGAACCGCGCTCCTGCACCTACGCGCAGCTCGAGGAGCCGGTCAGCTTCGACCTGGCCGAGATCCTCCAGGGCCGTCCCGCGGGGAATAGCCATGGCTGAGAAGAAGGCGATCCTGGAACTGGCCGGGCACGAAGTCGCGGTCAGCAACCCGAGCAAGGTGTACTTCCCCCGCGCCGGAGTCACCAAGCTGGAGATGGTGCGCTACTACCTGGCCGTGGCGCCGGGCGCGCTGGGCGGCGTGCGGGACCGGCCGATGGCGCTGAAGCGGTTCGTGAACGGCGCCGAGGCCGAGCCGTTCTTCCAGAAGCGGGCACCGGACAAGCGGCCGGAGTGGGTCGGCACGGTGGAGCTCAGCTTCCCTTCCGGCCGGACCGCGAACGAGGTGGTGGTCACCGACGAGGCCGTGCTGGCCTGGGTGATCAACCTGGGCTGCATCGACCTGAATCCGCACCCGGTGCGGGCAGCCGACCTGGACCACCCGGACGAGCTCCGGGTCGACCTCGACCCGGTCCCCGGGGTGAAGTGGCCGCAGATCAGGGACGTGGCCCTAGTGGCCAGGGAGGTCCTGGCGGACTTCGGCCTGACCGGCTGGCCGAAGACCTCCGGGTCGCGCGGCATGCACATCTACGCCCGGATCCTGCCGCGCTGGGAATTCGGCGACGTGCGCCGCGCGGCCGTGGCGGTAGCGCGGGAGATCGAGCGGCGGGCCCCCGAGCTGGCCACGTCCAAGTGGTGGAAGGAAGAACGGCACGGGGTGTTCGTGGACTACAACCAGAATGCCAAGGACCGCACGGTGGCCTCCGCCTACTCGCTCCGCCCGGTCCCGGACGTACGCGCATCCGCGCCGCTGACCTGGGACGAGGTACCCACGTGCGATCCGGCCGAGTACACCATCGCGACCATGCCGGAACGGTTCGCCCGGATCGGCGACCCCTGGGCCGAGATGGACGAGGCGGCCGGGTCGCTGGACGGCCTGCTTGAGCTGGCGGTCAGGGACGAGGCGGCCGGCCTGCCCGACGCCCCGTGGCCGCCGCACTACGACAAGCAGACCGGCGAGGCGCCCCGGGTCCAGCCGTCCAAGCGCAGAGTTGACTCGGGCGCGACGGGTGCTGGCTCGAGCGCGGCTGGGACTGGCTCGGGCGCGGCGGGGGCCAAGGGCCCGTCCGGGCGGCGGCAGAGCACGATGCCGCTGATCGAGGTGGCGCGGGCGGAGACCAAGAACGAGGCCATGGCGGGCCTGGAGCGCTGGAAGGCCAGGCACGCCGAAATCTGGCCGTTGCTGGAGCCGGCCGACGTGCTGGTCGACGCGATGCGCGGGCGCAGCTCGGCCTGGTACCGGATCCGGCTGAACCTGCGGCACGTCCCTGCGGCGCAGCGTCCGCCCCAGGAGCCCCTCGAGGTCGACTACGACCCCTGGGCCGGCTTCCGCTTCGACCAGCCTTGAGACTGGCACGCTATGAAACCAGGCTTCCAGCGCGTTCTAGCGCGCTGAACTCCGGGTTTCATGCCGTCAGGGGCGCGGCGGTGGCGTGGGAGGGGCGTGAGCCGACTCGTTCGGTATAAATCGACCTTTACCCAGTCGAGGGTGCGCTGGACGGCCTTGCGCCAGCCGGCGTAGCCGCCCGCGCGGCGGTCTTCGGTCCAGGACGGAGACCAGCGCTTGGACTCGTGCCAGTTGGCGCGCAGCTCGTCGGTGTCTCGCCAGAAGCCGGTGGCCAGGCCGGCCGCGTAGGCGGCGCCGAGGGCGGTGGTCTCGGCGACGACCGGGCGGCTGACAGGGACGCCGAGGATGTCGGCCTGCAACTGCATGCACAGGTCGTTCGCGGTCACGCCGCCGTCCACCTTGAGCACCTCCAGGCGGACGCCCGAGTCCTGCTCCATCGCCTCGGCCACGTCCCTGGTCTGGTAGCAGATGGCCTCCAGGGTGGCGCGGGCCAGGTGCGCGGCGGTGTGGAAGCGGGACAGGCCGACGATGGCGCCGCGCGCGTCGGCCCGCCAGTACGGGGCGAACAGGCCGGAGAAGGCGGGCACGAAGTAACAGCCCTCGGTGTCGTCGACCTGGGCGGCGAGCACCTCGCTGTCGGAAGCGGCGCTGATGATGCCGAGCTGGTCGCGCAGCCACTGCACGGCCGAGCCGGTCACCGCGATCGACCCCTCGAGCGCGTAGACGGCCGGGTCCGCGCCGAACTGGTAGGCGACCGTGGTGAGCAGGCCGGACTTCGACCTGACGATCTCGGTGCCGGTGTTGAGCAGCAGGAAGTTACCCGTTCCGTACGTATTCTTGGCCTCGCCGGCCGCGAAGCAGACCTGGCCCACGGTGGCCGCCTGCTGGTCACCGAGGATGCCGGTGACGGGCAATTTTCCGCCGAACGGGCCATCGGAAGCGGTGGTGCCGTATGGCTCGGCCACCGAGGAGGGCCGGATCCGCGGCAGCATCGCCCGCGGGATGGTGAAGAAGCCGAGGAGTTCGTCGTCCCAGTCGAGGGTGCGCAGGTCCATCAGCATGGTGCGGCTGGCGTTGGTCACGTCGGTGACATGGGTGCCGCCGGTGAGGTTCCACAGCAGCCAGGTGTCGGCGGTGCCGAAGAGGGCCTCGCCCCGCTCGGCATCGGCCCGCAGCCCGTCGATGTGATCGAGCATCCACTGCAGCTTGCCGCCGGAAAAGTAGGTGGCGGGCGGCAGGCCAGCCTTGTGCCTGATCACGGCGCCCCGGCCGTCCCGGTCCAGGGCCGCGGCGATCCGGTCGGTCCTGGTGTCCTGCCACACGATCGCGTTCCCGTACGGCCGGCCGGTGCGCCGGTTCCAGACCAGGGTCGTCTCCCGCTGGTTGGTCAGGCCGACCGCGGCCAGGTCGGGCGCGCGCAGCCCGGCCTCGCGCAGTGTGGTCTCGATCACCGTGCGGGTGCGCGCCCAGATCTCGGCCGGGTCGTGTTCGACCCAGCCCGGCCGGGGCATGATCTGGGTGTGTTCCAGCTGGTGACGGGCCACTTCGGCGCCGGCCTGATCGAAGATCATGAACCGGGTGCTTGTGGTGCCCTGATCGACGGCCCCGACGAAATCAGCCACGGTGTCTCCTTTAAGCGGCAGTTCATCCGAACGTCACGGTTTGCGGCTAGGTTGACGATGTACATACTCTAGGGAGCGGGAAACAATCCCGGTTCAGGGGGAATGGTGATGGCGGATAACGGCGCTCTCGACGCTCGCGACCGCGGCGCGATGCTCACCCGGCTGGCGACGGAGCGGTTCGATATCCTCGTCATCGGCGGGGGAATAACGGGTGCCGGAGCCGCCCTCGATGCCGCGTCCCGCGGCCTGCGCGTGGCCCTGGTGGAATCGCGCGACCTGGCCTCAGGCACCTCGAGCCGGTCGAGCAAGCTCATCCACGGCGGCCTGCGGTACCTGGAGCAGTTCGACTTCAAGCTGGTCTACGAGGCGCTGCGGGAGCGCGACCTGCTGGTCTCCAAGCTCGCGCCGCACCTGGTCAAGCCGATTTCGTTCATGTACCCGCTGTACAAGAAGGTGGTCGAGCGGCCCTACGTGGGGGCGGGTCTTGTCCTGTACGACTCGATGGAGGGCACCAGGCGGCCGGTGCCGCGGCACAAGCACCTGACCGCCCGCAGCGCGCTCAAGCGGGCCCCGGCGCTGTCGCCGGAGCGGCTAGCGGGCGCCATGCTGTACTACGACGCGCAGGTCGACGACGCGCGGCACACGCTGACGGTGGCCCGGACGGCGGCGGCGCACAGCGCGGTGGTGGCCACCCGGGTCAGCGCGATCGGGGTGACCCGCGACGGTGTCCGGATCTCCGGGGCCCGGGTGCGGGACGAGGAGACCGGGCGCGAGTTCACGGTGGCGGCGGAGGCCGTGGTGATCTGCGCGGGCGTGTGGACCGACCTGGTGCACGAACTGGCCGGGGTCAAGGCTGGCTACCGGGTGCGGATGTCCAAGGGCGTGCACATCGTGGTGCCGCGGGCGGCGGTCGACGCGAGCACCGGGCTGATCGTGCGCAGCGACAAGAGCGTACTGTTCTTCATCCCGTGGGGCGATCACTGGATCGTCGGCACCACCGACACCGACTGGTCCGGGGAGCGGGCCGAGCCCGCGCCGTCCGAGGAGGACGTCGAGTACATCCTGACCGCCGCCAACCGGGTGCTGGCCCGCCCGCTGACCCGGGCCGACGTCATCGGGGTATACGCCGGGCTGCGGCCGCTGATCGACCCGAGCGAGGGCAACGGCGCCAAGCCCACCACCAAGCTGTCCCGCGAGCACGTGGTCGACGTGCCGGTCCCCGGCCTGGCCAGCATCGCGGGCGGGAAGTTCACCACCTACCGGCTGATGGCGCGGGACGTGGTGGACGCCGTGGTGGCCGACTTCAGCCGCGAGGTGCCCGGCTCGGTGACCGACCAGGTGCCGCTGCTCGGCGCGGACGGCCTGGCCGCGGTCCAGCCCGCGGCGGGGCGGCTGGCCGAGGACTACGACGTGACCCAGGCCGCGGTGGAGCACCTGCTGGGCCGGTACGGGGCGCTCACCGAGAACGTGCTGAGCCTGGTCAGGGACGACCCCGCGCTGGCCCGGCCGCTGGCCGAGGGCCATCCGTACCTGCGCGCGGAGGTGACCTACGCGGTCACCCACGAGAGCGCGCTGCACGTGGAAGACGTGCTGATGCGCCGGACCCGTTTGTTCATCGAGGCGGCGGACGGCGGGGCCGGGGCCGCGGCCGACGTGGCCGCGCTCATGGGACGGCTGCTCGGCTGGAGCCGGCGCCGGCGGGCGACCGAGATCCGCCGGTACCTCGATCTGCTCGAGGCCGAGCGGGTCGTACCCGCCGCGACGGCCATCGAGGCCCCCGCCCTTTCCGGTATCGGCGAGACGGCCGCTGGGGCGCTGGCCGCGGCGAGATGACCGCGGAGGGCTCCCGGCGGCTGCTGACGTTCCGGCTGGATACCGAGCGGCGGCAGCGGCTGCGGGCGCGTCTGGCCCGGGAGGGCAGGACCATGTCCGAGGTGGTGACGAGCGGGCTGCGACAGTACGTGCAGCACGCGCGGCACCGGGACGAGCGCGGGAACGGCGACGGCGCGCTGGTGCTGCCCGAGCGGATCGCCGCCCGGCTGCGCGAGCTCCGTTCGTCCGGCCGCAGCGAACTGCTGTCGGTGACGCTGGCCGCGCTGCACGAGGCGGGCTGGCCGCTGCGCCCGCTGGCCGACGCGCTCGGCGTCAGCAAGCAGGCGGTGCAGGCGCGGGTCCGTCGCCGTCGCCAGGGCCAGCCGCCCGTGCCACACCAGCTAACGGTGCCGTGCGAGCCGCCGCCGCCGTTCCCGCAGCGGCGGGTGGCCAGCGCGGCCGGGCTACGGCCGCACCTGACGGTCAAGATCGACTACGCGCTGCGCGCCTCCGCACACCGGGCCGCGGCCGACGAGGGCCACTCCCTCACCCAGGTGGTCGAGGGCATCCTCGACCGCTATCTCAACCATGGCCTGTCCGACCGTGATGTCGACCGGGCTCGGGTGCCGCGCGAGGACTCCCGGGCGGGCACCGGCGCATCCTTACTCGCGGCGCAGGATCAGGATCATCCGCCAGGCGTCGGCGGCGTCGAGCGGCAGGTCGGTGCCGAAGTCACCGTAGCTGGCCACCACGGAGAAGCCGCCCGCCAGCCGGATGGCGGCGGTCAGCTCGGTCGCGGTCCAGAACCGGTTCGGCACCACGTCGGTGACGGTCCGGACCGGCCCGCCGCGCTGGTGCCAGGTGACGCTGACGTGCTCCCTGGTTATCTGCGTGACCGGGTCGATCAGGTCCTGCGCGCCCCAGCGCACGCTGACCACGGCCCCGCCGACCTCGCTGGTCCACTCGCTGCTGGTCCGCCGTTCGGGGGCGAAGAAATCCGCGGGATGGGCGAGCTCCGTGATGTACAGGCCGCCGGCGTCCAGGTGCTGGCCCACCGCGGTCAGGTGGCGCACCAGGTCGTCCAGGGAGAACAGGTGGCAGAGCGAGTTCAGCATGGTGATAGCCAGGTCGTAGCGGCCGGGCAGGTGAAAGTCGCGCATGTCGGCCTGGACCACGGTCAGCTTGAGGCCCGCCGCTTCGGCCAGGTCGCGCGCCCGGTCGCACATCGCCGGGCTGAGATCCAGGCAGGTGGCGTCCAGGCCGCGGCTGGCCAGGCCGCGGGCGTGCTCGGCCGGGCCGGCCGCCAGCTCAAGCACCGACCGCGGCAGGCCGGGATCCGCCCCGTGATGCTGGCCAAACCAGCGCAGCAGGGCGTCCACCTCGGACGGGACATCGCGGTAGGCACACGCGGCCTCGTAGAATTCAGGCTCTTCATAGATTCCAGGCACCCGACCATGATGCCCGACGCGATTACCCGATGGTAAACGTCCGGCCCTGGCCAGAAAGCTAGTGCAAACTAACGTGCACTAGCCTCACGAAGCGGCCTGCGGCAGACTGTCCGCATGATGACAGAGAGCCAGGCGCTCGAGACGCTGACGCGGGAGGACCCGGAAGCAGCCGACGACGCGCGGGCCGCGCTGGCCTGGCTGACGGGTGACGAGGGCCTGGAGACGATCTCGCTGCTGCGGCTGCAGGAATTCCTGTGGTACGCGCTCCCGGTGAAGTGGCCGATGTCCACCCCCGGCCGGGTCGGCGTGGCCAAGGCCCTGGGCCGCCTGTTCCTGCTGGCCGGCCTGGACCGGTACGCCGGGGTGTGCTCCTCGGCCGGCACGGAGAGCATCATCACGGCGTACGCGGACGGGCACGAGGAGGGCATCGCCGCCTACACCGAGGCCATCGAGGAGTCGAACGCCGCGCCGCCGGACACCGACCTGCTCGCCTGGGGCTCGGTCATGGGGCCGCAGGAGCGCGCCGCTTACGACGCCTGCGCCGCCGCCCTGGAACTGGCCTTCGCCTCGGGCGAGCTGTGCGTGGGGGCACGCGGCTGGCGCACCAGGCGGATGGATATCGTCAACCGCTGGCTGACCGGCCGCCCTGAAGGGGCCGACGGCCCGCTCGCGGACGCCGAGGCGCTCGCGGACGCCGAGGCGGGCCAGGATGGCGACGGCCTGCCCGGGACCGACACCTGGCTGGGCCGGATCAGCGCCGAGCGGATCGACGCCTGGGCGCACGGGCGGCCGGGCGAGCGGTCGCGGCTGGCCCGCACCCTCATCCCGCGCCTGCTCGAGCCGCCCGCGGTGCCGGACGACCCGCTGCCCACGCTGCGCTGGCTGCTCGGTCACGCCGGCGATGGCCTGCGCCTCACCGCCCGGTACTACATCGCGCCCGCCCTGGTGACCGAGGCGGTGGAGGAGTTCGGCTGGCGCGAACAGCTCGTCGGCACGCTCCGGCAGGAACTCGACGTGTTCCCGCTGCATACGCTGCGCGGCATGGCGCAGAGCGAGATGGGTGCCATCCGGCGCAGCCGCACCAGCCTGGTGCTGACCAAGACCGGCAAGCTCATGACGGCCGACCCGGCGGCCCGCTGGCACATCGGAACCGCCGCGCTGATCGGCCCGGACGACGGCCCGCAGCCGGACTTCTCGGTCGCGGTCCGGGAGGCCGCGCTGCTGGTCATCTTGACCAGCGGGCCGACCGGGTACGACGAGCTGACCCGGGTGCTGACCGACCTGCACGGCATCGAGGGCTGGGCCGCGGGCGGCAGCACCGGACGGCACGGCGCTGGTCAGTACGGCACCGGCCAGTACGGCACCGGCCAGTACGGGGCCAGCCCGTACGGGGCCACCGGGCTGGCCAGCGCGGTGCGCACCGAGCTCTACACGCTCAGGCACCGGCTGTGGGCCCTCCACCTGCTGGGCGCCGAGCGCAGCTTCAGCGCGCCGCTGGCGCTGAACGAGACCGGCGTCGCCGCGGCGCTGTCCGCGCTACTCGCCCGCGCGCTGCGGCCCCGGCACCACCTGGGTCTCGGCTAGTCCCAGGTCGGCGGGAAGTAGCCGGTGTAGTTCTCGGCCAGCGTGGTGGCGGCGGCGCGGGACGAGATGACGTAGCGCAGCTGGGCCAGCTGCAGCGTGGCCTCGAACGGGTCCGCGTGCGGGTCGACGTGCAGCATGGACGTCATCCACCAGGAAAAGTGGGTGGCCCGCCAGACCCGGCTCAGGCAGGTGTCCGAGTACGCGTCCGCCGCCTCGGCCCGGCCGTCTTTGAGCAGGCTGGTCAAGGCCTGGGCCAGCGCGGTCACGTCGGCGAGGGCCAGGTTGAGGCCCTTGGCCCCGGTGGGTGGCACGATGTGCGCGGCGTCACCCGCCAGGAACAGCCGCCGGTACCGCATGGGCGACGCGACGAAGCTGCGCATCGGCGTGATGGCCTTCTCCGTTATCGGCCCGTCCTTCAGTTCCCATCCCGGCACGGTGAGGCGGTGCCTGAGCTCGGCCCAGATTCGTTCGTCGGGCCATTGATTGATGTCTTCTTCGGCCTGTACCTGCAGGTACAGGCGGCTGACCTGCGGCGTCCGCATGGTGTGGAGGGCGAAGCCGTCCTGGTGCCTGGCGTAGATGAGCTCGTCGGTGGACGGCGGGACGGTGGCGAGGATGCCGAGCCAGGAGTACGGATAGCCGTGCTCCGCCACTTGGACCAGCCCCGGCGGCATGGAGTCCCGGCAGATGCCGTGGAACCCGTCGCAGCCGGCGATCGCGTCGCAGGCGACCTCGTGCCTGGTCCCGGCGGAGTCGGTGAAGCGGAGCACGGGCTGGTCGGTGTCGAGCGCGCCGACTTCGGTGTCGGAGACCTCGAACTCGATCGCGGCCCCGGCCGCGAGCCGGGCCCGGATCAGGTCCTTGACGATCTCGGTCTGGGCGTAGATCGTCACCCAGCGGCCGCCGGTCAGGTCCTTGAAGTCGAGGTGGTGCCGCTCGCCCTCGAACTGCAGGTAGATTCCGCCGTGCTCGAGGCCCTCGGCGTCCATCCGGGCGCCGAGGCCAACGTTACGGAGCAGTTCCACCGTGCCGGCCTCGAGCAGGCCGGCCCGCTGCCGGGCCTCGCAGTAGGCCCGGCTGCGGTTCTCCACCACGATCGAGTCGATCCCACGCAGCGCCAGCAGGTGGGAAAGCAGCAGGCCGGCCGGGCCGGCCCCGACGATGCCGACTTGGGTGCGTGCGCTGACTGTCATCTTCTTCGGTTAGAAGGGGTAGGGGGCGATGTCGCCGCGGATGGTCACCCAGCGGGTATCGGTGAACGCCTCCAGGTTGGCGGTGCCGCCGAACCTGGCCCCGGTCCCCGAGGCGCCGAGCCCGCCGAACGGGATGTTGGGCTCGTCGTCGACGGTCTGCTCGTTGATGTGCACGATCCCGGTGGGAATCTGCCGGGCCAGGTCGAGGCCGCGCATCACGTCCCTGGTCAAGATGCCCAGGGAGAGCCCGTACTCGCTCTGCGCGGCCAGCTTGGCCGCGTCTTGCGCCGAGCTGAACCGCAGCACCGGGGCGACCGGGCCGAACACCTCATCGGCGTAGGCCGGCATCTGCGGGGAAACCTCGGCCAGCACGGTCGGCGCGTAGAACAGGCCCTCGTAGCTGCCGCCCGCGGCCAGCCTGGCGCCGGCCTCGACGCTCGCGGTGACCAGGCCGTGCACCTTGTCCCGCTGCCGCTCGTCGATGAGCGGGCCGAGTGCGACCTCCCCGGTGGCCGGGTCCCCGACCGGGAGATGGCTGGCCTTGGCCGCGAGCCGGGCGACGTACTCGTCGTAGATCGCCTCGTGTACCAGGTGCCGTCCCGTGGTCATGCAGATCTGGCCCTGGTGCAGGAAGGAGCCCCAGGCCCCGGCCGACGCCGCGCGGTCCAGGTCCACGTCGTCCAGGATGATCAGGGCCGAGTTGCCGCCCAGCTCCAGGTGAACGCGCTTGAGCAGCCGCCCGGCCAGCGCGCCGACCCGGCGGCCGGCGGCGGTGGAGCCGGTGAAGGAGATCAGCCTGATCAGTGGCTCGGTGACCACGGCTTCGCCGGTCTCCGGACCGCCCGGGAGCACGTGCAGCAGGCCGTCGGGCAGGCCGGCCTCCTCGAAGACCCGGGCCAGGGCGACGCCGCCGCATATGGCCGTGCGCGGATCGGGCTTGAGCACCACCGCGTTGCCGAGGGCCAGCGCCGGCGCGACCGAGCGGATGGACAGGATCTGCGGGAAGTTGAACGGCGCGATCACGCCAGTCACCCCGACGGGAACCCGCTCGGCGAAGCTCAGCCTCGGCTGCTCGCTCGGCAGCAGCTCGCCGTAGGCGCGCGAGGGCAACGTGGCCGCCTCGTAGATCTCCTGGGTGGCGACGTGCGTCTCGAACTGCATCGCCGGGACGATCTTGCCGCTCTCCCTGATCCCCCACCACTCGATGTCGGCCGCGTTGGCCAGCCAGATGTCGGCGGCGCGGCGCAGGATGGCGGACCGCTCGGTATGCGGCGTCGCGGCCCAGGCCGGCTGGGCGGCGGCGGCGATCTGGGCCGCGCGGGCCACGTCAGCGGGGCTGGCCAGGCCGGTGCGGCCGATTTCCTGCCCGGTGGCGGGCTCGGTGACCGGGGCGTCACCGCCGTCACCCGTGCTCCAGCCGCCGGAGTAGATCTTGCCGCGCCAGACCGACTCATCCATGAATGCCATGACCGCTCCCTCGCGCTCAAGTGTCCGTAGGTCTGTCCGTAAGTCTGCCGGTAAGTCTGTCCGTAGGTCGAACGATAGTTCATAAAGCGAACGCGCAGGTCCAGGTCTATGATGTATCGACCGAGCCGGGAGGCCCTCATTGACGGACAACCAGGAGCAGAGTCATGACGGGGATTTCGTCCAGTCGCTCGAGCGCGGCCTGTCCGTTATCCGGGCCTTCGACGCGGAGCACCCGAAGCTGACCCTGAGCGAGGTGGCCGCCAGCACCGGCCTGAGCCGGGCCGCCGCCCGCCGGTTCCTGCGCACGCTGGTCCAGCTCGGCTACATGCGCAGTGACGGGAGCCGGTTCGCGCTCCGGCCCAAGATCCTCGAGCTCGGCTACGCCTACCTGTCCAGCCTGACCCTGCCCGAGGTGGCCATGCCGCACCTGGAGCAGCTGGTCGAGCAGGTGCACGAGTCCTCGTCGGTGTCCGAGCTCGACGGGGACGACGTGATCTACATCGCCCGCGTGCCGACCAAGCGGATCATGACCGTAACCATCAGCGTCGGGACCAGGTTCCCGGCCTACGCGACCTCGATGGGCCGGGTGATGCTGGCCGCCCAGCCGGAGGAACGGCTCGACCACTACCTGGAGTCGGCCAGCCTGCGCGGCCTGACCGGGCACACCATCACCAGCGCGACCGCGCTCCGGCGGGAGCTGCGGAAGATCCGGTCGCAGGGCTGGGCCCTGGTCGACCAGGAGCTCGAGGAGGGGCTGCGCTCGATCGCGGCTCCCATCCACGATGCTGATGGCCAGGTCATCGCGGCTGTTAACGTCTCCACTCACGCCGGGCGGCGTACTTTGGGCAGCATCGTCGAGGAGCTGCTCCAGCCGCTGCTCGCCACCGCGCGGCGCATCGAGACCGACCTGGCCGGCGCGCGCGCCTCGGCCCGCGCCCGCCCCGACGCCTGACGGGTCGGGTTCGCGATTGCGCGTTGGGCTGCTCCCGCGGCGGACTGCCACGTGGTGAGCGGCGGGAGGCGGACCGGGAACGGGTGGGGGCGGTGGCCGTGGCGGGGCTCGCCTGCCACACTAGCTAGCTATGCGTACGCTCGTTATCGATCATCCCCTGGTTACCCACAAGCTCACCGCGCTACGTGACGTCGCTAGCGACACTGTGACGTTCCGCAGCCTCACGGACGAACTGGTGACCTTGCTCGCCTACGAGGCGACGCGCGAGATACGGGTGCAGCCGGTGTCGGTCACGACGCCGGTCGGTACGGCCAGCGGGGTCAGGCTCGTCCGGCCGAAGCCGCTCATCGTGCCGGTGCTGCGGGCCGGCATCGGGATGCTCGACGGGATGACGCGGCTGTTGCCGATGGCCGACGTCGGCTTCGTCGGGCTGCGCCGGGACGAGGAGTCGCTGGTGGCCTCGACCTACGCGGACCGACTGCCGACCGACCTGACCGACCGGGACACGTTCGTGCTCGACCCGATGCTGGCCACCGGCGGCACGCTGGCCACCGTGATCAGCATGCTGGTCAACCGCGGCGCCGCCTCGGTGACCGCGGTCTGCCTGCTCGCCGCGCCCGAGGGCCTGCGGCACGTCGAGGCGGCCTTCGCCGCCGACGAGGTCCGGGTGGTGACCGCCGCCGTCGACGAGCGGCTCAACGAGCGGGGGTACATCGTTCCGGGTCTCGGCGACGCGGGCGATCGCTTGTTCGGCCGGATCTGAACCCGGGCGGGGAAGCTTCCGGGCAGGGCACCGGGTTCTCTGGCGCTTAATTCGGCGTCGCCTCCCCGCTCCAGGACCGACCCCCCCAAGTCCTTTCACTGGCGAAGCCGCCACCGGAATCCGGCACCCTGCCAAGCACAGCTAATCAAGACGCTTCCTTCCGGGGATACCCCCGAGTCCGGGGTTACCCCGGATACGCCAGGCGAACAGAATCCGGCCTAGACTTACCGCTAATCGCGCTCCGTCAGCGCCACACCGCAGACAGGAATCCGACACCGCGTCAGATTGCCGGGACCCCATATGCCACTGAGCTCTCACGTCAGCACGGCGTCAGGTCAGAAAGTACTGGTCGCCGAAGGCACCAGGCTGGTGTTCGGCCGGGGGCCGGGGGTGGACCTGATCGTCGCGGCGGGCCGGGGGCTCTCCCGGCGGGCGGGCCTGGTGACCGCGATGGCGGCCGGCGCCTGGATCGCCAACATCAGCCGTACCCACGCGCTGTACGTCGAGGGCGACGGCTTCCAGGTCAGGCTGCCCCGGATGGAGCACGACGGCGAGCCCGCCAACGGCTGGTTCGTGCACGCGGGCACGGCCATGGTCGGCTCGCGCGGCATGCTCGATGATGGCCAGTCGCTGATCGTGACGGTCACCGGCCAGTACGACGCGGAGCCGCGGTCGGTCGGCTGGGGCACCCAGACCGAGCTAGCCGAAGCCGAGCTAGCCCGAGCCGGGACCGGGGCGAGAGCCGGGACCGGGGCGAGAGCCGGGACCGGGGCCAGCGGCGGGGCCGGGCGGACCGGGAGCCATGGGGCCGGGGCCGGGCTGGCCGACGAGGGTGAGTGGACCGACGAGGTGTACGCCGCCAACGCGGCGGGCAAGCCCGAGACGGACAGCGCCAGTGCCAGCGCCGACCTGGCCTACGAGGGGCCGACCGCCGCCGGGCCAGGCGGTGACGGGACGCTGCTGCCGTTCTACCTGGACCCGATGACCAAGCTTTTCCTGGTCGCGCTGATCTGGTGCCGGCCGTGGCTGGACGACCCGAGCGCGACCAGGCCGCTGCCGCGCACGCCGGAGATCGCCCGGGGCGCCCTCGAGGTCACCGGCGCCTACCACGAACTCGAGCGGTTCGACGCCGACCCGGAGTACCGCGACCTGCTCTCGGCCCGGGTGGCCGAGCACATCAAGGTCCTCCGGCGCAAGATCGCCGACCGCGGGCTGGCCGCCGCCGACGTCCGGCTCTCCGACGAGGTGGCCGTCCGGATCCTGATCGAGCACGGCATCATCACCTCGGCCGATCTGAGCCGCCTCGACGACCCGGCCTGGCGCTCCCGCCAGGAAGACCTCTGGTGGACCCAGAGTTAGCGCTAGCCCGCCGAGGACGGGGGCGCGCCGCCGCTGAGCGGCGCGCCCGAGGGGATCACCATGAACTGGGTGTCGAACGCCTGCCCCCCGGGCGCGGTCACCGTGACGGTGATCAGGCCCAGCTGCAGGGAACCGCCGTAGAGGCGCGAGAGGGGCACCGTGAACGACCCGTCGGAGCCGGTGACCGGCCTGTCCGCCGAGACCTGGCTGAACAGCTTGTTGTTGGCCGGGTCGATCTCGGAGACCCGGACCGTCAGCGGGGTCCGCGCCGCGAACCCGCCGCCCTCGACCATGTACGCGGTGCCGGGATAGCCCCGGTTCTTGTTCATGCACACGAACGGGCCGCCGCCCTGGGCTGACGATCCGCATTCGGTCCTCGGCGCCGGCGGCGGACCGGGATTCTGGCTGCTCGAGCTGCTCAGTGAGGCGCCCAGGATCACGCCGGCCACGACCAGCGCGGCCCCGACCGAGGCCCAGCCCACCCAGGCCAGGTGCGTCCTGACCCAGCCCAGCCGCCCGGCCCCCGGCTTGGCCCGTGACTTGGCGTGCGGCTTGGCACCGTGCGGCGGCCGGCGCGGCGGCGGCTGGAAGGCGGCGGGGAGCCCGGCGGGCAGTTCGGTGTAGGAGGCGGAAGTGGAGTCCTCCTCGCTTGCTTCGCCGTGCGCGGCGAAGTGCGGGCTGCGCTGATAGTCCCCGATCAGGGCCATGGCCGCCGCGGGCAGGTACGGGTGGTCCTCGTCCGGGCCGGCCTGGGCCACGGTGAAGTCCCCCAGCTGGACCAGCATCGCGGTCGACGTCGGCCGGTTCCGCGGGGTCCGGTCCAGCAATGAGGCGATCAGGTCGGACAGCTCGCCGGGCAAGCCCGACAGGTCGGGCTCCTCACTGGCCAGCCGGGTCAGCACGTCCATCACCGACGCGCCGGCGTGCGGCGGGTGCCCGGTCGCCGCGAACAGCAGCGTCGCCCCCAGCGAGTACACGTCGCTGGCGACCGACGCCTCCCGGGCATCACGGGCCTGCTCCGGCGCCATGTACGCCGGGGTGCCCACCGCCCCCCGCGAGGTCGTCCGGCCCATCCGCTCCGCCGCCCGGGCCACCCCGAAGTCGATCACCCGCGGCCCGTCCGGCGCGACCAGCACGTTCGACGGCTTCAGGTCCCGGTGCACCAGGCCCGCCCCGTGAATCGAGGCCAGCGCCTCCGCGCACCCCGCCGCCAGCCACCGCACCGAGCTCACCGGCAGCGGCCCGCACGCCAGCACCAGCCGCGACAGCGACGGCGCCGCCACGTACGCGGTCGCCAGCCAGGGCAGGTCCGCCTCCGGATCGGCCTCCACCACCGCCGCGGTGAACACCCCGCTCACCTGCCGCGCGGCCGCCACCTCCTGCGCGAACCGGGTCCGGAAGCCGGCCTCCTCGGCCAGCTCAGGCCGGATCGTCTTGACCGCCACCAGCCGCCCCGCCGCCGAACGCCCCAGGTACACCTGGCCCATCGACCCCGAACCCAGGCGGCCGAGCACCGCGTACGGCCCGATCCGCTCCGGATCCCACCGGCGCAACGGTACCGACTGCGATCCCATCTGGCCCCTCCCTCACCGGCGGTCGCGCAAGCCGCGGACGAGCGGCCTTCGGAACGCCGGCAAGCTTCCATCATGCCGAATGGATGCGCCAATGTGCAGCGCCTTCCGGGCGATTTGTGGCAGATGAGGATCCAGGTAAACCAATACCCGTTCGGGAAAATTATTCGTTTTTATCCGGTGGGCTGCGCACCGAACAGGCTGACCGGTACCACCGCGTCGCTCATGGCCCGGGCGGTGGCGAATCCCGGTTTGATAACGGTATTGATGAGGCGCAGCCGTTCGTCGAATCCGGCGAACGCGCTTTTCATGCCGTTGACCGTCAGCCATTCGATATCGGACCAGCCGTAACCGAACTCCTCGGCCAGCCGGTGGAATTCCGAGCTGAGCGTGACCTGGCTCATCAGCCGGTTGTCGGTATTCACCGTGACGCGGAACTGCAACTGGCGGAGCAGCCGGATCGGGTGCTGCGCGATCGACGGCGCCGCGCCGGTCTGCACGTTCGACGTCGGGCACATCTCCAGCGGGATCCGGCGGTCGCGGATGTAGGCGGCCAGCCGCCCGAGCCGCACGCTGCCCTGCGCGCTGATCTGGATGTCGTCGGTGATCCGGACACCGTGACCCAGCCGCTCGGTGCCGCAGTACTGCACCGCCTCCCAGATCGAGGGCAGCCCGAACGCCTCCCCGGCGTGGATCGTGAAGTGAAAGTTCTCCCGCTTCAGGAACTGGAACGCGTCCAGGTGCCGGCTCGGCGGCCAGCCCGCTTCGGCGCCCGCGATGTCGAAGCCGACCACGCCTTCGTCTCGGTGGCGGACCGCCAGCTCGGCGATCTCCATCGACCTGGCCGCCGTCCGCATCGCGGTGAGCAGGGCGTAGACCGTGATGTGGCGGCCATCGCGGGCCGCGGTGGCCGCGCCCGCGCGGAAGCCTTCGAGCACCGCGGTGACCACCTCGTCCAGGCTCAGCCCGCGCTCGGTGTGCAGCTCGGGCGCGAACCGCACCTCGGCGTAGACCACTCCGTCGGCGGCCAGGTCCTCGGCGCACTCGGCGGCGACCCGGCGCAGCGCCTCGGGGGTCTGCATGACCGCGACCGTGTGCCGGAACGCATCCAGGTAGATCTCCAGGTGACCGCGGTGCGCACCCTCGGTGAGGCGCCGGGTCAGCTCTTCTACGTTGTCGCCGGGCAGGTCGGCGTATCCCGTTTCCCCGGCCAGCTCCAGGACGGTCTGCGGGCGCAGGCCGCCGTCCAGGTGATCGTGCAGCAGGACCTTCGGCACGGCCCTGATCTCGGCAAGAGTCGGCATCCCCTCATTGTGCTACGCCGCGCCGGCCTGGTCAGCCCGGCTTGGTCAGCGCAGCGTCACCACCTCGATGACCGGGTCGGCTGGCGCCGGCGGCTGGCCGGCGACCGCGGCCGCGTCCACCAGGGCGTCGAGCGCGACCGCGAAGCGTCCGGGGTCGTCGGCGCGCAGCTCGAGCAGGGGCTGCCCGGCCTCGACCCGGTCGCCCGGCTTGGCCAGGCAGATGACGCCGGCCACGGCGCTGACGTCGTCTTCTTTGCGGGCCCGGCCGGCCCCGAGCCGCCAGGCCGCGGTGCCCACCGCTAGCGCGTCGAGCCGGCTGAGCCAGCCCGTGCCCGGGGCGGGCCAGGTCTGGACGTGCGGGGCCGTCGGCAGCGGCGCGTCGGGGTCGCCGCCCTGCGCGCGGACCATGGCCCGCCAGGCGGCCAGCGCCCGGCCGTCCGCGATGGCGGCGGCCGGATCCGCCGCTCCGTCATGAGGCAGGCCAGCCAGGGCGAGCATCTCCCGGGCCAGGGCCAGGGTGACCTCCATCAGGTCGGCGGGACCGTTTCCCCGCAGCGCCTGGACGGATTCCTCCACTTCGACGGCGTTGCCGACCGCGCGCCCCAGCGGGACGTCCATCCGAGTCAGCAGGGCGCGGGTGCGCACGCCGTGCTCCTCGCCTAGGGCGACCATCGTCTCGGCCAGCTCACGGGCCCGGTCGTAGCTGGTCATGAACGCGCCGGTGCCGACCTTGACGTCGAGGACCAGCGCGCTGGTGCCCTCCGCGATCTTCTTGGACATGATCGAGCTGGCGATGAGCGGGATGGACTCGACCGTGCCGGTGACGTCGCGCAGCGCGTACAGCCTGCGGTCGGCCGGGGCCAGCCCGGAGCCGGCCGCGCAGATCACGCAGCCCGCGCTGGCCAGCACGGCGAGCGTCTCGTCGGGGGTGAGCCCGGCCCGGAAGCCGGGGATCGCCTCGAGCTTGTCCAGGGTGCCGCCGGTGTGCCCGAGGCCCCGCCCGGACAGCTGCGGGACGGCCGCGCCGCACGCCGCGACCAGCGGCGCCAGGATCAGGCTGACCTTGTCGCCCACCCCGCCGGTGGAGTGCTTGTCAACGGTCGGCCTGATCCTGGCCACGGAGCTGAGGTCGAGCCGGTCCCCGGACTCGATCATGGCCGCGGTCCAGGTCCGCAGCTCGGCGCCGTCCAGGCCGCGGAAGTAGATCGCCATCAGCAGCGCGGACATCTGCTCGTCGGCGACCTCGTGCCGGGCGTAGGCGTCGAACAGCCACCTGATGTCGTCGCCGGCCAGCTGGCGCCCGTCCCGCTTGGCCCGGATCAGGGAGACCGCGTCGGGCATCGCTACTCTTCCCGGCGAGCGGCCAGGTCGGTCCCGCTGAAGGCGGCCGGGAGCAGCGCGCTGAGCTCGGCCGGGCCCTCCGCGGTGTCTACCAGCAGGCTGCCGCCGCCGGCCTCGAGCAGCAACTGGCGGCAGCGGCCGCACGGCAGCAGCGGCTCCCCGTCCCCCGCGACGACCGCCACGGCCCGCAGGGATCCCCCGCCGGCGGCGTGCAGCGCGGACACCAGGCCGCACTCCGCGCACAGGGTCAGGCCGAACGAGGCATTCTCCACGTTGCAGCCGGAGATGACCTGCCCGCTGGCGGCCAGGCCGGCCGCGCCGACCCGGAGCCCGGAGTAAGGAGCGTAGGCGTGTCCGGCCGCGGCCATGGCGGCAGCGCGGAGTCCTGGCCAGTCGATGATCACGTAACGACTCTAAGCCGGGGGAAGGAGTCCCTGATAAGGCGGGGTCCGCCCGGAAAAGGCTGCAGGGTTGCCTTATCCGAGCGGACCCCTCTCATGTCCACGCGACCCGCTACAGGAGGTGCGGTTCGCTGAGATGAGGAACTCTGCTACAAATCATGCCCAACCACTGGCAAGGACCCACATCGGAAGAGGTTCAGATGTGGTTAAGATCTGCGCCGGGTTAGGAGCATGCGGGTTTCGTGCTTAACGTGGAGGCCGTGAACGCACGTCTTGGCCGGGTCCTCGTGGTGGAAGACGACCCTGGCATCGCTACTCAGATGGTTCGCGGGCTGACCCGGGCCGGCTACGAGACCGGCAGCGTCACCACCGGCAAGGCGGCTCTTGACTGGCCGGTACCCGACGTCGTCCTGCTCGACTTGGGGCTGCCCGACATCGACGGCGTCGAGGTCTGCCGGCGCCTGCGGCAGAGTACGGACGCGGCCATCATCATCGTGTCCGCGCGAGGCGAGGAATCGGACCGCGTGCTGGCCCTGGACGAAGGGGCCGACGACTACCTGATCAAACCGTTCGGCCTGCAGGAGCTGCTGGCCCGTATCCGGGCCGTGCTCCGCCGCAGCCACCAGCCGGCCGGCCACAGCCAGCTGCTGCAGCACGGCCCGCTCACCGTGGACCTGCGGACGCACAAGGTCAGCGTGCACGGGAGCCCGATCTCGGTGACCCCCAAGGAGTTCGCCATCCTGGAGTGCCTGGCCAGCGACCCGGGCCGGGTGGTCAGCCGCCAGGAGATGCTCGAGCGAGCCTGGGACGAGCACTGGTACGGCCCGACCAAGGTCCTCGACGTGCACATGGCGGCGCTGCGGAAGAAGCTCGGCGATCCGCACCTGATCGAGACGGTCTACGGGCACGGCTTCCGGCTGGCCGATCAGGGCGACGCGGCATGACCAGGCGCATCCTGCTGGTGCTGCTCGCCTTCACGGCCGCGGTGCTGGTGGCCGCGGTGGTGCCGCTGACGCTCGACGCGGCCAACCACGACCGCGCGTCCTTCATCCAGGCCACCGCGGGCATGGTGACCACCGACGCGGCGGTCTCCCAGGCGCTGCTGGACGCCCACTTCCAGAACCTGGACGCGACCAAGGTCGACGGCGCCCCCCTGCTGCCGCTGATCACCCAGACCCTGGCGGCTGGGAACGGGCTGCTGGTCTTCAAGGACAACGCCCAGCATCAGCAGAGCGTGCAGATTTCCAGGGGGATGCCCCACGGCGACTGGACCGCGCTGGCCGCCCAGGCGGCCGCCAAGGGTGAGGCCGACCGCAAGTCGGGCCAGGCGATCGAGCCGTACGCCGTGGCCGCCGGGAACCGGGTGGACGCGGCCATGCCCGTCTACCTGCATGGCAGCCCCAATAGCCCGCTGGTGGGCACGGTGATCCTGGCCCGGTCGACCAAGTCGCTCAACGGCGACATCGTCGAGCTGTGGGTCATCTACGGGACGATCGCCGTCGTGGCCATGCTGGGCGCGGCCCTGCTGGCGTCCGGCTTGGCCCGCTGGGTGAGCCGGCCGGTTCGGGGGCTTGACGGCGCGGCCGGGCGGCTGGCCGACGGCGACCTGGCCAGCCGGGCCGTGGTCGACTCGGGGCCGCCTGAGCTGCGCCGGCTGGCCTCCACGTTCAACACGATGGCCGGGCGCCTCGAGGCGCTGGTGCACGGGAACCGAGCCGTGATCGCGGACGTCTCGCACCAGCTGCGCACCCCGCTGGCCGCGCTGCGGCTGCGCCTGGACCTGCTGGCCGTGGACACCGCGCAGTCGGACCCGGACACCGCGCAGGAGCTGGCAGGCGCGCTCGAGGAGCTGGCCCGGCTGTCCCGGCTGGTGGACGGCCTGCTCGCGGTGGCGCGGGCGGAGAACGTGGTGCCGGTGCCCACCGTGGTGGACGTGACCGAGGCGGCCAGCGAGCGGGTCGTCGCCTGGCACCCGGTGGCCGACGACCGGGGCATCACGCTCGAGGCACTGCCCCTCGGGGCGGCCGCGGTGCCGGCCTGGCTGGGCGAGGGCCACCTGGAGCAGGTGCTCGACAACCTGATCGCGAACGCGCTCGAGGCGCTGGAGGCCGGCTGCCGCGTCACGGTGACCACGGCCGCTACCGCGGCCGGGGCGCAGGTCGTGGTGGCCGACAACGGCCCGGGCATGAGTGCCGAGGACCGGGACCGCGCCTTCCTGCGGTTCACCACGTCGAACCCGAACGGCACCGGGCTCGGCCTGGCCATCGTGCACCGCCTGGTCACCTCGAACGGCGGCACCGCCCGGCTGACCGAGACGCCAGGCGGCGGGCTCACCGCCATCCTGGACTTCCCCGCCGTGCCGACCGCCAACGGGTCCTCGACCCTGCCCATGAATGCCGTGGCCCAGGATCCTGCCACGCAGGATTTCATCAGCCTGTAGTACGCGCCGTCTTGTACGAAGGCACCAATCCCCCGGCGGCGGACCCCGGTTATATGTCGGACAGGCCAGGAATGCCATCATGATCGGGTTCCGATTCGGCAACGAGCAGCTCAGATAGCCGCGTGTCCCCTTCACAGGGGAGAACACCGGGATTAACCTGCGGGACAACCCAGGACGAATGCGAGGCCAGGCGCATGCCGCGCGCTGGCCCAGTGGAGGTAAGCGTGAAACAGAGCGCATGGGCCGCGGCGGCGCTGGCCGTATCCGCGACGGTGGTCCTCGCCGCGTGCGGTAGCAGCCACAGTTCGGCCTCGACCGGCGGCAGCCCCACTGCCAGCACGAGCGCCTCGGCCAGTTCGAGCGGCGGCGCGGCCACGGGCAGCAAGACGCTCGGGTGCATGGTCACCGACACCGGCGGCATCAACGACCGGTCGTTCAACGCCTCGTCGTGGGCTGGCATGCAGGCGGCCGCGGTCGCCAACCCCAACATCACGGTCAAGTACCTGCAGTCGACGACGCAGAGCGACTACACGCCGAACATCAACACGTTCATCGGCGAGAAGTGCAACATCATCGTCACCGTCGGCTTCTTGATGGGCGCCGCGACGGAGGCGGCGGCCAAGGCGAACCCGAACCAGAAGTTCGCGATCGTGGACTGCTCGTACAAGACGGGCTGCCTGACCGGCGCCAAGGAACCCAACATCGACCAGCTGACGTACAACACCGTGCAGGACGGCTTCCTGGGCGGCTACCTGGCGGCGGGCATGACCAAGACGGGCAAGGTGGCGACGTTCGGCGGGATCGAGCTGCCGACCGTGACCATCTACATGGACGGCTTCTGGGACGGCGTTCAGTACTACAACTCCAAGCACGGCAAGAACGTCCAGGTGCTCGGCTGGAACGAGAAGACCCAGAAGGGCTCGTTCACCGGTGACTTCACCAACCAGACCAAGGGCCAGACGCTGACCCAGACGTTCATCAGCGAGGGCGCGGACATCATCTTCCCGGTGGCCGGCAACGTCGGGCTCGGCGCGGCCAAGGCGGTCCAGAGCGCGGGCGGCAAGGTGGACATGGAGTGGGTCGACGTCGACGGCTGCGTCAGCGCGGCGACGTACTGCCCGTACTTCATCACCAGCGTGGAAAAGGGCGTCACGGCGTCGGTCAAGGCCGCGGTGCTGAGCGTGGCCAGCGGCTCGTTCCAGGGCGGCTCCTACATCGGCACGCTGACCAACGGCGGGGCCGTGCTGGCCCCGTTCCACGACTTCGCCAGCAAGATCCCGGCCGCGCTGCAGAACGAGCTGAAGCAGGTGCAGGCGGGTATCGAGAGCGGGTCCATCCAGACGCCGACCAAGAGCCCGGTGTAGCTCAGGGCGGCATATCGCGACACAATGTGGCAGCGGCGCGAGATCCTCGCGCCGCTGCCGCATCGGCGCCGGACCGTGGCCGTTGGGAGCCAGCACAGTGAGGGCCTGCGAGGGGCGACGTGGAACTTGAGCTGAAGGGCATCACCAAGCGGTTCGGGTCGCTGGTGGCCAACGACCGGATCAACCTTTCCGTCGCCCCCGGCCAGGTACACGCCCTGCTCGGCGAGAACGGGGCCGGCAAGTCAACCCTGATGAACGTCCTGTACGGGCTGCTGCAGCCGGACGAGGGAGAGATCCTGATCGACGGCAAGACCGTCAGCTTCGGCTCTCCCCGGGACGCCATCGCGGCCGGCATCGGCATGGTGCACCAGCACTTCATGCTGGTGCCGGTATTCACCGTGGCGGAGAACGTCACCCTCGGCATCGAGGAAACCGGGCTGGCCGAACGGGACGGCGCGCCCTCGTACCTGCGTTTCCTTGGCCGCGCGCTGAAGCTGGCCGGCGTGCTCGACCGGCGGCGGACCCGGAGTGACGTCCGGGAGCTTTCCCGCCGGTACGGGCTCGACATCGACCCGGACGCGCTGGTGGAGAACCTGCCGGTAGGCATACAGCAGCGGGTCGAGATCGTCAAGGCGCTGGTCAGGAACGCGAAGGTACTGATCCTCGACGAGCCCACGGCCGTGCTCACCCCGGCCGAGATCGACGACCTGTTCCGGATCATCAGGCAGCTGAAGGACGGCGGGACGTCCATCGTCTTCATCTCCCACAAGCTCAAGGAAGTCCAGGCCATCGCGGACACGATCACCGTGCTGCGCCGCGGCGCGGTGGTCGGCGATAAACCGCCCACTGCTACCGAAGACGAGCTGGCCGCCATGATGGTCGGCCGGAACGTGCAACTGCGGGTGAGCAAGACCGAGGCCAAGCCCGGCCCGGCCGTCTTGGACGTGGACGGCCTGACAGTGGCCGACGAGACCGGCCGGGTCTGGGTGAACGAGATGTCCTTCCAGGTCCGGGCGGGTGAGATCCTCGGCGTGGCCGGCGTCCAGGGCAACGGGCAGACCGAGCTGTGCGAGGCACTGATGGGCTTGCGGCCCGCAATCGCGGGCACGGTGTCGCTGAACGGCCGGGACCTGACCCACGCCACCCCGGCTCAGCGGCTGCGGGCGGGCGTCTCCTATGTGCCGGAGGACCGGCAGGAGGACGGGCTGATCGGCGCCTTCTCTGTGGCCGACAACATGGTGCTTGACCAGTACAACCAGCCGCCGTTCGCCTCCGGCATCAGGCTTAACCTGGACGCGATCGCCGAGAACGCGGCGACGAGGGTCAAAGAATTCGACGTCCGCACGACCTCGGCGCAGACCCCGGTCGGCACGCTGTCCGGCGGCAACCAGCAGAAGGTGATCCTGGCCCGCGAGCTCGGGCACGAGCACAAGGTGCTCATCGCCAGCCAGCCCACCCGCGGGCTCGACGTGGGCTCGATCGAGTTCGTCCACCGCCGCATCGTGGAGCAGCGCGACCACGGCGTGGCCGTGCTCATCGTGTCCGCCGAACTCGACGAGATCTACGCGCTCGCCGACCGGATCGCGGTCATGTACGAAGGCAGGATCACTGGTTTCCGGCCGCCGTCCGTGCCGGCCGAGGAACTCGGGCGGCTGATGGCCGGCGGGACGGAGGAAGCTCCCCGATCCGGATCGGGGGCCACCACCACGGGGGCCACCACCACGGGGGCCACCACCACGGGGCCCCCGTCGGCGCCGGAAGCAGGAACCCCAGGAGCGAGCCAATGAGCGAGCACGAGCCCGCGGCGGATCCGCCGCTCTCACCGAGTCCGCCGGGCACCGCCACCACCGCGCCGAAGCCGGAGGAGCCGGGAGAACGCCACCCGTTCTTTCAAATCCTTCGGCAGTCGGTCACCGAGGGCAATTCCTTCACCGTCACAGTCCTGGCCATCTTCGCCGCGCTGGTGGTGGGCGGGCTGATCAACGCGTTCAGCAACACCACCGTGCTGCACGCCTGGAGCAAACTGTTCTCGAACCCCGGCCACGCGTTCGCGCAGGCCTGGGACACCGCGACCGGCGCCTACGTGGCCCTGTTCGAGGGCTCGATCTTCAACCCGCACACGGTCTCGGCGCTGTTCCAGCAGGCCTCCTTCAGCGCGGCGATCCACGATGGTTACCTCAGCGCCGTGTTCGGCCCGCTGTCGGAGACGTGCGTCCAGGCCACGCCGCTGATCCTGGCCGGGCTCGCGGTGGCGCTGCCGTACCAGGCCGGCCTGTTCAACATCGGCGGGCAGAGCCAGTTCATCGGCGGCGCCATCGTCGCCACCTTCCTCGGCTACGCGGTCAGCCTGCCACCCGTCATCCACGTGATCGTCTGCGTGCTCGGCGGCTTCGTCGGCGGCGCGGCCATCGGCTGGATCCCCGGCGAGCTCAAGGCGCGGACCGGCGCGCACGAGGTGATCGTGACGATCATGCTCAACTACGTCATGGCCTACTTCCTGTCCTACGTGCTCGCCTACCACTACCTGATGCAGGAGCCGGGGACCGTCAACCCGATCACCAAGGCCATCGCCGGGGACGCGCACCTGCCGCAGTTGTTCGGCTCGCACCTGCGCATCAACGCGGGCTTCCTGGTCGCGCTGGCCTGTGCGCTCGCCGTCTGGTGGCTGCTGAGCCGGACCACCGTCGGGTTCGAGTTCCGCAGCATCGGCAAGAACCCGAACGCGTCCCGGGTAGCGGGCATCAGCGTGGAGAAGAACTGGGTCCTGGTCATGCTGATCGCCGGCGGCCTGGCCGGCCTGGCGGGCGCCGCGGTCATCCAGGGCACCGACTTCACCCTCAACGACCAGAGCTTCGGCACTTACGGGATCGACGCCATCACCGTCGCCCTGCTCGGCCTGGGGCGGCCGCTCGGCGTGGTGCTGGCCGGCCTGCTATTCGGCGCCCTGCACGCGGGGGCGCCGCTCATGCAGGCCGCGACCAGCACCCCGGTGGACATGGTGGAGGTGCTGCAGGCGGTCGTGGTCCTGATGGTCGCGGCCCCGCCGCTGGTCCGGACCATATTCCGGCTACGCGGCGGGGGCGGCGCCCTGCTGGTGCTGGCCAAGGGGTGGAACGGATGACGATCACCGAGCGCGTCCCCACGGTGCTGGACTCGACCGCCGAGCTGGTCAGCCCATTCCGGCGGTGGCTGGCTCCGGCCAGCTTCCTGCTCTTCGGGCTCATCGACATCTTCGTGCTCGGCAACTTCTCGCATTCCGGCGACGCGACCTTCGCGTTCTCGGGAGCGTTCGACGCGGTCAAGGTGCCGAACCTGACGCTGGCCGCCGCGGTCACGTGCTACGTGTGCGGCGGGATCACGGTCGCCCTGGCGGCGGCGTGGGCCTTCCTGCCGCTCGCCCCTGTGCTGCGGCGGGTGGCCATAGCCGTGGTCACGTTCCTGTTCATCGTCTCGCTGCTGTGCTGGGCCGACGCCGGGCTGAGCACGTCGTTCAGCGTCGTGAACCTGCTGCAGGGCACGCTGGCGGGGTCGATCCCGATCATGCTCGGCGCGCTGACCGGCGTTATCTGCTCCCGGTCGGGCGTGATCAACATCGCCATCGAGGGCCAGCTGCTGCTCGGTGCGTTCACCGCCGCGATCGTGGCCAGCGGCACCGGCTCGCTGTGGCTGGGGCTGCTCAGCGGGGCACTGGCCGGATCACTGGTGGCCGCGCTGCTGGCCGTCTTCGCCATCGGCTACCGGGTCGACCAGGTGGTCCTCGGTGTGGTCATCAACACGCTGATCCTCGGCCTTACCGGATATCTGTACGACGGCGTGATGATCCCCTACCAGAACACGCTGAACTCTCCGGCGACGTTCTCCGCCATCAAGATCCCGCTGCTGGGCGACATCCCGGTCATCGGGCCGGTTTTCTTCGACTCGACGATCTTCCTGTACCTGGCCTACATCGCGCTGGCGGGAGTGCAGGTCGGGATGTTCAGCACCCGGTGGGGACTGCGGACCCGGGCTATCGGCGAGCATCCCGTCGCGGCCGACACCGTGGGAATCCGCGTCACCTCGATGAGGTATCGCAACGTCATCGCGGCCGGGGTCATCGCCGGTGTCGGCGGTGCCTACTTCACGATCGGGTCGGTCGGCTCGTTCGGCAAGGACATGTCGTCGGGTGAGGGCTACATCGCGCTGGCCGCGATGATCTTCGGCCGGTACTCGCCGTTCGGCGCGGTGTCGGCGGCGCTGCTGTTCGGCTTCGCCACCCAGCTGCAGTCGATCATGTCCACCCTGAACACGCCGATCCAGTCCAACCTGCTGCTGATGACCCCGTATATCGTCACCATCATCGTGCTGGCCGGGCTGGTCGGAAAGGTCCGCGGGCCCAGGGCCGAGGGCATCCCTTACGTCAAGGCATAGTCATGCCAAACGGGTGGCTTTCTTGCGGATCCTGAGCCCCTCGCGCCCCGGGACGTTGGCTTCTCGCCGGCGCGGTGGCCAGTGAGGCTTTTGCGGTGATTGCGGCTAAAGGTGCGTTTGTGGCTGAAGTGCATTTGCGGCTGGGGCGGTTCGCGTGACGTCTGCGACTCCCTTGGGCCGCAGGTACTCGCTTACCGGGTGGATTCGGGTTCTTGGGTGGATTTGGGGGCCTATAGGGCACCAAATCCACCCCGTAACCCCAATCCACCCCGTTATTTCGCTGGTGAGGGTAATGGGTGAGGGATAGGTGTTGTAAGTGACGGGTGAGGCTGAGCTGCGGGGCATGGTCGAGGCCTGGATCGCGGACGACCCCGACGCGGTTGACCGCGATGAACTGCAGGCCCTGCTCGACGAGGCCACGGCTGGGGGCACGGGGGCGTGTGGGGGCGGGGGGGCGGAGGCGGCGGGGGCGGAGTTGCGGGATCGGTTTGCGGGTCGGCTGCGTTTCGGGACGGCGGGGCTGCGTGGGGTGGTGGCGGCCGGGCCGAACCGGATGAACCGGGCGGTGGTCCGGGCGGCGACCGCCGCCGTGGCGGGCTGGCTGCTCGCGCCGGGTGAGGCTGGCGGGATTAGCGTGGTGGTGGGGTGTGACGCGCGGCATCGGTCGGCGGAGTTCGCCGATGAGGTGGCGAGGGTACTGGCGGGGGCGGGTATCGCGGTGCACATGCTGCCGCGGCCCTGCCCTACTCCCCTGCTGGCGTTCGCGGTCCGGTACCTGGGCACCGCGGCCGGGATCATGATCACCGCGAGCCATAACCCGGCCGCCGACAACGGCTACAAGCTCTACCTGGGCGACGGGGGGCAGGTCATCCCGCCCGCTGACGCGGAGATCGAGCAGCGCATCGCCGCGCTGGGGCCGCTGGCGCGGATTCCGGTCGCGCCGGACGGCAGCCCGCTGGTCACCCGGCACGGCGACGAGATCGCGCAGGCGTACCTGGCCGCGGTGGCGGGCGAGAACGGCCCGGCGCTGGCGGGCATGACCGGGCCGGGTGCCGGGGTGCAGGTGGTCTATACGGCTATGCACGGGGTGGCGGGGCAGTTGATGCTGCGAGCCGTGCGACTGGCGGGGTTCGGGGCGCCGTATGTGGTGGCGGCGCAGGCGGAGCCGGATCCGGATTTTCCGACCGTGGCTTTTCCTAATCCGGAGGAGCCGGGGGCGCTGGACCTGGCGCTGGCCGACGCCCGGCGGCTCGGGGCCGAGCTGGTCATCGCGAGCGACCCGGACGGGGACCGGCTGGCGGCGGCGGTGCCGGACGCGGCGGGCGGGTGGCGGGTGCTGACCGGGGACCAGCTCGGTGCGCTGCTCGGGGCGGCCATGCTGGACTGGACGGCGGGTCAGGCCGCGCCGGAGGCGCGGCTGGTGGCTTCCACGGTGGTCTCCGCCACGCTGCTGGCCAAGATCGCCGCGGCGGCCGGGGTCCGCTACGCCGAGACCCTGACCGGGTTCAAGTGGATCGCCCGGGCGGCCGATGGCGTGCCGGGGGCGCGGTTCGTGTTCGGCTACGAGGAGGCGCTCGGCTACGCCGTCGGCGACGTGGTGCGGGACAAGGACGGGTTCGGCGCCGCGCTGGCGATGCTGCGGCTGGCGACGGAGGCGAGATCGCGGGGACGTTCGGTCCTGGACGTGTACGACGAGCTGGAGCGGGTGCACGGGGTCCATCTGACTTCCCCGGTCACCCTGCGGACGGCCGACCAGGCGCTGGTCATGCGGCGGCTCCGGGCGGCGCCGCCGGACGCGTTCGGCGCCGAGGCGGTGTCCGGCCTGACCGACTTGGCCGCCGGGGGCGGCGCGATTCCGCGGGCTGACGTGCTGATCTTCCGGCTGGCCGGGGGCCGGGTGGTGCTCCGGCCGAGCGGGACCGAGCCCAAGATCAAGTGCTACATCGAGATCACCGAGCCGGTCGCGGGTCGCACTCTGGCGGAGGCCAGGGCGGCCGCCGGCGGGCGGCTGGCGCCGCTGCGGGCCGCGCTCGAGGCGCTGCTGGCCGCGGGCGATCCGAGCTGACGATCCTAGGTGTACGGGGGCGGGAGTGGGGGCCCGCGGCGGAGCCGGTCCGTTTGGAGGGGTGCGGGGATGACGGTATTCGGACAGAATGAAGATCAATCGGTCGTGAACAACGTAGTCCACCTCCAGGAGGGGCCACGCACATGAGCGCATCCATCGACGGGACGGCCATCGACAAGGTACTGCGGGACGCGGTGGCCTCGGGCGGGGTGCCGCACGTGGCCGCGATCGCCGCCGACCGGGACGGCGTCATCTACTCCGGCGCGGCCGGGCCGCGCGCGGTCGGCGAGAGCGACCCGGTCACGGCGGACAGCCTGTTCCGGATCATGTCGATGACCAAGATGCCGTGCACCGTGGTGGCCCTCCAGCAGGCGGAGCAGGGAAACCTCGACCTGGACGCGCCGGTCACCGATTACTGCCCCGAGTTCGCCGAGACCCAGGTGCTGGACGGCTGGGACGGCGATACCCCGCGACTCCGGCCGCCGGCCCGCCCGGCCACGGTGAAGAACCTGATCACGCACACCAGCGGCCTCGGCTACTGGTTCTGGAGCGAGGACCTGGTCAAGTGGGAGAGCGTCACCGGGATCCCGAACGTGGTGGCCGGCCTGGCCACCTGCCTCACGGCGCCGATGCTGGCCGACCCGGGCACGGCGTTCATCTACGGCATCAACATCGACTGGCTCGGCCAGGTGGTGGAGGCGGTCACCGGCAAGGGCCTGGACGTGGCCATCAAGGAGGGCGTGACCGGGCCGCTGGGCATGGACCAGACGACGTTCCTGATGAACGACGAGCAGCGCCCGAACTCGACCCCGGTGCACGTCAAGGGCGAGGACGGCACCTGGGTCGCCGTCGGCGAGGTGCTGAACCAGGCGCCGGAATACTTTGCCGGCGGGCACGGGCTCTACGGGCCGCCGAGCGACTACATCAAGTTCCAGCGGGCGCTGCTGCGCAACGGCGAGCTTGACGGCACCCGGATCCTGAAGTCCGAGACGGTCGACGCGGCCTTCAGCAACCAGATCGGCGACCTGGAGTTCCCGGCCGCGTGCCCGACCGCCGACCCAGCCTCGACCTGCGACTTCACGGCGGGGCCAGGGTTCAAGTGGGGGTACGGGCTGCTGCTCAACACCGCCGATATCCCCGGTATGCGGCGGGCCTGGTCCGGGGCGTGGGCCGGGCTGTGCAACACGCACTTCTGGGTCGACCGCACGACCGGCGTGACCGGGGCCATCTACAGCAACTTCCTGCCGTTCGTCACGCCCGAGGCGATGACGATGTACCAGGACTTCGAGCGGGCGCTCTACGCCTCGCTCTAGCTGTGTCGTGGCGGGCCGGGGCACGAGCCAACCCCGTTCGGCTCGATTAAAGGCCCCGGCCGGCGGCGGAGGTCAGCCGGCCGTGAGATCCCTGGCCTGGTTCACGTCCTCGCACATCTGGGTGACCAGGGCCTCGACCGAGTCGAACCGCTCCGTGCCGCGGAGCCGGGCGGTGAAGTCGATGGCGGCGTGGGTGCCGTACAGGTCCAGGTCGTCCCGGTCGAGGGCGTACGCCTCGACCGTGCGGGCGCCGGGGCCGAAGGTCGGGTTGGTGCCGACCGAGATCGCGGCCGGCCACCGGCTCGCCGCCGCGCCGTCCAGGTCCAGGCGGGTCAGCCAGCCGGCGTAGACGCCGTCGGCCGGGGTCGCGGTGTGCGTCGGGGTCTCCAGGTTGGCGGTCGGGAAGCCGAGCCCGCGGCCGCGCATGTGGCCGCGGACGACGATGCCCTCGACCCGGTGCGGGCGGCCGAGCGCGCGGGCCGCGGCGACCACGTCGCCGACCGCCAGCCGCTCCCTGATGTAGGTGGAGGAGATCGTCACGCCTTCGTCCACCAGCAGCGGCACGCCCTCGGCGGTGAAGTCGTACTTCTCGCCCAGCGCGGCCAGCATGGGCACGTCACCCGCGGCCTTGTGGCCGAACCTGAAGTTCTCCCCGACGACCACGGCGGCGGCGTGCAGCCGTTCGGATAGCACGACGCGGACGAACTCATCCGGGCTGAGCCGGGAGAATTCCAGGCTGAACGGGAGTACGAAGACCGCGTCGGCGCCCAGGCCCGCGAGCAGCTCGGCGCGGCGCCGGGCCGTGGTCAGCAGCGGCGGGTGCGAACCGGGCCGGATCACCTCGTCCGGATGCGGGTCGAAGGTGATCGCCACCACCGGCAGCTGCCGGGACCGGGCGATCTCACGAGCCCGCTCCACGACGCGCTGATGCCCTCGGTGCACGCCGTCGAACTCGCCGATCGTCGCGACGCACGCACCCCAGTCGGGGGGTACCTCGGCCGAGCCGTACCAGCGGTACACGATCGGTGTTCCTCCTTTGCCTTGTGCCCCTGTACCAGCCAGCCTAGAGCCTCAGGCGAAGACCACGAGCGGCCGCGCCTGTCCCGACTCCTCGGTGACCAGGGCGATCAGGGTACCGTCGGGCGCGAAGGCTGCTATCGGCGCGTCCTTGGCTGGGCCCGTGGTTCCGGGCGGCACCGTGGTTCCGGGCGGCACAGTGGTTCCGGGCGGCACCGTGGTTCCGGGCGGGGTCGCGGGGTCCAGGCGGCCGCCGTGGGCTAGGCGGCGGGCCTCGTCCGCGGTCAGCTCCCGGCGCGGGAAGGCCGCCGCGGCCGCCTGGGCCAGCGGCAGCACCTCGAAACGTTCGGCCAGCTGGTCCAGCGTGCGGGCGTCCTCGACGCGGTAGCCGCCCACCCGGGTGCGGCGCAGCCTGGTCAGGTGGCCGCCGCTGCCCAGCGCCTGGCCGAGGTCGCGGGCCAGGGCCCGGATGTAGGTGCCGCTCGAGCAGCGGACGGTCGCGTCGACGTCGATCAGGTCACTGCCGTCACGGCTGATACCGGTGACCGAGAATTCGTAGACCGTCACCGGGCGCGCTTTCAGCTCGGGCGCGGCGCCGGCCCGGGTGAGCTTGTAGGCGCGCTGCCCGCCGACCTTGATCGCGCTGACCGCGGGCGGGACCTGGAGGATCTCGCCGGTCAGGCCGGCCACCGCCCGGTCGATGGCATCGACGGTAACGCGCTGGGCCGTGGCGGTGCCGGTGATCTCGCCCTCGGCGTCGTCGGTGCTTGTCGTCTGGCCGAGCCTGATCGTCGCGGCGTATTCCTTCTCGGTCAGCGTCAGGTAGCCGAGCAGCCTGGTGGCCTTCTCCACGCCGACCACCAGGACGCCGGTCGCCATCGGGTCCAGCGTCCCGGCGTGCCCGACCTTCCGGGTGCCGGCCAGCCGCCGGACCCGCGCCACCACGTCGTGCGATGTCATCCCGCCCGGCTTGTCGACGATCACCAGGCCGTCCCGGCTGGTCAGCTCGGTCACTCGTCCTCGTCGTCGTCGTCTTCGGCGGGCTTGCGGTAGGGGTCGGGGTCGCCGGCGTAAGCCGCGCCCTCGCGGACGCGGGCGAGTTCGGTGTCGGCGTGCAAGGCCTGCGAGACCAGTTCCTCGATCCGGTGAGCGTTTTCCGGGATGGCGTCGGCGACGAACTCGATGGACGGCGTGTGGCGCAGGCCGAGCTGCCGGCCGACTTCGGACCTGATGATGCCGGTGGCACTGTTCAGGGCCGCTGCGGTATCGGCACGTTCGGCGTCAGTGCCGTAGACCGTGTAGAAGACGGTGGCTTCGCGCAGATCGTTCGTCAGCCGGGACTCGGTGATGGTTACGAAGCCGAGCCTGGGGTCCTTGATCCGGCGCTCCAGCATTTCCGCGACGATCTGGCTGATCCGGTCGGCCAGCTTACGCGCCCTCGCGGCATCCATGCTCCGTCACTCCTCCTCGTTGAACAGCCGCTGCCGGGCCGACAGCAGCTCGATCTCGGGGTGCCTGGCCACCAGCCGCTCGCACTCGTCGAGCACGCTCGTCGCGTTGGTGGCCGTCGCGGACACGACGGCCACCCCTATCTCGGCCCGCCGGTGCAGGTCCAGGTGCCCGGTCTCGGCGACCGCGACACCCGGATAGCGCCTGCGCAGCTCGGCGACCAGCGGCCGGATCACACCCCGCTTGCCCTTGAGCGAGTGTACGTCGCCGAGCATGACGTCCAGCGTCAGCGCGGCGACGTACACTTTGCGCTCTCTTTCGGGCGGGTTCGCTTACCTGGGTCCGGCCGGTACCCGGTCAGGTCCTCGGCTTCTCCCTCATCTCGAAGGTCTCGATGGTGTCACCGACCCTGACGTCGTTGAAGCCGATGCCGATACCGCACTCGAAGCCCTCGCGGACCTCGGTCGCGTCCTCCTTGAACCGGCGCAGCGAATCCACCGTCAGGTTGTCGGAGATCACCACGCTGTCCCGGATAAGCCGCGCCTTGCTGCCGCGGCGGATCAGGCCACTGCGCACGATGGACCCGGCGACGTTGCCGATCCGCGGCACCCGGAAGACCTCCCGGATCTCCGCCGTGCCGAGCTGTACCTCCTCGAACTCGGGCTTGAGCATGCCCTTGAGCGCGGCTTCGACCTCTTCGATGGCCTGGTAGATGATCGAGTAGTAGCGGATGTCGACACCCTCGCGCCGGGCGAGTTCGCCCGCCCGTTCGGCCGGCCGGACGTTGAAGCCGATGATCACCGCGTCGGAGGCGATGGCCAGGTTGACGTCATCCTGGGTGATCGCGCCGACGCCGCGGCCGATCACGCGCAGGCTGACCTCTTCGCCGACATCGAGCTTGAGCAGCGCGTCCTCGAGGGCTTCGACCGAACCGGACACGTCACCCTTGATGATGAGGAGCAGTTCCTCGCGCTCACCGGCCTTGAACGCCTGGTCCAGGTCCTCGAGCGTGACCCGCCGCCGCCCTTGGGCGAACGTGGCGACCCGCTCGCGGGCCTCCCGGCGCTCGGCGATCTGCCGGGCCATCCGGTCGTCGGAGACAACCAGGAAGTTGTCACCGGCGCCAGGCACGGCGGTCAGGCCGAGCACCTGAACCGGACGGGACGGCGGAGCCTCGGAGATGGGATCGTAGTTCTCGTCCAGCATGGCCCGGACCCGGCCGTACGCCTCACCGCAGACGATCGAGTCGCCGACGTTCAGCGTGCCGCGCTGCACCAGCACCGTGGCCACCGGGCCGCGGCCCTTGTCCAGGTGACCCTCGATGGCCACGCCCTGGGCGTCCTGATGCGGGTTGGCCCGCAGGTCGAGAGAGGCATCGGCGGTCAGCACGATCGCCTCGAGCAGGCTCTCCAGGCCCATCCGCTTGGTCGCCGACACGTCCACGAACTGGGTGTCGCCGCCGAACTCCTCGGCCACGAGCCCGTACTCGGTGAGCTGGGCCCGCACTCGCTGCGGGTCGGCGCCCTCCTTGTCGACCTTGTTGACCGCCACGACGATGGGCACGCCCGCCGCCTGCGCGTGGTTCAGCGCCTCCGTGGTCTGCGGCTTCACGCCGTCGTCGGCCGCGACCACCAGGACCACCAGGTCAGTGGTCTCGGCCCCGCGGGCCCGCATGGCCGTGAAGGCCTCGTGACCCGGGGTGTCGATGAAGGTGATCTTGCGCTCTTCGCCGTCCACCTCCGTGGTCACCTGGTACGCGCCGATGTGCTGGGTGATGCCGCCGGCCTCGCGCGCCTGCAGGTTGGTGTGCCTGATCGCGTCGAGCAGCTTGGTCTTGCCGTGGTCGACGTGACCCATGACCGTGACCACCGGCGGGCGGGCCACCAGGTCACCCTCGTCGCCCTCGTCCTCGCCGAACTCGATGTCGAACGACTCGAGCAGCTCGCGGTCCTCTTCCTCGGGCGAAACTACCTGGATGTTGTAGTTCAGCTCGGCTCCGAGCAACTGGAGCGTCTCGTCGTTGACCGACTGGGTAGCGGTCACCATCTCGCCGAGGTGCAGCATGACCTGCACCAGCGACGCGGGGTTGGCGCCGATCTTGTCGGCGAAGTCGGCCAGGCTCGCGCCCCGGCTCAGCCGGACTACCTCGCCCCGGCCGCGCGGGACCTGCACGCCGCCGATCGTCGGCGCCTGCATGTTGTCGAACTCTTGACGCCGCTGCTTCTTCGACTTACGGCCCCGCGGCGAACGGCCACCGGGCCGCCCGAACGCACCCTGGGTGCCGCTGCGGCCACGGCCGCCGCCACCCGGACGGGGCGGGCCACCGCCCGCTCCGGCGCGAGGCGCGCCGCCGGCACCGGGACCACCGGTACCGGTCCGCGCGCCGCCACCGGGACCACCGCGGCCGCCGCCCGGACCACTGGGACGACTGCCCGGACCGCCGCCGGGACCGCCGCGGCCGGGGCCGCCGCCGGGACCGCTCCGCCCGGTGCCAGCCGGAGCCGGCCGGGAGGGCATGTTCATCGGGCTCGGCCGGGGACCGCCCGGACGCGGACCGCCACCGGAGAAGCCACCCGGACGCGGACCGCCGTCGGGACCGCCCGGACGCGGACCGCCCGGACGCGGGCCACCGGGGCGGGGACCGCCAGGACGCGGACCGCCGTCACGATCCCGGCCTTGGCCCTGGCCTTGGCCTGGGCCCGGGCCCTGGCCCTGGCCTTGGGCCGGGGCGCCGGGAGCCTGGGGCCGGGGCGGAGGCGCCGACCCCATGCCGGTCGCGGTCGAGCTGAACGGGTTGTTACCCGGGCGCGGCCCGGGACGCGGACCACTCGGGCGCGGTCCGGAACCACCCGGACGGGGCGCACCCGGACGGGGGGCACCCGGGCCCTGGGGCCGTGACGTACCCGGCCGGGCACCCTGGCTCGGCTGGTCGGTGCGGCCGCCCTGGGGCGCCTGGCTCGGCTGATCGGTACGGCCGCCCTGGCCACCGGGACGCTGACCGCCCGGCGTGCCGGGACGAGGACCGGGCCGGGCCTGGCCTGGCCCTGGACTGACCTGGCCGCCCTGGCTGACCTGGCTACTTTGGCCGCCCTGGCCACCCTGGCCACTTTGGCCGCCCTGGCTGCCTGGGCTGCGGAAGTCGGCCGGCGTGGCCGGCGGACGCGGTGCCCCTGGCGCCCGGGGCGCGCCCTGGGTCCTCGGGTCGGCCGGGACTCCTGAACTACCGGGAGCGCCCGGGCCCGGCCGGGAAGCCGGTGTCTGCGGCACCGGCGGCAGCCTGCGGCCCGCGTCGGGAGCCGTCGCGGTCCCGTTCGCGGCGGCACCGTCGGGCGCCGTCGCATGCTCGGCCGAGCCGTTGGCCGACCCGTCAGCCGCCGGCCTGACGGCGGGCGGTGAACTGGTCATGGCCGCGGCCGCGGCCCGCTCGGCCTGGGCCGCCGGTGCGGTCGGCACCGCGCCATCCGGCCGCGGTCCGCCACCCGGGCGGGCACCAGCGCCGTCACGCGGCGCGGACGGCCGCGGACCCTGCTGTCGTTGGGGTTGCTCCGCCTTGCCGGCGGAGAATGCTTCCTTGAGCCGCCGTACCACCGGCGCTTCGATTGTCGAGGATGCAGACCTTACGAACTCGCCCATTTCCTTGAGCTGATCCATGACGGCCTTGCTCTCAACACCGAACTCCTTCGCGAGTTCATAAACCCGAACCTTCGCCACTACGCTCCTTCTCGGCCCAGTCCCCTGGGCCCCTTCCCGGACCCCGGCCCGGGCAGAGCGTGCTCCGGGCCGGCCTCAGCCTATGGTGATCATCGCCGCGTGCTCATCGAGCGCTCATCAGCTTCTCGACCTGCTTTCCGACAGGTGTTCCTTCTAGCGTTAAGCCTGCAGCCCAGCCAGACTCATTCCCCCAGTAATGCTAATCCGGGTCCGGTACACCGCAAAGATACTCAGCCAGCGGATCGAGGCTGAGCGGTCCCGTGGT
Source organism: Streptosporangiaceae bacterium (assembly GCA_050011155.1). GTDB lineage: Bacteria > Actinomycetota > Actinomycetes > Streptosporangiales > Streptosporangiaceae > Palsa-504. Next base: position 39,192 of record JBEKJP010000047.1, read on the forward strand.
GCGCAAGGCCCGGGGAAACGCCCGGCGCCGCCGCGCTAGGTCCAAGCACGCCGGGCTGGGATGCAGGTACGCACCCCGGCCAGGCAACCGGGCCCGCGGGTCGGGTTGGATGGCGTCCCCAGCTGCTACTAGGCGAAGCAGACTGGACTTGGCCACACGCTCCTTGCAGCCTACACAGGTACGCATTACGGGCGTATCCGGGGCATGCCGCTCGGGGCGCGTGACCATTACATCACCAAGTCTACCGCGTCCCCGGGTGAGGTTTACCGGTCGGCTGGGTGCCTGCGGTAGGGGGCTTATTCGGAGGCTTGCGGCATGGGGCTGGCGGAGGACGGAACCGCAGGGCCGCCGGCCTTGGCCCGGCCCGTGCCCGGGCCCGGGCCCGTGGCGGCCGGTTCCGTGGTGGCGCGTGGCGCCGCGGCACGTGGCGCCACGGCGCGTGGTGCTGCCGCGTGTGGTGTCGCGGTGCGCGGTGTCGCGGTGCGCGGTGTCGCGGCGCGCGGTGTCGCGGCCGACCCCGCGGCGGCCGGTTCCGCGGCGGTGCTTTCCGTGCTTTCCGTGCTTTCCGCGGCCGAGCCTGCTGGCCGGTCGGCCGGGGCCGCGTCGGACCTGATGTCGATACGCCAGCCGGTGAGCCTGGCCGCCAGCCTGGCGTTCTGCCCTTCCTTGCCGATCGCCAGCGACAGCTGGTAATCGGGCACGATGACCTGGGCCTCCCGGGCCGCGAGGTCCACCACGTGCACCCGGCTCACCCGGGCTGGGGACAGCGCGTTGGCCACGAAACCGGCCGGGTCATCGGAATAGTCGACGATGTCGATCTTCTCGCCGTGCAGCTCGGTCATCACGTTCCGCACCCGGCTGCCCATCGGGCCGATGCAGGCACCCTTGGCGTTGACGCCCTGCTGGTGCGACCGGACCGCGATCTTGGTCCGGTGCCCGGCCTCGCGGGCGAGCGCGACGATCTCTACCGCGCCGGCCGCGATCTCCGGCACCTCCAGCGCGAACAGCTTCTTCACCAAGCCCGGGTGGGTACGGGACAAGGTGACGGACGGTCCGCGGTGTCCCTTGCGCACGTGCAGCACGTAGCAGCGGATGCGCTCGCCGTGAACGTAACGCTCGCCGGGGACTTGTTCGGCGGGTGGCAGCACCGCCTCGAGCTTGCCCAGGTCGACCAGGACCGTCCGGGGATCCTTGCCCTGCTGGATCACCCCGGCCACGATGTCGCCCTCACGGCCCGCGTACTCGCCGAAGGTGAGCTCGTCCTCGACGTCGCGCAGCCGCTGCAAGATCACCTGCCGGGCGGTGGTCGCGGCGATCCGGCCGAAGCCCGCCGGGGTGTCGTCGTACTCTCGCCCCGGGGCGCCGTCCGGTCCGGCCTCGATGGCCCACACGGTGACGTGCCCGCTCTTCCTGTCCACTTCGACGCGCGCCGCCGTCGACGCGCCCTCGGACTTGTGGTAGGCGACGAGCAGAGCGTCTTCAATAGCCTTGATGGCCTGGTCGAGCGAGATGTCCTTCTCGCTTTCCAGACTGCGCAGCACGTTGAGGTCAATGTCCATCGGGGGTCGCTCCAAGCTCCGTTTGCGGGTGCCCGAACTCCACCTGGACGGCGCCGGCCCCCAGCGCGGCGTAGCCGAAACGGCGGCGGTCACCCCCGACGTCCAGCGTCACCCCATCCAAGTCGGCCGCGACCACGCGGCCCGTTACGGTCCCGGCTTCGGCCGCGGTCACCTGCACCAGGCGCCCTACCGAGCGTCGCCAGTGCCTCGGATCGGTGAGCGGGCGGTCCACGCCGGGAGACGAGACCTCGAGAGTGTACGGGAAGTCACCCATTACCGGGTCGGCGTCCAGGGCAGCGGACAACTGGCGGCTGATGGTCGCCGCGTCGTCCAGGCCCACTCCCTGGTCGCTGTCTACCACTACCCGCAGCAGACGGCGCCGCCCGGCGGTGCTGACCCGGACCGATTCCAGATCCATACCGGCCGCAGCGACCACCGGACGAATGACGTCCGCGATCCTGTCCTGGTCGACCGACCCGGCGGCTGCCGCCGGACGTGGCCGGTACTGACCCGATTTGGCCTGACCCGATTTGGCCTGGCCTGGCCTGGGCTGGCCGGGTTTGGGCACGTGACGCTGGCCTCCTGGCATCACGACCTCCTCGTCCACGACCTGCGGGATTGGGACCTAGCCTATCCGGGGTTGAGCCCTGGAGCGGATAGGACGGGCCGACCCGCGTGGTAGCTTGCCGATGTGCCCGAGCCCGCGCCGCAGACGCCAAGTCATATTGGACCGAGGCGCCGCGTGCTGCTCGCCTCGGCGGCGGCGCTGCCGCTGCTGGTCGCCGTGGCTGGATGCCGCTCCTCGGACGTGTTCGCCGGCCCCGATCCACTGGCTGGCCGGCCGCCGCTCGGGCACGATGTACTGACCCTGCGAGCCGTCATCGGCGCCGAGGAAAACCTGATCGCCCTGTACCGCACGGCCATCGGCGCCGATCATGCCACGGCCACCCGGGCGCGCACCCTCAGCTCCCTGCTCGGCCAGCACGAACAGCATCTCGCGCAGCTCAAGGCGATGCTCGTCACCCCGCCGGGGGCGACTCCGTCGCCGTCCCACCCGGCCGCCAGCGCTCCCGCCAGGCCGCGGCCTGCCCGGGTCAGCATGGCCCGGCTGCGCGCGGCCGAGCGCGCATCGGCGGCCAGCCTGGTCCAGCAGCTCGCGACCATGCCGCCCGCCCTGGCCCAGCTGTTCGCTAGCATCGCCGCCTCCGACGCTACCCATGTGACGGCGCTAGCCGGGTAACGCCAGATGACGACGAACGACGCCGAGCCGGAGCTCCCGTGAACTCACGACGCCGGGCCACGAGTCCCGTGTTGGCGCTCCGCTCGGGGGCTCAGTAATGGCGGCCGCCGCCGTTCCCGCACTGCAGGCCGCGCTCGCGGCCGAGGACGCGGCCATCTTCGGTTACGGGGTGGTGGGCGCGCACCTCACCGGAAGCAGCCAGACCGCGGCCGGGCAGGACTGGACCGGTCACAACCAGGCCCGGGACACCCTGACCGCGATGATCTCCGGGCTCGGCGCAACCCCGACCGCGGCGCAGGCTTCCTACCAATTGCCCTTCCGAGTACGCGACACGGCTAGCGCGACGGCGCTCGCGGCCCACCTCGAAGACGGCGTGACCCGTGCCTACCTGGCCCTGGTCGCGGTCAGCGACCAGGGCCTGCGGCGCTACGGCGCGATGGCCATGCAACAGGCCGCGCAGCGCGCGGCGTTCTGGCGAGGCAGCACGCAGCCCTTCCCCGGCCTGACCCAGTAGCGCCGCTCCCGCATACTCCCCTTACGTAGCCCCTCACAGGCAGTGCCACCCTCACCCACCCTGACCTCTTGAGCCGCACCTGACTCGCTGAGCCACGCCTGCCACCGACCCGCCCCCGCTATCCACCTGGCTAGGCCCTCCGTAAGCCTGGCCCGGCCCCCGTGAGTTAAGCCCGCGCCCTTCTTACGTAGGCTGTGGGCCACACACGCGGTTGCTCCGGCCCGAGGGCCGGAATTCTGCCTGCCACGGGGCACACGAGTACCAGCAGCACCACATGGCGGCCGACGGGCGATATATAACGCGGAAGATCCGGCTGGACGGAACATCCGGGGCCCTGGGGTTCACCGGTTAAACAGCAAGGGGAAAGCGCAGTAAATCCTTCGCGATCTCAGCGAGCCTCGCAACGCAAGTCAGGTGAGGCCTGAGTCGACGGGCGTGGTTGCCACTGTGCACTGGGACTGACGTAACGGCTGGCACAATAGCGGCACAATGACGTAACGCCACAATAACGTTGCACATGTTGCAATTGGGTGAGCTGTGCTGCGGAAATAGCTTGTGCGGAAATTCACAAAGCGTTTCCGCGGAAACGCGGGCGATCGCGTCGGCGGGGATGCTCAAGCGGGGATGCTCAGGTCGCGCTGGGTGCCGGCCTCAGCCGGGGGCGTTGAGGGCGGTGATCGCGGCGGCGATCTCGAGCAGGCGCCGGTCGTCGCCGTAGTGGCCGGCTAGCTGCAGGCCGACGGGCAGGCCGGCTGGCGCCGGACCCGCCAGCGTTGGGCCAGCCGGAACGTGGCTAGGCGAGGAAGCGGCGCTAGGCGACGCTAGGCCGGCCGGGACGGTGACGGCGGGGTGAAGGGTGACCGTGATGCGCGAGCAGGAGCGCATCCAGTCGATGTAGGTGGCCATCGGCTCGCCGTTGATCTCGGTCACCCATTCCTGCTCGACCGGGAACGGGAGGACCTGCACGGTGGGGAGCGCGAGCACGTCGTAGGGCCCGCCGGCCAGGAAGGACGCGAAGCGCTGGAAGATCTGGGCCTGAGCGGCCCGCGCCAGCGCGATCTGCTCGCCGGTCAGCGCCAGGCCCTTCTCGATGTTCCAGGCCAGCGTGGCCTTGACCTGCTCGCGATGAGCGCGGAGCAACGGCGCCATCGCCGCCATCCGGGCGGCCCGCAGGACCTGGAAGACCTCGTCCGCGTCGGCCAGGGCGGGCGTCGCGTCCGTCACCACGCACCCGGCCGCCTCCAGCGACTCGCGCTGCGCCGCGAGCACGTGCCGGACCTCGGACTGGACCGGCAGGTCGCCCAGGTCGTTCGTCCACGCCACTCGCAGCCCGCGCAGCGGCGCTGGCCGCAGGCCGAGGAAATCGCCGGGCCGGTCGGGCCGCGCCAGCGGCCGCCCCGCGTCCGGGCCGCACATCCCGGCCAGCAGCAGCGCGGCGTCCGCCGCGGTGCGGGCGATCGGGCCGACCACGCCCATCGGGTCGAGGACGTCGGCGGGTACCAGGCCAGGCGTGGTCCGCAGGCCGACCAGGCCGCAGAAGGCGGCCGGGTTCCGCACGCTGGCGGCCAGGTCGGACCCGTCCGCGAACGGGAGCATCCCGGCGGCGACGGCCGCGGCGGCCCCGCCGCTGCTGCCGCCGGGAGTTAGCCTGGTGTCATACGGGTTGCGGGTGGGCCCGAACACGCGGTTGAAGGTCTGCGATCCGGCGCCGAACTCAGGCGTGTTCGTCTTCCCGATCACCACCGCGCCGGCCTGCTTGAGCAAGGCCACGTGCGGCGCGTCGAACGACGGCACGTGGGACGCGAACACCGGCGAGCCGTAGGTCGTCCTGATCCCGGCCGTCTCGGCCAGGTCCTTCACCGCGATCGGCAGCCCGTGCAGCGGCCCGGCGAACTCACCGCGGGCCGCGCGGGCGTCGAGCCCGGCCGCCGTGGCCCGCGCCTGCTCGGCGGCGAGCGTGACGATAGCGTTGATGGCCGGGTTGGCCGAATCGATCCTGGCCAGCACGGCGGCCAGCAGTTCAGCGGCGGAGAGCTCCCGGGCCCTGATCAGCCGGGCAAGCTCGACGGCCGGGGTCGCGCACAGGTCCATGCCGGCGAACGGTCAGTCCTTCGGGAGCAACGAGGCCAGCACCCGGACGATCGTGCTCGCGGCCTGGTCCACGTCGTCGGCCACCCCGATACGCTCGGCCCACGACCACCAGAACCACCACATGCCGTCCTTGCCGCAAGCGACATAGACGTTCTCTTCAAGCGCCCGCGCGGCCGGGTTGACCACGTAGAGGCTGGGTCTGCGCCCGGGCGGCGCCATCAGCCACGCCTCAAGCCCGCGGTGTGACAACTCGTCAGCAAGCTTTTCCAGATAAACACCCTGTATCTGGTCTGGATCACTGGTCCGTGTGACTTCCACCGTTATCACCATTGTAACTTTTAGGAGTCAGATGAGGACTAAATGTCGCCGCCTCTTCCAGCATGCCGCCGCGACGACCTCCGCGCAATGCGGATCGGGAAATTCCCGACCCCCCTACTGAACAGACGCGCTACGCCGAGCATCGGTTCACTATATGACCATTAAAACCGCGGAGTGGTCGCCGATGGCAACGGCGCCGGCAACGGTTCTGAGTACAGCACGGTCAGCCGCGACACGGCCCGGGTGAGCGCTACGTACAGCCGCTGGAGGCCTCGGGCCTCGGCGCCGGCGATACGTGCGGGCTCCACCACGATCACATGATCGTATTCGAGTCCCTTGGCCAGCGTGACCGGAACGAGAGTGAGCGCGGCGTCTTCTCCCGGCGCCCCGTAGGCCACACCCGCCTCGTCGAGCGCCTGCCCCAGCGCGGGCACCTGAGGGTCGGCGGCGATGACGGCCACCGAGCCGAGCCGGCCGCGGGCCAGCTGGCAGGCCTCGACCACGGCCTGGCCCAGCCCGTCGGCGGGCACCCGCACGAGGTCCAGGGCGCCCGGATCGGCCCGCAGCGAGGAGGCCGGCCTGAGCTCCGGAGCGATCACCGGGAGCAGCGCCGAAGCGTAGTCGAGGATCTGCCGGGGCACGCGGTAGCCCACCGTGAGCTCCCGGACGCCCGCCTCCGGCTTGCCCAGGTGGGATAGCAGTGACGTCCAGGACGACGCGGACCACGGCGTGGTGCCCTGGGCCAGGTCGCCCAGTACGGTGGCCGCGCCGGTGGAGCAGCGGCGGCCGAGGGCCCGGCACTCCATCGGGGACAGGTCCTGGGCCTCGTCCACCACGACGTGGGCCAGGCTCGGCGTCCGGGTGATCAGGTCCCGGGCCTCGTCGATGAGCACCAGGTCGGCCGCGGACCAGCGGGCCGAGCCCGGCCCGCGTGGCGCGGCGGGCCACACGATCGCGGCCTGCTCCGCCTCCGTCAGCACGTCCCCGGCCGCCGCGGCCAGGGCCTGCGCCGAGGACAGCAGCCCGAACAGCAGCCGGACCGGGTCCGCCTTGGGCCAGATCGCGTCGACCGCGGCCCGCACCGGCCGGGACCGCCGCACGGCTTCGTGGGTGCGGTCGTCGCAGGCCTCCCCGGCCGCCTCCATCTGGGTCAGGAGCACGTGCGCGATCCGGTGCTCGAGCATCTCGCGGGCCGCGCCGTACCGGATGCCCCGGTGCCTGAGCTCGTGCACGAGCTCCTCGATCTCCCACGCCGCCACCCGCCAGCGCCGCGTGCCTCGGGGCAGCATCACCGCCGCCGACGGCTTCTGGATCGACGCCCACAGCGCCTGCCGCAGTACCTCCGCCATCCGCGCGTCGCCCTTGACGACCGCGGCCGCCTCGTCGTCGTTCCCGCGGACCTGGGCCGTGGTCTCGGCGGCGACCAGCTCACCGACGGTGGTCTGGGTGACGTCGATCTCGCCCAGGGCGGGCAGGACGTTGCGGATGTAGGAGAGGAAGGCCTGGTTCGGCCCGACCATGACCACGCCGCGCCGCCGGACCTGCTCCCGGTACGCGTACAGCAGGTACGCGACCCGGTGCAGCCCGACGGCGGTCTTGCCGGTACCGGGCGCGCCCTGCACGCAGACCGTCTGCGCGGCCTCGGCCCGCACGATGTCATCCTGGTCGGGCTGGATGGTGGCGACGATGTCCCGCATGGGACCCGACCGCGGCCGCTCGATCTCATCGATCAGGATCTTGCTCGGCGCTGATTGGTTGCTTTCTTCGGCCGAACGGGGGTGGCCATCCGCCCCGCTGCCGAACAACTCGTCCTCGTACGCCGTGAGCTCGCCGCCGGAGAACCCGAAGCGCCGACGCAAATCGAGGTTCATCGGGTCGGCCGCGCTGGCCCGGTAGAACGGCCGGGAGATCGGTGCCCGCCAGTCGATCACGGCCGGCGTGCCGTCCGGCGCGTGCACGTGCCTGCGGCCGATGTGGAAGCTGTGACCGGCGATGCCGTCGTCCGCGAATGGCTCGGTTCCGGATATTTCATTTTCGGAATATCCGGATCCGGGATGTTCGGGTCCGGGATATTCGGGTCCGGGGGATCCGGCGTAGTCGAGGCGGCCGAAGAAGAGCGGGGCGTCGGGGATGTCCTTCAGGGCTTCGGCCCGGTGGTAGAGCGCGGCCTTGAGGTACTCCTCGGAGACTGGGTCTCCGCCCATGGCTCGCAGCGACAGCACGTCCTCCCGCATCAGCCGGAGGTACTCGCGGGAACGCAGGAGTTGGTCGCGCTCGGAGGTGAGGACGGGGTCTCCGCCACACCGTTCGTCATCTTGCTTGTTATTTTCTTTTGCTGGTGACGCAGCCACAAGCGCGAGAACTTACCAGTTAGTCACCGCGAAGTCACGCGGTTTTCTGCTCGGGTGCGGGCCAGCCGCCCAGGCCGCGCGCGGTCAGGAAGGCGTCGAAGACGAGCTCGGACGCGCCGGTCAGGGCGCCGAGGTCGCCGAGCGTGGACGACAGCAGCGCCGGCGGGGCGGCCCGGCGGAACCGCATCAGCGTGGCCAGGTAGCCGGCCTGGACGGCGGCGGGGGCGGCCTCGTACACCTCGGCGGCCAGGCCTGACAGCCCGACCGCCTCCGGATCCTGCGCGTTGACCAGGGCGCCGATGCCGCGGCCGAGCGCGCCGGCCGCTCGGTCCAGGGCCTGGCCGCAGCCGGGATCGGTGCCCGCGGCCGCGATGATCTGCTCGGCGCGGACCATCCGGTCGCCCTCCTCGGACTGGCCCACGGCGCGGAGCAGGCCGCGGGCGCCGGCGTCGAGTTCCCAGCAGCCCACCGAGCCGCAGCGGCACGGCTCGCTGCCGCCGGTCAGCGGCATGTGCCCGAACTCCCCGGCCGAGCCGTGCGCGCCGGTCACCGGCTGGCCGCCCGCCAGCAGCACCCCGCCGATGCCGGTCGCGACGTGCAGGTGGAGGGCGACAGACACCCCCCGGAGCACCCCGCGGCGGGCCTCGGCCAGGCCCGCCAGCGTCGCGTCGTTGCCGACCAGGATCAGGCCCTCGTCCTCGTCGATGGCCCCGAGGGCGCCGGCTACGTCGAGGTCCTGCCAGTCCGGCAGGGTGGGCTGCACCATCTGGCCCGCGCTCACCGGCGACGGGACGGCCACCCCGACGCCGACGATCCGGTCACCGAACTCGCGGCGGTAGATCTTCAGCCGGTCCGCCACCTCGGCCAGCATTCCGGCGCCGGAGACGGCCTCACGTTCCCGGCGGTCGAGCACGGTGCAGCGCCCGGTCAGCTCGAAGATGGCCGTGGTGAAGGAGTCGTCGCGCAGGTCGACCGCGAGCGCGACCGGCCCGCGCGGGTGCGCCGAGGGCACCCCGGTCGGGCGCCCCCGCGTGCGCGGCACCTTGAGCCCCTTGGGCGCGTCGGCCGGGCTGCTCAGCTCCTCGATGAGCTGCCGCCCGGCCAGGTCCCTGACCAGCACGGTGGCGGTCCCCCGGGCCAGGCTGAGCTGCCGGGTCAGTTCGGCCCGGGTCAGCTGGCCACCGCCGTCATGGACCGCACGCAGCAGCCGCGCGAGGTTGTGCGTGCGCAGCTCGGCGCTCGTTGTCGCCGCTCCTTCGTTCCTCCGCACACTCCGATCGTGCCATGCCCACCCTCGTTCCGCCGGCTCGGGCACGCGGTGGTCAGTATTCGACCGCCGTCGGGTTCGGCACCCGGGCGACGGCGACCGCTCCGGCGGGAGCGGCGGTCGCCGCGGATATCGCCGCCGCCCCCATTCCCCCCAGCAGGGACGCGCTGGCCAGTATCCCGAACACCGTCCGGCTGATGCGCCGCATGGAAACCTCCCGTATTCCGGCGTTGACGAGTTTTATCCCAGGCTGCCGCCTTACAAGATCAAAGACAAGCACATACGGACTGTCACCAGTTCCAGTGGAAGCCGACGGTGGTCTGCTCGGCCAGGCGCAGGTAACGGTGGACGGCGAACTGCCGGTCCAGGGTGACCTGCTCGGACTCGGCGATGGGGCCGTCCATCCCGTCCCATATCGCCCACTCCACAACGCCCGGCAGCTTGCTGGGATGGAATTCGACGCGTATGTCCAGGTTCTCCACGAAAGACTGGACCACGCGGCGGAATTGCGGCGGCGGCGCAGCCGTGTAATGAAAGCTGGTCGAGTACTCCAGGGTGGCCGTCTCCCCCGCCGCCAGCGGCTCAGCCAGCAGCATGTCCACGACGAAGAGCTCGGGCACGGGGTGGTAGAAGGGACCGGCCAGGCCGCTGAACCCCTGGCCCACCTCGACGGTCAGGGCGTTGGTGTCGGCCCGGTAGGGCACCCGGTCCACGCCGTCGACGAGCGCCTCCACCACGTGGATGACCCGGTGCCGGTCCGGCCGCCCGTCCGGGCCGAGATAGTGATGATCGTGCAGGGACAAGGTCTTCACCTGCGGGCGGCCGAGCATGACGGCCTGATCCTCGCGGATCGCCCGCGGGCCGGACAGGACGCGGACGTGCGCGGAGCCCTCCCACAGCTTCAGCAGCCGGTCCCGCTCGAACTCCCCGAGGCCGAACGCGTCCGTGAACAGCGCCAGCGTGGCCTTGCTGAGCAGCTTGCCCGACAGCGCCCGGGAGGCGGTGTCCTTCAGCTGCCGGGGCAGCACGTCGGTGTCTCCCTGAGCCCGCGGATGCTCCCACAGGTAATGGGCCAGCACCTCGGCCACCGCGAGCTGGTTCACCTGGCCGAGCCGGCTCCGCTCGGCGTACTGCTCCCAC
>JBEKJP010000048.1:0-49484 GCA_050011155.1 Streptosporangiaceae bacterium
GTCGCCGGGCTGACCTGGAAGCCGGCCAGCGCGTAGACGCCGGTGGCGATGACCAGGTCGTGGATCAGGGCGACGAAGGCCGCGATGGCCATCTTCCACTCGAACGCGATCGACAGGTAGATCACGATCACGATCAGGAACGCGATCAGCGCCTCGGTCGCCTTGGTGGAGATCTGGCTGCCCCACAGCGGCCCGACCGTCTTGGCGGTGATGTTGTTCGAGTTCACGCCGAGCTGGGACGACATGTCCTGTTCGAGCTTGACGGTCTGCGGGCCGGTCAGCGACTTGGTCTGGACTTCCCAGTTGACCTTGTCGCCGGTCTTGACCTGCTGCACGATGGCGCCGCTGACACCGCCAGCCTCGACGGCATTCTCGACCTGGCTGATCGACGAGGACGGCGCGGCGAAGGTGAAGACCGCCCCGCCCTTGAAGTCGACGCTGAAGTCCAGGCCGCGCGTGAACAGGGCCACGATGCTGACCAGGAGGATCAGCCCGGACATGGCGTACCAGAGCCGCTGCCGGCCGACGAAGTTGATCGATACCTCGCCCCGGTAGAGCTTGCCGCCTACCTCGCCCAGGCGCGACATCATGAACCTCCCTGGTATCGCGACGCGGTAGGTCGCGGCGACGCGGGATCGGTCCGGCGCCGTGGCTGGTTGCGGCGGACCGACGAGCGCCACGGCGTCCGGGCGCCGAGCCGGGCCGGGTCGAGCCCGGACATCGGGTGGCCGTTGCCGAAGAACCTGGTCCCGGCCAGCAGCGTCACCATCGGCTTGGTGAAGGAGAACACCACCAGGACGTCGATCAGCGTGGTCAGGCCCAGGGTGTAGGCGAAGCCCTTGACGTCGCCGATGGCGAAGTAGTACAGCAGCACCGCGGCCAGGAACGACACCGTGTCGGAGACCAGGATGGTGCGCCGGGCACGCTTCCAGCCGGCCTCGACGGCCGGCCGTAGCTGCTTGCCCTCGCGCACCTCGTCACGCAATCGCTCGAAGTAGACGACGAACGAGTCGGCGGTGATGCCGATGGCCACGATCAGGCCGGCGATGCCGGCCAGCGAGAGCGTGAAGTGCTGGTACAGCGAGAGCAGGACCACGGCCAGGTAGGCGATGAGCGCCGCGATGACCAGGCTCGAGACCGACACCAGGCCGAGGCCGCGGTAGTAGAAGAACGCGTAGGCCACCACGAGGAGCAGCCCGATCCCGGCCGCGACCAGACCGGCGTCGAGCTGGTTGCGGCCCACCTGCGCGGAGACCGAGGTCACATACAGGGTCTTGAAGTTCAGCGGCAGCGACCCGAACTTCAGCTCGTCCTGGAGCTGGGTGGCCTGCTGCTGGGTGAAGCTGCCGGTGATCTGGGTGTTGCCGCCGGCGATGGCGCTCTGCACCTCCGGCGCGGACACGATGTTGCCGTCGAGGGTGATCCCGATCTCGTCCAGGACGGCCGAGTTCTCGTCCGACTGCCCGGCCGTGTAGTAGGTGCTGTACATATGCGCGGTGAGCGTGCTGAAGGCCGAGGACCCCGCACCGTTCATCGTCAGGTTGACCTGCCACTGGTTGGAGGTCGTGGACAGCGCCGCGGTGGCCGAGGTGACCTGCTTGCCCAGCACCTTGGCCTTGTCGAGGATGTACTTGCCCCACGTCCCGCCGTTGTTGCCGCAGGCGACGACCTGCTGGTTCGGGTCGTCATAGACAGGGTTATTGGCGTACCCGACCTGGCTCTTCCACTTCTCGGTGTCGTTGGGCTTGCAGACCAGCTTGTTGAACAGGGCCATCACGCCCTTCTGCGTCACCAGGCTGGAGCTGCCGAACGTGGTACTGCTGGCGGAGGAGCTGGCGCTCGGGCTCGGGCTGGCGCTTGGGGAGGCGGACGCGCTCGCCGTGGTACTGGCCGACCCCGACGTGCTCGGCGAAGGGCTCGAGGTGGCGGCCGGGACGATCTTGGCGGAGGTCTTGGCCGTGCTGGTGGCGCTCGCACTGGGGCTGGCACTGGGGCTGGCACTGGAGCTTGCGCTGGGGCTGGCCGTGGCCGATCCGCTGGGGCTGGCCGACGGGCTGGCGCTGGCCGAGGGGGTGGTGGTACTGGTGGCGCTGTATGGCTCGAACAGCAGCACCTCGCGGAACATGAGCAGGGCGGTCGAGCTCACCAGCTGGATCGTCTGCTGCGAGCCCTGGCCCGGCACCGTGACGATCAGCAGGTTGTTGCCCTGCGGCTGAACCTGCGCGCCGGAATTACCGGTACCGTTGACCCGCGACTGGATGACCGAGATGGCCGCGTTCATCTCGTCGGTCGACGGGGCCTTCCCGTTCGCAGTCTGCGCCTGCAGGGTCACCTGGGTCCCGCTGGACAGGTCGAGGCCGAGGCCGACCTTGAACCGGTCCTGCCAATGCCCCGGCGAGAACAGCTTCGGGCCGAGTACGCCCAGCACCATCGCCACGATGAGCACGAGCAGGAGCAGGAGCGCCCGTCCCGGATGCGGGACGGTTCTTGATGGGGATGCCACTTCTCCGCCTGTCTTAGATCAGCCGTTAACCCGTAAGAGCCTCACGCCAGCCCACGGCTCAGAGCGCGTTGCCCTTGTCCGACTTGGCCAGGTCGTCGTCGTGAGAGTCCGCGAGACCTTTCTCAGCTGAATTAACGCCGCCGACGTGGTCGGCGGTTCCGTCCGCTTCCTCATCGTGGACGTCCTCGGGCTCGGAGAACCCGCCGTCTTCCGTCGCCTCGGCGTCGCCGGGGGCGATGACTTCCATGATGGCGCGCTTGAGGTAGCGGACCTCCACGCCGGGAGCGACCTCGAGCACGACGTCGTCGCCGTCGACCTCGACCACCGTGGCGTACATGCCGGCCGTGGTGCGGACCTGCGCGCCCGGTTCGACGGTCCGCTGCTGCTGCTGGACCTGCTGCTGCCGACGGCGCTGCGGCCTGATCATCAGGAAATAGAAGCCGACGAAGACCAGCACGATAAGAATCGGGAACGTCAGCGAGCTTCCTGTCGACTTGGTGGCCGCCTCAGCGGCTGCGGTAATCCCCATGACCGGGGCATCCTTCCAGTTGGTTCTACGAGCACGGTCGTGGCGGGGCCAACGACCAACTGCCGAAGTTTAGCCGCGCTTTTACCACGCACCAACAGGCTACGAGTTTTTGGGCGTGATCGTGACCTCGGCGCGATCTTGACCTTACTGGTCGAACAGGCTCGGCGGCTCGGTCAGTGCCGCGGGAGGCTCGAGGCCCAGGTGGGCCCAGCCCGCCGCGGTGGCGACACGGCCGCGCGGGGTCCGGGCCAGCAGCCCGCAGCGGACCAGGAACGGTTCCGCGACCACCTCGACCGTCTCCGCCTCCTCCCCCAGCGACACCGCCAGCGTGGACAGGCCGACCGGGCCGCCGCCGAACCGGCGGACCACCGCGTCGAGCACGCCGCGGTCCAGCCGGTCCAGGCCGTGCTCGTCCACCTCGTAGATCTCCAGCGCGGTCCGGGCGATCTCCAGCGTGACCACGCCGTCGGCGCGCACCTCGGCGTAGTCGCGCACCCGGCGCAGCAGCCGGTTCGCGATCCGCGGCGTCCCGCGTGACCGGGTGGAGAGCTCGGCCGCGCCCTCCTCGGTGAGCGTCACCCCGAGCAGCCCAGCCGAGCGGCGGATGATGATCTCGAGCTCCTCGGGCTGGTAGAAGTCCAGGTGGGCGGTGAAACCGAACCTGTCCCGCAGCGGGGCCGGCAGCAGCCCGGCCCGGGTGGTCGCCCCGACCAGCGTGAACGGGGCGATGTCGAGCGGGATCGCGGTCGCGCCGGGCCCCTTGCCGACGATAATGTCGACCCGGAAGTCCTCCATGGCCAGGTAGAGCATCTCCTCGGCGGGCCGGGCGAGCCGGTGGATCTCGTCGATGAAGATCACCTCGCCCTCGCTGAGAGTGGACAGCACCGCGGCCAGGTCGCCGGAGCGTTCGATGGCCGGGCCGCTGGTGAGGCGCAGCGGCTGCCCGAGCTCGGCCGCGACGATCATCGCGATCGTGGTCTTGCCCAGGCCGGGCGGCCCGGCCAGCAGCACGTGGTCCGGCGGCCGGCCCCGCCGCAGGGCGCTCTGCAGGATGAGCGTCAATTGCTCGCGGACCCGGGCCTGGCCGGTGAAGTCAGCGAGCCGCTTGGGCCGCAGCGCGCCCTCGATGTCCCGCTCGTCCGCGTCCGCCAGCGCGGATACCACGTTGTCGTCCTGGTACGCGCGGCGCGCGGCCAGCTCGGCCTCCTCGGCCTGGCGCAGGGCTTCGTCCTCGCTCATCAGCGCTGCCGACCGAGCTTGCGCAGGGCGGCCCGCAGGACGGTGGCCACGTTGACCTCCCCGCCGGGGCCGACGGGGATCTGCCCTTCCTCCTCGACGGCCGCGATGGCCAGGTCGGCGTCCCGGGCCGGCCAGCCCAGGTTGACCAGGCCGTACTGGACCTGGTCACGCCAGGACGCCGCGCGGGGCGCGGACTTGACCCCCGGCAGGGCGCCGTCGCCGGGCGGGCCCAGCCGGTCCCTCAGCTCGAGCACGATCCGCTGCGCGCCCTTCTGGCCGATGCCGGGGACCATGGTCAGCGCGCGCAGGTCCTCGGCCGAGACGGCGCGGCGCAGCGCGTCCGGGGTGTGCACGGCCAGCATGGCCAGTGCCAGCCGCGGCCCGACGCCGCTGGCCGTCTGCAGCAGCTCGAAGACGTTCCGCTCGTCCTCGGTCGAGAAGCCGAACAGGGTGAGCGAGTCCTCCCTGACCACCAGCGAGGTGGCGACCTGAGCGGGCTCCCCCGGCCTGAGCGTGGCCAGCGTGCCCGGGGTGCACTGAACGCGCATCCCCACCCCGCCGACCTCGATGACGGCACCGTCCGGCGCCACGCCGGCCACCGTGCCGCGCAGATGAGCGATCACGACCCGCTACCTCCTCCGCTTGGCCCGCCGCGGGCGGTCAGGGCGGCCTGGCGCAGTCCCGCGGCGCCGCCGCGCCAGATATGACAGATGGCCAGCGCCAGGGCGTCGGCCGCGTCGGCCGGGCGGGGCGGGTCTGTGACCCGCAGGAGCCGGGTCACCATGGTCGTGACCTGGTCTTTGTCAGCCCGCCCGTTCCCCGTCACGGCCGCCTTGACCTCGCTGGGGGTGTGCAGGGCCACGGGCAGCCCGCGGCGCGCCGCGCAGACGATGGCGACCGCGCCGGCCTGCGCCGTGCCCATCACCGTGCGCACGTTGTGCTGGCTGAACACCCGCTCGACGGCCACCGCGTCGGGGCGGCAGTCGTCTAGCCAGGCATCGATCCCCTGCTCGATGGCGAGCAGCCGGGCGGCGATGTCGTCGTCGGGCGGCGTCCTGATGACGCCGACCCGGATCAGGGTGAGCGCCCGGCCCGGGGCTCCCTCGACCACCCCGACGCCGCACCTGGTCAGGCCAGGATCGACGCCGAGCACCCGGACCGGGTGCCGCGCAAATGACAAGCCCACCAGGCGCTCTCCAGGTAACTCCGCGAACATCTGTTCGTCTCGAACTTACCGGGCCGCGGCCAGCGGTGCGTGCATCGCCGGCGGCGTGTCCGCCAATTGGCAGGCTCACAGGCTCAGAAGTCGTCCAGCATGAACGGGGTGGCGGCGAACGCGGCGTCCAGGGCGGCGTCGGCGGCCGGGCTGCCGCCGGCCGCCAGGCCTGACCGCCGCAAGGTCGCCACCGGGGTGCCCGCGTAGAGCGCGGCCAGGCCGCGGGTACCAAGCTCGAGCGCCGGCCCACCGGGGCTCGCGGGGGTATCGGGGGCGTGGACCTGACTCGTTCGGCCGGGAGTGAGACGACCCTGGCCGGACCGGACGGTCAGGTCCCACCGGCCCGAGTTGGCCGCCCGCAGGTCGTCGGTGAGCCGCAGCGGTACGGCGAGGTCCATCGCGGGGAAGCCGCGGGCGGCGATGGCGGCGGGCGCGTCGAGCAGGCGGAGCATCCAGCTTTCCCGCCCGGCGATGTTCGCGTCCTGCTCGGACAGCATCCACCAGAGCGGATCGGACGGGCCGACCACCGCGCGAACCGTGTCGGCCACCGAGGCGTTGGACGCGGTCACCGCCCACAGCGCGGCGGTGTCCGCGGCGGTGGCGGCCACCAGCCTGCTGACGAAGATCTCGTCGTGACCGTGCTGCCAGTTGTAGGCGAGAAAGCCGTCCCGTGACAGGTAGGCGTAGCGGTCCCGGCCCGCGTACCAGCCGGGACGGGTCAGCCAGCGCCGCATGGTGGCCTCGTCCCAGGTGATCGGGCCGCTGTCACGGGCGTCGCGGTGGGCCCGGCCGATGACCTCGAGCACCTCGGCGGCGTCGTCAGGGACGGGGCGCCTGACTCCGGCCGCCTTGACGTCCGCCCGGGGCAGGGCGGACAGCGCCCGGCTGGGCAGGACCGCCTCGTACCGGTGCCCGGCGATCTCCCAGCCGAGGAGGCGGTAGATCGTCATCGTCGCGGGGAACAGGACCGCGAGCGGGTAACCGCGCATCGCCATGAGCTCGGTGAGCGCGGTCATCAGGGCCCGGCCGACGCCTTGGCCGCGGTACTCGGGCGCGACCTTGACGCCCGCCACCCCGGCCATCGGGACCGGCCGGCCGTGCCACCACTGGCGCAGGTCGTGGTACAGCGCGGTGCCGACGAGCAGGTCGCCGTCGAAGGCGCCCAGGCAGCGGCCGGCCGCCACGATGGGCTCGAAGCTCGGCCGGATCAGCGCTTCCTCGGCCGGCCCGAAGGCCCGCGCGGCCAGGTCGTCGTACTGGTCCCAGGCGAAGTCCGGGGTGAGGACGCGGATGATCACGTCAGCGGTCAGCCGAGCTTCTCCATGACGTCGTCCGTCACCGAGTAGTTGGCGTACACGTCCTGGACGTCGTCGGAGTCCTCGAGCGCCTCGATCAGCCGGAACACCTTCCTGGCCTGCTCTTCGTCCAGGTCGATCTCGAGGCTGGGCAGGAACGCCACGTCGGCCGAGTCATAGTCGATACCCGCCTCCTGCAGCGCCGTGCGCGCGGCGACCAGGTCGGTCGCCTCGGACACTACCTCGAAGGACTCGCCCAGGTCGTTGACTTCCTCGGCGCCCGCGTCGAGCACCGCGGTCAGCACGTCGTCCTCGCTGACGCCCTTCTTCTCCACCACGATCACGCCCTTGCGGTGGAACAGGTAGGACACCGAGCCGGGGTCGGCCATCTGGCCGCCGTTGCGGGTGAACGCGACGCGCACGTCCGAGGCGGCCCGGTTCCTGTTGTCGGTCAGGCACTGGACCAGCACCGCGACGCCGCCGGGGGCGTAGCCCTCGTAGGTGATGTTCTCGTACTGGGCGCCCCCGGCCTCGGCGCCGCTGCCGCGGCGGACGGCCCGGTCGATGTTGTCGTTCGGCACCGAGCTCTTCTTGGCCTTCTGGATCGCGTCGTACAGCGTCGGGTTGCCCGCCGGGTCTCCCCCGCCGGTACGCGCGGCGACTTCGACGTTCTTGATCAGCTTGGCAAACATCTTGCCGCGCCTGGCGTCGACCAGCGCCTTCTTGTGCTTAGTGGTGGCCCACTTGGAGTGGCCGCTCATGTGTTGTCCTTCACGATGTCTACGAATAGCTGGTGTATGCGCCGGTCCGGGGTCAGCTCGGGGTGGAAGGCCGTAGCCAGCAGCGGACCTTGCCGGACGGCGACGATCCTACCGGTGCCCTGGTCGGTTCCCAGAATGCTGACCGCCGGGCCGGTCTGCTCCACCCAGGGCGCCCGGATGAAGACGGCGTGCAGCGGGGCGCTGCCGGTGCCGTTGTTGGTGCCGCTGAGGCCGGTCAGGTCGATGTCCCGCTCGAAGGAGTCGACTTGGCGGCCGAACGCGTTCCGGCGCACGGTCATGTCGATGCCGCCATAGGTCTGCTGGCCGTCGGCCCCGTCGGCGACCCGGTCCGCCAGCATGATCATCCCGGCGCAGGAGCCGAACGCGGGCAGGCCCTCGCCGATCAGCTTGCGCAGCGGCTCCAGCATGTCGAACGCCACCGAGAGCCGCCACAGCGTGGTCGACTCGCCGCCGGGGATGACCAGGCCGTCGACACGCTCGAGTTCGTCGGGGCGGCGGACCGGCACCGCCGCCGCCCCGGCCGCCTCGAGCGCACGCAGGTGCTCGGGGACGTCGCCCTGCAGGGCGAGCACGCCGACGACCGGCTTCATCTTCTCCTCCGGGCTCTGGCTCTGGCTCTTGTTCTGGCTCTGGTTCTGGCGGACACGACGCAAGCCTGAGCGGCACGGCCCGGGCGGGCCGCGCGGCATCAGGCGTTACGGGGTTTCACATGTTAAAACACCGAGGCAGCGGCCAGTTCTTCCCGACTAGCGTCGTGGCCGGTGCCACGGCGCGGACAGGCACCGCTTCGCGACCGCCCAGGCCCGCGTGCGGGCTTACCGATGTGACACCGGAGCATCCTGGTGCCCGAGCGTCCTGTGATGCGCCGCCCCGCGGAATTAGCGGGGTGGATCGAATAAATATACAGAGATGTGGCTGGTGGTGCTGGTGGGGCCACGGTGGCTCGCGGGCTGGGGCGGAAGGTGGCTCGCGGGCTGGGGCGGGTGCTGCTGGGAGGGTTACCAGCCGCGGGAGGCGTAGTGCTGGTCGGGCGGGAGGGTGTCCAGGTTGATGCCGACCATGGCCTCGCCCAGGCCGCGGGAGACCTTGGCGACGACGTCCGGGTCGTCGTAGAAGGTGGTGGCCTTCACGATGGCGGCGGCGCGCTTGGCCGGGTCACCGGACTTGAAGATGCCCGAGCCGACGAACACGCCTTCGGCGCCGAGTTGCATCATCAGCGCGGCGTCGGCGGGGGTGGCGATGCCGCCCGCGGTGAACAGCACGACCGGCAGCCTCCCGGCCTGCGCGACCTCGGCGACCAGCTCGTACGGCGCGCCGAGGTCCTTGGCCGCGGTGAACAGCTCCTCGGCGGGCAGCCCAGCCAGCCGGGCGATGTCCGACCGGATCGTCCGCATGTGCCTGGTCGCCTCGACCACGTTGCCGGTGCCGGCCTCGCCCTTGGAGCGGATCATGGCCGCGCCCTCGGTGATCCGGCGCAGCGCCTCGCCGAGGTTGGTGGAACCGCACACGAACGGCACGGTGAACTTCCACTTGTCGACGTGGTGGGCTTCGTCAGCCGGGGTGAGCACCTCGGACTCGTCGATGTAGTCCACCCCGATGGCCTGCAGCACCTGCGCCTCGGCGAAGTGGCCGATGCGGCACTTCGCCATGACCGGGATCGACACCGCGGCGATGATCCCGTCGATCATGTCCGGATCGCTCATCCGGGCGACGCCGCCCTCCTTGCGGATATCGGCGGGTACGCGCTCGAGCGCCATCACGGCGACCGCTCCGGCGTCCTCCGCGATCTTGGCCTGGTCGGCCGTGACCACGTCCATGATCACGCCGCCCTTGAGCATCTCGGCCATGCCGCGCTTCACCCGCGCGGTGCCGGTGGCGGGCTGGCCTGTGGTCGGCTGGCCCGTGGTCGGCTGGGGAGTATTGGCGGTGGACACTTCGTACCTCGCTTGATCAGAAGTCACTTCTCACCACCATCGTATGGCCAGGTGACTACAGGCTGAGCGGCGCGCTGGTGTTCTCGGCGACCAGGGAATCGTCCATCTCGAAGAACTCGGGGGCGCGGGCCCGCCCGGACAGGCGCAGCACCCGGGCGAGCGGCCGGCTCCGGGCCAGCCGGGTCGCCGCGACCACATCGTTGTAGAACTTGCGGGCCAGGAATACCTGGTGCGCGGCCGCCTCGACCTCCGCCAGCAGTTCGTCGGCGCCTTCCTTGCCCGTCATCGAGGTACGGAAATCGGGCTGGCTGAACGCGGCCCGCAGCGCCCGGGTCAGGTCGCTCTCGGCCAGGTCCCTGGGGCGGTTTTGCCCGGGGGGGACCACCCCCCCGATACCCCCCCCATACCCCCCTGGCCCTGGGCGGGTGGCGTGCACCGCGCTGGCCAGGAGCAGGCTGGTGGCCGGGTCGAGCAGGCCGGAGGTGGCCAGCTCCAGGGCCACCGAGGCCCGCCGGAGCAGGGTCGCGTCCAGGGCGGCGCGCGCCATGTCGACCCGGGCGTGCAGCCGGTCGATCCGGCCCGCCCGCCAGGACACGTACACGCCTATGAGCAGGGCGGCCGCGATCACGATCACGATGTCGGTGATCATACGAACTCACCGCCGGACGCGGTGACGGCGACCTCGGTGCTGCCCAGGACGACGGTCTCGTAGACGCTGGTCACGGCGCGGGCGACCACCGACCAGTCGTACTCGGCCACCGCGGCCAGCCCGGCGGCGGAGAACTCAGCCCGCCGGGCCGGGTCACCGAGCAGCCGGCCGAGCGCGCGAGCCAGGTCATCGGCGTCCCCGTTGGCGAACAGCTCCCCCGCCTCCCCGCCCCGCAGGACCTGGCGGAACGCGTCGATGTCGCTGGCCACGACGGGCACGCCGGCCGCCATGGCCTCGGCGGTCACGATGCCGAACGACTCGCCCCCCGTGTTCGGCGAGCAGAACACGTCGACCGAGTGCAGGACGCGTATCTTGTCCTCCTCGCTGACCTGGCCGAGCAGGACGAAGCGGTCGCGCAGCCCGGCGGGCACCCGGTGCAGCAGTTCGTCGGCGTCCGCGTACCGGCCCGCGACCAGCAGCCGCAGCCCCGGGTGGCGCGGGCCGAGGATCTCGAACGCCTTGAGCAGCACGGACAGGCCCTTGCGAGGCTCGTCGAGCCGACCGAGGAAGCCGATCGCGCCGCCCGGGCCTGGCCAGCCGGGGAGTGGGTCGGCCTTGCGGTAGCGGCGGGTGGCCACCCCGTTCGGTATCACCACGGCGTCGCCGCCGATGTGCTCGACCAGCGTGGTCCGGGCCGCCTCGGAGACCGCGATCCGGCCGTTGATCTTCTCCAGGCCGGTGCGCACCACGGGATAGGTGACCAGCAGGATGCGGGAGCGCGGGATCGCGGTGTGGAACGTCGCGACGATCGGCCCCGAGGCGACCCAGCAGGCCAGCAGCGACAGGCTGGGGATCTCGGGCTCGTGCACGTGCAGAACGTCGAATCCGCCGTCCTTGATCCATCGTCGCACCCGGTTGGTGGACAGGAAGCCGAACGACAGGCGGGCCACCGAGCCGTTGTAGGGCACCGGCACCGCCCGGCCGGCGCCGGTGACGTAGGGCGGCAGCGGCGTGTCGTCGTCGGCCGGGGAGATCACCGAGACCTCGTGGCCGTCGTCGATCAGTGCCTCGGCCAGGTCCCTGACGTGCTGCTGGACGCCGCCCGGCACGTCCCACGAGTACGGGCACGTGATCCCGATCTTCATGGTGAGTTCCGGGGGGCGGGCACGCTGGCCTTCGGGAGCCGCGCGGGGTCGAGGTCGGCGGTGAAGACTTTCTGCAGCATGTGCCAGTCCTCGGGGCGCTCGGCGATCGCCTCGGCGAAGCGATCGGCTAGCTGCTGGCTCATGATCGCGATCTTCTCGGCGCGGGTCCCGGTCTCGGGGACCGGGATCTCGTCGTAGATGCAGGCGCCCCAGTCCTCGCCGTCGAACCAGGTCGCGGTGGGCATCAGCGCCGCGCCGGTGTGCACCGCGAGCGCGGCCACGGCGGAGATCCGCGCCTTCTCCCCGAACATCTCGACCTCGACGCCGCTCTCCTTCAGGTCGCGGTCGCTGACCAGGCAGACCAGGCCGCCGGCGCGCAGCCGCTGGGCCAGGGTGCCGAACGGGCTGCCGCCGCCGGTCAGCGGCAGGACCTCGAAGCCCAGACCCTGCCGGTACCGCAGGAAGCGCTCGTAGAGCGACTCGGGCCGCAGCCGCTCGGCGACGGTGGTGAACTTGCCCGCCCCCTGGGCGATGATCCACACGCCGGCCTGGTCGAAGTTGCCCATGTGGGGCAGCGCGATGATCGCGCCGCGGCCGGACTTGAGGAAGCCGAACAGCACCGCCTCGTTCGGGCCCTGGAAACGCATGCCGGACACCAGCCGCTCGGTCGGGGTCACCGGTAGCCGGAAAGCCTCGAGCCAGTACCTGGCGTAGGAGAGCAGCGCGGCCCGGGACAGGTCGCGCAATTCCTTGCCGTCTACCTCGTCGGTGCCGTACTTCCAGCTCAGCACCCGGTGCAGGTTGGCCTCGAGCGCCTGCACACCCGGTCCCTGGCGGCGCCAGGCGATGCCGGCCGCCTTGGCGAAGGCCCAGGACGCCCAGGGCAGCGGGACACGGCAGATCACCGTCCAGCCCAGCTGGTACGCGACCCCCGTCAGCCGTTCACTTAGTCCGGCCACCGCTACCTTCCTCAGCCAGGCCAGGAGTCTTCGCTGCCTTGTATACCGCGTGCACCCGCTGGCCGAAAGTGAAGGCGCTGCCCACCGCTAGCGCCCAGAGGCCTATGTTGAGAATGTACGGCACGCCGAGGCCGGAAACGCCGACGGCGATGAGCGAGATCAGCATCCGCTCGGGCCGCTCGATCAGGCCCACGTCGCAGCGCAGGCCCAGCCCTTCGGCCCGCGCCTTCACGTAAGACACCAGGTTGCCCGCCACCAGGCAGAACAGGCATACCCCGGCGAGCAGCGGGTTGCGGCCGCCCAGCATGAACCAGATGATCAGGCCGCTGAAGATGCCGGCGTCGGCGATCCGGTCCATGGTCGAGTCCAGGAACGCGCCCCAGGTGCCGCTGGTGCCCTTCAGCCGGGCCAGTACCCCGTCCAGCATGTCCAGGAGCACGAAGATCGTGCACGTGAAGGCGCCGGGGAACAGCTCCCCGATGGGGAAAAGGCCCAGCCCTCCGCCCGCGACGCCGATCGTGCCGATGACGGTGACGACGTTCGGCGTGATCGGGGTGCGCGCGAGCATCTTGCCCACGGGTGTGAACACCCGGTTCATAACGGGCCGCAGCGGGTTCAGCATGGCCGTCCGATCCTACCGCCGGGCTGAGCTTGCGTTTTCGGTTGCTGGGTTGGGCTTCACTTTCCGGCAACCGGGGAGATTCTCTACGTGGGTCTTGTGGACACGGTGTCCACGGGTAAAGGCTGGTCGTGCGCAGCGCCGGGTACGGCGAAAGCGATCGCGAGGAGGCGAACCTCAATGGCAGCTACAGGCAGTGGGGCGGGAGGAGCCGCCGGCAGGGCACCGGCGGCCGATCAGGTACGGAACGTGGTGCTGGTCGGCCATTCCGGGACGGGGAAGTCCAGCCTGGTCGAGGCGCTGCTCGCCGCGACCGGCACGATCCAGCGCCCCGGCAGCATCCAAGAGGGCACCACGGTCAGCGACTTCGATGAGACCGAGGTCAGGCAGCAGCGCTCGGTCAACCTGACCCTCGCACCGGTCATCCACAACGGCATCAAGGTGAACCTGCTCGACACGCCCGGCTACGCCGACTTCACGGGAGACCTCAGGGCCGGGCTCCGGGCGGCCGACTCGGCGCTCTTCGCCGTGTCCGCCACCGACGGGATCGACGGCGTGACCCGGATGCTGTGGGAGGAGTGCGCCGCGGTCGGCATGCCCCGCGCGGTCGTCATCACCAAGATCGACCACCAGCGGGCCGAGTTCCAGGCCACCCTCGACGCGTGCCGTGAGGCCTTCGGCGACGCCGTAGCGCCGCTGTACCTGCCGGTCGGCGAGCCGGTGGACGGCCTGATCGGGCTGCTGTCCCAGAAGCTGTACAGCTACGCGGGCGGACAGCGCTCCGAGGGCGTGGCCCCGGCCGCGGACGAGGACCGGATGGCCGAGCTGCGCGGCGAGCTGATCGAGGGCATCATCACCGAGAGCGAAGACGAGTCCCTCATGGACCGGTACCTGTCCGGTGAGGAGATCGACCCCAAGGTGCTGATCGAGGACCTCGAGAAGGCGGTCGCGCGGGGCAGCTTCTACCCGGTGCTCGTCACCTCCGCGCCGCAGAAGATCGGCATGATCGAGTTGCTCGAGGTGATGACCGAGGCCTTCCCCTCGCCCGCCGAGCACCCGCTGCCCTCGGTCACCACGCCGGGCGGCAAGCCGGTCACCGGCCTGTCCTCCGACCCGAAGGGCCCGTTGCTGGCCGAGGTGGTCAAGACCACGACCGACTCCTACGTCGGCCGGATCAGCCTGGTCCGGGTGTTCTCCGGCACGCTGCGGCCCGACGCCTCCGTGCACGTGTCCGGCCACGGCCGGTCCTCCAGCGGGCACGAGGACCACGACGACGACGAGCGGATCGGCGCCCTGACCTCGCCGCTAGGCAAGCAGCAGCGCGGGATCACGAGCTGCGGGGCAGGCGACATCTGCGCGGTGGCCAAGCTGGGCACCGCCGAGACCGGCGACACGCTGTCGGACAAGGACAACCCGCTGCTGATGGAGTCCTGGTCGATGCCCGAGCCGCTGCTGCCGGTGGCGATCGTGGCCAAGTCCAAGGCCGACGAGGACAAGCTTTCCCAGGGCCTGAACCGGCTGATCGCCGAGGACCCGACGCTGCGCCTGGAAAATAACGCCGAGACCAGGCAGCTGGTGCTGTGGTGCATGGGCGAGGCGCACGCCGACGTGCTCCTCGACCGGCTCGCGAACCGGTACGGGGTGGCGGTGGAGACCACCAGCCTGCGCGTGCCGCTGCGGGAGACGATCGCGGGCAAGGCTCAGGGCCTGGGCCGTAACGTCAAGCAGACCGGCGGGCACGGCGAGTACGGCATCTGCCACATCGAGGTGGAGCCCCTTGGCGACTCGGCCGGCTTCGAGTTCGTTGACAAGATCGTCGGCGGGGTGGTGCCCAGGCAGTTCATTCCATCGGTGGAAAAGGGCGTCCGCTGGCAGATGGAGCAGGGGGTGACGGCCGGCTACCCAATGACCGGCGTACGGGTCACCTTGTACGACGGCAAGGCACACCCGGTCGACTCCTCCGACATGGCCTTCCAGAAGGCCGGGCGGGCGGCCCTGCGGGACGCCGTGGACAAGGCGCAGCCGACACTGCTCGAGCCGGTCGACGTGGTGAGCATCCTGGTGCCGGACGATTACGTGGGCGCGGTGATGTCGGACCTGTCCTCGCGTCGCGGCCGGGTACTCGGCACCGAACCGGTCGGTGTGGGCCGGACGCTGGTCAAGGCGGAGATCCCGGAACTCGAGATCACCAGGTACGCCATCGACCTGCGTTCGGTATCCCACGGAACGGGCTCGTTCACGCGGTCCTACCTGCGGCACGAGCCGCTCCCGGCGAACCTGGCGGCCAAGGTCGCCGCTGACTCCAAGCCGGACTGACGCGGCCGGCCCGAGGCGGCCCGGACGTTATGAAACCCGGGTTCCAGTGCGTTCGAGCGCGGTGGGACCCGGGTTTCATAAACGTTGCGCGGGGCTTACGCGCTGGGCCAGGCGTCGGCGAGGAGCTTGCGGGTGTCGGCTAGGAGCTGAGGCAGGACGCGGGTGTGGCCGGTGATGGGCATGAAGTTGGTGTCGCCGCCCCACCGGGGTACCACGTGCTGGTGCAGGTGGGCGGCGATGCCGGCGCCCGCCACGGCGCCCAGGTTGATGCCGATGTTGAAGCCGTGCGCGCCGGAGGCCTGCCGCAGCGCGCGGACCGTGCGCTTGGTGAACTCGGAGAACTCGGCGGTCTCGGGCTCGGTCAGGTCGGTGTAGTCGGCTACGTGCCGGTACGGGCAGATCAGCACGTGGCCGGCGTTGTACGGGTACAGGTTGAGGACCGCGTAGACCAGTTCGCCCCGCGCGACGATCAGTCCTTCGGAGTCCGTCAGCTGGGGCGCCCGGTCGAACGGGCAGCCCTGGCCCTCCCCCGGGCCCGAGGGCTTGTTCTCGCCCTTGATGTAGGCCAGCCGGTGGGGGGTCCACAGCCGCCCGAAGGCGTCGGGGACCCCCGCGAAGACATCGCCCGGGTCGGGCACGGGGTCCGGGTCAGGCACGGGGTCCGGGTCAGGCACGGGCAGGCACCTATACCTGGACGCGATCGCGCACGGCGGTGACGATCTCGGCGACGGCGTCCGCCACGGGAACGGTGTTCTTCTGCGAGCCGTCCCGGTACCGGAACGACACCGCCTCGGCGGCCACGTCCTCGTCGCCCGCGATCAGCATGTAGGGCACCTTCTGCCGCTGCGCGGTCCTGATCTTCTTCTGCATCCGGTCGTCGCTGGCGTCGACCTCGACCCGGATACCCTGCTCGCGCAGGCTCGCGGCGACCTTCTCCAGGTAGGGCACGTGCGCGTCGGAGACAGGGATGCCGACCGCCTGGACCGGCGCGAGCCACGGCGGGAAGGCGCCCGCGTAGTGCTCGACCAAGATGCCGAAGAACCGCTCGATGGACCCGAACAGGGCGCGGTGGATCATGTACGGACGCTGCCTGGTGCCGTCGGCGGCCTGGTACTCGATGCCGAACCGGCCCGGCTCCTGCAGGTCCACCTGCAGGGTGGAAAGCTGCCAGCGGCGGCCGATGGCGTCCTTGACGTGCACGTCGATCTTGGGGGCGTAGAAGGCGCCCTCGCCCTCGGCGATCACGTAGGACAGCCCGGACTTGTCGAGCGCGTGCTTCAGCGCCGCCTCGGCTTCGGCCCACTCCGACAGCTCGCCCACGTACTTCTCGGGCCGGGTGGACAGCTCCGCCTCGAACTCGGTGAGCCCGAAGTCGCGCAGCAGGCCGACCACGAAGGCGAGCAGCGAGGCCAGCTCGTCCTGTAGCTGCTCCGGGCTGCAGAAGATGTGCGAGTCGTCCTGGGTGAAGCCGCGGGCCCGGGTCAGGCCGTGCACCACCCCGGACTTCTCGTACCGGTATACGGTGCCGAACTCGAACAGCCGCAGGGGAAGCTCCCGGTAGGAACGCCCGCGCGCCGCGTAGATCAGGATGTGCATCGGGCAGTTCATCGGCTTGTTGTAGTACGTGGCCCCGTCCAGCACCATGGGCGGGAACATGCCGTCCTTGTACCACTCCAGGTGCCCGGAGGTGATGAACAGGTCTTCCTTGGTCACGTGCGGGGTGTTGACGAACTCATACCCCGCCTCCTCGTGGCGGCGGCGCGAGTAGTCCTCCATCACCCGGCGGATGATGCCGCCCTTGGGGTGGAACACCGGCAGGCCGCTGCCGATCTCGACCGGGAACGAGAACAGGTCGAGTTCCGCGCCGAGCTTGCGGTGGTCGCGCTTCTCGGCTTCGGAGAGCATCCTGACGTACTCGTCCTGCTTGTCCCTGGACTCCCAGGCGGTGCCGTAGATCCGCTGCAGCTGCGGGTTCTTCTCGCTCCCGCGCCAGTAGGCCCCGCCGGAGCGCATCAGCTTGAAGGCCGGGATGGCCCGGGTGTCCGGCAGGTGCGGACCGCGGCACAGGTCCTTCCAGCACAGCTCGCCGCTGGACCGGTCCAGGTTGTCGTAGATGGTCAGCTCGCTGCCGCCGACCTCGACCGACTCGCCGTCTTCGGCCGACGGGTGCCCCTTGAGGCCGATCAGCTCGACCTTGTACGGCTCGGCGGCGAGCTCGGACCGGGCCTGCTCGTCGGTCACCACCCGGCGGGAGAACCGCTGGCCCTGCTTGACGATCTGGCGCATCTTGGCCTCGACGGCCTTCAGGTCTTCGGGGGTGAACGGCTTGTCCACGTCGAAGTCGTAGTAGAAGCCGTTCTCCACGGGCGGGCCGATGCCCAGCTTGGCCTGCGGGAACAGGTCCTGCACGGCCTGCGCCATGACGTGCGCGACCGAGTGCCGCAAGATGTAGTGGCCGTCGTCGCTGGCGATGGCGACAGGCTCCACCAGGTCGCCGTCGGCGACCTGGTGGGCGAGGTCGCGCAGCTCGCCGTTGACCCGGGCCGCGATGACGCCCGGCTCGGGACCGAGGGACCCGAGGGCCGCGCCCGCCGTCGTGCCGGCCTCGACCACATGCTCGCTTCCGGCGAGGGTGATACGAAGCTGCTGGCTGGACACGGTGTGCTCCTAGGTAGTCGGAGAAAAGTGGTTACCCGATGCTATCGGTCGCCCGGGGCCTTGGGGACCAGCCCGGCCCGGCGCAGGGCGTCGGCCAGCGCTCCTTCCGGGCTGGCGTCGCGGGCTCCGCCCCGCTTCCCGCCCTTCTGGCGCCCCTCGGCGCGGGGGCGGGCTTCGGCCCGCGGGCGGCCGCCGGGCTGGGCGGCCCCGGCCGCGGCGGTGTCGTCGTCCAGCCGCAGGGTGAGCGAGATCCGTTTGCGACCGATGTCGACGGAGAGCACCTTCACCCGCACCACGTCGCCGGACTTGACCACCGAGTGGGGGTCGGAGACGAAGGTGCGCGACATGGCCGACACGTGCACCAGGCCGTCCTGGTGCACGCCGACGTCGACGAACGCGCCGAACGCGGCCACGTTGGTCACCACGCCCTCGAGCACCATGCCCGGCTCGAGATCGCTGACCTTCTCCACTCCCTCGGCGAAGGTCGCGGTGGCGAAGGCCGGGCGGGGGTCACGGCCGGGCTTCTCCAGCTCGCGGAGGATGTCGGTGACGGTCGGCAGCCCGAACCGCTCGTCGGTGAACTGGTCCGGCTTGAGCCCGCGCAGGGTCGCGGTGCTGCCGATCAGCTCGCCGGCCGAGGCACCCGTCGCGGCTAGGATACGGCGGACCACCGGGTACGCCTCGGGGTGCACGCCGGAGGCGTCGAGCGGGTCGTCGCCGCCGCGGATGCGCAGGAACCCGGCGCACTGCTCGAAGGCCTTGGGACCGAGCCGCGGCACACCCATGAGCTGCTGGCGGGTCCGGAACGGTCCCTCGGAGTCGCGCCGGGCCACGATCGCGGTGGCCAGCCCGGCGGTTACCCCGGACACCCGGGACAGCAGCGGCTGCGAGGCGGTGTTCAGGTCCACGCCGACCGCGTTCACGCAGTCCTCCACCACGGCGTCCAGCGAGTGCGAGAGCTTGCCCTCGGCCACATCGTGCTGGTACTGGCCGACGCCGATGGACTTGGGGTCGATCTTGACCAGTTCGGCCAGCGGGTCCTGCAGCCGCCGGGCGATCGACACGGCCCCGCGGAGCGAGACGTCCATGCCGGGCAGTTCCTCCGAGGCGTAGGCCGAGGCGGAGTAGACGCTGGCGCCGGCCTCGGACACGACCACCTTGGTCAGCGTGAGCTCGGGATGGCGCTTGATCAGGTCGGCGGCCAGCCGGTCGGTTTCCCTGGACGCGGTGCCGTTGCCGATGGCGACGAGCTCGGCGTGATGGGTTTTCGCCAGCCGGGCCAGGGTGTCGATGGATTCGTCCCAGCGGCGCTGCGGCTCGTGCGGGTAGATCGTGGCGGTGCCCAGCACCTTGCCGGTGGCGTCGGTCACCGCGACCTTGACCCCGGTCCGGAAGCCGGGGTCGAGGCCGATCGTGGTCCGCGCGCCGGCCGGGGACGCCAGCAGCAGGTCACGCAGGTTGGCGGCGAACACCCGGACGGCCTCGTCCTCGGCCGTCTGCCAGAGCCGGACCCTGATGTCCACGCTCAGGTGCATCAGGATGCGTGTGCGCCAGGCCCAGTGCACGGTGGCGCCGAGCCACGGATCGCCGGGCCGGCCCTGGTCGCTGAGGCCGAACCGGCCGGCGATACGCGCCTCGTACTCCGCGTCGTCGGCCCCGGGCTCCAGGGTGAGGTCGAGGACGTCCTCCTTCTCACCGCGGAACAGGGCCAGCACGCGGTGCGCGGGCAGCCGGGTGAACGGCTCGCTGAACTCGAAGTAGTCGGCGAACTTGGCCCCCTTCTCCTCCTGCCCCGCCCGGACCTTGGAGGTGAGCGAGCCGCGGGCGGCCATCGTCTCGCGCAGCTCGCCGAGCAGGTCCGCGTCCTCGGCGAAGCGCTCGACCACGATGGCGCGGGCGCCCTCCAGGGCGGCGGCCGCGTCGGCGACGCCTCGCCCGGGGTCTACGTAGTTCGCCGCCTCGGCGTGCGGGTTCCTGGTGGGATCGGCGAGCAGCAGGTCGGCCAGCGGCTCCAGGCCGGCCTCGCGGGCGATCTGCGCCTTGGTCCGCCGCTTCGGCTTGTAGGGCAGGTAGAGGTCTTCCAGCCGGGCCTTGGAGTCGGCCGCGCGGATCTGGGCCTCGAGCTCGTCGGTCAGCTTGCCCTGGGTGGTGATCTCCTTGCGGATGGCGTCCCTGCGCTCGTCAAGTTCGCGCAGGTAGCGCAGCCGCTCCTCGAGCGTGCGCAGCTGGGCGTCGTCGAGGCCGCCGGTGACTTCCTTGCGGTACCTGGCGATGAACGGCACCGTCGAGCCGTCGTCGAGCAACCCGACCGCGGCACTGACCTGGCGGACGGCCACGCCGAGCTGGTCGGCGATCCGCTGGTCCACAGACTGGTTTTGCGTCACCAGAGCATTGTGCCAGCGGCCCGGCGCTGGCTGCTCCGCCCGCGGCCGGAAGCCCGCCGGCGGCGCGAGGGCCGGAACAAGCCGTTAAAACCCTGTGTGAGGCTTTTCTTCCGATCCGTAATGTGTTAGTTCTTGTTGAATTACGTGGTCCGTGCGGGGGGAAGTGGCCTGAACCGGAGGACAACGTGGTCGCTCATGATCGCTTTCACCAGATTCTGACAAAGTGCCGGCTGAGGCGACCGGGGCGGGTGGTGATCGCGGCCGCGCTAGCCGCCCTGTTCGCCGTCCCCGCGACCGCGACCGCGGCCGCCAGCCAGGCCTCGGCGACCAGAGCGGCCGCGACCTCCTCCTGCCCGTGGGTCACCTCCCGGGCGCCGGTCGCGCAGCGGGTGGCTCAGCTCATGGCCCAGATGAGCCTGGCCGACGAGATCTCCATGGTGGAGGGCCACGGCACCACCAACCCGTACGTGTTCTACACGCCCGCGATCCCCGCGCTGTGCATCCCCGCGGTGGGCGAGGAGGACGGGCCCGCCGGGGTGGCGGACGGGCTGACCGGGGTCACCCAGCTGCCGGCCGGCGTGGCGCTGGCGGCGACCTGGGACCCGTCCCTGGCCCGGCAGTACGGCCAGGTGATCGGGGCCGAGGAGTACGGCAAGGGCGCCAGCGTCAACCTCGGGCCGACCGTGAACATCGACCGCGACCCGCGCTGGGGCCGTTCGTTCGAGGCGCTGAGCGAGGACCCGTTCCTGAACGCCTCGCTCGACGTCCCCGAGATCGGCGGCGTGCAGAGCCAGGACGTGATGTCCCAGGTGAAGCATCTCGCCGTGTACAACCAGGAGACGTACAGGAACACGCCGGCCGACGACGTGATCATCGACGCCAGGACGGAGCACGAGATCTACCTGCCGTCGTTCTACGCGGCGGTCACCGCGGGCGACGCCTCGGTCATGTGCTCGTACGCGGTGATCAACGGCGACTTCGCCTGTAACGACTCCAACCTGGAGACCACCATCCTGCGCGACGAGTGGGACTTCCCCGGCTTCGTGACCTCTGACTACGGCGCGCTGCACTCGACCCAGGGGGCGCTGCAGGGCACCGATCAGGAACAGCCGTTCGACACCTACTACGGGACGGCGCTGCAGACCGCGGTGCAGAACGGGACCATCCCGAAGAGCGCGCTGAACACGATGGTGCAGCGGATCTTGACCCAGATGTTCCGGTTCGCCCTGTTCAGCCAGCCGCGGACCGGGACGACGGCCAGCACCGTGACCACGGCCGGGCACGTCGCGCTGGCGACCCAGGTCGCCGAGTCGGGCACGACGCTGCTCAAGAACAGCGGTTCGGTGCTGCCGCTGTCCGCCGGCGGTTCCATCGCCGTCGTCGGGCCCGCGGCTGACGCCTCGGCCGCCTACGCGGGCGGGGGCAGCGCCTACGTGCTCCCCTCGGGCACGGTGAGCCCGCTGGCCGGCATCAAGGCCGCCGCGGGTTCGGGCAGCAGCGTAACGTACCAGCCGGGCTTGCCCGCCGACACGTCGCTGCCGGCCATCGGGTCGGCCGACCTGTCCCCCGCTTACGCGCCCACGCCGTTCGGCGGCAGTTACACCGGGACCCTCACCGCCCCGGAGACCGGCACCTACGTGCTGGCGATCACCAATCCGTGCGGCTGCTACACCTCGACGTACCTGTCGCTGGACGGCAAGCAGATCATCGACGACCCGTCCACGCCGCCGGTGCACACGTACTCCGTCGCCGTGCCGCTGACCGCCGGCCAGACGTACCAGCTGTCGATCAGCGGCGACTCGTCGCAGCTGCTGTGGGGCACGCCGTCGGCGCTGGCGCCGGGCATCAAGGCCGCGGCCGCCGCCGCCAAGGCGGCATCGACCGCCGTGGTCGTGGTCTCCGACGACACCGAGTCCGAAGCCACCGACCGGCCGTCGCTGAGCCTGCCGTCCGCTCAGGACGAGCTGATCTCCGCGGTCGCGGCGGCGAACCCGCACACGGTCGTGGTCGTCAACGCGGGCGCGCCGGTCACGATGCCGTGGCTGCCGGCGGTGGCGGGCGTGCTGGACGCCTGGTACCCGGGCCAGACCAGCGGGACCTCGCTGGCCAGCGTGCTGTTCGGCCAGACCGACCCGGGCGGGCACCTGCCGGTGACCTTCCCGGCGTCGCTGAGCCAGGTGCCGGCCTCGACCACGGCCCAGTTCCCCGGGAACGGCTCGACCGTGCAGTACTCGGAGGGCGTGGACGTGGGGTACCGCTGGTACGACGCCAAGGACATCGCGCCGCTGTTCCCGTTCGGGTTCGGCCTTTCCTACACGCAGTTCGCGTTCAGCCAGCTGTCGGTGAGCCGCCGGGTGACGGACGGAACGCAGGACGTCGCGGTATCCGCGGTGGTCACCAACACCGGTCACCGGGCCGGATCCGAGGTCGCCCAGCTCTACCTGGGCGACCCGCCGGGCACCGGGGAACCGCCGCGCCAGCTAGCGGGCTTCCGACGGGTCAGCCTGGCGCCGGGGGCCTCGGCGCGGGTCTCCTTCGTGCTCACCCCGCAGGAGGAGTCCTGGTGGGATGACGGGGCCGCCGGCTGGACCCAGACCGCGGGTCAGTACCAGGTCTACGTGGGTGATTCCTCGGCCCTGGCGGACCTGCCGTTGCGGGGCTCGTTCACCATGGCCGCCACGCCCGGAGCCCGTCAGGTGACGGTCAGCGCGCCCGCGTCCATACGGCCGGGCAGCACCGCCACGGTACGGGTGACGCTGACGACGGCGGGCACCGCGACCTTGCACGGAGTCCGGCTGGCGCTGCAGCTGCCCCAGGGCTGGCGGGCGGTACCGACCGGGCCGTCGGTGCTCGGCTCGGTGGAGCCGGGACAGACAGCGGCCGTCAGCTTCCTGGTGACGCCGCCGGGTTACGCGCCGGACGCGAGCGCCGTGGTGCACGCCACCGCCACGACGGGAGGCTGGCTACGCGAGGCGGGGGTGAACGTCACGGTCGCCGGCTGAGGCCCGCCAGGTCGAGGAGGTCATCGAGGATCCGGTCGAAGGCGCTCACGGTCATCGACAGGTGGCCGTCGCCCGGCATCAGGTGCACGCGGGCGCCCGGGATGGCGGCGGCCAGCCACCGGCCGTGCGCGAACGGGACCATCCGGTCCTGGTCGCCCTGCCAGATGGCGGCGCGCAGCGGCGGCGCGCCATTGACCGCGGGGTCCAGGGAGAAGCCCCAGTCCGTGATGAACGCCAGATCGTCGTCCCGCCAGCCCGCGGTGCCTGAGCTCAGCGCGGCCCGCAAGCAGGCCGCGATGTGGTCGGCGTATTCCCCGGTGAGCACGGCCTGGTCGGCTTCGATCACCAGCCCGCCGAACGCCTGGGCTACGTCCGGGCCGGTCACGGCGCTCATCGTGGCCGCCTCGCGGTCGAGGAAGGCGGTCAGCTCGGCCTCGCCGCTGCGCGCCGCGCCGAACTCGGCGACGTTCTCCGGGCCCATGCCCGCCATCCAGTCCAGGCCGGGGGAAACCCCCTCCGGCCTCCGGCCGTCGGCGGCCGGGTAGGGCGCGACCCCGGCGATCGACGCGGCCGCCAGGCAGCGGCCGGGCAGGGCCGCGGCGCATGCCAGCGCGTGCGGGCCGCCGCCGGACCAGCCCGCGGTGACGAAACTGTCCGCGCCGAGGTCGTCCAGAACCGCCGCGGTATCCGGCGCCACGTCCACCACGCGCCGGCCGGGCCGGGGCGTCGACCCCTCGTAGCCGGGCCGGGCGGCCAGGATGACCCGCAGCCCGCGGACCGCGGCGGCCCGCACCGTCGGCGGGTAGAGGACCAGGCCGCAGGGCGTGCCCTCGTGCAGGACCAGCGGCAGGCCGTCTTCCGGGCCGGCCACCAGGAACTCGATCACCCGGCCGTCGGGGCGGGTGACCGAGCGCCGCTCGGCGTCCGTGCTCACCGGCGGGGCGAGATACGAGATGGACGAACGAGGACGGCGAGACGGCGTTCTTCGGCCATCACCCGGTCGTAGGCGTCGAAGTCGTCGTGCGTCCCGCCGGCCGCGGTGAAGATCTCGCGCAGCAGCAGGCGCAGCCGCTCGACGTCGACCCCGGGCATCGGGTCGTCGGGCCCGGCCAGCTCGGCCGGCCCTTCGACGGCGGCCCACTGCCAGCCCGCCCGGATGACCACGCTGGCCCGCGGCCGGGCCCGGAGGTTCGTCACCCGGTGCGCGTCACCCCGGCTGACCAGGCCGACGACCTGCTCACCGGTCACCGGGTGCGGGAGCACGCCCGCGTTCACCACCGACGACTGGATCGTCCCGTCCGGCCGCAGCGTGGACACCACGCTCAGGCCGTGATCGCCGTCGACCAGCCGGGCAAAGTCCTCGAGTCCGCTCACGGGTGAAGCGTAACCGGCGGCGCGAAGGACAAGACGACGCGGTCCAGCTCATGCGGCGATGGTTTCACCCCGGAGGGGTACGAACCGATGGTGCGGTACGAATCAGCGGCGGCGTTCGGCATGGATCTCTACCGGGTGCTGGCCGAAGACAGCGTCGACGTGGTCTTCTCGCCGTTCAGCGTGGCCGGGGCGCTGCGGATGGCCTGGTACGGAGCCCGCGGCCAGACCGCGGCGGAACTGGCCCGGGCCCTGCACCTCCAGGACGCGGCTGCCCCGGGGGGAGCAGGCGACCCGGGGGACGTGCCGGATCCGGTCCCGCCCGGCTACGGCTCCGCGGTGTTCCGGGCGCCGAACACGGCGTGGATCCAGTCCGGGTTCGCGATCAGCGCGGAGTATAGAGCCCAGCTCAGCCACCTGAACCGCGCCATGCTCGCCAGCGCCGACTTCACCGCCGCGCCCGAGCAAGCGCGGGCCGAGATCAACGAGGCGATCGCCGGGCAGACCGAGGGCAAGATCACCGGCCTGCTGCCGCCCGGTTCCGTGGGCACGCTGACCAGGCTGGTGCTGGCCAGCGCGGTGTACCTGAAGGCGGAGTGGGGCACCCCGTTCCCGGTGGACAAGACGCACGACGCGCCGTTCTACCCGGACGGCCCGGACCGTCCTGGGATGACCATCCCGATCATGCGCGGAACGGCGACGCGCGATTACCTGCGCGGCGACGGGTACCAGGCCGTGCTGCTCTCCTACGCTGGCACCAGCCTGGCCATGGCCGTGGTGCTGCCGGACGGGCCGCTGCGGGACCTGCGGCCGAAGGCGGCCGCGGCCGGCCTGGCCGGCCTGCTGGCCGGGGCGGCCAGTTACGAGGTCGACCTGGCTCTGCCCCGGTTCCGGCTGGCGGCGAACTTCGACCTCGGCCAGGCGCTCCAGCGGCTGGGCGTGGTCCGGGCGTTCGGTCACGAGGCCGACTTCAGCGGCATCACCGTGGCCGGGCCGCTGTGGATAGGCGCGGTGGCGCACCAGGCCTATATCGACGTCGACGAGCACGGCACCGAGGCCGCGGCGGCGACCGCGATGGCTCTCTTCGGGGCGACCGCGTTCCGGGCGCCGCCGCCGGTCACGATGGTCGTGGACCGGCCGTTCCTGTTCGCGATCCTCGATCGCGCCACCGGCGTGCCAGTTTTCCTCGGCCAGGTGAGCCAACCCCGTTCGGCCTGATCAGCGGGCGGATCCGTCGCCGACGGCCGGCTCCTCCGCGGCGGTCACCGGTTCGAGCAGCTCGATGAGCTGTTCCTGGCCGAAGTACCTGGCCCAGCCGAGCGGGGTGGAATCGAAGCGCTGGTCGCGCAGGTGCGGGTCGGCGCCCAGCCGGAGCAGGGTCCGGGCCAGCTCCAGGCGGCCGTCCATCGCCGCGACGTGCAGCGCGGTCTGCCACGGGTCCTCGCCGGGGACGTCGGAGCGGCCCCGGGCGTTGACGTCGAAGCCGAGGCCGGCCAGCAGCTCGACCGAGCCGGGCTGGCCCTGGGCCGCCGCCCAGACGATCAGCGCCGGGCGAACCGTCCGGATCTCCCCGGCCAGGGCGGGGTGGACGGCCGCCAGTTCGTCCAGCGCGGCCTGGTCCGCGGCCAGCGCGGCGGCGACGAAGCGCTGGCCGGGATCGAGGTCGGGCGCGGGGGCGCC
The DNA here is from genome assembly GCA_050011155.1 of Streptosporangiaceae bacterium. Taxonomy (GTDB): domain Bacteria; phylum Actinomycetota; class Actinomycetes; order Streptosporangiales; family Streptosporangiaceae; genus Palsa-504. Next base: position 26,282 of record JBEKJP010000048.1, read on the forward strand.
GCGCCCGGTCAGGAAGCGGACCAGGTCGGGGTGCCCGGTGGTGGCCGCGCAGCCGGCTGGCGTGGTCCCGTCCGGGAATGGCGAGACGAGATCGACGCCGTGGTCGGCGAGCAGCCGGACCCGTTCGGTCATGCCGTGGGCGATCGCCCAGCTCAGCTCGCCGCGCACCAGCTGCTCGGGCCGGTCCAGGGCGTCGCCCAGCCGGGCCCGCCACGGGCCGCCGTCGCCGGTGCCCAGGCCGAACTCGAACAGCAGCTCCAGGTGGTCGTTGCCCGGTTCGAACATCCGGTTGTAGAGGGCCTGGCCGTCGTTGGGGTCGGCGCCGGCCTCGAGCAGCAGGCGGGCCAGGGCCAGCGAGTGCGGGTGGCGCGGCTGGCGCACGGGACCGAGCTCACCCTCGCCGAACACGCCGGTCAGCACGGTGAACGGGGTGGGCAGGCCGTGCCACAGGTAGCCGGCGTTCGGGTCGGCGCCCGCGTCGAGCAGTGCCCGGGCGCTGGCCAGCACGGCTTCCTCGCCGATGGCCGGGTCGTGGCGGGCGTAGGCCAGGTAGAACAGCGGCTCGCAGCGGAACGGGCCGCCCGGACGGCCCGCCGCTCCCCGGTCGGCGGCCAGGTGCGCGCGCAGCCGCGGCAGGTCCGCCGCGGCGGCGGCAGCGTACGCGCTGACCTGCGTGATCTCGGGATGAGCGGCGAGAACCGAGCGGGCCCGGGCCCAGTTCTCGGGCTGGTCGTCCTGGTAGTACAGGCAGGCGAGGCGCAGGAACTCGTCGGCCGGGGTGCCGGCCGCCATCCGCTCGGGGAAGCGGCTGTACCGCTCGACGACCTCGACGTAACGGCGCAGCCTGGTCCAGCTCGGGAAGTCGTACCGGCGGGCGATGACCAGCTGGGCCGCGCTCAGCGGGAAGCCGGCGGCCGCGGCCGACCGCCCGGCCGGGTAACGCGCGGCCACCTCGGTGAGCGCGTCCCGGTCCCCGCGGCGTACCGCGCGCTGAAGGTCCCTGGCCTGGTGGCGGAGCTGCTGGAGGCTGGGTTGGGCGGGCAGGTCGGGCACGATGGCTCCTTTCGCGCGCCTGCGGTCCGCGTCGCAAGCCGAAAGGAGGAATGCCTGCTCATCGTCAGGAGCCTCGCACAGGTGGACTCGGTCCTTCCCGCGGACCGGGGGTGCCCTGCGAACCTGATGTCATGGTACCCCGGCCCCGATCCGGCGCCAGGCCAGCCGGGCACCCGGGTTGAGCGCGGTCAGCTGGGCGGCCAGGTCCTGCCCGGCGGCGGCCAGGCCGTCCGGGCCGAGCCCGGCCAGGCCGTCGAGGATGAACACGGCGCGGGTGGTGTCGTGGGTGATCCTGGTGCGGACGCATTGCCGCCAGTTCCAGCAGCGGCAGGTCACGCCGTCGTCGTCGCGCCAGATCACCTCGCCTGGCTCCGGGTGATCGGTGACGGGCTGCCCGTCGCGCATCGTGTCGAACGGTTCGTCCCCGGCCGCGCGGACCAGCCGGGCCGGGCCGCGGTACCGGGCCAGGTCCTCCCCGCCGACCGGCAGCAGGTGGCGGACCGAGATCGCGTTGTAGACGTCGGTGAGCCGGTCGATCCGGGGCAGCCCGGCTTGCACCCGGCGCAGCAGCGCCTCGACGCTGGGCCGAGTGCGTTTGGGCTTGGCCCCGAAGGCCTGGTAGGCGAGCCGCCAGTCGGCCACCGGCTCGAGCTGCTCGGGGCCACGGCCGCCGAGGGTGGCCCGGGCCTTGGCCTCGGCCTCGCTCAGCAGCGCGTCGGTGGCCTCGTCACCCGGGCCGGGCCGCAGCCCTTCGGCCACCATGACCAGCGCGGCGTAATCCGGGCGCAGGGCCAGGACGGGTTCCTCGACCGTCACCAGGCCGAGCCAGTCCCTGGCTTCCTGGCTGACCTGCTCGTCGGTCATCACGCGCCTCCCAGTCCGGTGTGGTGTCCGCACCATCATGCAGAAGAGCCGGGCCGAACGTGTGGGCCGGACGTGCCCCTGACAGATTGTTGACAATTTTGTTAGGGTTTTTTAGGATCGCCACGTGCGTGGGGCAGACAATGTGACTCCGACGGTAGGGCCGGTGGCAGGTGCTCCGGGACGGCGGCTGGCGGCGGAACGGCTGCGGCGGGCGATCCTGGCGGGAGACATGGCACCGGGGCAGCGGCTCGTCGAGGAGGAACTGGCCGGGACGCTGGGGGTGACGCGCGCCAGCCTGCGCGCGGCGCTGTTCGACCTGACGTCCGAGGGGCTGGTCGAGCGGATACCGAACCGCGGCGCCCGGGTCCGGACCATCAGCGTCGACGAGGCCGTCGCGATTATCGAGTGCCGGATGGTGCTGGAGGGACTGTGCGCCGCCAAGGCGGCCGGCCGGGTCACCGAGCCCGAGGCCGCGCGGCTGCGCCAGCTGGGGGCCGACATGGAGCGCAGCGTCGCGGACGGCGAGCCGCTGAAGTACTCGGCGCTCAACCACGAGCTGCACCGGATGGTCCGTGAGCTTTCCGGCCAGCCGGTGGCCACCAGCCTGCTCGAACGGCTGAACGGGCAGCTGGTCCGGCACCAGTTCCAGCTGTCGCTGCGGCCGGGCCGGCCGCAGCAGTCGCTGCCCCAGCACCTGGCGATCATCGCCGCGATCGCCGGCCGCCAGCCCGCCGAGGCCGAAGAGGCCACCCGCCGCCACCTGGCCAGCGTGGTCACGGCGCTGCTCGATCACAACCAGCTCGATCACAACCAGGAGGACCCTCGCTGATGCGCAACGTGATCGTGACCGGGCCGCCCCGGGCCGACCTGTCGGTCGTGGACCAGCTGGCCGAGCTCGGCGTGGCCACCGTGCACGAGGCGATCGGCCGGTCCGGGTACCTCGGCCCGGGCCTGCGCCCGATCCAGACCGGGAAACGGACCGGCGGGACCGCGGTTACCGTGCTGTGCTGGCCCGGCGACAACCTCATGATCCACGCGGCGGTGGAGCAGTGCCAGGCCGGGGACCTGCTGGTGATCACCACGACCTCGCCGTGCGCCGACGGCCTGTTCGGCGAGCTGCTGGCGACCTCACTGGCCGCGCGCGGAGTCCGCGGCCTGGTCATCGAGACCGGGGTGCGGGACGTGGCCGAGCTGCGGGCGATGGGTTTCGGAGTCTGGTCGGCGGCGGTCAGCGCCCAGGGCACGGTCAAGGAGACCGCGGGCGCGGTCAACGTGCCCGTGAGCGTCGGCGGACAGATCATCAGGCCGGGCGACGCGATCATCGCCGACGACGACGGCGTGGTCTGCGTGCCGCGCGGCGACGTCGGCCAAGCTCTCACCGCCGCGCGGGCCCGGGCGGCCAAGGAGGAGCGGAACCGCGCCGAGCTGGCCGCGGGCCAGCTCGGCCTGGACCTGTACGGCCTGCGGGACAAGCTCGCCGCGCTGGGGGTGGAGTACGTCAAGGCCGAACGCGATGAGTGATGGCGTGCGGTGCATGCTGATGCGCGGCGGGACCTCGAAGGGGGCCTACTTCCTGGCCGGGGACCTGCCCGCGGATCCGGGCGAACGAGATGACCTGCTGCTGCGGATCATGGGGAGCCCGGACCCGCGGCAGATCGACGGGATCGGCGGGGCGCATCCGCTGACCTCGAAGGTGGCGGTGGTATCTCGCTCCGCTCGTCCCGATGCGGACGTCGACTACCTGTTCCTGCAGGTCAGCGTCGATGCGGCCACGGTCTCCGACCGGCAGAACTGCGGCAACCTGCTCGCTGGGGCCGGCCCGTTCGCGGTCGAGCGCGGCCTGGTCGCGGCCTCGCCGGTGCGGATCCACATGGTCAACTCGGGCAGCGTGGCCACCGCGGCCTTCCCCGGAGCGGACGGCGTGGTGGAGTACGAGGGCGACACCGCGATCGCCGGGGTCCCGGGGACGGCCGCGGCGATCGTGCTCGACTTCGCCGGCACGTCGGGGTCGGCAACCGGCGCGCTGCTGCCCACCGGGAACGTCACCGACGTCATCGACGGTGCCACCGTCACCTGCATCGACAACGGCATGCCGGTGGTGGTGGCGCCGGCCGCCGCGCTCGGCGCCACCGGCTACGAGACCGTGGCCGAGCTCGAGGCGGACGACGGCCTGAAGCGGCGCGTGCGCGCCCTGCAACTGGGCGCGGGCAAGCTGATGGGCCTGGGCGACGTGTCGCAGGCCTCGGTGCCGAAGATCTCGCTGGTGGCCGCGCCCGCGGACGGCGGGACGATCTGCACCAGGACCTTCATCCCGGTCCGGGTGCACGAGGCGATCGGGGTGCTCGGCGCGGTCAGCGTGGCCACCGCGCTGCTGCTCGACGGGGCGGCGGGCAGCGACCTGGCCGCCATCGCGCCGGGACAGACGCGCTTCGACATCGAGCACCCCACCGGCCACCTTGAGGTCGAGGTCGAGCTGGACCAGTCGGCCCAGCCGCCCCGGGTGATCCGCTCGGGGGTGGTCCGCACCGCCCGCAAGCTCTTCGACGGCACCGTGTTCCCCCGACGGCGAGTTTCCTGAAACACGCGGCGCCGCCTGCCGAAACACGCTGTTTACAAAGTGTATTTACACTTGGCAGGCATGTACGCCAAGACCATGCCCCAGGCGGGCCGGCTCACACCACGGCAGAAGCGGATCTTCGGGATCGTGGCCGTGCTGGTGGTCGTGCTCTTCGGCGGCCTGGCTGCCTGGGGGGCGATGGCGCACGACACGTACGGGACCTCGGCCAACGGCTGCGTGAGCGTCACCGTGCCGAACTCCACCGGCGGGGCCGTCCTGCATCACTGCGGCGCGCAGGCGCAGGCGTTCTGCCAGGCCTCGTTCCGTGACACCGATCAGATCTCGATGCTCGCCCGGCCGCAGTGCAAGCTGGCCGGCCTGGGGCCCGCGGGCTCCTAGAGGTCGATGACGATGGTGACCGGGCCGTCGTTGACCAGGGAGACCTTCATGTCGGCGCCGAAGACGCCGGTCTCGACCCGGGCACCGAGGTCGCGCAGAGCCTGGACCACGGCGTCGACCAGCGGCTCGGCCACCGGGCCAGGCGCGGCCGCCGACCACGACGGGCGGCGGCCCTTGGCCAGGTCCGCGTAGAGCGTGAACTGGCTGATCACCAGCAACGGGGCGGCTACGTCGGAGCAGGATTTCTCGCCGTTCAGGATGCGCAGGCCCCACAGCTTGGCCGCGAGCCTGGCGGCCTGCTCGGCGGTGTCGTCGTGGGTGACGCCGACCAGGACGAGCAGCCCGGGCTCCTCGATCGCGCCCGTGACCTCGCCGCCCACGGCTACGCTGGCCCGGCTCACGCGCTGTACCACTGCTCGCATAGCAGGGCAGGTTACCCGGTGGGCCGGGTACCGGGGCAGACTGCCTCCATGACGATCTTTACGGAACCCGATGACGTGAACCCCGTGGTCGCCGAGGTGGTGCGTTCGGGCTTCACCGAGTCGCGGCACCGCGGCGCGGTCGCGGGCCTGGCCGCCGACGCCACCCAGGTGATCAGGGCGGGAAACACCGCGGTGCCGTTCTTTCCCCGCTCGGCGAACAAGCCGCTGCAGGCGACCGGGATGCTCCGCTGCGGGCTCGACCTGGACGGCGAACTGCTGGCGCTGGCCTCGGCCAGCCACTCGGGCGAGGACTTCCACGTCGACGGGGTCCGCAAGATCTTGTCCGGAGCCGGGCTGACCGAGGCCGACCTGCGCTGCCCGCCGTCCTGGCCGCTCGACCCGCCGACCATGCGCCGGCTGATGGCCCGCGGCGAGGAGATGTCCCGGATCCGGATGAACTGCTCGGGCAAGCACTCCGCGATGCTGGCCACCTGCGTGCGGAACGGCTGGGACACGGCCGGGTACCTGGCGCCCGAGCATCCGCTGCAGCAGGCGCTGCGGCGCACCGTCGAGGAACTGGCCGGGGAGCCGGTGACCGCGACCGGGGTGGACGGCTGCGGCGCGCCGCTGTTCGCGCTGACGCTGGCCGGGCTGGCCCGGGCCTTCCGCGCGCTGGTGGTCGCCGCGCCCGGCACCCCGGGGCGCCGGGTGGCCGACGCCATGCGCGCCTACCCGGAATGGACCAGCGGCACCAGCCGCGACGAGCGGCTGCTGATGGACGCGGTACCGGGCCTGATGATCAAGGGTGGCGCCGAGGGGGTCGACGCGTTCGCGCTGGCCGACGGGAGGGCCGGCGCGGTCAAGATCGACGACGGGGCGCACCGCGCCCGGACCCCGGTCACGGTGGCGACGCTGCGCCTGCTCGGCGCCACCGTTCCCGACGAACTCGCCACCACCCCGGTCATCGGCGGGGAAGCCCAGGTCGGCGTCATCCGCGCGGTGAGCTTCTCCTGACGGCCTGCCACGCAGCCCCGGTACCCGCCTGCTAGCCGACCGCGTGACCCGGGGGCTCACGCCGGGTGGGTGGGTGGCGTGCCGCTTATCCACCCGGAAGCCCCGATCCACCCGGTTAACTTGCCACTGCGCGTGCAGGTTTGCGGCTGGTGGTGCTCCCGCGGCTGGTGGGGCACGGCGCGGGGCGTCATGCCCGGGGCGTCGTGCGCCAGCCGTCCCGCGCCGGACCCATGAGCTTGCGCACCTTAGTTAATTGCATTAACTTACAGCTATGACAATTAACTTGACTGGACGCCGCAGCAGCGTCCCCCACGACAGTTCCACCACTTCGGATGGCACTGGCACGGCCGGCCCCGGTGCGGATCGCATGAGGCAAGCTCGCGGCGTCCGGCGGCGGGCGTGGCTGACCGTGCCCGGGCTGACCGGGATCGGGTACACGCTGTCCTGGCTGGCCGGGCTGGCGGTGCCGGCGCCCAGCCCGCGGCTCGGGGCGTCCGGTGCCGAGGTCGTGACGGCGCTGGCCGGTCACGGTCCGGCCGTCGCCGCGCAGTTCGTCCTCACCGAGGGCCTGCCCGCCGTCGGCATCGCGGTGATCGCGGTGGCGCTGGCCCGGTTCGGCCGCCGCCGCAGCGCCCTGGCCCCGGCCCGGTTCGCGCTGGCCTCCGGCCTGGTCGCGGCGGCTATCTCGGCCGTCCAGGCCGTCCTCGGGCTGGTGCTGGCCACGACCACGGCGCCGGGAGCGGCGTACGTGCTCTACGCCAGCGTCGATCGGCTGGACGGAGTCAAGATGCTGGCGCTGGCCGGGCTCGGCGCGGCCGCGGCGTCGACGGCCGCGCTCCCCCGCTGGCTGCGCTGGACCGCCGGCGCGCTGGCCGTCGCGATCACCGGCTCCGGCCTGGTGTACCTGCTACTGGCGGCGTCGCTGGCGGCCGCGGCCGGACCCGCGCTGGTGCTGCTGCTCGCCTTCATGACCGGCTGCGGCATCATGATCGGCATGAGGACCGACCCGAGGGACCGCTGAGACATGCCGCGCGCCGGGCTGACCCCGGAGCGGATCATCCGCGAGGCCGCGGCCGTCGCCGACGAGGCGGGCCTGGACCGGCTCACGCTGGCGGCGGTCGCGCAGCGCTGCGGAGTGTCGCTGCCTGGCCTGTACAAGCACGTCAGCGGCCTGGAGGAGGTCAGGCGCGGTATCGCGTTGCTGGCCGTGCGCGAACTAGCCGACGCCGGGGCCCGGGCGGCGGCGGGGGTAGCGGGTACCGACGCGCTGCGGGCCATCTCCGCCGCGTACCGCGCCTACGCGCTGGCTCACCCGGGCCGCTACGCGGCCAGCGTGCTGGCGCCCGCACCCGGCGACGAGGAGCACATCGAGGTCGCGACGCAGGCGTTCGGCGTGATCAGCGCGGCCCTGGCGGGCTACCGCCTGGAGGACACCGCCCTCATCCACGCCGTGCGCATGTGGCGGGCCGCGTGCCACGGCCTGGCGACGCTGCAGACGGCGGGCGGGTTCGGCCTGCCCGAGTCGGTGGATGTGACCTTCGGTCTCCTCGTCGACGCCCTGGACGCCGAGTTCCGCCGCCTCGGGGCCATAGGATGAGCCGTTGACATCCTCCTCTGCCTGCAGGCAGAGGATTCCAACTGTTCACACCCCGGTGAAGGAGGCAAGCAGTTGAGGTTCGCGGTTCACCGGCCCGGCATCCCGGAAGCCTCCCCGCGCGTGGAGGGGGCCGGGGAGGTGGGTGGGGTGCCCCGCCGCGATGTCGATGGCCGCGTTCACGTCAGCGTGGCAGGCGTATCCGCAGGCCGTGCACACGAACCGCGCTTGGCTCTCACGCGACCTCGCATCCACCTGCCCGCACGCCGAGCACCGCTGGCTCGTGAACGCGGAACTAACCTTCTCCACCCGGCCCGGCGCCTTCTCCTCCAGCCGACGCACCAGCAGCCCCCAACCGGACCGCAAGATCCGCCGGTTCAGCCCGGATTTGGCTCGGACGTTGCGGCCCAGAGCCTGAACCGTCCCCTTCGCCGACCGCGTCATGTTCTTGATCCGCAGGTCTTCGACCTTGATGAGGTCAAACCGCCGGGCGATGTCCGTGGACTTCTGCTCGGCCCAATCCTTGCGCCGGTCGGTCTCCCGCGCCTTGATCCGCGCGATGGCCAGCCGTATCCGCCCGCGGCGGGCCGAGCCCCGCTGGGCGCGGGCGAGCTTGCGTTCCAGTCGGCGCAGCCTGGCCTGCTCCCGCCAGGTCAGGCCAGGGGCGTGCAGCCGTTCCCCGGTGGAAAGGGCCGCGCTAATCGCTACGCCCCGGTCGATGCCCACTGTCCGTCCGTTGCCGGGTGCCGGGACTGGATCGGGAATCGCCGCGAACGCGACATGCCAGCGACCCGCACGGTCCATCGTCACCCGGTACGACTTCACACCCGTCGGCACCGCCCGGGACCAGAGGTTCCACATATACCGGGCATGGGCACAGTGATCCCGCAGCATGGCCTCCTGGGCGGGTGCGGGAATCAGCCGGTACCGGGACATGCGAATACACTATCGACTAGTACTGACATTCCGAGGGAGGTGACGCGGGGTTGCCTCCCCGGCCCGAAGGCCGGAGTCTCCACGCCGCGAATCTGATGAGCAAGAAGACCAAGCCGCGCCGCAGCACAGGCGCCAGCCCGTCCAGGTCCAGCCAGCCAGTACCTGATCAGGGGCCGGAGGAGACCGAGGCGGACGCGATCGTGCGGCGGGTCCTCGGCGACCTGTGGAAGGCGGTCGCGGCCGGCCAGCCGCTGCAGGCCGAGATCGAGGCCTCGACCTGCATGGAGATCCCGCGGGTGCTCGGCGTGCGCGACGCCGCCGAGGAGGAGCAGTTCCGCGCCACCGTGCTGGTGGAAGGGGCGCTCCGCCGCCGCAACCCGGACGGCGCGGCCCTGCTCCGGCTGCTCATGGCGATGGGCACGGCGGCCACCAAGCGGGCGGCCAGCCGGGCGCTGGCCGAGCTGACCAGCGATGGCACCTACCCGCCGGAGTGGGTAACCGAGATCGGCAAGGCGGCGCCCGGCCGGGCCTGGCGCCGCTACGACGTGTTCGGCGACGACGAGGCCATCGCCGTCACGTTCACGTACGGCGAGACCGAGCACGGCATCCTGGTCCAGGTGGACCTGGCCGGGCTCCCGGTCGCCATCTCGGCCGGCGTGTCCTCCAACGTGGACCGGCTGATCGAGGCCATCACCGGCGGCATCGGGGAAAAAGGCGGCCTCGGCGAGTTCGACCAGTCCGACCCGATCAGCCTGGCCGACGCGCGGCGGCACATTGCCGGGCCGCTGGCCCGGATGGACCGTGACCCCGCGGCCGAGCTGTCCAACAGCACCCTGGCCTTCCTGCCGCTGGTCAGGTCCCGGGTCCGCCGGCTCCCGGCGGAGGGCGCCGATCCGATTCCGGTCTTCTCCGCGGCCGACCGCGCGGCCGCGGTCGACGAGTTCATGAAGAGCCCGCAGACGGCCGAGGCCGTCACAGTCGACGAGGAATCCACCCGGTTCTGGGCCGAGGTGCTCACCGGCTACACCGGCCGCCGCGCCGGCGTGCCACCGGACCAGGCCGGCCCGCGCACGATCGCGCACATACTCCTCGGCCACGTGCCGAACACCTTCGTCCTCACCCCGGCTCAGCGCGGTCACCTCGAGCCCGCGGTGACCGCGTGGGCCCGCTGGTCCGCCGACCGCCGGGGCCTGGGCGAAGCCGGGACGGCGGTGCTGACGGAGCGGGTGGCGCAGGTGGTCAGCCGGTTCGGCCAGGCCTACGACGACCCGGACGCGGTCGCGATCCGCGGTTACGCCTCCGGCCTGGCGGCCAGCGACGCCGACGTGGCCTGGCTCTCCGACCAGGTGGGGCGGCGCATGTTCGCGCTGCCGCTGCCGGAGCAGCACGGTCCGCTTGACCTCGCCGACCCCGCCGACCGCCGCCGCCTGGTCGCCGAGGAGTTCCGCGACTGCACCCCGCCGACCGGAATGACCAGCGAGGAGTTCACCGAGGCCGCCTACCGCGTGGTCGAGGAGCTGTGGCAGGACGAGGAGAGCCCGGCGTACCAGGCGGCCCGCCGCATGTTCGACGACGGCGTCGCCCGCCACGACATCATCCACCGGCTGGCCGGGACGCCGGTCCCGACGATCGGCTCATCTCTGCTCCGTTGAGTTTGGCCTTCGATGAGTTTCGCGCGGTGGCGTCGTTCTACCGGTGTGAGCGACGATCCCTTCGCACGAGGACGGTGACCCGGTGAGCTACGCCGACGTGAACGGCATCTCCCTGTACTACGAAGAGCACGGCTCGGGCCAGCCGCTGGTGCTGCTGCACGGCGGCCTGGCCGCGGGCAGCACGTACGCGCCGATCCTGCCGGAGCTGGCTCAGGGCCGCCGGGTCATCCTGGTGGACCTGCAGGCCCACGGGCACACCGCGGACGTGGACCGGCCGCTGCGCTGGGAGACGCTGGCGGACGACATCGCCGGGCTCATCGGGCACCTGGGCCTGGATCAGGCCGACGTGATGGGCTACTCCTTCGGCGGCGCGACCGCGCTGCGGACCGCGATCCAGCACCCGGCGCTGGTGCGCCGCCTGGTGCTCGTCGCCGTGCCGTTCCGCCGGGACGGCTGGTACCCGGAGAGCCTGGCCGGGATGGACCAGATGGGCGCGCAGCTGTCCGACATGCTCAAGCAGAGCCCGCTGTACGAGCTGTACGCCAGCGCCGCGCCCCGGGTGGAGGACTGGCCGGTGCTGCTGGACAAGACCGGTGAACTGCTGCGGCGCGACTACGACTGGTCCGCGGACCTGGCGCGGATCACCGCGCCCACCATGCTGGTCTACGCGGACGCCGACGCGGTGCGCCCGGCGCACATCGTGGACTTCTACGCCCGGCTCGGCGGCGGCCTGCGCGACGCCCACTGGGACGGCTCGGCACGGCCCGTGACCCGGCTGGCCATCTTGCCGAGCCAGACGCACTACGACATCTTCGGCTCGCCTGGCCTGCCCGCCGCGGTCGTCCCGTTCCTCGACGCCGGCTCGCTTGAGCCGCCCGCGCCTATCGGCGGGTAAGCGGGTGAGCGGGGCGGGATGGGGGCGCCAGCCGGGCGGCTGGGAATGACCGGGGGGCTCGATCCGGCCGCCGGCCCACAGCAGTCCTGTCCACGGGTCGGATTGCGCCAGGTCCGCGGGGGCCTGCGGAAAGATCCGGGCCAGCACGCGGCGGCACACGTCGCGGGGCGGGTCGAGGCTGAGGCCGAAACCCAGGGCGATGTCGTTGCCGTGCAGCAGGGCCTCGTGGCAGCCGAGCCCGGCGAATCCCTCCGGATCGGCCATCCCGGCCGGGTGGTACGCCCGGACGTGCGGGCGGGAGGTGCGCACCATCGAGGCCAGGACCCGCCCCCCGGTGACCGCGAACTCGAGCACCTCGGCGGGCGAGGCATCCTTCTCGGCGGTGGCGACGGCCCGGACGTAGCGCCCGGTGGGCTGGACCGCGAGCTGCCAGGCATAGGACAGCAGGCAGTCCCCGATGTGCTCGGCGGTATGCCAGCAGTCCCATTCCAGGGTGCCCGCGCGCACCGACCAGTCGCGGTCGGTGATGGGCAGCAGCGTGCTCACGACGCAGGCGATCACGCTGTCGAGGTCATCGGCGGTGACGGACATGGCGACTCGAGCCTAAGGCTATAACCGGCCGGGCACGAGCAATTCGCCCGCAGTCAGGCGCCATCGCCCTTGAGCTGGGCCTTGACCTCGGTCTTGAGGACCTTCCCGACCTTCGAGCGGGGCAGGTCGGGCCAGACCTCGACCTGCTTGGGGGCCTTGACGCTGCCGAGGCGCTCCTTGACGAACGCCCGGACCTCGTCTCCGGTCACCGTCTGGCCGGGGCGCGGCTGCACGACGGCGGTGACGCGCTCGCCCCACTTCTCGTCGGGCAGCCCGATGACCGCGCAGTCGCCGATGGCCGGGTGAGCCAGCAGGACCTGCTCCACCTCGGCCGAGTACACGTTGAACCCGCCGGTGATGATCATGTCCTTGGCCCGGTCGACGATGAACAGGTAGCCGCCGGAGTCGAGGTAGCCGATGTCGCCGGTGTGGTGCCAGCCGTGCCGAGCCGTCTCCGCCGAGGCCTGCGGGTTCTTGTAGTAGCCGGCCATGACCAGCGGCCCGCGGACGACGATCTCGCCGCGCTCGCCTGGCCCGAGCCGGTGCCCCTCGTCGTCCATGATCGCGACGATGGTGAGCGGGGTGGGCCGCCCGGCCGAGGCGAGCCGCTCGGTGGCGACGGAGCCGTCGTCGCGGAAGTGCTCGGCGGGGGCCAGGGTGGAGATCATCATCGGGGCCTCGGACTGGCCGAACAGCTGCCCCATGACCGGCCCGATCCTGGTCAGGGCCTGTTCCAGACGGCTGGCCGACATCGGGGCGGCGCCGTACCACAGGCACTGCAGGCTGCTCAGGTCGGTGTCCGCCAGCCCGGCGTGGTCGAGCAGCATGTAGATCAGCGTGGGGGGCAGGAACGTGTGCGTGATCCGGTGCCCGGCGATGAGCGCGAGGAACTCGGCCAGGTCCGGCTTCCCCATGATGACGATCTCGCCGCCGAGCGTCATGACCGGGAAGCACAGCACCCCGGCCGCATGGGTGAGCGGGGCGAGGGCCAGGTAGCGCGGACGCGGCCGGAACGGGTAGCTCATCAGCGTCAGCGCGGACATCGTCTCGATGTTGCGGTCGGTGAGCATGACGCCCTTGGGGCGGCCGGTCGTGCCGCCGGTGCCGACGAGCATGACCATGTCACCGGCCGGCTCGGCCTGCCAGGGCTCGGCCGGCTCGGGGCCGATCCAGAGGTCGAAGGGCGTGGCGTCTGGCGGCTCGCCGTCCAGGCAGACCAGCACGCCGAGCTGGGGCAGGTCGGGCAGGATGCGGGCGACAAGCGGCGCGAAGGCGGCCTGGAAGATCAGGCACCGGCAGTCGAAGAAGTCGAGCAGGTCGCGGTTCTCGGCCGCCTCGTTGCGCGGGTTGACCGGGCACCACACCGCGCCCGCCCGGGAGATGCCGAACACGCAGCCGAAGGCGACCGGGTCGTTCGCCGACAAGATCGCGACCTTGTCGCCGGGACCGATCCCGGAGCGGTCGAGCGCGCGGGCCACCCGCCAGGACAGCCGCTGGACGTCGGCGTAGCTGAACGTGCGCCCGGCCGTGGTCAGGCAGGGGGCCTCAGGCCCGAGAGAGGCCCCCTTGTCGAGGTAGTCGGTCAGGCGCACGCCGCCTCCCGGTCAGTGCTGGACGGTCAGGTTCGGCTCCATGACCAGGCCGAAGCTGCGCATCACGCCGAGCAGCTCACGATGGCCGAAGGCCTGGCAGCCGGACGCGAAGCCGACTCGCAGCGGCGGCTGCTGGAGCAGCGAGTACGCCCCGTACGCCTGCAGCAGGCCGGTCTGCTTGTAGTTGGAGTTGCCGTGGATGACACAGTGCGCGCGACCCAGCGGCCCGGACGCGTGCACCGAGTCCAGCGAGGTGTTGATCCTGGTGGCCTCGCGCGGCGGCATCTGGTTCATGACGGCGGCCGCCTGCTCGTTGATGACGCGGAGCTTCTCGCTGTCCGGCAGGCCCTCGATCGCCTCGAGCACTCCCTTGACGATCTGCGGGACGCCGAGCATGAGCGGGCGGTTGAAGACGCCGCCCAGCGCCTTGACGCTGGCCACCCGCGGGTCGTGCTTGAACCACACCGGGTGCGACATGCCGCCCCATGGCAGGGCCAGGCCGACCTCGTGCTGCCCCGGGATCGCCACGTCGTAAAGACCGGCGTCGGCCGGCCATTCCGCGTACTGGTTCTGCTCCAGGTAGTAGGCCTTGGACAGGCACGCGTTGACCAGGATGGTCCGGGTGGAGGCCACCGTCGGCGTGCCCTTCCAGAAGACCAGGATGTCCAGCGTGTCGACCCCCGGCTTCTCCAGGCAGAGCTGGGCGGCGATCTCGCTGGTGGTGTACATCTGGGCGATACCCGGGGCGAGCAGCAGGCCCTTGGCCGCCATCCGCTCGCCGTACTCCTCGTCGCAGGTGATCAGCCAGTCCTGCTCACCGGTGGTGTCCAGGTAGTGGCAGCCGGCGCTGATACAGGCCTCGACGACTTCGCCGCCGTACTGGGCGAACGGGCCGACGGTGTTGAGGACCACCTTCGCCCCGTCGAACAGCTCAGCCAGCGGCTGGACGTCGTGCGCGACCTCGACGATGTCATGCTCGACGGTGTCGATGCCGGGGACCTTGTCCATCGCTTCGGCGATCCGGGCCTTGTCGCGGCCTGCCGCGATGAACGAGATGTTGTACTCGCGCAGGTACTCGCAGACCAGGCGCCCGGTGTAGCCGGACGCGCCGTAGACGACGACGGGCTTGGTTGCCATGACGTTCGTTCCCCTCGGTTCTCGATTACATACCCATGCCGCCGTCGACGGGCAGCCCGGCGCCGGTGATGAAGCGGGCCGCGTCGGAGGCCAGGAAGACCACGGCGTCCGCCATGTCCGCGACCTCGCCGAGGCGCCCCTGCGGGGTCAGCCCGACCACGGCGCCGATGGCCTCGGGCACGCTGGGGAACAGGCCGAGCGTCACCACGTCCTGCGCCAGCTGGCTGCCCATCTCGGTCGGGACCAGGCCCGGGTAGATGCAGTTGACCCGCACGCCGTAGCCGAGCTTGCCGGACTCCATGGCGGCCACCCGGCTCAGCCGGTCGACCGCGGCCTTGGTGGCCGAATAGACGGCGATGCCGGGAAACGCGATCGTCGCGGCGACCGAGGAGATGTTGACGATGGCGCCGCCGCGGCCCGCCGGGCCACCCGGGCGCATGGCGCGGAAGGCGTGCTTGATGCCGAGCGAGGTGCCCAGGATGTTGACCTCGAGCATCTTGGTGATGGCAGCCGGCTCGAGGTCCGCGACCAATTGGGTGATCTCGACGCCGGCGTTGTTGACCAGGATGTCCAGCCCGCCGAGCTCGGCGATCGTACCCTCGACGCACCGCTCCCAGCTGTGGTCGTCGGTCACGTCCAGCGGGAGGAACGCGGCGTCGCCGCCGGACTTCTTGATCTCGTCGACGGTCGCCTGGCCGAGGTCCTCGCGGATATCGCCGATCACGACGGCCGCACCGGCCCGGGCCAGCGCCTCGGCCATCCCCGCGCCAAGACCGCGCGCGCCGCCGGTGACCAGCGCCTTGCGACCGGTCAGGTCGTACACGCTCATGGGTATCTCCTCCTCGAGACGACGCCGGCCTGGTTGTCGCACCGCCGCCCTCCGCGGCGGTGCGACCTAGGTCACAGTGCCACGCTCTCTTGACAGTCGTCAAGGTTTCCTTGGACAGTCGTCAAGATTCGTCCTGGGGCGATGGCCGCTGGCCGAGATACAGTGGGTTCGGGCTCGCATGGCGCGAGATATGAGGAACAGACGGGAAGGTCGCGGTTGTGACCGACGTGGCCCAGGTGGCCGGTGTCACGGAGACGAACCGGGAGCGAGTCTCGCGGCGGCAGTTCGACAAGTTCGCCGAGCGGCGGGCGCAGCTGGCCGATGCCGCGCTGCAGACGCTGGCCGAGCTCGGTTACGCCCGCACCAGCCTGCGCGAGATCGCGCAGAACTCCCCGTTCTCGCACGGCGTGCTGCACTACTACTTCAGCGACAAGAAGGACCTGATCACGCACTGCGTGCGCCAGTACGAGGCCGCCTGCGTAACGCGGTACGACGAGATCGTGGCCGCCGCCACCTCGGCGGGCGAGCTCGAGCGGGAGTTCAGCGCGGCGATGGCGCAGACGCTGCGGACCGACGCGCCGATGCACCGGCTCTGGTACGACCTGCGGAACCAGAGCCTGTTCGAGGAGTCGTTCCGCGCCGACGTCCTGGAAATCGACCAGCGCCGCGAGGAGATGATCTGGCGGGTTGTCACCCGGTACGCCGCGCTGGCCGGGATCTCGGTCACGCTGGCCCCCGCGGCGGCCTACGCGATCCTGGACGGGCTGTTCCAGCAGGCCCTGCTGCACCACCTGGCCGGGAACGAGGCCGCCGCGGAAAACCTGCGGGGAAATGTCGTGCAGGTGCTCGACGGCCTGGAAGGGCATCCTTAGGCGGCGCGGAGCCGGGAGAGCCGGGCGAGGATCTGGCTGGCGCTCGGGTCGTGCAGGCTATCCAGGATCGTATGCGCTTCCTGCCAGGCGGTGTGAGCGTCGCGCGGGTGGCCTGCGACGTGCAGGCTGTCGCCGAGGCGAGTGAGCGTCGCGGCCAGCTCGGGCAGGTTGCCGAGCTCGCGAAAGAGCCTGATGCTGTGCCGGTAGCAGGCGACCGCCTGGCTATGGCGCCCGAGACGGTGGTAGATGTTCCCGAGGTTGTCCCAGGTGAAGCATTCCCCGTCACGGTTGTCGATCTCGCGGTGCAGGACGAGCGCCTGCTGGTAGCGGGCCAGGGCCGCCTCGTGCTCGCCAAGCACGCTATGGCACCATCCCGCGTTGCTGATGGCGTTGGCCTGCCCGGCCTTGTGCCCGGCGGCCCGGAAAAGCTCAAGCGCCTCGAGCACGCAGCGCAGCCCCGCGCGAGGGGCGCCTTGCACCTCCTCGAGCAGCCGGCCCAAGCACAGCAGGGTATGGGCCTGCCCCGCGCGGTCGCCGAGCCGCTGGTCCAGGCCAAGCGCCCGGCGCAGGTGAGCGTTCGCCTCCGGACCGAGCCTCAGGCTGGTGTGCGCGCCGCCGAGGTCACGATGGATGTAGGCCTGCCCGGCCACGTCGCCGGCGTGCTCGGCGGCGGGCAGTGCGGTGCGCAAGGTGGCCACCCACTCCTGCCAGTGCCCGCTCCGGTGCAAGTACCGGCCCAGGAGCCAGCCCAGCTGCCAGGCCCAGGGATTCAGCCCAGCGTCGGCCGCCAGGCGGACGGCCGCGGATACGACCGGACGCTCGGCGACGAACCAGGCCAGCGCGGCCGCGCTTCCCCCGGGCCGCTCCGGCTGCACCCCGTCCCGGGGCGGGGACAAGGTGAGCAGATCCCGGCCGGGACACAAGAACCCGGCCGCGGCCTGCGCCGTGTGCAGGTAGTGATCCAGCATCCGGCCCAACGCGGCCTGCTGGTCAGGCCGGCTGTCGCACGAGTCGGCCTGCTCGACGGCGTAGGCGCGCAGCAGGTCGTGGAAGGAGAACCGCCCGGGCACCGGCTCGGTCGCCAGGTGCGCGGCCGTCAGCTCCTCGAGACACCGGCCCGCCTGACCAGCCCCGGTTCCAGCCAGGCTGGCCGCGGCGGCCACGGTGACGTCCGGCCCTGGATGCAGGCCCAGCAGCCGGAACATCCGCGCGGCGGGCTCGCTGAGGTTGCGGTAGGACCAGGAAAACACGGTCCGCGCGCTGCTGGCGGGCTCTCCGGTGTCGAAGGCGTCCAGCCGGCCGCGTTCGCCGTGCAAGGCGGCGGCCACGGCCGCCAGCGGGTGGCCCGGCCGGGCGGCGGCCCGCGCGGCGGCGATGCTGAGGGCCAGCGGCAGCCGCGCGCAGAGCCGGACGAGATCGGCGGTGGCCTCCGGTTCCGCCGCGACCCGCCCAGTGCCCAGGCGGCGATTGAGCAGGGTCCGGGCCTCGGCGTCCGTGAGCACGTCCACGGTGAGCAGGCGAGCGCCGTCGGCGGCCGCCAGGCCGGTCAGCTGGCTGCGACTGGTGACCAGGACCAGGCACCCGGCGGACCCGGGCAGCAGGCGGCGGACCTGGGCGGCGTCGCGGGCGTTGTCGAGCACGACCAGTACCCGCTGGCCGGTCATCAGGCTGCGGTACAGGCCGGCCTGAGCCTGCTCCCCCGACGGGACATGCGCGGCGGGCACCCCGAGCGAGTCCAGGAATCCACGGATCACCTCGGCGGCCGGCCGCGGGGCACCCGACGGGTCGTAGCCGCGCAGGTCCACGTAGAGCTGGCCATCGGGGAACCGCTCCGCGACCTGATGCGCCCAGTGCACCGCCAGCGCCGTCTTGCCCACGCCGGCGGTACCGTTGACCGCCAGGATCACCACCGTCCCCGAGCACTCCGGCCGGGACATGGCCTCGGTCAGCGTCGCCAGCATGTCAGCCCGCCCGGTGAAGTGCGGCACCCCGGCGGGCAGTTCCCTGGGCACCCTGGAGGGGGCGGGGCGGGTTCCCCGCGGTGCGGCCTGCGGGAGGACCAGCGCAGGATCGCCGGTCAGTATCTGCTGGTGCAGCTCCCGCAGCCCCGGCCCGGGACCGGTGCCGAGTTCCTCGATGAGAACCTGGCGGGCGTGCTGATAGGCGGCCAGCGCCTCGGCTTGCCGCCCGTCACGGCAGAGGGCGAGCATGAGCTGGGCGTGCAGTCGCTCTCTGAGCGGGTGGCAGGCGGCCAGCTGCCGTAGCCCGGTGATCACATCGGCGTGGCGGCCGAGGTTCAGGTCGGCGTCGTGGCCCGTTTCCAGCGCCCGCAGCCGCATCTCGGCCAGCCGGGGAACCTCCCGGTCCGCCAGCAGCTCGGAGCCGACATCGGCGAGCGGATCGCCCCGCCATAGCGAGACAGCCGAGCGCGCCCGTTCGGCCGCGTCCTGCCACCGGCCCTCCCGCGCCGCCGACGTAGCCGCGCCCAGCAGGTCCTCGAACCGGGTGATGTCCAACTCGCCTGGTTCGACCTGGATCGCGTAGCCCGACGACAGCGTGCTGATGCGCGGACTTCCCCCATCTCCCAGCGCCTTGCGCAGCCTCATGACGTAGTTCTGGATGGTTACCCGGGCTGATGGCGGCGGATCCGGTCCCCACAGCGTCTCGGCCAGCTCATCGAGCGAGACCGCCCGGCCGGGTTTCAGCAGCAGCGCCGCGAGCACCGCCCGCTGTTTCCCCTTCTGCACTGACACCATCACGCCACCGATGCGCACCGTAAATGGTCCCAGCAAGCAGAACTCTGCTTCAGTCACGGCTCAACCGCTTATCACTCGCGCCGAAGGTTCTCTTCACCAAGGATAACCGAACGGCGACTGGACGTTAATGTCAGGCGCTGGCTGTGATGATCATCTGCTAACCGGCTGCTGACGTGCCCAGCCAGACTGAATCCGGCATCCGGCCCTGACCGGGAGGAGTTGAAATCAATGCAGAGGGACACCTGGTCCTGAGGGACACGCCCGGCGATCCGCGGGGCGGGGGCAGCAGGCCCGGTTCGGCGCGCGGGGAGCGGCTGGACCGGGCTTGTTCGCGCGGCCGCCCCCCCGCGACGGCACGGGTCACGAGCGTGGTTCCGGCACTAGATACCCTGGAAGGCGGGCACGTCAGCGTGCCGCACTATCCCCTCCCGAGTAGCCCTGGAGAAAGATGCCCAAACGGGTTCGTCCCTACGGTTCCGCTGAGGACGCCGAGCTCGCCGGGCTCGGCAGCCGGCCACGCACCGGTGGTGAGGACGCGGGCGAGCCTGGCGGCACGATGACGATGCGGGACATCGCCGGCCAGGCCGCCCAGGCGGTTCGCGCGCTGCGCGACCTGAGCGCGGGCGGCACCGGCCTGGCCGGCCTCGACGACGCGCGCGAGGTGATCGCGAGCCTCGAACGGATGGGCCAGGACCTGCCGCAGGTGTGCGAGCAGCTGGCCAGGATCCTGGTCGTGCAGCGGGAGGACGAGCGGCTCGCGGCGGGCGCCGGGCAGGACCCGGACTTCTGGATCGTGGAGGCGGTCGAGGCGCTGGCGGCGGCGGGCCGGGCCGCGGACATGATGACCGCCGCCCTGAGCCAGGCCGGCAAGACGGCCGGAGAGCTCAGGCCGGCCCGGTGAGAGCGGCGGCGATGCGCTCGACCATCTCGGTCAGGATCGGCTGCGGCGTGGCGAAGTTGAAGCGGAAAGAGCCCGCGCCGCCGTCGCCGAAGGCAGGCCCGTCCACCACCGTGAGCTGCGCGCGGCTCGTGACGAGCTCACCGGGTGAGCTCGGCAGGTCCATCGCGGTGCAGTCGAGCCAGGCGAGGTAGGTGCCGTCGGGCGGCCGGTACCGGATCCGGGGCAGGTGCCGGCCGAGCAGCCCGGCCAGGAGGCGGCGGCTCTCGTCGAGGTAGCCGACGATCTCGTCCAGCCACGCCTCGCCGTGCCGGTAGGCGGCGATGTTCGCCACGACGCCGGGATTGCTCGCGCCGTGCGCGGCGAAGAAGCCCATCTCATCCCAGCGCCGCCGGTCGGGCTCGTTGGTGAGGATCACCTGAGCGCACTTGAGCCCGGGCAGGTTCCATCCCTTCGACGCGGAGGTGGCGGTGAGCGTATGCGACGCGGCCACGTCCGAGGTCGACGCGTACGGGATGTGCCGCGCTCCCGGATAGACCAGCGGGCCGTGGATCTCATCGGCGAAGACCCGCCCGCCGTGCCGCTCCACGACCCCGCTCAGCTCCGCCATCTCCGCTCTGGTGAAGACCCGGCCCAGCGGGTTGTACGGGTTGCAGAAGACGAGCAGGTGCCCGCCCTTACGGAACGCGTCGGAGATCCCGTCCAGGTCCAGCGTGAACCGGCCTCGTTCGTCCCGTATTTTGACCTGGATGATCTCGCGGCCGAGGAAGCCGGGTACGGACAGGAACGGCATGTAGGCCGGCGTGGGCAAGATGACCGGGGAACCCGGACGGGAGAACCGGGTGATGGCGAGCTCCAGCGCCTTGATCACATCGGGGACGTGATGGATCAGCGCGGGATCGACGTCCCAGCCGTAGCGGCGCTGGGCGAACTCCGCGCACGCCGCGCTCAGCTCCTCGGCCAGGAACGGGGGCAGGTAGCCGAAGTTCGCGTCGGCGGACAGCCCGGCGAGCGCGTCCACGATGGGCGGGGCGGCGCCGAAGTCCATCTCGGCCACGGCCGCGCCGAAGCCGCCGGGGCCGGCCGCCGCCCACTTGACGCTGCCACGGGCGCGGAGCATCGCCGGGGTCGTGCCGTCGATCGCCTGCCTGAGCGGGCCGGGCACGCCTTATCCTGCCGCCGGGCGGCGTCCGCCGTAGATGACGTTCTCCAGGTGCCTCCAGTAGACGTCGACGCCCTCGAACCCGGCCGCCCGCAGATACTCCAGCTGCGGGCCGAGCGGGATGATGTACCGGATGTGGTTGTCCCAGCGGGCCTGCTCCAGCGGCGACCGGTGGCGGCGGCGGGCCGCTCCCTCGGGGTCCTCGCGGTCACGCACCCGGTCCCAGGTGGCCTCGACCAGGGGGTCCCCGGCGCGCACCGGGTCGTAGTTGAGGTACCAGCCACCGGGGGCGAGTGCGGCGGATATCTCGGCGAACAGGCTCTGCTTGCGGTCGTCGGGCAGGTGGTGGACGCACATCGAGGTCACCACGGCGTCCAGCGCCGCCGGGATCTCCGCGGGCCACGGGCCGGCCGCCGCCATGTCGAACTCGACGTACCGGTAGCGCCCCGCGAACGGCTCCATCTCCCGCTCCCCAGCCCGCATCATCTCGGCCGAGAAGTCCGCGAGTATCGCGGTGCTGCCCGGATACAGGCGAAGGATCGCCCGGGCCGCGGCCCCGGTCCCGGCGCCCAGGTCCAGGAACGTGAACTCCTCCTGCTCTGCGAACGGCAGCAGCAGGGCCGTGAACCGCCGGTGCGCCTCCCGGCTTCGTTCCTGCCGCTGCGCCTCGGCCGCCCAGGCCTCGACGGCTTCGGCGGACTGCCAGATAGCGGCGTTGGTGTCCGCTGGGTCACTCATGCCAGCAGGTTACCGAGACAGGCAGTAAGGGTCCCGGGGCGCCCAGTCGACTTAACGACGTGATTCTTCCCGGTCCTCCGGTAAACCCGGCCACCTTCGATTACCTTTACCGTCAGGGAGGTGGGCGGTGAGTGAGGGGAAGATCTCACCGCATGAGGCTCAGGAGCTTGATGCCTGTTTCCGCGCCGAGGCCAGCGACCTGTTCGGGTATGCCTGCACGGTGACCCGAGGTGACCAGGCGCTGTCCCGCGACCTC
Source organism: Streptosporangiaceae bacterium (assembly GCA_050011155.1). Classification (GTDB taxonomy): domain Bacteria; phylum Actinomycetota; class Actinomycetes; order Streptosporangiales; family Streptosporangiaceae; genus Palsa-504. The sequence goes on from JBEKJP010000048.1 coordinate 48,499, forward strand.
GTCCAGGCGGCATTCGAGACGGCCGCGCTGGCCTGGCGTGGGCTGCGCGGCATCAGTGCGGAGCAGCGCCGGGGCTGGCTGCGCCGGACGCTGGCCAATATCGCGGTGACCGGCTTCCGCCGTGAGGCGGCCATCCGCGACCGGCTGCCCCGGATCGAGATGCTCTACCGTAAGCCCCCGGCCGGCCCGCTGGAGCAGGCCTTCTCGTCCATCGCGCTGGACCGGTGCTGGCAGGTCATCGGTGGCCTGCCCGAGCAGCAGCACGCGGCGGCGCTGCTGCGGTGGGGCCTGGACATGAAGGAAGGCGAGATCGCCGCGGTCCTCGGCATCGCCGAGAAAACGGTGAGCGTGCACCTGTATCGAGTACGCCGCAAGCTGCTCCTACAACTAGGGGCGGACTATCCGTTCGACGAGGACACCCCGGAAGGAGCATCGTCATGAGGGCCGGGGGCCGCGAGACGGGCACTTCCCACCAGGACATGCTGCTGTCCGGCGCCTACCAGCAGGTCGCTGACCAGCAGGGAGCCAGGTTCGCGGCGGACTATGACCTGGGGCAGGGCCTGGACAGGTACCGGGTCTGGCTGGACGAGCACACCGATCCCGAGGGCGCCGGCCCGGCGGAAGACCCCGAGCGGGACGGCGCTGCCCGCCCGGACGTCACGGGCCTGGCGGATGCCTTCCCGGCCGCGGGCACGGCGCGCGCCGAATGGAGCGCCGACCTCGCCGTCGTCGAGCTGTATTCCCAGCATTACCGGGCGCTGGTGCGGCTGGCGGCGCTGCTGGTGCGGGACACCGGCACCGCCGAGGAGGTCGTGCAGGACTCCTTCGTGGCCATGCACGGCGGCTGGCAGCGCCTCCGGGATACCGAGAAGGCGCTGGCGTACCTGCGGCAGGCGGTGGTGAACCGGTCCCGGTCGGTGCTGCGGCACCGCACCGTGGTCGACAAGAACCTGCAGAAGGCCCCGCCGGACATGCCCAGCGCCGAG
>JBEKJP010000049.1:0-47711 GCA_050011155.1 Streptosporangiaceae bacterium
GGGGCGCGGGGGGGGGGGGGGGGGGGGGGGGGGGGGGGGGGGGGGGGGCCTGCGGGGTTTTCTGGTTCAAGCCGGTGAAACTGGAGCCGAGGATCAGGTCGACGGTGCCGGGCGCGAGGCTGGGCACCTGCAGCGAGGTGACGTCGGTGAGCTCCTGCTTGAGCGTGTTCACCGCGGCCATGTCGGCGGCGGAGGAATATTCGATGACCGAGGTGGTGTAGGCGAAGTTCGGCGCGTCCCCGGTTCCGGTCACGTTGAAGCCGCGGCTGGTCAGCCCGGCCGCCGCCGTGCTGGCGACGTGCGCGGCGCCGGATCCGTTCAGCACCTCGACCTTGACGTTGGCCGGGCTGGTGGTGAGCACCTGGCCAGCGGCCCCGGAAGCGGACGAGGAAGGCCCGGGCGTGGTGGAGAGCTTCGGCACGGCCTGGTCCCGGGCGATGGCCGCGAACACCTCGCTGGCCTGCGGCTGCATGAGCTGGATGCGGTTGGCGTTCTGCGTCCACGGCTCGTTCGGGGCGGTGATGAACTGCACGTTCTCACTGGACAGGTTGCGGAAGCTCTGCCCGATCTGCACCAGGTCCGAGACCGACATGCCGGAGTCGGTGGTCATCGAGGCGGCCGCGTCGGTGACCACGTTCAGCAGCTTGATCGGGTTGGAAAGCAGGCCGCTGTGCAGGACGCCTTTGACCACCTGGGCGGACATGAACTGGTCGCGCTCGATCCGCTCGATGTCAGAGCCGTCGCCGAGGTCCTCGCGGGTGCGCCAGAAGGCGAGGGCCTGAATGCCGCTGATGTGCTGCTGGCCCTCCTTGAGGTTCAGGCCGGACATCGGATCGTTCACGTTGAACGGCACGCAGACGTTGACGCCGCCGAGGTCGTTGACGACGTTGACGAAGCCGAGCAGGCCGATCCCGATGAAGTGGTCGATGCGGATGCCGGTCACCTGCTCGACGGTCTTCCACAGGCAGGTCGGCCCGCCGATCTGGAGCAGCGAGTTGATCTGCACGGCGCCGGCCGGGTTGGCCTGCTGGCCGGTGTAGCCGGGACCGCTGTCGCACTCGTACATCGGCACCATGGTGTCGCGCGGGATGCTGATCACCGTGATCCCGTGGTGGCCGGGCGAGATGTGCACCACCATGATCGTGTCGGTGTTGTTGGTCTGGTCGTGGCCGGTGTGCAGGATGTACTGCTGGTGCGCGGTCAGGCCGGTCCGGGTGTCATCGCCGTATACCAGGATGTTCTGCGCGGTCGTGCTGTACGCCGGCGGGCGGTGGCCCAGGGCGGTCGACGGCACCGTCACGCGGGTGATGCTGTCGTAGACGGCCCGGTACTTCAGGTAGACACCCAGCGTGCCCGCGGCGACGATGACGACCGCCGCGACGGCAACCCAGCGGAGCACGTGCCGCTTGCCGCTGGTACGCGGCTGGCTCCGCATGAGTGACCTCCCCGCCGCGACTGGTGGGCCAGTCCTCTTGCAAAACGGTTCTTCGGTGTCCGTAGTTCCCAAAATGTTACCCAGCATCCCGCGTTTCATCCGTACCGGGGCAAACGCGGTAACCGGGCCGTAAGCACGTGCTAAGGGATCAGACCGGCGCCGGGGCCTCCGACGTTTCCGGATCCGAACTGCCCTCGGAAGCGGCGGCCAAACGGCGCAAAGCGGCGCGGACGAGGGCCGGGTCGGTGGTGGTCCAGAAGGGGGGCAGGGTGGCGCGCAGGAAATCGCCGTAGCGCGCCGTCATCAGCCGCGGGTCGAGGACCGCCACCACGCCGCGGTCGGTCATCGTCCGCAGCAGCCGGCCCGCGCCCTGGGCCAGCAGCAGCGCGGCGTGCGAGGCCGCGACGGACATGAACCCGTTGCCGCCGCGGGCGGCCACCGCGCGCTGCCGGGCCGAGGCCAGCGGGTCGTCGGGCCGCGGGAACGGGATCCGGTCGATGACCACGAGCTGCAGCGAGTTGCCCGGCACGTCCACTCCCTGCCACAGCGACAGCGTGCCGAACAGGCAGGTCGGCTCGTCCTCGCTGAACTGCCTGACCAGCTGGGCGGTGAGGTCGTCCCCTTGGCACAGCAGCGGGTAGCCGATCCGCTCGTGCAGCGCCCCGGCCGCCTCGCGGGCGGCTCGCATGGAGGAGAACAGGCCCAGGGTGCGCCCGCCCGCGGCCTCGATGAGCTCAGCCAGCTCGGTCAGGTAGGCCTCGGGCAGCGCGTCGCGGCCCGGCGGCGGCAGGTGGCGGGCCACGTACAAGATGCCGCTGCGAGCGTGGTCGAACGGCGATCCCACGTCCAGGCCGGTCCACGCAATGGGCCCTGAGGGGCCTGCCCCTCCCCCGGGGGGTATGGGGGGGCGGGCAGCTCCCCCATGAGCAGGGGGGGTCTGGGGGGGATCGCTCCCCCCGGGGAGGCTGAGCCCCCACTGGACGGCTAGCGGGGCGAACGAGCCGCCCAGGGCCAGGGTGGCCGAGGTGAGGGCCACCGTGCGCTGGCCGAACAGCCGGTTCCGCAGCACCTTCCCCACCTCGAGCGGCGCCACCCGCAGCGCGGGCGGCCGGCGGCCGTCGTCGATGAACGGGCGATCCAGCCAGACGACCTCGCCGCGCTCGGAGATCCCCTGCTCGTACGCGTCCAGGATCCGGCCGGCCGTCTGCTGGATGTCGTCGAGCGAGGCCACGGTCAGCCGGGTCGTCGCCAGCCGCTGCTGGTCCTCCTCCTGGGCCGACGCGCTGGCCCGCACCGCGTCCGCGCACGCCCCGGCCGCGTCGCGTATCGCCGTCAGGGTGGCGGCCAGCGTTTCCGGCAGCACGTCCATCCGCCCCGCGGGGGTGTCGCCGAGGTCGATGACGAGCGCGGCCGCGGCCTGGCGCAGCTGGTCGGCCACGGCCGGAGCTGCGCCCACGTCGGCGGCGGACTCGGTCAGCCGGGCGGCGCGGCGGGCGGCGACGTCCGCGCCCGGCCCCGACAGTTCCCCGGTCGTGGCCGAGGTGACCCGGTCCACCAGGTCGTGCGCCTCGTCCACGATGACGACGTCGTGCTCGGGCAGCACCTCGATCTCGGACGTCGCGTCGATGGCCAGCAGCGCGTGGTTGGTCACCACGATGTCCGCCCGGCCCGCCGCCTCCCGGGCCTTCTCGGCGAAGCAGCGGGAGCCGAACGTGCAGCGCTGCGCGCCGACGCACTCCTGGGCACTCACCGAGACCTGGCGCCAGGCCGCCTCGGGCACGCCGGGCACCAGTTCGTCCCGGTCCCCGGTCGTGGTCTGCTCGGCCCAGTCGTGCAGCCGCTTCACCTGGCGTCCGAGCGGCGAGGTGGGACCAGCTGTTGAATCAGACGCTGTGGCCGGGTCGAACAGCACGTCCTGCGGGTCCTCGGCCACGCCGCCCTGCTGCCGGTTCAGGCACAGGTAGTTGCGCCGGCCCTTGAGGATGGCGAAGGCCAGCTCGCGGTCGAGCAGCGGCGCCAGCGTCGCGGCCAGCCGCGGCAGGTCACGATCGACGAGCTGGCGCTGCAGCGCGATGGTCGCCGTGGCCACCACGATCGTGCTGCCCGTGGTCACCGCGTGCCGCACCGCCGGGACCAGGTAGGCCAGCGACTTCCCGGTGCCGGTGCCGGCCTGCACGGCCACGTGCTCCCCGGCTTCGATGGCGTGCCGCACCGCCTCGGCCATCTGAACCTGTCCCGGCCGCTCCGCTCCCCCGATACCTTGGACGGCCGCGGCCAGCAGCGTGTCGACGTCGGGGACGGACTTGCTGACAGCGGGGATTACTCGGGGCACGTCGGAACGGTACCTCGCACCACCGTCAGCGGCCACCCGGCGAGGCGTTGAGCAGGTAGGGACGGCGTGTCACCTAGCCCCGTTCGGTAGATTCTTGGTCTTGAAAAGGGAAGGGATGGCAGATGACGAGCGCGGAGATACTGGCGGATGCTTTCGGCCGCACCCAGGAGAACGTGCGCGCGGTGGTGCGCGGGCTGACGACCGGCCAGCTGGCGGAACGCGTGGCGCCGGACGCGAACTCGATCGCCTGGCTGGTGTGGCACCTGACCCGGGTGCAGGACGACCACGTGGCGGACGCGTTCGGGGTGCCGCAGGTGTGGACCGAGTACGGCCGGCGGTTCGAGCTGCCGCTGGAGCCGGACGACACCGGGTACGGGCACACCCCGGAACAGGTGGCGCAGGTCACGGTCTCCTCCCCCGACCTGCTCACCGGGTACCACGACGCGGTGCACGAGCAGACGATCCGGCTGGTTTCCGGCGTCGCGGATCCGGACCTGGACCGGGTGGTGGACAAGCGCTGGAATCCGCCGGTAACGCTGGGCGTGCGGCTGGTCAGCGTGATCGACGACTGCGCGCAGCACGTCGGCCAGGCCGCCTTCATCCGCGGCATCTTGCTTGGTGCAGCCAGATAAGGCGCGGAGCCAGCGCCAGCCGTCGTGACCGGCCAGTTCGTAGGTCCAGGGGGGTTCGGCGCCGCGGCGTGTGCAGGTCACTACCGAGGCGTAGACGGATGCCCGGGTGGCCTCGCCTATTAGTTCCGGGTCCGCCAGGTCGGCCCGGCCGCGGCCGTTGCCGGTCCACCAGGCGAGGAAAGCCCCGCCGAACGAGTCGCCGGCGCCCACGGTGTCGACGACGGGGGCGGCGGGGACGTCGACCTCGAGCTGTTTCGCAGCGGTGTAGGCGCGCACCGGGGCGGCGCCGTCGGTGACCAGGATGCAGGCCGGTCCCCGGCCGAGCAGGTCCGCGGCGGCCCACCCGGCGTCCCGGCCGGGGAACAGGTAGGCGAGGTCCTCGGTGCTCACCTTGACCACGTCGGCCCGGCGCAGGATCCGGCCGATCCGGTCCAGGTAGGCCTGCCTCGAACCGATGGCGGCGGGGCGGCAGTTCGGGTCGAGCATCACCATGACATCCCCCGGGGCCTCGACCGCAAGGCCCTCGATGCTGGTCCCGACCGGCTCCATGACCAGGCCGAGGGTACCGACGTGCAGGGCCGAGGCCCCGGCGGGCAGCACCGGCTCGGCCGGGCCGATGGCGGCCGCGGAGGTCTCGGCCAGGTAGAAGTGGTAGCTGGGCACGCCGGCCTGGTCCACGTCCACCAGGGCCAGCGTGGTGGGCTCGTCGGACGGATCGGCCACGGCGATCCGCACGCCGTTGCGCTCCAGGTCGGCGCGCATCAGCTGGCCGAAGCGGTCGCCGGACAGCCGGCCAAGGAAGCTCACCGGCTGGCCGAGCCGGGCGACGGCGCGGGCCACATTGAACGGGCCGCCGCCCATCCGCGGGTCCACCTGCCCGGCCTGGTCGACGATCAGGTCGATCAGGGCCTCACCGGCAACAGTGATCATTGGCTCCCCTATCGTGAGCGGTCCTGGGCTATTGTGCCGCCTGGCTAGCGGGCGGCGGCTATGAGGTCGTGCTGGTGGCGCTGGCACCAGCGGCGGGCCCTGGTGGCCGATTCGGCCACCAGGCGCCAGTGGTCGGCGAAACCCTGGTGGCCGGCCGCGGCCGCCTCGGTGACGATCGCGTAGGTCCAGTCGTGGTTGGCGACCACCGCCTGGGCCACCCGGCGGCGATCGGCCGGCCCGAGCCCGCTGGCGTGCAGGAAGATCCGGAACCGCTCGAGCGCGCGACCGCGGCGGCTGTCGGTGATGTCCTGGTCATCTTGCAGCGGCGCCCAGTAACGCGCGGCCGCGGCGAAATCCCAGGCCGCCCCGCCCGGGCCGGCCAGGTCGAAATCGATGAGCGCGACGGCCCGGCCGCCCCGGAAGACCAGGTTGGCCGGGTGAACGTCGTTGTGGCTGACCAGGCCGGTGCGGAACGGGGCCGGGATCGGGCGCGGCCACTGGTACCCCGACGGGTCGAAGGACGCCACCGCGAGGTGATAGCGGCGCACCAGGTCGGCCACGCTGACCAGGGCCGCGTCGGTGAGCATGTCCTCGGCTAGCGGCGGGACGGCCGCCTGTCCGTCCATGTAGGTCAGCGTCTCGGTGTACGGCCCGGCCGCCAGGACCCGCGGCGCCCCGTCGAACCCGGCGGCCGCCAGATGGTCGAGCAGAGCGTGCGTGGCCGGCCGGCAGGGCGCGGCCGGCCGGAGCACGGCATCGCCGACGCGGATGACCAGCCCGCGGTTGGCCGTGCCGCCCGCCAGCGCGAGGGAACTGTCAGCCCTCGGGGACGGTGCTGAGCATCGCTCGGGCGAGACTCGCGTGGGTGACCAGGCCATGGACAAGCCTCCCTCGGATCGAGGCACAAACCGCAGAGCTCTTGGCCGCGCCGAACGCGACCGAGAGGACGAACGGGATCCGTTCCAGCGCGGAGGCAGGCGCCACGATCATCCGGCTGTCGAGCGGAGTCGCCACCGGCCTGCCGTCCGTTCCGATGAACACCCCGGCCAGCTCGGCGTGCACGCCCAGCGCGGCCAGGGCGACCCGCTCCTCGGGGGTGATCGCGTCGTAGATCGTGGACAGCCCCGGCGCCCAGGCGCCGATGGCGACGACGGCGATCGTCACCGACGGCAGCAGGGCGAAGGCGCCCGCGATGTCACCCTGCCGGCGGATCGCCGCGGCCGTCTGCGCGTCGTCCAGGATCATCGGGGCGTAGAAGACGTGCGCCGGGCCGCCGCCCACCCGGGCCACGCTGCGGACCAGGTCCAGCAGGTCCCGGCCGTCGGGCGGCGGCACCGCCCCGGTCATCTGGACGATCGGGCACGGCGGGATCTGGGTGAGCGAGGCGGTCAGCCCGCTCAGCGTGCGTGACCAGGACATGCCGAGGACGTCGCCCGGTGTGATCAGGTCCATCAGCGCCTGGCCCGCGGCCTCGCCCAGCCGGCGTCGCAGTGCCTGCTCGTCGTCGTCGGGGAAGTTGAACACGAAGGCGTGCCTGAGCCCGAAGGCCGAGCACAGCTCCGCGGACAGGCCCACGTCGAGGTGGCCGCCGGGCAGGCCGATCTCGATGCGGACCATCCCCGCGTCGCGGGCGGAATCGAGCAGCCGGGCCACCCGGAACCGGCTGATGCCGAGCCGGTCGGCGATATCGACCTTGGAGACACCCTCGAGATAGAACTGCCGCGCCACCCGAGCCGCCAGGACGATCTCGGACGGCCGGTCGGCCGACAAACCGGCCATGGCCCCCTCCAGACCTTGCCGATCTGGCTGCTCATCTGAGCACCCAGATCTCATATTGGCACCTTTTCTTGACTTTGCCCAGGAACGAGATCACTGTGTGGGCAAGTGGTTCATTTGAGCGGACAGCCGCTCAGATGAGCATTAACACGACATGCAGTCATGCCCCGGAGGAGGCCGCCAGGGGTCCTGACCGGTCCCGCCCCAGCACAACATCCATGGTTGCGGAGGTTCGTTATGCGCTATCCCCGAGTCAGGCTCCGCGCGATCGGGGCCGTGGGCTGCGTGACCGCCCTGGCGGCGGTGGCCGCCTGTTCGAGCGGCGGCTCAGGCGGCAGTTCAGGCAGCAACAGCAATTCCGGCACGATAACCGTGGCCGTAGTGTCCAATCCGCTGATCACCGGTCAGATGATCCCGCTGACGTCGTCCGTCTTCGAGAAGCAGAATCCCGGGATCAAGGTCAAGTTCGCCACCTACACCGAAGGTGACCTGCGGGCCGCGATCGAGAAGAACGTCAGCACGCACAGCAACGCGTTCAACGTCATCATGATCGGCCCCTACGAGGCGCCGCTGTTCGCCAAGAACGGCTGGCTGACCGACCTGTCCAAGCAGTACATCGCGAGCGACTCCAGCTACGATGCCGGCGACCTGCTGCCGCCGATCGCCAAGGCCCTGTCGTACAAGGGCGACTTGTACGCGGCGCCGTTCTACGGCGAGTCGTCGATGATGTTCTACAACAAGACCTTGTTCCAGCAGGCCGGTCTCACCATGCCGGCCAACCCGACCTGGACTCAGGTCGCGGGCTTCGCGGCCAAGCTCAACCAGCCGGGCAAGGTAGCGGGGATCTGCCTGCGCGGCCTGGCCGGCTGGGGCGACAACATGGCGGCGCTGGACACCGTGGTCAACACGTTCGGCGGCCAGTGGTTCGACACGAGCTGGAAGCCGCAGCTCACCTCGCCCGCGTTCGAGGCGGCGACCAATTTCTACGTCAACCTGGTCCGCAAGTACGGCGAGTCGGGCGCGTCCAACGACAGCTTCAACCAGTTGCTCACGCTGTACGGGCAGGGCAAGTGCGCGATGTGGTACGACGCCACGGTGGCGGCGACCTCCATCGCCACGACCTACCCGGACGTCTACAAGCAGACCGGTTACGCGCTAGCGCCGGTGGACAAGACCAAGTCCTCGGGCTGGCTGTGGAGCTGGGCCCTGGGCATCCCGCAGGGCGTCTCGGCCTCGGGCGCCGCGTGGAAGTTCGTCTCCTGGGCCACCTCCAAGCAGTACGACCAACTCGTGGCCTCCAAGTACGGCTGGTCCGCGGTGCCGCCCGGCACCAGGACCTCGCTGTACAACAACCCGAGCTACCAGCAGGCGGCTAAACCGTTCGCCGCTATCACTCTGCAGTCCATCAACTCGACCGATCCGGAGCATCCGACCCTGAACCCGGTGCCCTACGTCGGCGTCCAGTACGTGGACATCCCGCAGTTCGAGAGCCTCGGCTTGACCGTCGGCCAGCAGATCGCCGGGGCGATCGCCGGCACCGAGAGCGTGAGCCAGGCATTGCAGGCGGGCCAGTCGGCCGCTTCGCAGTACACCCCGGCGCAGCTGTCCGGCGGTTAGCCGCGCCCAGGCGGGGGCTCCGGATGACGGGTCCGGGGCCCCCCGGCAGCGCTCGTGGTCATCTGACGAGAAGGACGTTCCCGTGGCAGTAATCGATTCAGTCGCGGCACCACCTCCCACGACCGAGGTCAGGCCGCGTCAGGTCAGCCGCCGCGACCGGTGGCAGCTGCGGCTGCCGCTGCTGCCCGCGCTGATCTACACGATCATCGTGACCCAGATCCCGTTCCTGGTGACGCTCTGGTATAGCTTCCAGAGCTACTTCTGGAACACACCCGCGCCCGCGCATTTCAACGGGCTGGCCAACTACAAGACGGTCTTCACCGACCCGGCCTTCCGCGGCTCGCTGGTTCGGTCGGTCGTCATGACCGTCGTCGCCGTGGTCGTGGCCATGATCCTCGGCGTGCTGTTCGCGGTGCTCCTGGACCGCAAGTTCATCGGCCGGAGCGTGGTCCGGACGCTGATCATCACCCCGTTCCTGATCATGCCGGTGGCGGCCGCGCTGGTGTGGGCGGGCCCGATGCTCGACCCGAACTTCGGGCTGCTGAACTACCTGCTGCAGCCGTTCGGCGTGCATCACGTGGCCTGGCTGTCCACGCACGCGCTCGGCTCGGTGATCGTGGTCATGATCTGGCAGTGGACCCCGTTCATGACGCTGATCGTGCTGGCGGGCCTGCAAAGCCAGCCCGCCGACACGCTGGAGGCAGCCAAGGTCGACGGCGCCGGGGCCTTCGCCACCTTCCGCGAGCTGACGCTGCCGCACCTGCGGCCCTACATCGAGCTGGGGATCCTGCTCGGCTCGGTTTACCTGGTCAACGTGTTCGACGCGGTGAAAGCCATGACCCAGGGCGGCCCGGGCACCTCGAGCACCAACCTGCCCTACTACCTGTACCAGCAGGTGAACAACGCCTTCGACATCGGCGGGGCGGCCGCCACCGGGGTGGTCACGGTCATCTTGACCATCATCGTGGCCACGTTCGCGCTGCGGATGTTCGCCCGGGTCTTCCAGTTCGAGGAGGCATGAGATGACTGCCGTCGCGATGCGGGAGAACGAGCCGACAGCGCTGCGGATCCGCCGGATGTCGGGACAGGCGGGCTGGACGGTGCTGGCCTGGGTCGTGGGCATCGCGTTCTTCCTGCCCGTTCTGTGGATGGTGCTGACCGCGTTCAAGCCGGAGTCCGCCGCGCAGACCTGGCCGCCTAAGTTCACCTTCAGTCCGACGCTGGCCCAGTTCCGGCTGGTGTTCTCCGGCTGGGGCCCGTACGTGGCCCACTCGGCGATCGCGACCGTGGTGTCCACCCTGCTGGTCCTGGTGCTAGGCGTGCCCGCCGCGTACGCGCTGTCCGTGCACCCGGTGGGGCACTGGCGCGACGGCCTGTTCTTCTTCATCTCCACCAAGATGCTGCCGATCGTGGCCGCCATCGGCCCGCTCTACGTCATCGCCCTGAAAACGCACCTGCTCGACAGCATCTGGCTGCTGATCATCCTGTACACCGCGATGAACCTGCCGCTGGCTATCTGGATGATCCGCTCGTTCATGCTCGAGGTGCCCAAGGAAATGCTCGAGGCGGCCGAACTGGATGGCGCGGGCCGGATACGGGAGATCACCGAGGTGATCATGCCTGTGGTCTCCCCTGGGCTAGTCTCCACCGCGCTGATCTGCGTGATCTTCGCCTGGAACGAGCTGTTTCTCGCGCTCAACCTGACCGTCACCAATGCCGCGACCCTGCCGATGTTCTTGATCAGCTCGGTTCCCCAGGAAGGGCTGTACCTCGCGCACCTGTCGGCGGCCGCCACCGTGGCCTCGGTCCCGGTCATCATCATCGGCTGGATCGCCCAGCGGTCGCTGGTTCGCGGCCTGTCCATGGGAGCCATCAAGTGAAATACGTGAACGCCCTGGCATCTAGTGCCGCCCGAGACGGAGGTCCCTCATGGCAGGCGTGAAGTTCGTGTCGGCCACCCGGGTGTACACCAAGGACGCGCCGCCTGCGGTCGACGCGCTGGACCTGGACATCAAGGACGGCGAGTTCATGGTCCTGGTCGGCCCATCCGGCTCAGGCAAGACCACCGCGCTGCGCATGCTGGCCGGCTTGGAACCCCTCGACGGCGGCCGGGTCGAGATCGGCGAGCGCGACGTCACCTTCGTTCCGCCCAAGGACCGGGACATCGCGATGGTGTTCCAGAACTATGCCCTGTACCCGAGCAAGACCGTCGCCGAGAACATGGGTTTCGCGCTGAAGATGGCCGGCGTACCCAAGGAGGAGCGGGCCCGGCGGGTCCGCGAGGCGGCCGGCCTGCTCGACCTGGACGATCAGCTCCTGGACCGCAAGCCCAAGGCGCTGTCCGGCGGCCAGCGGCAGCGGGTCGCCATGGGCCGGGCCATCGTCCGCGAACCCCGGGTCTTCCTGATGGACGAGCCGCTGTCCAACCTGGACGCCAAGCTGCGGGTGCAGACCCGCAGCCAGATCGCCGAGTTGCAGCGACGCCTGGCCATCACCACGGTCTACGTGACGCACGACCAGGTCGAGGCGATGACCATGGGGCACCGGGTCGCCGTGCTGGCCGGAGGGCACCTGCAGCAGTGCGACACGCCGCGCCATCTGTACGACAACCCGGTGAACCAGTTCGTCGCCGGGTTCATCGGCTCACCCGCGATGAACCTGCAGAAGGTCCCGCTCACCGAGGGAGGGGCCCGGCTGGCCGGGACCACGCTGCCGCTTCCGCCCGCGGTCGGCACCGCGGCCAGGCAGGCCGGACTCAGCGAGCTCGTCATCGGCATCCGCCCCGAGCACCTGCACCTGGCGGACGGCTCCGGTGACCTATCCGGTGAGGTGACGCTGGTCGAGGAACTCGGCGCCGACGCCCTGCTGCACGTGCGCCTGGCCGCGGACGGCGACTTGATCGTCGCCCGCACCGAGGGCCGCCGGACGCCGCCGCCGGGCCAGCAGGTCACGTTCCGCGTCCAGCCAGAGGACATCTTCGCCTTCCATCCGGAGACAGGGGCCCGCCTTGCGGCCTGAGCGATTGACGGAGGATTAAATGCGGGCTCTCGTGCTAGATCGCCCCGGCAGCTTCCGGGTGGCAGACGTGCCGGACCCCACGCCGCAGGCCGGCCAGATCGTGGTCCGGGTGGAGTGCTGCGGTATCTGCGGCACGGACCTGCACATCCTGGACGGCGAGTTCCCGCCGACTCCTTACCCCATCACGCCCGGGCACGAGTTCGCGGGCATCGTGGTGGCGCGCGGCGCGGACGCCAAGCCTGACCTGCCGATCGGCACCCGGGTCGCGGTCGACCCATCGCTGTACTGCGGGTACTGCCGGCGCTGCCGGGCCGGGCGAGACAACCTGTGCGAGAACTGGGCCGCGATCGGCGACACCGTGAACGGCGCGTTCGCCGAGTTCGTCGCGGTACCCGCGGTGAACGCGTACCGGCTGCCCGATCAGCTCGACGGGCAGCTCGGGGCGATGGCCGAGCCGCTGGCGTGCGCGGTGCACGGCCTGCGGCGCCTGGGGCGGGCGGGGTCGGTATCGGCCGAGCCGACGGTGGTAATCGGGGCCGGCACTATGGGCTTGCTGATGCTGCAGCTGCTCCTGCACGCCGGGGCCGGGCCGGTGGCCGTGGTGGACCGGGTCAAGGACCGGCTCGAGGTCGCGCGCAAGCTGGGCGCGGCCCAGGCCGTCACCGACGCCAGCGCGCTCGACGGGGCCCGGTTCGAGATAGCGGTCGACGCCACCGGCGTGCCGGATGCGGTCGAGACCGCCATCGGCCTGCTGGACCGGGGCGGGCGGATGCTGGTGTTCGGCGTGTCACCGGCCGAAGCCACGATCCGCGTCTCGCCGTTCCGTATCTACAACGACGAGATCACCATCACCGGATCGATGGCCATCCTGCGCAGCTTCGGCGAGGCCGTGGACCTGCTCGCCAGCGGGGCGGTGGATCCACGGCCGCTGCTCAGCGAGCCGCTGCCGCTCGAGGGCTACGGCGACGCGGTGGGCCGGATAAGGGCCGGCCAGGGGATAAAGTGGCATATCCGGCCGTTATGACCTAACACCGGCACGTCGGGCGGCCGGTTCGGCGGTGGCGCCGCGTCGGCCCGCTGGCCTTGCGCCGTCGCCTGGACGCCGTGAATAATGTTCGCTGCGCGGCGAAGCCCGGCGGTTTCCCGCCCTCAGGTCCTACAGACGCGGCCTGCTTACTTTTTCGCGCGGACAGATGGTGGTGGTACGTGTCTCAGGAGCACTATCCGGTGCTGTGGATCGGCCAGGTAGCGGTGGTCACGCTGCCCGAGGAGATCGACGTGACCACCGCCGAACTTGTCCGGGAGGAGCTTCTCGCCATCCTGCGCCAGGGTGCCACCCTGCTGATCGCCGACCTGAGCAAGACGGAGTTCTGTGACTCCGCCGGAGTGAGCGCCCTGGTCCGCACGTACCGGGAGGCCAGCACCGGCGGAAGCGCCATGCGCCTGGTCATCGGCACGCCAGGCGTCCGGCGGGTGCTCTCGATCACCGGCGTCGACCGGCTGGTGGACATCTTCCCCAGCGTCGCCGCGTCGCTGGCGGGCACGCCCGGTGCGGACCACGCCCGGCCCGCTACGGCTAGAGCCGATACCGACGGCGCCGGCTGAGCGCGAAACTCAGGACAGGCCCTCCTCGAACGGGGGCGCCGGCCGCGGGGGCTCGCCGGAAATGCTGGTCACCACCGCGCTGGCGATATCCCTGAGCTTCACGTTGCTGTTCTGCGAGGCCGAGCGCAGGATGGCGAACGCACGGTCCTGGGTGCAATGCTCCCTGGCCATGACGATGCCGATGGCCTGATCGATTACTCCGCGGGAGGCGAGCGACGAACGCAATTGCTCGATCAGTGCCGCGTGCGAGGCCAGCCTTATCGCCAATGACAGCGCACCGGAGGCATTGTCCGCGAAATTCTCGGCCAGCCGCGCTTCGGCCGCGCCGAAAGCCGAGGCCTCACGCGCGTACAGGTTCAGGGCACCGACTGGCTTACCGTCCGCATTCAGCGGCAGGGCCAGGCACGAGCGGATCCCGTGCGAAGCCGCGTGGGCCTCGAACTCGGGCCAGCGCGCCTTGCCGGCGGTGTCTTCGATGCGGACCATGCGGCCGTCCCGCACGGCGTGCAGGCACGGGCCGTCGTCCAGTTCGTACTGCACCTGGTCGACCCGCGCGGCCAGGGGATCACTGCACGCCACGGCGGCCGGCTTACCGCCGGGCTGCATGATCATCCCGCAGGACAGCCCGCCGTCGACCAGCCGGGCCGCTAGCACCGCCATTTCGTGCAGGAATTCCTCCACTCCATGAGTGCCGAGCAGGGCCCGGTGCAGCTCCTTGATATTCTCCCCGCTAGCGAATTCCCCGGTGATATCGACTGCGCTTTCTTCTGGCATTCCGTGTTCTCGCGTCATGGCATACCCACCCCGGCGGATACGCGCCCTGATGTTCGTTGCGTGTTCGATCTCCTACCCTTGGCCAGCACGTTAAACGCGTCAGCGGTTATCACCGCCCGTCACGGCCGATCCCGCCGCGGCGGACGGCGCGGGTGCTCCCGCTCCGGCTGTGACCATGCTGACCTGGCGCGATCGCGGCGCCCACCGGAGCCGGTCACGGATCCACATGCCCGCCCCGTCTGATGGAGCAAGAATGTAACCCCGCACCATGCTTGCAGCGTCGGCGGCCGCGGTCACGATGCTGGCCGCCGGATGCTCCGCCATCCACCCAGGACCTGATCAATAGCCAGATCTCGGGCAGGTACGACGTCACCGCCGGGCGCGCACGGCACGGCACGGCACGGCACGCGATGAAACCCGGGTTCGAGTACGCCAGGACGGCATCGAACCCGGGTTTCATCTCGTCCGGCGGAGGCGGAACCGGATACCGCGCACCGGGCGGCACCGGGGACGGGGAAGCAAAACGGCCGATTCCCGCAAAAGGAACCGGCCGCTGGGCTGGGTGGGCGATACTGGGATCGAACCAGTGACCTCCTCGGTGTGAACGAGGCGCTCTCCCGCTGAGCCAATCGCCCGCTACCGGGTTGTCCCGGCGCTCCCATAGGTTAGCGCATCTTCGGGGTGCACGGCACGTCAGCCGGGACGAACGGGGTCGGCGCGCCGGCTCGGTTCAGGGACACGCCGCGTGACGCTCCGGACGAGGCCGGTCGTCACTCTAAGTAATGGCCAAATCTTGCATACGTGCGCTTCGGAGCGTCTTTAATTACGCTCAGTATTGATATTGAAACGCGTCGTAGATAAAAGCATGAGATGAGTGTCACAGGCTATGCAATCGCCTGCGCGGAACACTAAACTGCATCAACATCGGCGCCCGGACTGAACGACATATGTCCAGGTCAGGGTAATGATGAGAGCTCGACTTCCGGTAGGGAACGAAAGGCGCAAAACGGAGCGTGTACTATCTTGGAAACTTCACCCTCCGTGCGCGTCATAGTTCCCAGCTGGTCGCGTCGGATTGGCAAAGCCCGGTTGTCCGGGCCCCGGCTAGATATGGGGTGGGTAGGCGATGAATCGAAGCAGCAGCACCACGATCTCGGCCGAGCTCGGTCTTAGGCTTGTTGTCCCGCAGCAAACGATTGTCCCGCTTGTGGCCAGTATGTTCTACAGCGGCAGTGATCCGTATGCGGTGCGCATGGCCTTCCACGTCGGCACCGACGAGCCGGTCGAGTGGATCTTCGCCAGGGATCTGCTCGCGGCGGGTATCGAGTCGCGCCAGGGCGAGGGAGATGTCCATGTGTGGCCGTCGGCCGGGTTGTGCGCGGATAGCAGCAGCCTGGATCGGTCGGAGTCCCGGGAGACCGGGGAAAAGGTCCTGAATATTGAACTGTCGTCACCTTTTGGCCAGGCCCACTTCGAGGCGCCCGCCCAGGCGATGTCGGCGTTCCTGCGGCGTACTTATCAAATCGTCCCGGCTGGCCAGGAAAGCCGCTACATCGACATCGAAGCGGAGCTGAACGACCTGCTGCGCAAGGCCTGACAAATCACCTCGGGCACATCAGAGCGCCCCGGTCCACTCCCCCGTGGTGGGCCGGGGTTACTTTTCGTGACGAGTTGCCTTTTTGTCGCGGGCCGTCCGGTTACTGGAAGGCAGGGAAGGCTCCGGTAGCGGCCTCGCAGATGGCGGGGAGCAGGTCGTCGATCGCGGCGAGCTGGATGGCCACCTCGCGGTCCACGTCCATCCGGGGCACGCGGGAGCGGACCAGGGCGTGCACGGCCCGCAGCGGGACGCTCGGCTCGGCCACGGAGGCCCGCAGGTCGATGCCCTGAGCGGCGCAGCAGATCTCGACGGCCAGGCAGGCGCGCACGTTGGCGACCACGTCACGCAGCTTGCGGACCCCTGTCCAGCCCATCGACACGTGATCTTCCTGCTTGCCCGAGGTGGGGATGGTGTCCACGCTGGCCGGGTGGGCGAGCACCTTGTTCTCGCTGACCAGCGAGGCCGCGGTGTACTGGGCCAGCATGAAGCCGGAGTTGGTGCCGGCCGCGGGCGCCAGGAACGGCGGGAGGCCACGCGAGAACGCCGGGTCGAGCATCCGGTCCACCCGCCGCTCGCTGATCGAGGCCAGCTCGGACACGGCCATGGCGAGCATGTCAGCGGCGAAGGCGAGCGGCTCGCCGTGGAAGTTCCCCGTGGTCATGACCTCGCCGTCGGGCACGATGACGGGGTTGTCCACGATCGCGCCGAGCTCGGTGGTGATGATCTGGCGGGCGAAGGTGAGCACGTCGCGGACCGCGCCGTGCACCTGCGGCGCGCAGCGCAGGCAGTAGGCGTCCTGGACCGCGTGCCTGCTATGCCGGTGGCTGGCCAGCAGCCCGGACCCGGCCAGCAGCCCGCGCAGGTTGGCCGCGCTGACCAGCTGCCCGGGATGCGGCCTGATCACCTGGACCCGTTCGTCGTACGGCCGGTCGGTGCCGAGCAGCGCCTCGACGGACAGCGCGCAGGCCACGTCGGCCGCCTGCACCAGCATGGTGGCCTCGTGCACCGAGAAGGCCAGCAGCGCCTGCATCGGCTCGGTCCCGTTGACCAGGGACAGGCCCTCCTTGGGGGCCAGGGTCAGCGGCTCGAGCCCGTGCTCGCGCAGCACCTCGGCGGCCGGGCGGCCTTCCGCCTGGTCGCCGGGCGAGCGCAGCCGCCCCTCGCCGATCAGCGGCTGGGCCAGGTGGGCGAGCTGGGCCAGGTCACCCGAGGCCCCGACCGAGCCCTTGCCCGGGATGACCGGGAGCAGGTCGCGAGCGAGCAGCTCGAGCAGCCGGGCGGGCAGGTCCACGCGCACACCGGAGTATCCGGCCGCGAGCGTACGGGCTCGCAGCAGGAGCAGCGCGCGCACGGTCTGGTCGTCCAGCGGCGTGCCGATGGCGGCCGCGTGCGAGCGCACGATCGCGCCCTGCAGGGCGGTCAGGTCGTCCTCCCCCACCGGCGTGTCGGCCAGCGCGCCGAACCCGGTGTTCACCCCGTACACCGGCGCGCCGCCGCTGAGCGCCTGGACCACCACCGAGCGGCTGAACTCCATCCGCCCGGCCACGTCCGGGCCCAGCGTGGCCCGCGCCTGCCCGTGCGCGACCGCCACGACATCGTCCACGGTCAGCGCGCTTCCGTCCACCACCACTTCTCGCATGACCGGTAGCTTAGAGAAGATCCACTCCGAAGGTGCAGGCCAGCCCCTCGATGCCGGCCGGAGTGACGCAGACGCTGCGATGACTCGCTGTCTTTCCCCGGCCGCGCTCGATCCAGCCGAGCTCGAACAGCCGGCTGGTGACGGCCGCGGCCAGCGCCCCGTTCAGGTGCCCGCGCCGCTGGGTCCAGTCGATGCAGGCACCGGCGAAGTGCCGACGTGACCGCCGTACTTCGCCGATATTTATGCCGAACGAGCCAAGGACCTTCGCTCCGGCCCCGGTGACTTCGAAGCGTGTGGTGGGCGAATTCGCCCAGCCCGTTCGGCCTGATTGTTCGGGTTTTAGGAGGCTACGGCGGAGCATGCTGTCGAGTAGCTCGACCCCCGCCCGCCCGGCCAGGTGGTCGTAGCAGGTGCGGGCCTGGGTCAGCGCGGCCGCCTCGCGGGACTGGCGCAGGCTGCGGACCGGCAGCGCCGGGCTGATCAGGCCGAGCGCCTCGATGGCGGCCGCCACCTCGTGGCCGGCCAGCCGGTAGTAACGGTGCCTGCCCTGCCTGGCCACCGCGATCATGCCGCCGTCGAGCAGCTTGGCCAGGTGGAAGCTGGCAGTCGCCGCGCTGACCCCGGTCATCCGGGCCAGTTCCCCCGCCGCCAGCGGGCGGTCAGGCAGCAGCGCCCGCAAAATCGCGGCCCGGGTCGGGTCGGCCATCAGCGCCGCGGCCGGCGCGATGTCCGTGTCGTAGAGCTGCTGCTCGGGCACTGCGGTCATACTTCGACGCTAACCCAACTATCTTTCAACCAGCATCGAAGGATGACAGACAACCCTGCTCACCTACGAAATGGCTGGTGAGCAGGCATGGGACGCGTCGCGCGACCCGGCCTGGACGCTGCGTGAGATCGCGGAACACGTGTCCGGAGTGTCGGCCTACGCGGAGTATGTCGGAAACTTGAGATGACGATGGGGAGGGTTCCGAGTTTGCGTGAGCGGCAGGATCGGCTACAGTTCTGATCGCAGCCCCCGAGGGGGGATGCGACGCGGACGTGGCTCAGTTGGTAGAGCATCACCTTGCCAAGGTGAGGGTCGCGGGTTCGAATCCCGTCGTCCGCTCTGAAAAGGGACCGCAGGGTCTGTGCGGCCCTGTTTTTCTGTGGCGGAGTGTTTTCTGTGGCGGAGTGGCCGAGTGGCTTAGGCAAGGGCCTGCAAAGCCCTGTACACGGGTTCGATTCCCGTCTCCGCCTCCACCGTAATGTCGAGCGGGGCCCGGCCTGATCAGGCCGGGCCCCGCTCGCGTTCGGGGTCAGGGATAACTGGTGACGTCCACCGGGGTGGTGTTGGACGGGGTGGCCCCGCCGGTGGAGTTGACGACGTGCTCGATCACGCCGACTCCGCCCAGGGACACGGTGAGCAGGTCGTGGAGGTGAATCCCGGATCCGGTCGGGACCTCGAAGGCATGGTCCGCCACGACCGCCGGGTTCACGTTGAAGTAGCAGTAGCTGCCGAGGCCGTAGGCCGTGTGGCTGGTGACGTTCGGCGCGACCTCGTAGGCGGCGTAGCCGTCGGACGATCCGTTCATCCAGGCGGCCTGGTTCGGCGGGTCGTAGGGCATCTCGTTCTGGAAGAAGATGGTCTCGCCGCCGTTGCCGTTCCACTGCACGTCGTAGTTCTGGTAATGCTCGACGAACAGGCCGGTCGCCAGCACGTTGCCGCCGTTCACGACCAGGCCGTGGGCGGCGGTGTTGACGGTCCAGCCGAAGGTGCCCGAGTTGCCGTGGTCGGCGCGCCAGGCCCAGATGTCGTCGACCAGGGTGTTGTTCGCGTTGACGACCAGGCTGTCCGTGGCCTTGCCGGCGATGTCACCGCCGATCCGGAAGAACGTGTCCTGCACCGAGATCGGATTGCTCGCGTGGCTGACGGTCGAGCCCTGGGTGCCGACGGTCAGCAGGGCGCTGGAGTTAGTCGTGCCCGCGTCGAACAGCAGGCCGTCGATCCGGACTCCGTCGACGTCTGCGACCTGCATGGTGTTCACGCCGTTTTGCGGGATGAGGGTCGGGAAGCCGACGCCGAGCACCACCGTGTTCGGGTTGGTGACGTTGATCGTCTGGTTGATGCTGTAGACACCCGGGGTGAAGAACAGGTTGCAGCCTTCGGCCAGGGCCGCGTTGATCTGCGCCGCGGTGTCCGACGGGGTGGCCACGAAGAACTGGCTCATCGGCAGCGAGGTGCCGGGGGTCGAGCCGCTGGCCCAGCTGGCGCCGGACGCGTTCGTCCGCAGGCTGGGCAGGAACACGTGATAGTTGCCGGAGGAGTCGACGTACAGGTAGGGGACGTCGCGCGCTACCGGCGTGGTGGCCAGCGTAGTCATCGGCGGGCTGGGGAAGCTCTGGGCGGGCGCGCCGGTCACGCCGGAGAAGACCATGTTCCAGACCGAGCCGCTCCAGCTGCCGAAGTTGCTGTCGGTGGAGTACCACTGCTGCTGCGACACGCTCGAGGTCTGCCCGGAGACCTTGGTGTCGGCGATGTAGCCGCCGCTGGCGTAGCCGTAGCTGGCCGGGTAGAGCTCCAGGCCGCCGTGCACGTCGATCCGGCGGAAAGGCCCGGCCTGGGCCACGGCCCAGCGGTCGCTCCCGGCCGACGGGTTGATGGCCAGGTTCTCGGCCGAGCGCCAGAAGTTCTGGGTGGCGTTGCCGGTGCCGTCGAACGCGTCCACGGTCACGTCGCCGTTGATCGTGACGTCATCGGGATTCTGCCCCAGGCCCTGGATCGAGGTGTAGTAGCCGATGTTGGCCTCGGCGCTGTAGGTACCCGGCTTGAACAGCAGGGCGTAGCGCTGGGTGCCGAACTGGTTGAGCTTCTGGGTATTGAAGACGTTGTCGAGCGTGGTCTGGATGCTCGAGCTGGACATGCTCGGGTCGAAGACGTAGACGTTCGGCCCGAAGTTGGGCGTGTTGGACTGCCCGGTACAGCCGGCGCCGGTGGTGCTGGCCCCGAACACCTGGAATT
Organism: Streptosporangiaceae bacterium; assembly: GCA_050011155.1. Taxonomy (GTDB): domain Bacteria; phylum Actinomycetota; class Actinomycetes; order Streptosporangiales; family Streptosporangiaceae; genus Palsa-504. The sequence continues at coordinate 20,354 of JBEKJP010000049.1, forward strand.
CCCACAGTGAGTACCCGTACTGGGTGCCGCGGGCGGTGCCGTACATGCGGATGTAGCGCCCGGTGCCGGTGACGGGCAGGGTCTGGGTACCGCCGGTGCCGGTCGTGGTGGAGTAGATGGTGGTCCAGGTGGAGTTGTCCGTGGAGACCTGGATCTGGAAGGCCGTGGCGTAGGCGGTCTCCCACTGCAGGGCGACCTGGCAGATCGACTGGCTGCTGCCCAGGTCCACTTCGAGCCACTGCGGGTCGGAGAAGGCACTGGACCAGCGCGTGCCGGTGTTCCCGTCGACCGCGTTGGAGGCCGGGAAGCTCGCGCTCTCGGTCGAAGAGGCGGTAGCGGTCTCGCCCTGGGCGATGTTGGTGGTCCCGCAGGTGGCGGCCGATGCGGTCGGGGCCTGGGCGAGCGGGACGAGCGCGGTGAGGATCAGTGACGCGCCGGCTAGGGCACGGGCGAGCGGGCGGAGGGGCGGGGCGAGAGGCATGGGCGACGGCTCCTGGACTAGTGGCACCCCAGACGTGGGCAGGCCTGATTCAGCCGGGTTTGAGCTGGTCAGGGTTAGTGCAAGGCTTAGTTAATGGCGTAATTTAACTGTTCGGACATAGACCGTCAAGATCTCGCAACGAATGTGTTCGGATGTGACGGGATGGCCAGATTGCGTCCTGCGACCGGTATAAACGTTTCGTGAACGGCTTGTTATAAGGTCTAATCAGCCGGAGGCCTCTTGGGGGAAGCATGCGCGAGCGACGGCGGTGGACCGTTCGTGACCTGCGCCGCGACAATCGCTCGGTGCTGCTGTCTTCGCTGTTCTTCGAGCAGCCGCAGAGCCGTCCTGACCTGAGCGAGGTCACCGGGCTCAGCCCGGCCTCGGTCAGCAACGTCGTCCGCGAGCTGATCGACGAGGGCATCGTGGTCGAGGCCGGGTCGGTCGACTCTGACGGCGGCAGGCCGCGCGTCCTGCTGCAGGTGAACCCGGACTACGGGTACGTCATCGGGGTCGACGTGGGCGAGATCCGGGTCCGCGTCGAGCTGTTCGACCTGACCATGGCCGAACGGGCCACGGTCGACTACCCGCTGGCGCCCGGGCGGCACGATGTCGACGTGATCGTTTCGGCGATCTTGACCGGGCTGGGCGAGGTGCTCGCCCGCAGTGGCGTCCGCCCGTCGGCCGTCCTGGGCGTCGGGATCGGGGTGCCCGGCATCGTAGAGAACGGGCCCGACGCCCGCGTGCACGGGCAGAGCTACGGATGGGACGCGGTGCCGCTCGAGCGTCTGCTGCGTTCGGGAACCAGCCTGCCGCTGTATATCGACAACGGCGCCAAGACGATGGGGCAGGCGGAGCTGTGGTTCGGCGCGGGGCGCGGCACCCAGCACGCCGTCGTGTGCCTGATCGGCTCGGGGGTGGGCGCGAGCATCATCGCCCACGGCTCCCCCCACCGGGGGTCCACCGCCAGCGCGGTGGAGTGGGGACACACCACTGTGATCACGGGCGGCCGCACCTGCCGGTGCGGGGCCCGCGGCTGCCTGGAGGCCTACGCCGGCGGCGAAGCGATCCTCGACGCCTACGGCGGTGTTTTCCCCGGCCTCGACCAGGAAGCCGCGCTCGCCGCACTGATCGACCTGGCCCCCACGTCGGAGCGCGCGGCCGAAGTCCTGGACCAGGCCGCGCTCTACCTGGGGGTCAGCATCGGCAACTTGATCAACCTGTTCAACCCCGAGCGGATCATCATCGGCGGCTGGGCGGGCCTGCTGCTCGGCGAGCGGGTGCTGCCCGCTATCGTGGCCGCGGCCCGCGAGCACTCGCTGCGGTACCCGTTCGCCCAGACCTCGATCGAGCTCGGCCGGCTGGGACCGGATGCCGTCGCCCTCGGCGCCGCCACCCTGCCCATCGAGGCGCTGCTCAGCGGGATGGTCCGCACCGCCAAGAGCGACCGCCCCGCCAGCTGAACCCGCCGCGTCCGCGCGCGGCTCCCCCGGCACTCGAACCGGGGTTTCATCACGTCGGGCGGTGCTGGGCTGGAGCGGCGATGTTAATACTATTTTCCTTTTGTGTGACCTTGACGGTTCGTGTCAGGCTCGTTAAGTTTCGCTTTGAAATAAGTCTTATAGCAAGTCGTTTCGCAGTATGGCGGAAGGACGGTCATGAGCCTCAGGTCACGCAGGAAAGCGCGTTACCGTTTCGGAGCTACCATCGTTGCGGTGCTCAGCCTGGTGGCAGGGCTGCTGGTTACCGCGCTGACGACCGGCTCGGCGGGCGCCGCCACCTGCGGGACGACGAACATCGCCCAGGGGAAGACGGCGACCGCCTCGTCGCTGGAGAACGCTTCGTTCCCGGCTTCGAACGCGGTGGACGGGAACACCGGGACGCGGTGGTCCAGTGCGTTCGCTGATCCGCAGTGGCTCGAGGTGGACCTGGGCTCGTCGCAGGCGATCTGCCAGGTGACGCTGGACTGGGAGGCCGCGTACGCGACCGCGTTCCAGATCCAGACCTCGGCCGACGGATCGACGTGGACGACCATCTACTCGACCACGACGGGGACCGGCGGCGTGCAGGCGCTGAACGTGTCGGGGACCGGGCGGTACGTCCGCATGTACGGGACGACACGCGCCACCCCGTACGGCTACTCGCTGTGGGAGTTCCAGGTCTACGGCACCTCGTCCGGCACCGGCGGAAGCGGCGGCTCGGGTGGCTCGGGGGCTCCGCCCGCCTCGTTCTGGGGGAACACCAGCGCTATCCCGGCCGCCCACAACGTGCTGGAAGTCTCGGTGGTGAACCAGACCAACGGCCAGTACCCGGACAGCCAGGTCTACTGGAGCTTCAACGGCCAGACCGAGTCCATCGCCCAGCAGCCTTACATCGACATGCCGGCCAACTCGGCCGGGCGGATGTACTTCTACCTCGGCTCGCCGAACGGCCCCTACTTCGACTTCATCGAGTTCACCGTGGGCACGTCCTCGATCAACGTGGACACCACGCGGGTCGACAGGTTCGGCCTGAAGCTGGCCCTGCTACTGCACGGCCACGACGGCTCGGACCAGGAGGTCGGCGACAACTACGCCACCTTCACGGAAAGCCGCGCGGCCACGTTCGGTCGGTTCGAGAACTTCGTGCCGGCCGAGTTCAAGGAACTCGCCACCGACGACGCGCCGTACGGTATCCCCTCGCCCGGTAACGATCCGGCCTTCCAGGCCGGCGGCGCTTACGCGAACTACTTCACCAGCTACGCGGCCGCGGAGGGTGACACGACCGATTCCACCGCGCAGATCTTCGGCTGCGCCGGGACCCTGGCCGGCAACCCGACGCTGTGCGCCGGGCTGAACCGGCACGTCGCGCAGCTTCCGGCCGCGCAGCAATCCGATCCCGCCAACTTCTACCAGGCCGCCCCGGCGAACTACTACGCCGATTTCTGGCACCAGAACTCGATCAACGGCCTGGCCTACGGCTTCCCCTACGACGACGACGCCGGGCAGTCCTCGGACATCTCGGTCACCAACCCCCAGTACATGGTGGTGGCCGTCGGCTGGTGACCGGACTCCTATCCCACGCCGGGCTGGATGAGGCCGGCTTCGTAGGCCAGGACCACGATCTGGACTCGGTCGCGCAGGGCGAGCTTGGACAAGATCCGCCCGACGTGGGATTTGACCGTCGCCTCGGAGACGAACAGCGAAGCCGCGATCTCGGTGTTGGACAGGCCGCGCGCCACCGCGACGAGCACCTCGCGCTCCCGTTCTGTCAGCGCGGCCAACTGCGGGAAACGCGGTTCCCGCTGGCTGGCGGGCACCGGCAGGACCTGGGCGTACTCCTCGAGCAGCCGGCGTGTCACCCGGGGGGACACCACCGCGTCCCCGGCCGCCACGGTCCTGATGGCCGCGACGAGCTCGCCGGGGCGTACGTCCTTGAGCAGGAAACCGCTGGCGCCGGCCCGGAGCGCGCCGAAGGCGTACTCGTCCAGGTCGAAGGTGGTCAGGACCAGGACCTTGGGCAGCGGCCCGGCGGCGGTGATCCGCTGGGTCGCCTCGATGCCGTCGGTGCCCGGCATCCGGATGTCCATCAGCGCCACGTCGGGGGTATGCCGCAGGGCGAGCTGGACGGCTTCCTCGCCATTGCCCGCCTCGCCGACCACCGTCAGGTCGCCTTCGGCCTCGAGGATCATGCGGAAACCGCGTCGCAGCAGCGGCTGGTCGTCGGCCAGCAAGACCGAGACGCTCATCCGCGCCTCCCGAGAGTGGCCTCGACCAGCCACCCCCGCGGGGCATCCGGGTTGGGCCCGGCTCGCAGCGTGCCGCTGTGCAGCGCGGCCCGTTCGCGCATGCCATCGATGCCGTGCCCCCGGTGCCCGCCGTCGGCGTACGGCGCGTCCGCCGTCCCGGCCGAACCGTCGTCGGTGACCCGGACCCGGACCTGAGGCCGGTCGTAGACGATGGTGACCGCCGCGTGGCGGGCGACGGCGTGACGCAGGGTATTGGTCAGGGCCTCCTGGACGATGCGGTACGTGGTCAGTTCGGCCGTGGCACCGAGCGGGAAGGGGGTTCCCTGGACGGTCAGGTCCACCGGCAGGCCGGTCGCCCGGATCCGCTCAACCAGCGCGTCGAGGTCACCGAGACCGGGCTGCGGCGCCAGTCCACCGGCCGGCTCGTCGGTACGCAGCACGCCGAGCATCGCCCGCAGGTCGGTCAGGGCCTGCCTGGCTACCTCCGAGGCCTCGGTCATCGCCTCGGCCCCGCGGGCGGGATCGGCCCGGCCCACCACAGCGGCGGCGTCCGCCAGCGTGATCACGACCGACAGGCTATGCGACACAATGTCATGCAGGTCCCGGGCGATCCTGGTCCGCTCGGCCGCGGCCGCGATCACGGCCTGCTGATCCCGCTCGAATTCGAGCCTGCGGGCACGCTCGTCCATCCAAGCCAGGTACCTGCTTCCCGAGGCGACCGCGAGGCCGGCGAACAGCGCGGCCACCACCATGGCCGACAAGAAGAGCAGCGAGCGCGGCACCGTGCCGGCCGGCTGCCACTTGACCGCCGCCATGGCGGCTCCGGCCTCGAGCACCGCGGTGGCGAGCAGGGCGCGGGTCCGTGACTCGTGCGCCGCCACCGTGTACAGCGCGACCAGCAGCACCGCGTCGCCGAGCAGGGGGAAGCCGAGCACCCACTGGACGAGCGCGATGGCGCTGGTGACCAGGAAGACCGCGGACGGGTAGTGACGGCGGCCCACCAGGGCGACGATGAGCGCGGTCTGGACGACGGCCGGCTCGGTGCCGGAGATACCCGACCAGGCCAGCCACACCGAGCACGGGGCCAGGAGCAGCGCGACCAGCAGCAGGTCGCTGACGAGCGGATGGGTGCGCATCAGCCGGCGGCTCTGGCCGAACAGGCCCCGGGAAATCTCGTCAGGCGGCTGCTCGGGTGGCTCCTTGGGTGGCCACTCGCGCGCCGACCGTGCCCCGGTCCCCAGCGAGGCGGGGAGCCTGGTCGTGATGCCCATGGGTGTCCTTCTCTTCGCCTAACCGCAGCGTACCCGTCCGGCTCCCGCCCGCCGCGGGCTCCGTCTCAGACCTGAGGATGATGCCGCCGGACCGGATTTCGTCCTCCGGGAGGTCCCGCTGGGGGGCGGCGGCAACCTAGCGTTGCCTTAGGTCGTTATCCCCTTGGAGGCTTCTTGACCGTTCACTCCCCGCCCGGCTGGATTTCGGACCTGGGCCAGCCGGACCGGGAGGTTGCGTTCCGCGCCCCGGGATGCCTCCGGTGAGCGCCACGGCTATCCGCGACCGCCTGCTCCCCGAGCCAGTCGCCGCGAAGGTACCCGAGATCACCGTCTGGTTCTGGGTGATCAAGATCCTCACGACCTGCGGCGGCGAGGCTGTTTCCGACTACCTGGCCCAGGGCAGCAGGCTAGTCGGCGCCGTCGTGGAGGCAGGCCTGCTGATCATCGCGCTGACCTGGCAGTTCAGGACGCGCCGTTACGTCGCGGCCGCCTACTGGTCGCTCGCTTACGCCATCGCCATCTTCGGCACCGGGGTGTCGGACGCGCTGCACCTGTTCGTCGGCATCCCCTACGCGGGGACTACTACGCTCTGGGCCGTCGTGCTCGCGCTGGCCTTCTGGCTCTGGTATCGCAGCGAGGGCACGCTATCCATCCACAGCATCGTCACCCGGCGCCGCGAGGCCTATTACTGGTCCGTGGTATTCGCCACCTTCGCGCTCGGCACCGCCCTGGGTGACTTCACGGCCAGCGTTCTCGGCCTGGGCTATCTCGCGTCCGCGATCATGTTCTGCGGCATCATCGCGATCCCGGCCGTGTTCTGGTACCGGTTCGGGCTCAACGCGGTCGCCGCTTTCTGGTTCGCCTACGTGGTGACCCGTCCGCTGGGCGCGTCGTTCGCCGACTATTTCGGCCGGACGCGTGCGCTGAGCGGGGCGGGTTTCGGGTCTGGCCGGGTCGCGCTTGTCGTGGCGATCGCCGTGGTCATCGGCGTCGGCTACCTCGCCATCACCCGTCGCGACGTCCAGTCGCCTGGGCCCCGCGGCGGCGGCCCGCGGGACGCTTCCGAAATGGTTTCAGGCAGTTCTACGCACGACGGTTATTAATTTCCTCGCGGGTAGATAAAGGCCATGGTCAGGATAAGGCGCTGGGTCATCGGCAAGCGCAAGGAAGTCGTGTGGTCAGAACCGCAGCTTCCGCCGTTCATCAAGATCAATCCGGACGCGCCTCCCGGCCTGGCCGAGGGACTGCAGCCCGGTGATATGTCGATGGGCGCGGCGGCGGCGGAGTTTCTCAAGCTGGACGAGGGCGAAGACGAGCCGGTCTAGCCCAGCCCTGCTAGCCCAGCCCTGCTAGCCCAGCCCTGCTAGCTGAGCTGGGCCCTGATGGCCTCTAGCGCGAGCCGGATGTTCTCCACCGAGTTGGCGTAGGAGAACCTCAGGAACCCCTCGCCGTACGGGCCGAAGGCGGGACCGGCCAGCGCCGCCACCCCCGCGTCCGCCAGCAGCCTGGCCTGCAGGTCAGCCGACGTCTGCCCGGTACCGGTGATGTCGGGGAACGCGTAGAACGCGCCCTGCGGCTCGAGGCACCTGACGCCGGGAATGTCGTTCAGGCCGGCCACGACGATATCCCGGCGGCGGCGGAACTCGGCCACCATCGCCTCGACCGCATCCCAGGGGCCTTCCAGGGCGGCGATCGCGGCGTACTGGCTGAACGCGGACGTGCACGAGACGGAGTTGATGGCCAGCCGGGTAATCGGCTCGACCAGGGCGGGCGGGAACACGCCGAAGCCGAGCCGCCAGCCGGTCATCGCGAAGGTCTTCGACCATCCGTCGAGCAGGATCGTACGGCCGGCCATCCCCTCCACGTCGAGCACGCTGGCGTGCGGCTGCCCGTACCTGATGGCCCAGTACACCTCGTCGGTCAGCACGACGAGATCGTGCCGCATGGCGACGGCGGCGATCGCCTCGCAGTCCTCGCGGGTGAGCGCGCTGCCGCACGGGTTGTGCGGCGAGTTGATGATCAGCAGCCGGGACCGGTCCGTGATCAGCCGCTCGAGTTCGTCCGTGTCGATGCGGAAGCCGTTGCGCTCGCGCAGCGGGACGGGAACCGGCACCGCGCCGGCGAACGAGGTGATGGACTCGTACATCGGGAAGCCGGGGTCGGGATAGAGCACCTCGTCGCCCTCGCCGGCCAGGGCGAGGATGGTGAAGAACATGATCGGCTTGGCGCCCGGCGTGATGATGACGCGATCCGGGGACACCCGCATACGGCCGGTGCGCTCGAGGAAGGCGGCCACGGCCTGGCGCAGCGGCGGGATGCCGGGCGCGGGGACGTAGTGCGTCGCCCCCGCGTGCAGGGCAGCGATCGCGGCCTCGGTGATGTGCGAGGCGGTCGGGAAGTCCGGCTCGCCGATCTCCAGGTGGATGACCTTCCCGCCGGCGTCCTCGATGGCCCGGGCCCGGGCGAGCACCTCGAAGGCGGACTCGGTGCCGAGCCTGGCCATGCGGTCTGCGAGCCGGATACCTGCCATGGTCCCGATGATAAGTCTGTGACGGTTTGGCGTTAAGTGCCTGGTGTGCCTACAGCCAGGCACAGCGGCTCAGCCGAGGCCGGCATCCCCGTTCCTGATGCGCCGCGTTAGCCCGAGCCACTGGGAGGTGGTGAAGGCAAGCACTGTCCCCGACTGGTCGCGGGAGTCCCGCGTCAGCACGGACTGTCCCGACGTGGCGACTTCTACACATTCACCAGCCCCGGCGCTTGCTCTACTCTTGCGCCAGTTAAGTGTCGAGCCCTGGGGCGGCTGAACGGGCATCGAGATCCTCTCGTCGTGAGGCTCGGAGCCCTTTCGCCTGAGCCACAGGCGTCACAATACTATAATCTGCGGTGTCTAAACTCGCCATGCACCAGATTTTTCGAATTGTTATCATCAAACGTAGCGGCAAGTCCGTGCTGCTCGCCTATAGGTCCGAAACGAGCGCTCTGCGTTGATTGAAAAGCCCGATCGCCCGCAACTCCCCTATTCCATTTCATCGGCCACTTTTCGCATGAATTCGACGGAGCTCTCCGCGGACCAAGAATCCTCGATCAGGTCCTCGAAGTCCTGCACGTACTTCGCCACCTTAGGATCGTCACCGGTAATCATGGTGAAGGCGCCCCGGTCAGCGTCGAGGAACAGCGTGTCCGGGAGCCCGACGTCGAACTGCAGGAGGGTAAACGGATCCAGCCCAGGATGTGCGCCCACCTCGAACGGGAGAACGCGGACGGTGACCAGATCGTCCCACTCGGCCCGATCGGCGACGAAACGAAGCTGGTTCGGCATGATGGCGCGGTCCTTCTTGATCCCCACGTGCCGCCGGATCACCCCCTCGTCAAGGACGAAGTACTGACGGGGCGGAGCCGACCGCCGCGCCAGCTCGGCCTGCCGCTGCAGCCGTAGCTCCACGATCAACCGGACCAGACGAGGACCCACCGATCCGGCGATCGTAACGATCTCCGAGTACTCCGGGGTCTGCAGAAGGGCAGGGATGAAGCCCGTCTGGAACTGCCGAATGAACGCAGCATCGGCTTCGTAACCGACGTAGCTGAGGTAAGTCGAGGAGACGCCATCCTTGTATGCCTCCCACCACCCCGGTTCCTTAGCTCCCCGGTTCAGGGCCTGGAGTCGTTCCCGGTGACTCTCCGAGGTGACGCCGTATTCGGTCAGCAGGGCGTCGAGATCCACCATGGTGATGGAACTCTTCCCCCCCTCCACCCTGATCAGCTTGGAAGGGGACCATTCCAGCGCCACGGCGACCTGCTGCTGGGTCAGGCCGTGCCTCGTGCGCAAGCGGATCAGCTCGTCCCGCAGGAGAGCACTCCGGACAACCGGTCCCTCATCACCGGGCATGGCTCTGTGCCACTTTCCTTGGTTAGCGTGACGCCACAAAGGCTTCGTCTTGCTACATAGCAACTTGTAAGTAGTCAGCATAGATCCCTTTGAACCGGCACATCCCTCCCATACCAAGCGCGCGACTCATCCGTACATGTTCCCATCTTGCTGGGGTCACGGCGCATATGCAAGTGATCTACATGAAATCTCACAAGATGCCATATAGCAATCTAACCGCTACCTCTATGGAACATACCTAAACGGCATGCTACTCTGACATCAAGAGTGATTACGGTATGAAGCCGACTTGTTACGCGACCGCGCATGCCGACGTCACTACCTGCCGGGAAGCGAGGAAGGCAGGGCAGGCTGCCTGGCCTCCCTCGTCTCGGGACACAGGGAGGAAGTATGTATAGGTCTGCAAGCTTCCCCGAGCCGCAAGAGACCCGGCTCCCGCAGACTTACGGACCTGTACATCACGATCCGGCTCACGCCGTCCGAGACGGAATCACGTACTCGATCGGCCGCTGGCTGCCCAGGTGGGGGTCCGGCCCGGAGTGGCTCGATAGTCAGGGGCCCGGCTCTGACGACGACCGCAAACGCCCGCCTCGCCGCGGCCGACGACGCCAGACGCCGCAGTTCGGGGCGTCGGAGGATCCCCAGAAGCCCTCTCCGGGCCAGCCGGGCATGCTTCACGGGGCGCCGGGCAGATCCGATTCCGGTGCGCAGCAGGCACACGACCGGCGCGGTCCCAGTGCCGTCATCTTCTGGGAAGCCCTGGATCCGATCCAGCGGGACGCGTTCAGGTCGGTCGCGTCACCCCGGACGTTCGCGGCCGGAGCCAGGCTCGTCACGGAAGGTGATCAGGCCAACTACGTCATCGTGATCCTCAGCGGCCAGACCAAGATCTCCGTAGACGAAAACGGCCGGGAGCGCATTCTGGCCGAGCGCGGCCCGGGGCAGCTCGTGGGTGAACGTGCCGCCCTGCAGATCAGCGTGCGCTCCGCGAACGTGGTCGCGCTGGACACGGTGCAAGCCCTCGTGGTCCGGACCGGTGACTTCGCCGCCTTCATCAGCGCCCACCCAGCGGTGCTCGGCATCGTAGAGAGCCAGCTCTACTTAAAGAGGAGATGGAAAAAGCCCGGGCCGCCCTCGGCGTCATCGCGTCCACGTTCATCTACGAAAGCGTGCTCAGGCACGACCCGAGCCTGAGCGGATACGCCCAGATTCGGGTCGATGTCAAGGAATCCAGCACGCTGGCCTGGGCGAAGCTTTTCGGGTCGGTAGCGCGGTCTCCCCGCTAGAGCAGCCGTTCCATCCGGGCCAGGGCGATCCTGAGGTTGGGCTCGGAGGTGGTGTCGCGCGCCTCGAGCGGGGTCAGCCAGCGCAGCGGGGCCTCCGGGTTCTCCGGGCGGGCCGCGCCGGGGTCGGCCGTGGCCATGAAGAAGCGCACGTCGGCGTGCTCGTGAGCGGGCTCTCCCTTACCCGGGGGGACGCGGACGATGACCACCTGCCTGATCGCGGCGTCCGGCCACGGCACCAGGTCGGTCAGGCCGGTCTCCTCCTCCGCTTCCCTGGCTACGATGGCGAGCGGGTCGGCCTCGCCCGGGTCGCCGTGCCCGCCGACCTGCAGCCAGGCCTGCTGGCGCTGGTGCCAGCGCAGCAGCACGCGGGCGGTGGGCGGGTGGGCGATCAGCGCGGACGCGGTGACGTGCAGCGGGAGATCGCGCTGGTAGGGGTCTGCGGCCGTCTCGAGCAACGTCCGGACGCGCCGCACATCGGCCTTCTCGGCGTCACTCTCGGGGTGGTAGTGATCCAGGAGCGTGGTGAGGTCAGGCACCGAACAAGTATGGCGGGCGCCCGGTCACGCCGGGGGCGCAGGCGAAGATGTCGCCGGCGTGGGGCTGCGCGGCCACCTCGGCGGGGGTGAAGTTCTCCCTGGCCGTGGTGATGTACAAGGTGCTCAGGTCCGCGCCGCCGAAGGCGGCCGAGGTGACCTGGGTGACCGGAAGCTTAACGACCGTGTCCAGGCGCCCGTCGGGCGTGTAGCGACGCAGTTCCCCGGAGCCCCAGACGGCGACCCACAGGCCGCCCTCCGCGTCCAGGGTCAGGCCGTCGGGCAGGCCGCCGGACACCGGGATGAGCTGCTTGCGGTCACCCAGCGCGCCGGTCTCGGGGTCGGTGGCGAAGACGTCCACTCCCCCGCCGTAGCTGTCCGCGAAGTAGAACGCCCGGCGGTCATCGGACCAGTCCAGGCCGTTGGACAAGCCGATGCCGCCGAACAGTTCGGTGACCGCGCCGTCCGGGCTCAGCCGGTACAGATGGCATGGCGGCCCTTTGTCGGCCAGCGTGCAGGTGCCGGCCCAGAAGCTTCCCCACGGATCCGGCTTGCCGTCGTTGAACCGGAACACGGTCCCATCGACCGCGAAGTCGCCGAGCTGACGCAGGTCAGCGCCGTCGTCCGCGCAGAGCGCGAAGTGGTCGGCCAGCGCGAGCACCAAGCCGCCGTCGCGGGTCAGCCCGGCGGTGCCGAGCTCGCCGCCGGTCTCGAACCAGGTGTGCGCGCCGGTAGCCGGATCTAGCGCGTGCACCTGGCCGCGCGGGATGTCCACCCAGCGCAGCTGCCCTCGGGCGGCATCCCAGAACGGTCCTTCGGCCAGCTCGCACTGGGCCGGGACGGCGATCTCGGCGTCCAGGGTCTTCGTCACGGGGTGCCTCCTCGTCGATGCCAGTCCCACCAGTACCACACGGTCCCGGCGGCGGGCCAGGTCAGGTGATGCCGACAAGCTCGGTCCAGCGGCGGACGCAGTCGGCGAAGAAGGCCTCACGGTCGCCGGGCTGCTCCCCTACCACGTTGTGAAACTGGCCGTAGAGCTCGAACGAGACCACGCCGAACAGGTTGGTCCACACCATGAGCGCGCGCTGGACGAGGGGGGCGGGAACGCCAGCCGGCAGGTGGGAACGGATCGGGGCGAGGGCGGCGGCTGACCCGGGGTCCTCGTTGTCCTCGTCCGGGGTGCGCCCGGCGAGCGCGGCCTCGACGACGATCCGGAGCAGCAGCACGGTGACCCGGGAGGCAGGCCGTACGGTGTCGGCCGGGGCGACGTACCCCGGCACGGGCGAGCCGTAGATCAGCGCGTACTGGTTCGGATGGGCCAGCGCCCAGGCCCGGACCGACTCGCAGACGGCGGCGAGGCGGGCGGCCAGGTCGTTCGGTCCGATGGTTGCCTCACTTGCCTCGGCCGCGGCCCCGAGCGAGTCGTAGGCGTCGATGATCAGCCTGGTCAGCAGCTCGTCGCGGCTGCTGAAGTAGCGGTACAGGGCGGAGGAGGCCATGCCGAGATCCCGGGCGATGGCGCGCAGGCTCAGCGCCGGGGCACCGTCGGTGGCCAGGTGGTCGCGGGCCGCCTTCAGGATCTCCGCGGTGATCTCGGCCCGGGCGCGTTCGCGGGCCGTACGCGGTACTGACGTCACGGGCTGATCATCGCACACAGATGAGATCAGTGACAACATTTGTGAGCACCGCTCTTGTTTTGTGCCGGACGACGTCTACTATGAATTTGAGAGCACTGCTCACATGTAAGAGCGGTGGTTACGAGGAGGTTTCCGATGGGCGAGTCAGATCTGGTCATCGGCGCGGGCGTGATCGGCCGCCGGGTCGCTCAGCTACTCGCCGAGCGCGGCGACCGCGTCACCGTGGTCAGCCGCCGGGGCGCGGGCCCGGAGGAGCTCGCCGGGGTGACGCATGTGGCCGCCGACGCGGCGGACGCGGCGGCGATGGCCCGCCTGGCCGTCGGGACCGCTGTGATCTACAACTGCGTCAACCCGCCTTATCACCGCTGGCCGGCCGACTGGCCGCCGATCGCCGCCAGCGTGCTCGCCGCCGCCGAGCGCAGCGGGGCGGTGCTGGTCACGCTGTCGAACCTGTACGGCTATGGCCCCGCGACCCGCTCGCTGGGCGCCGCCGCGTACGACGAGGCCCACCCGATGACCGAGGCCACGCCGCTGGCCGCGGCCGGTCCCAAGGGGCGGATCCGCGCCCGCGTCTGGCAGGACGCGCTCGCCGCGCACCAGGCCGGGCGGGTCCGGGTGGCCGAGGTCCGCGCCGCCGACTTCGTCGGGCCCGGCGCCCAGAGCGCGCTGGGCGAGCGCGTCGTCGGGCGGATCCGCCGGGGTAAGGGCGTCTCGGTACTCGGCCGCGCCGACCAGCCGCACACCTGGTCGTTTACCGAGGACGTGGCCCGGATGCTGGTGGTGGCGGGCACCGATCCCCGGGCGTGGGGACAAGCCTGGCACGCGCCGTCGAACGAGCCGCGCAGCCAGCGCGAGGCCATCGGCGATCTCGCGCTGGCGGCCGGGAGCGGTGCTGTCCGCGTCGGCACCATTCCCTCGGTGCTGCTGCGCGGGCTGGGCCTGGCCTGGCCGCTGATGCGGGAGCTACGCGAGACCGAGTATCAGTTCCGCGACGCCTTCGTCATGGACTCCGCGACCGCCGAGGGAACCTTCGGCCTGAAGCCGACGCCCTGGGAGAAGGTCGTGGCCGCAACTGTGTGACCAGGGATGATGGCGAACGGGATGATCGTGCCGACGCTGGAGGACGATCGGATTTCGGCACTGACGCGGTTCAAGGACAACGGGAAACCTGGCGCGGTTCGGGCTGCCGCCGGTGCACGCCTGAGTGGACGCCGCCTGACCCGGAGTCTGGTAGGCTCTCGTCATCTCGGGCCGTTGGCGCAGCGGGAGCGCGTCTCCCTGACACGGAGAAGGTCACTGGTTCAAATCCAGTACGGCCCACCAGATCAGATAGATAGATCGAACACCTCGGATTGGCCCTAGGGGCCATTCCGAGGGCTAAGCGCCCTTCGCTGAGCTGCGCGCTTGCGATCACAGCGGATGGAATCGCACCGCCGGCGAGGCGAACGAGTCATTTGACCGGTGCTAGGGACGGCCACCTCACGGCAGGCTGGTGGCTACGCCGCGCGGCACCTCCACCCGGAGGCCAGGAAGGCCCGTGTCGCATCGCCCTCTCCCCGGTTCGCGAAGAAGGGAATGTCCCATGTCTCACCATCTCGACACGCCGCTGGCGGCCCAGACCGGCCAGCTGTACCTCGATGACCTGTACGTGTTTCCCGGTGAAGGCAGCACGGTGTTCGTCATGGACGTCAACTCCAACGTCAACGGCCTGCACTCCGAGCCGGGCTTCCACCCCGAGGCGCGCTATGAGTTCAAGGTGCACCTCGATGAGGCTGACCTCGAGATCCTTACCTACCGGATGTCCTTCGCTGGGCCGGACACCGACGGACACCAGGCGCTGCGGCTGCACGTCCTGACTGGGGATCAGGCACGCGAGGACGACGCGGTCGGGGAACTCCTGCTGGAGGGCCGCACCGGGCAGACCGCCGCTGGAGAAGGAGTCCGGATCTGGGCCGGGCGGATCGCCGACTCCTTCTATATCGACCTGTCGCTGCTGGCTCTGGTCAACGGCGCGGTGGCCAGCGGGACCGCACCGGACCTGTCCGGGTGGCAGCCGCAGAACGCACAGAACAGCTTCGCCGGCTCGCTGGTCTACTCGATTGTGCTGGAGGTCTCCCACGCTCACCCGCAGCTGCGGCCCGGCGCCCGCACCGGCGTGTGGGCCGCGACCAAGCTGGCCACCGACGCCGGCGGCTGGCGGCAGATCAACCGAGCCGGGCACCCGATGATGTGGCCCATCTTCTGGCCGAACGACACAGATTTCACCAACCCGGCCAACACCCGGCACCCAGCTGATGACGTCGACGCGGCGGCCAAGTACACCGGAGAGCAGATCGCCGCCGTGGTAGCCGCCGCCGGAACCAGCGACGACCCGGCCGGCTATGGGCAAGCAGTAGCCCGGGCCCTTTTCCCCGACGTGCTGCCCTACGTGATCGGCACGCCGGCGGCCTACGGGTTCGCCGGCTTCAACGGCCGGACCCTGGCCGACAACGCCCCCGAAGCGATGCTGTCCCTGGTAACCAACAACGCGGTGCCTTCTGGGCTCAAACCGGCCATCGCCAAGGACCAGCGCGCCAGCACCTTCCCCTACGTCGTCCCCGCCTAACCAGCACACTCGAAGGACCGCGGGCTTCGAAGCCATGGTCGGCCCGTTCGGCCCGGGTGACCCTGCTCACCCTGATGCTGATCATGTCCTGCGCTGGCCCGCGGGATTCTCTCCCAGGTGCGCGGATGCCTGGGCGCGTAGCGAACAGGTCGTCAAAGCCGAACCCGCGGACGTGTTCTCGCACCTCATCACCCCTCGTCACTGGGAGAGGGACTTCTCCGGCGTCCGGAATGTCCGCTTCCTCGCGTCCGGCCACGGGTTCCTCGAGCCGGACAGCGAGTTTGAGTTCGAGGTCGACGGTCACCGGCTTGAGGCGCGGGTCATCGAATTGGCAGACGGCCGGCTAGCGTGGTCCGGTCAGGGAATCGACATCAGCGTCTACCACGCGTGGCTGGTCTTCGGCGGTCCTGGCAGGTCATCAGCTGTCTTGACGGGCTTCGCGGCGAGAGGGGCCGCGGCCGTCGCGCTGACGGAGCCCGATCCCGGCCGCACGCACGCGATGCTCGACCGGTGGGCCCACGACCTGAAGAAAGCGGCGGAAGGCACGCGGTCTCGGCACTAAGAGCCGTCTATCGCGTCGAGGGCGTCGCGGAGCGCGGCCCGCTTGGTGATGCCCAGCTTGGGGAAGATCTGGTATAGGTGGCCGCTGACCGTCCGGGGAGACAGGAAGAGCCGTTCCGCGATCTGCCTATTAGTCATACCCGACGCCGCGAGGCGGGCTATCTGGAGTTCCTGCGGTGTCAGCGCGGCCACGCCCGTTGTGCTTGATGACGTCCTGGCCTGCCCTGTCGCCCGCAGTTCGAGCTCGGCGCGGGTGGCCCAGGGAACCGCACCCAGTTTCTGGAAGGTCGTCAGGGCCATATCGAGGGGAACCCGCGACTCGATGGTGGCCCGGGTGCGGCGCAGGCGTTCGCCGTAGGCGAGCCTGACCCGGGCGACGTCGAACGGCCACTGGTCAACGGTGGGCAGGCTCAGTGCCTCCTCGAACAGCATGGGAGCCTGGTCATCGTCGGCGACGAGGGCCACCGACCCCGCGACCAGGATGGCCAGCCGAGGGGAAAGCGCCTCGATGCCCGCCTCCTGCATGGCGTGCACATGCCGTTCGGCCTCGTCCTGCCGATGCGTGCGGATGGCCGCTTCGACCAGGTCCATGACCGCCCACAGGCAATGGGGGGCATAAGGCGCCAGCGCGCCCGCCGGGCTCATCGCCGTGGCATGGCGGTAAGCGCCCTCGAAGTCGCCCGCGCCGAGATCGGCCAGCTCCAGCGCATAGTGAGCCCAAACCTGCGCCAACCCGACCCCGCGGGGCCCGGCCCAGCCGATGACCTGATGAGCGAGCGCCCGGCTGGTGTCGAACCTGCCCTGGACGGAGGCCAGCAGTGCCTGTACGTAGCGGAAGTACCAGCCGAAGAACCGGCCCGCGCGTTCTTCGGCGACCTTGAGCCCTTCGGCCGCGAGTTCGGCGGCTTCTCCCCAGTCGCCCCGGACGAAGTCGTCGAAGCACAGGTTCGCCAGGGCCGTCAGCTGCTTCCTGGCCGGGCCGCCCGCGCGTCCGCGCTGTACCATCCGCCACAGCGGCTCGCGGAGGTCCCCGATGCGGTCGGCGTAGGTCGCGCACGTGGCAACGTTCTCGATGACGTGCGGGTCCGTCTCGCGCTGGGCGGCCCGCAACGCGGCATCGAGCCGCGGCAGTGCGGCCACCCCGGTGCGGACCGGGTGGATGTATGTGTCCATCTGCAGCGCGAGCACCGCTGGCGGCTGGGGGGTAAGCCGCTGCATCATCGCCAGGAAGGGTTCCCATAGTTCCGCGCGCGCGCCCAGCCAGCAGACCATGGCGAGGCCCCACATCGCGTTGACGAGCTCGGCATCGGTGGTGTCGTAGCCATGGTTCCCGCCTTCGATGGCGCCGACCAGAAGCTGATGGATGGTACTGATATGCGCGTCGGCGTTGAGCATCACGAATGCGGCCGCCGGCGCGTAGTGCATCGGATCGCTAGCCTGCGGGCCCGCTTGCCGCATCGCCTCGAGCAGTTGCGCAGTGCTCCTCATCTCGCCGATGACGTCCGCACCGATATACGCCGCGAGCGCGAGCCGGCGGCCCCGGCCCTCCGCCGCCGGGCTCAGCTCGGCGGCCCGGGTGAGCCTGGCCACCGCGCCCGGGGCGTCGCCGCGGGCAACGATGCGGAGCGCCGCGTCCTCCAGCAGGCTCGCCACCCGCTCGTCAGGCCCGGAACAGGCCTCGCCCAGGTGCCACGCCATGCGCTCAGGCTGATCCGCGAGGACCCCGGCCAGTACCCGATGGGCTTGCCGGCGTTCACCGAGGGTCGCTGCCTCCACTGCCGCGGAGCGGACGAGCGGATGACGGAAAACGATCAGACGCGAGCTCGCGTCCGCCCGGACCAGATGATCACGTTCGGCTGGAGCGAGATCACCAAGTCGGTATTCGTCGCCGCCCGCCGCTTCCAGCGCGGATACATCCCCGGTGCCCTCGAGGGCCGCCATGAGGAGAAGCATTCTGGTCTGCGGCGGGAGCTGCGCGATCCTCGACGAGAACAGGTCGTGCAGGCGCTGACCGAGCGGCAGGACCGCCGGGAGCGTCTCCAGCGCGGATCGCTGCGCGTGGCTTAGTGCCTCCGGCAACTCAAGCAAGGCGAGCGGGTTGCCCTGCGCCGTGCTCAGCACCCGGGTCATCACCCAGGGGTCAAGGTCGGGAAACCGGCTGCTCACCAGCTGGGCGGAGGCCTCGTCAGCCAGGGGCTTGAGGTCATATTCAGGCAGGCCGGCCCGGTCGAAGTAGCTCTGCGCGCCGACCCGGAGGGTGACCAGCAGGGCCGCCCTGCTCCCGACAAGCCTCCTCGCGGCAAAGCTCAGCACGCCAGCGCTGGCCCGGTCGATCCAGGGCAGGTCATCCACGATGAGGACAACCGGCACTCGTGCGGCCGCCCGCCGCAGCAAGGCGAGCACCGCGTTGGAAACCAGCAGCTGGTCGGGCACAGTACCGGATCCGAAGCCGAGGGCCACGCGCAAGGCGTCCCTGTGCACGTCACCGAGCTCACCGAGCGAGTCGAGCAGCGGGAGCAGCACCTGGTTGAGCCCGGCGAAGCTGATCTCTTGTTCAAACTGCGAGCCAGCGGCGCGCAAGACCATCGTCCCCGACGCGGACAGGGCATCCGCCAGGGTGTTGATCAGCGCCGTCTTGCCCACGCCAGGTTCCCCAGAAAGGACCAGCGTGCCGCCGCTGACTGCGACCTGTTGCAAGAACTCACGCAGGAGACTGAGCTCACGTTCCCGCCCTATCAACGGCCCGGGAAGAAAAGCAAGCTGGCTCATTCGAGACCCTCACCCGCAGGGAACGTGCCTCAAGACAAGCGTAAGGGGCACGCGGGCAGAAGGGGACCTGTCGTGTCAGTGCGGTCGGCCGGGTTCCTCGGCTGGGGGTGTCCCGGGGGTTATCAGCCTGGATTCGTAGGCGAGCACGACGGCTTGGACGCGATCGCGCAGGCCGAGCTTGGCCAGGATCCGTCCGACGTGAATCTTCACGGTGCCCTCGGACAGGAACAAGCTGGCCGCGATCTCGCTATTGGACATGCCCGCCGCGATGCGGGAGAAGACGTCTTGCTCCCGGTCGGTGAGGGCCTGCCTGAGCTGGGCGGCGGGCTGGCAGCTGGCTGATCCGGGCTCTGGGCTGGCGGCGAACTGGCGGACGAGGCGGTTGGTGGCGGTCGGTGCCAGTACGGCGTCGCCAGCGGCGATGGTGTGGATGGCGGCGACCAGGCTAGCGGGCTGGGTGTCTTTGAGCAGGAAGCCACTGGCGCCCGCGCGCAGCCCGGCGTAGACGTAATCGTCGAGGTCGAAGGTGGTCAGGATCAGCACTTTGCACGGCAGCCCGGCGGCCACGATGTCGCGGGTGGCCTCGATGCCGTCGTGGCCGGGCATCCGGACGTCCATGAGCACCACGTCGGGTCGCAGCGCGGAGCACATGGAGACGGCGGCGGTCCCGTCGGCGGCCTCGCCGACCACCTCGATATCGTCTTCGGCGTCGAGAACCAGCCGGAAGCCCATCCGGATGAGGGAGTGGTCGTCGACCAGGAGCACGCTGATCACGGTGCCACCGCATGGCCTGGATCGAGCCTGGCGGTGACCCGCCAGCCCCGCGGCTTACACGGGCCGCAGGTCAGCTCGCCGCCGAACGCTCCGACGCGTTCGGCCATCCCGGTCAGGCCGCCGCCGGGAGCACGGGCTACCCTGGCGCTTCCGGCGCCGTCGTCCTCGACCTCGATGCTCACCTGGGCTGGTTCGAGCCGCAGCCGGACGGCCGCGCTCGCGCCCGGGCCGGCGTGCTTCATCGTGTTCGTCAGGGCTTCCTGGACGAGCCGGAAGACGACCAGCTGGACGCCGGGCGGTGTGTCCCCGGACGGGCCGCTGCGCTCGTACCTGACCGGCAGCCCCGCCGCCCGGACCCTGGTGAACAGGCCGTCAAGGTCGGACAGGCCCGGGAGCGGCTGGCGAAGCTCCAGCCCGGGATCGGCCCGGAGGATGCCGAGCAGGCGGCGGGTCTCGGCGAGCGCCTCCCGGGCGGTGCTCGATACGCCCCGGATCGCTTCGCAGGCCTGGGCGGGCGAGCGGGTAACCGCGGCCAGGGCACCGTCGGAAAGCGCCACGATGACGGTGAGGTGGTGAGCGACGCTGTCGTGCATCTCGCGGGCGATGCGGGCCCGCTCCACCGCCGCGGCCAGGGCGCTGGTCTGGTCGTGTTCGCGTTCGAGCCGCTGGGCCCGGTCACGCAGCTCGGCCAGGTAGGCCCGGCGGGTACTCACGTACAGGCCCGCGACCACGACGGCGGCGATGGCGATGGCCTCGTAGATCATGGCCAGCCAGCTGTGATTCCAGCCGCCCTGGCCGGTCGCGGGGATCTCGGCCGCCGCCGCGAGCACGGCCGCGACCAGCGCCGTGGTCCGGCCCAGGGTGGCCGCGACCGTGTAGAGGGCGATAGCCAGCGCGACCGGAACCAGCTGGCCGCGGATCGGCCACTGGGTCAGTACCGCGGCCATGAGCACCACGACGGCGAACACCGGACCTGGCCAGACCCGGCGCAGTGACACCGCCACGGCCGTCAGGACCGCCACGACCAGGCCGACCGCCAGCGTCGGAGGCGGGGAGTGTGCCGCCTGGCCGAAGGAATAACTCCCGAAGGAGCCCAGCGCGGCGAGCAGGGCGCACCCGACGTCGAAGACCCAGGAACGCAGCTTGCGCGTCCCCGGGTTCTCGACCGGTGTCCAGAAGGACATACTCGTATCCTCGCAGCCTTTCCGCGTGGTCAGGCGTCGCGGCGGCGCAGCCGCCAGGCGGCCAAGATGGTCAGTACGACCGCATAGCCGCACAGGACCGCGAATCCGGTCCACGGGCTCAGCGCATTCGTGGTGCTCAGCGGGTCGCCCCACAGGACCCCGCCGGCGTTGGAGGGCAGGTACGGCGCGAACCCCGTGATCTTGTGCGGGAGGGCATTCACGACGATCGGGACGACGAAGAACACCGCGGCGAACACGGACAGGCCCGCGGCGGTCTTACGGAGCAGGGCCCCCAGGGCCAGGGCGATGACGACGACGACGGTCAGGTACAACGACGCGCCGGCCACCGTCCGCAGCACGCCCGGATCGGTCAGCGAGATCGCCGAACCGCCGCGGGCGGAGTTGAGAGCGGTCGCCGTGAAGAAGTCGGCGAACGCGCACAGCAGGGTCACCGGCAGGACCAGCCCGGCCAGCACGATCAGCTTCGCCCACAGCACGGGCAGCCGCGAGGGGACGACCGCCAGCGTGGCGCGGATCATCCCGGTGCCGTATTCGCCGCTGAACGCCAGCACGCCGACAACGCCGATCACCAGCTGGGCGAACAGCAGGCCCAGCAGGCTGGCCGACACCGCCGTCGTGGCGGGATTGCCTGCCGAGACGTGGTAGGGCGTCCCGGATCCTGCGATCGCTGCCCCGAGGCCGACGATCAGCACGATCGCGGTCAGGCCACACCACCAGGTCGAGCGCAGCGCCCGCAGCTTGGTCCACTCGGCGCGGACGACGCGGGCCTGAGTAACCGGTCCCGCCACGGTGGCCGGGGCCGGCGCGGGCCTCGTCTGGATGACGGCGCTCATCGCGTCGCTCCGGCGTGGTACTCGACGCTGTCCTTGGTGACTTGCATGAAGGCCTCTTCCAGCGAAGCGTGGGTGGGGGTCAGTTCGTAGACGGGCAGGTGAGCCCGCCAGGCGGCCGCGCCGATCTGCTCGGCGGTGGTCCCGGAGACACGCAGCAGGTCCGTTCCGTCATTAATCACGGTGACACCGGGAGCGGCCAGCGCCTGACCGAGACGCGCGGTTTCCGGAGTGCGGACCAGCACCCCGGCGGCGGCGTGGCCGGTGAAGTCCTCGACGCTGGTCTCGCTGATGAGCTTGCCGCGGCCCAGGATCACCAGCCGGGTCGCGGTCTGCGCCATCTCGCTCATCAGGTGGGACGACACGAACACCGTCCGCCCCTCGGCGGCCAGCGACTTCAGCAGCAGCCGGATCCACCGCACCCCGTCCGGGTCCAGGCCGTTGACCGGCTCATCGAGCACCACGGTCTGCGGCTGGCCGAGCAGCGCCGCGGCCACGCCAAGCCGCTGCCCCATGCCGAGGGAGAAACCGCCCGCCCGGGTGCCCGCCACCTCCGCCAGCCCGGCCAGTTCGATTACCTCGTCCACCCGGCGGCGTCCGATGCCAGCCGTCCGGGCCAGGGCCAGCAGGTTGTTCCGGGCCGATAGCCCGGGGTGGACGGATCTGGCGTCCAGCAGGATGCCGAGTTCCGACATCGGGGCGGCCGCCTGGGGGTAGTGCTTGCCGTTGACGCGTACCGTCCCGCCAGTCGGCCGGTCCAGGCCGGCGATCATCCGCATCGTGGTGGACTTGCCCGCCCCGTTCGGCCCGAGAAATCCGGTCACCACCCCCGGCTCCACCACGAAGCTCAGTCCGTCCACGGCGGTCTTGTCCCCGTACCGCTTGGTCAAGCCATCAATCTCGATCATGTTGCGCTCCTTTCACCGGTCGTTACCGATGTAAGGGACGCTACGCAGCGCGCCGCCCGGGGCCATCTATCCCCGGACCACACCTGCCCCGGCCGCTTAGGCCTTCAGGCATAGGCCCAAGAGCAGACACCGGCGGGCGTGCGGTTACCGGATGCGGCGCAATACGGTAACGACCTTGCCGAGGATGGTGGCGTCCTTACCGGGGATTGGCTGGTAAGAGGGATTGTGCGGCATCAGCCAGACCTGGTCCCCGCCACGCTGGAGGGTCTTGACAGTCATCTCGCCGTCGATCATGGCCGCGACGATTTCGCCGTTCTCGGCCTGGGGTTGCTTACGCACGACGACCACGTCTCCGTCGGCGATCGCGGCGTTGATCATCGAGTCACCGCGGACCTGAAGACGGAACAGTGTCCCTTCGCCGGTGAGTTCCTTGGGCAGCTCCCAGAGATCACCGTCAGCATGCTCGGCCAGGTCTTTGGGCAGCCCCGCCGCGATATGGCCCCGGTCAGGGACGGGTACGTAGTCCGGGCCACGGGGCGGGATGCTCACCGTGCCGGCCAGGTCCTCGACCTCCAGGCGGACGGCAGGCTGGCCCGGCAGTCGCAGCTCTATGGTGCGCGGTCGCCTCGGGTCCCGCCGGAGGTATCCCTTACGCTGCAAGGTGGCGAGCTGGTGGGAGACGCTGGATGTGCTGGCCAGCCCGGCTGCATCGCCGATCTCCCGCAAGGTGGGCGCGTACCCGCGGCGGTGCGCGAAGTCCGCGATGGCGTGCAGGATCCTTTGCTGACGCTCACTCAGGACATGATCGGGATCCGGACCGGTCCAGTCGGCTGATCTGGTGGTGACTTCTGCCGTGCCACTCGTCATGGGGCCCTCCGCCTGCCGACACCTTGAGGAAGATCCTAACGTTCCAGTCAGATTTAATCAAACAAAGGTTCGTTTCTGAACAGCCTGAGATCAATGTATCTGGATCTCTAATCGAGCGAGCAGCGGGGGGCGTCGCGGTGCGGCGCGATCGGTCCAGGAGATCTCCGACCGGGGCCGCCGGGTGACCTTTACCTGGTTCGATCCCCCGTTCCGACCAGGGCGATTCTCATTTCGACACCGGCAACATGGTGACGGACACGCAGAATGAGCGGAGAGCCAGAAGATTCCCGTCAGCATCTGACACCACGGTGGAGGAACCTCATGGGACCAGGCAGCCACCGGGCCGACGGTCCGCGAGCAGCCAGCCAGAAAGCCAGGCCAGCGGCCGGCTCTCCGATCGCTGCCAGCGCCTTGGTTGCCTGGCATGGCGATCTCATGGCGCGCCTCGACCGGCTCGGCTGGCTACGAGGTCTCAGCGATCGGCTGTCAGCTGTATTGGTGCCAGTCCGCGAACGGCACCAGGACAATCTCGTCGTCGAATTGCTGCATGGCGGCCGATGGATCGGTCACCCGCTGCACCCCGCGCTGAGCGACCTGCCTATCGGGCTCTGGACAGGCGTCACGGTGCTGGACGTGATGGACCGTAACACAACTCCCCGCCGCGGAATGGACGCCGCGGGAATGCTCAGCGCGGCCGGCATCATCGCCGCGGGCGCTACCGCAGTAACCGGTCTCGCCGACTGGACCGTCAGCGAGGATCAGGACCGTCGCGTCGGGCTCTTCCACGGCATCATCAATACGGTGGCCCTGGGGTTGCAAGGCGCCTCCCTGGGAACCCGGGTGGCCGGTCACCGCAGTACGGCACGCGCTCTGGGCGCGGCCAGCCTTACGGTCACGGCCGCAGCTGGTTACCTCGGCGGCCATCTCGTCTTCACCAAGGGCGTGATGGTCAACCGGGTGGCATGGGCCGTCGGGCCGCGCCGGTGGACCCGCGCGCTCCAGGACGCCGACCTGCCCGACGACTCGCCGACCGCCGTCGAGGCCGAGGGCCGGCAGATCATGCTGTACCGCCATAGCGGCAGCCTCTACGCGATCGACAACATCTGCAGCCACGCCGGCGGCCTGCTCAGTCGCGGCATGGTCGCGGACCTGACCGTGACCTGTCCGCTGCACGGGGCCCGCTTCGCGCTCACCGACGGCTGTGTCGGCCGTGGCCCGGCTAGCCAGCCGCAACCGGTGCTACCTACCCGGATCCGCAACGGCTGGATAGAGGTGCGTGGCAGCCAGCCAGCACCTCGGCGACCCGTAAACGAAAGGAAACAGCCATGACGTTCGTCGTCGTCGCGAACCTCGATGATCTAGAGGTCGGGGACACCATGCTCGTCGAGGAGCTGCGCGAGCCGGTCTGCCTCATCCGCCTCGACGATGATGACGTCAGGGCGATCCACAACACCTGCACCCACCAGCAGCAACCCCTGCACGAGGGCACCCTGCAAGACGATGACACGCTAGTCTGCGCCTCCCACGCGTCGCGCTACGACCTGACCACCGGCGAGGCTGTCGGCGTGTTTGCCTGCGGCCCCATCCCTGTTTACGCATGCAAAATCGAGGACGACGCCATCCTGGTTGACATTGACCAGCAGCTCAACGACGCTCCCATCCCTCGTCACAAGCTCCGCTGAAGCCAGCCAGAGGTCAGGGTGCGCTCACCGGTCCGCCGGCTCGCGGGGGGTGCCTGCGGAACTGGTCTGTGACCCAGCGGCCCGGCGCGGTGAGGGCAATCCACAGCGGATTGCTGATGACGATGAGAAGCAGGGGGGCGCGCTGGGGCAGTCGAAGGATCGCCGCGCGGGGCGGCTGGCCGCCAAGGCGGACGACGGCTATCTGCGCGTCGGAGGTGTTCCGGCGTACCCGCCGCATCACGCACCGGTTGACCAGCTCCCCGACCAGGAGGATCACCGGGGAGAAGATGATGATCAGCGGCCACTGGGCAACGGCGATGACCGCGCGGGTGACCGGCCTTGAGCGGCTCATCTGGCTAGCGGCGAGCGCTCAGGCCAGCGCACGGCCGATGAGGTGACGGTTCTTTTCCACGGATCCGGGCAGCACCGTGAAGTGGACCTGCCCGTCGTCGTCGATGGCCACTACGCGCACGACAGCCTGAGCATGCCGGTTCCCGGCGACCAGCATCACCCCAGGACGGATACCAGCAGGATCGCGGGCTTCACCCAGCGTGGACCAGCCGAGCCCCTCATCGTCTTCGTCGTTGAGGTCGGCTGCCAGGTCGATGTACGAGTCCATCAGGTTCCTCCACTACCAGGTTACGCGTCGTAGTACGCGTTCGGCATGATCTGGTGCGGGCATCTGGCTAGCCGCTGCGCTCCGACCTCCAGGTCATCAAAGCTCACGGTGAAATGACGTGGGTTGCGACCAGTCGGCTCCAGCTTCATCCCCGCGGCGAGGACGTCCCTGACCTTCAGCAGGCTCAAGCGGTCGAAGCGGACCAGTGGCGCCTGCTGAGCGAGCTCATCGAGGACAACGCCGCGGATGGCGAAGACCGAGATTCCGTAGACGCCATAGATGCTGTGATAGCGCACCGCGTCCGCGAACAGGATGTCCGGGGCGAGGTCACCGCCGCGCACCAGCGTGACGTTGCCGTCCTCCAGGACGTCGCCCACCCGCAGCCGCCTCAGTTTCATGGCCGGATTATGACGAGCACCACTGACAAACCTAGCGAGATGACGGCAGGCTGGTCACAGATGACTGGTCCACGCGGCCCTCACCAGGGTGCTGGCCAAAGCGAACCAGGCTGGCGCTCAAGCAGCAGCGAGGTAGCCAGGTGCGGTCGGCTGCAACCTGCTACAGATAGGTAAATGAACGTGGACGTCACCACCACCGCGGCAGACCAGACGGTGCGGCGGGCGGCCGTGCTCGGGTCCCCGATCGAGCATTCCCTCTCCCCCGCGCTGCACGGAGCGGCCTACCAGGCGCTTGACCTGCGGGGATGGCGTTACGACAAGATCGAGTGCGACGAGCCGGGCCTGCCGCGCCTGGTTGACAGCATGGGCCCCGAATGGGCGGGCCTGTCGCTGACGATGCCGCTGAAGCGGGTGGTCATGACCGTCGCCGACGAGGTATCGCCGCTGGCCGAGGCAGTCGGGGCCGCGAACACACTGGTGTTCTCTGCGGCCGGAGGCAAGCGGGCCGACAACACCGACGTGGCCGGCATGGTCTCGGCGCTGCGGGAGGCCGGGCTGACCCGAGTCGAGCAGCCGGTCATTCTGGGCGCGGGCGGCACGGCGCAGGCTGCCCTCGCCGCGGTGCGCGAGCTGGGCCATCAGTCGCCGACCGTCCTGGTGCGCAACCTGGCCCGTACCGACGAGCTGCGCGAGACCGCCGAGCGACTCGGAATGCAGCCGACGATCTCCGACGGCCTCCTCACCGAACCGCTGCCTGCGGCCGACCTGGTCATCTCCACGCTGCCTGGCGACGCCGCCGATCCGCTGAGTGCTACCCGCTGGAAACCAGACACCGTGGTGCTTGACGTGGTGTACACGCCGTGGCCGACATCCTTCGCGGGGTCTGCGCTGGCCGCCGGCTGCCCGGTGGTCAGCGGCCTGACCGTGCTGCTGTACCAGGCGGTCACGCAGGTCGAGCTGATGACCGGTCATCCCGGCCCGGTCGAGGCGATGCGAACGGCCCTGGTCGCCGCGGTCGCGGCCCGGCCGGGCTGAGCTGGCCAGCGAGGCCGGCGGCGATTGACGCGAGGCAGCGCCGAATCAACGCGGTCGCCTCGGCGAGCCGCACTCCTGGACCAGGAGGGCGATCTGGCCGAGGTCGCGGATTTCCAGGTTGATAGTGATCTTCTCGGTCTTCTCATTCTCGCCGTGTGCCATCCATATGGATGGCAAGCGGAAACGAAGCGGTGAGGCACCGCAAGCAGGGAGTCGCCAGAGGTTCTCGTCGCGAGATCGCACCACGCGTAACTGCTTTAACAGCACCTGATCGCGGATCGCAA
>JBEKJP010000050.1:0-53565 GCA_050011155.1 Streptosporangiaceae bacterium
GAGTCCGCCGAGTCGAGGCCAAGCCGCATGCGGTCGCTTCGCGAGCCTTGACTCGGCGGCCACGGCCCAAGGGACGGCAGCTATCGAGGAGGACAGGGGAGGACAAGGGCGCGGCCATCAGCCTTTTCGGACATTCGAGCCCTCGTCGGCGGATCCGTGAAGGATCGTTCGGGCCATTGCTTGCGAAGTCCTGACCAACTGCGGACCAAGATATCCTGAATCGAGGTGGCCGTCGGTGACGGCTACCTCGGCGAGATTCTCGCACCTTCGCTGTCCGGCAGATGTTCAGGGCAGCAAGGTCAATGCGTCCACGTGCCGCGGACGGACTACGGTGAAGTGGCGGCGGTCCAACGTCGCCACATCGATCAGCCCGAGACGTTCGGCTACCGCAACAACTGAGGCGTCAGTGGTTCCCAGCGGAAGGCTCTCATACGTGTTCACCAGGTCGGCCATCCGCGCGTAGTCAGTGCTCGTCAGGTCGACTGACGTGAAGTCTCCTCCGGCCAGGGAGCGCAGGAACAGCGATTCCACGCGGGCGCCGGCCTCGCGGGCTAGGAGGTAGCCGACCTCGGCGACGACGGTTGCTGGTACTAGCAGTTCACGACGGGCTGCGTGCAGGGCAGTGAACAGCTCAACACATGCCTGGTGGTCTGAATCATTTAACAGGGCAGCGGCTACCAGCGGCCCGGTATCGCAGACGATCACGCCTAATGACCGAATCCATCTCCCAGCAGTTCCTCAGACCGGGCGGCGACATCACCGGCCGAGCCTTCTCCGGCTCCGAACCAGGCCGGAGGCCAGGGCCGCTCCCTGACCGACCGAAGATGACGGCGTATATCATCAAGCGCCGCCGGGACTTCCTCCTCAGGAAGTTCCTCGACCAGTCGGAGCAGTTCCTCCCGCTGCACGCTCATGACTCCAGTGTACGCAGCAAGGTTCAGCGCGCCTTGGCAAGCAATCGAGTAGTGAACGTGCGGGCCATCATGTAGCACCCTGTAGCAATCGGTGCTACATTGGTTCTATGAGCGGTCAGCCCGAGATCACCCAGCGAGATCTGAGGATGCGATCCAAGGAGATCATGGATGCGGTCGAGCACGGTCAGGCCTTCACGGTGACCCGGGACGGCCACAGCATCGGCGAATTGGTGCCACTGCGTCAGCGCCGCCGTTTCGTGTCACGGGCCGAGTTCGTCGCTATGTCGCGCACTGCGCCAGCGATCGACCCGGACGCGTTCCGGGCGGACCAGGATGCCGCCGCCGATCAGGCCACAGGTGCCTATGGCCAGTGAGGCGCCCCGGCGGGGCCTGCTGGACACCAGCATCATGATCCTGCGGAGCCGGATTGCCCCCGAGGATCTTCCCGATGAGATGGCGATCAGCGCCGTCACGCTGGCCGAGCTTTCCGCTGGACCGCATGAGGTACGCCCCGACCTCGAGCAGGATGTGTACGTCGAGGCTACCGAGCGGGCTCGTCGGCTGGATGTCCTGCAGCGGGCTGAGCACGAGTTCGACCCGATCCCCTTCGACGCAGATGCCGCCCGGGCCTACGGCCGGGTAACGGCAGCCGTGATCGCCGCGGGCCGGAAGCCCCGCCGCAGGGCAGCGGACCTCATGATCGCTGCGACGGCGGTCGTCGCCGAGCTCCCGCTGTACACGACAAATCCTGACGATTTCGTCGGCCTCGATCACCTCGTGACGGTGATCCCTGTAACCAGGCCGGAAGTTCCGAACGAACGCCATCCTGGACAGTAAGCGCGCGACGCAAACGAGCTGGCAGCGTCGGCATGAGCTAGCGCATGCGCTGACGGTGGCCCACGCCTGACCTTAACCCCGCGTGAGGAAGAGGACCTGGCCTGGCTGGATCTTGGCGGTGCCGCTGAGGAGCGCGGCCAGGGCGGCTGCGACTGCGTGTGGCGGAACGCTTACTCATGACTACATCGTAGTCGATGGGAGTCGCGCCAATAATCGTCCTACCGGGCGACACCGGGTGGGCGTGCCGGCCGCACGGCACCGGGTTCGGGGCCGACTGCGTGCTCAGGCCTTGGGTGACGGGTAAGCACCAGGGCGCATGCGGTTGCCGCGATAAACACGAGCAGGGTGAGCACGTAGTAGTTGCCGACGATCAAATCCAGCCCACGCCAGGTGAACTCGACGGCCGCCGGGCTGTTGCCGCGGTTCGGCGCGAGAAGCAGCCACCCGCGCGGCCGCAGCTGGGCCTGAGGGTCGTAGCCGCCCTGGCTGCCAATCGGCAGGGGCCACCAGCCGAACAAGCCCACCACCAGCGCGGCGCCGAGGATCCGGTTGCCGAGGCGCCGTGGCCCGTACGCGGCGAGGACAAGGGCCGGCACCACGTACACGTAGTGGTGCGACCAGCTGATCGGGGACGCCAGCAGGCCCGTCGCGGCGCAGGCGACCAGGCCGAGTAGCTCATGGCCCCGCCGGCTCGCCAGTACCGAGGTGGCGAGCCCGGCGATGCCGACGACGAACGCCGCGACCAGCCAGTACGCGTGCGCGTGGGAGCCGCCGTGGGCAAGGCGCAATATGACGCCGTCAAGGGACTGGTTGTCCAGGTGGAAGTGGTTGCCGCCCAGCCGGGCGAACTGCCCGCCCCAGTAGACGGCGGATGCGTGCGGCAGCAGCGCGAACCCCAGTCCTGCCGTGACCGCGAAGGTCAGCACGCTGACCGCCGCGGCCTTTACCCGCCGCGTGAACAGCAGGTACGGAATGAAGATCAACGGCGTGAGCTTGACCCCCGCCGCCAGCCCGATTCCGATGCCCTTGCCCTTGATGCGGTCCGGCAGCGCGAGATCGCCCACCACCAGGGCCAGCAGCACGAGGTTGATCTGCCCGAAAAACAGTGTCATCGCGACCGGTTCGAGCCAGAGGCCCACCGCGGCGATCGCCAGCGCCGCCGCCGCCCTGGCCAGGCCGGCGGGCCGCCCGGCGAGCCCCAGGGACAGGTACGTCACCATCGGCAGCAGCCCGATCGTGAGCACCGCCAGCCCGACCTGCCAGATCGCGAACGACACGCCGCTCCCCGCAGCGAACAGGAGCGCGGCGAACGGCGTGTAGGTGAATGGCAGCTTCGCCGGCCCGAGCTTCAGCGCGTAGAGCATCGCCGGCTGGTTCCGCGCGGCGATGCCGCCATCTCGGTAGACGGCCGCGTCGATCTGCTGCCAGTAGTACTGCGGGGACGCGTGGACGAGCAGGGCATAGCCGGCCACGGCCAGCAGGAACAGTGCGACCGCGGCCATGAGCCACGCGGCTGGCCGTATCCGGGTCACCGCTCCGTCTCCTCAGCCTTGAACCGGCCCCGCTGACCATGATGTCAAACCGGTCTTGTCTCGGCCCGGCGACGGCCTAGCAGGTGCTCAGTTCGGCCGCAGCGTGTAGGTATGGCTGCTCGCCGTCACCACCCACGACAGGCACAGGGGCGTGTAGGTGCCGCCGCCGAGGGAGGCCCACTCGTTGTTGTCGGCCAGGGATTCCGGGCGGGCGGCCGGGGCCGGGGTTCCGGACCGCGCGGAAGGCGGGTGTCCCCGGGGACGCAAGAACAGCACCGGTGGCACATGGGGTCACCTAGAACAGCACCGGTGGCACATAGGGTCACCTGGAAGTGGCACACCGGGCACCCAGGGGCACCGGAAGATAACCCGCAGGTTTCCCGCCGCGAGTGCGCGCACCACCCGTCACAGCTTTAACAGCGCCCATCATCGTGTCCCTTTACCCCCCGGAAAACGGGGGTAAAGGGACACAATAACTTGATCAAGAGAAGTAATCGGACAAAACGGACTGCCGGCGGGGCTGCGGGTTAATCATCTGCGCGCCCAAGGAACGTATGCGGGAGCACACCGGGTCCGTGACGGCATGGCGCAGCGGCGATAACCTTGGCTATTGAGATCGTTAGCTGACCTGCCCAATCGCGTGTCGCCGTAACGAACCCGGAACGCGGCGCTCGTAAGGTTGGTTCCGCCGGCCAGTCGGCGGAGGGGCAGGTAGACAGGTGAGCACGGGTACCGGGGCGGCGCGTGGCGCAGGCGGCCACGGTGGTCATGGCGCTCGCCGTGGGGCGCTGCCGCTTGGCTCAGGGGGGAACGGCGGATGAGGGTCGGGATCTCCGGGACGCACGGGACCGGGAAGACGACGCTGGCCGAGGGGCTCTGCGCGCGCCTGCCCGGCCACGTGCTGGCCGGCGAGCCGTATTACCTGCTGGAGGAGGAGGGGTACGAGTTCGGGTTCCCGCCGTCGGCCGAGGATTACCGGGCCCTGCTGGCGTGCTCGGCGCGGATCATGACCTCGCCGCGGTTCAAGGCCGGGGTGATCTTTGACCGAACCCCGCTGGATTACCTCGCGTACCTGGCTGCGACCGGCACGGACCCCTCGGCTGAGGCCACCGCCGCCGAGGCGCTCCGCCCGGCCT
This sequence comes from Streptosporangiaceae bacterium, assembly GCA_050011155.1. Classification (GTDB taxonomy): domain Bacteria; phylum Actinomycetota; class Actinomycetes; order Streptosporangiales; family Streptosporangiaceae; genus Palsa-504. The sequence goes on from JBEKJP010000050.1 coordinate 4,420, forward strand.
TCGCGGGCCTTGACCTGCTGGTCATCACCCCGGTCACGGCCGAGACGGAACAGGCGCTGCCACCCGCTGAGATGCCCGTGCTCCGTTCGCGGACGAACGACGCGCTGCTCGACCTGGTCTACGCCGACCCGCTGGACGTCTGGGGAAGCGTCCCGGTGCTGGAGCTGACCGGCCCGCTCGACGACCGGGCCAACGCGGTTCTCGCCGCACTGGGCCAGGTCCGCGGGGAGCGTGCGCGGAGCTAGTCAGGCCGGCCAGGCCAGCCGTGGCACCCGGACGAGCCTCGAACAGCAGACTGGCCATACCGGCAGAGATTTAGTTACACGGGCTAGCGGGCACCTCGGTGGCGCTGGCCGCGGCGGCGGGCTGGTCTTGGAGGCAGGGGTCGTCGGGGTCGATGGCGCGGATGATGCGGCGGCTGATCGCGCGCAGCTGCCGCACTTGCGCCTTGGTCAGCGGGTCGAAAATCAGGCGGCGGACCTGGGTGACGTGCCCCGGCGCGGCCGCGACGACCGTGGCCAAGCCCGCCTCGGTGAGGATCGCCAGGGTGTAACGGCCGTCGGCCGGATCCGGGGTGCGCCGCACCCAGCCGCGTTTTTCCAGCCGCCCGACGACCTGGGAGATGCGCGGCAGGGAGCCTTCTGTCAGGTTGGCCAGCACGCTCATCCGCAGGGTGCGGCCGGGGGCCTGCGACAGCCCGGCCATGACGGCGTATTCGAAGTGGCTGATCCCGGCGTCACGCTGAAGCTGCGCGTCGAGCGCGGCGGACAGCCGGATCAGCACGCTGGCCAGGGCGAGGAAGGCCTGCTGCTCGTCGGCGTCCAGCCAGCGTGGCTCCCGCGGAAGATCCATGGACTCAGCGTAACTTAACGGTTGAAGTAATCCAATCACTGGATTACTTGCATTGTGAAGTTATTAGGCTTACAGTCCAGTTAATGCTTGAAGTCATATTGACCGTTGACAAGAAACAGGAAGAGGCTAACCGTTATGACTGACCCCACCACGACAGGCGCTACGGCACAACTGGCCGACGGGACGGCCGCGGGCAACTGGGTGCTCGACCCGGCCGGGTCGAGCGCCGAATTCGGCATCAAGCACTTCTGGGGCGCCATCACCGTGCGCGGCACCCTGGAATCCATGACCGGCGAGGCCACCATCGGCCCGGACGGCGCGGTGACAGGACGGATCACCTTCGACGCCCACTCGCTCAACACCAAGAACAAGCAGCGCGACAAGCACCTGCGCTCCCCGGACTTCTTCCACGTCGACAAGCACCCGCAGTCCACCTTGACCGTGACCTCGGCCCGCCCGGCGGGGCCGGCCGAGCTGGAATGCGAGGGAACCTTCGAAGCGGCCGGCCATGTCCGGCCGGTCACCTTCACCGCGCACGTCCAGGAGGCGACCGGGCAGGCCGTCGTGCTCACCGCCGAACTCGACGTCGATCGCACCCAGTTCGACATGACCTGGAACCCGATGCGCATCGCGTCGACGACCGCCCATGGCACCGTGAAGGCGCGCTTCGTCCGCGCCTGAGCACCGGCCAGGCACCGGACCCCGCGACAGCGCTTACGCGCGCATCCAGAAATCATGCCGGTACCGGCCGGGACGAAATCCGCTGGCTGCGGCCACGGCCGCGGCCTCCGCGAATCCGTGCGCGAGGGCCAGCGGGTCATGCGCGTCGCTACCGAAGCTCACCGCTCGCCCACCCTCCTGGCGCCACCACCGGATGACGTCAGGATTGAGCGGTACCCGCGTATTCACCTCGAGGACCCGCCCGCTACGGGCCAGCGCGCGCAAGACCGCACGGAACTCCTCTTCGAAGTCGGCGACGCAAAAACCAGGGCCCGGGCGAGGCCACGCTCGCACGGGGTAATCGATGTGGGCGAGCACCTCGAAATCGGCCCAGCCGTCGATCATCCGGATGGCTTCGGCCAGGTACGCGCGTACCACCGCCGCCGCCTCCGAATCCTGGTAGCCATCTGAGACCTCGACGAAGACACCGGAGTCGCGGCGCAGCGAGTGCTGGCCGCAGATCACCAGATCGAAGTCGCCCTGGCTCAGCAGGCGGGCCGCCGCCTCGGCATGCCAGTGCGGCTCGCTCAGCTCGACGCCGGACAAGATCTCGAGCTCCGGGAAGCGCTCACGGCAGCGCAGCAGGCACTCGAAGTAGCCCTCCAGGGCCAGCGGCGGAGGCGACAGCACGCCGCGCGTGACCCAGGCGCGCAGCTGAGCGGGAAAACGGGACTCGTCGTCCACGAGGGTCCAGGCCGTGAAGTCAGCGTGGTCGGTGAACGCGACCGACCGCAGGCCCAGCTCCACCGCGCGAGCGCAGGTCCGCTCCATCGAACCGGCCGGAGCGTCCCAGGACCACTCGGTATGCACATGCCTGTCGGGTGGGACCACCCGCCAATCCTCGCACCACCCCCCCGCCAGGGTTCCGCGGGCTGGTAGGACATACGCATGGCTGACTCGGCGGCGGTGCAAAGTGTCCTGGCGGAGCTCGGGATCGATGCTCCGGACCTGCGCGTCCTCGGGAACCTGCATCTGTTCCGAGCCGAAGCGGAGCAGCTCCTGCCCTGGTGGCGGCAGCTGCGCGCGGCCCACGAGCGGACCGGCCGGTGGCCGGTGCTTCTCGGCACGGACGAGGACGTCGTGAACCTGGGCAACCGCTTCGGCCGCGACCCGGACGCCGAGGTGGCCCGCGGCCTGGAGCTGGATCCGCTGGCCCGGCTGGCCGCGTGGCGGGATGACCTGCACGCGGACGACCCGGACGCGCCTCCCCGAGGCGTAGCCGAAGGCCTGCGTCCGCAGGACGAGGGCGATTTCGACCTAGCCGGGAAGCCGGGCTGGATCGGCCTGGTCACCGCCGCCGCCGGGTACCTGGTCCCGGGCCTGCTGGCCTGGAGCGGAGCCGAGAACGCCGGGCTCGAGCCGGCCGACCAGGCGCACCACACACACCACCGGCACCACACGCACCGCGACCCAGGCACCCACGGCAGAAAAGCCGCACCGATGCCACATCGGCCCGGTTGCAGACGGCCGGAAACCGGCCCCTGTGCGACACCCGAGGCGCACGTGACACCGGGGACGCCAGGTGCCGCAGCAAGGGCGCCCAGCGGCGAGAAACCAACCTCATGTGACAGGGAGGATTGGGAAGGCTGAGCGGCGCGGATGGCAAGCCGGACCGGGACACCGGCTGGCGGTTTACGCCCGGCGCGGAACCCTTTCCTGTCCCGCGGGACCGGTATCTAGCGTTGGCGCTATGGCTCAAGCCAGGTACGACGCGGTGGCGGACTGCTACGTCAGCGGTTTCGATTCCGTCGCCGATCCCGCCACCCGGGCCCTGCTCGACCTGGTGGGCCCGGTAGCGGGCCGCCGCGTCCTCGACGCCGCCTGCGGCCACGGGCGCGTCACCCGCGAGCTGGCCCGGCGCGGCGCCCAGGTCACCGGCGTCGATATCTCCGGCAGGCTGGTCGAAAGGGCCATTAAAATCGAAGACGACGAACGTCTTGGCCTCCGCTATCACCAAGCCGACATTGCTGGTCCCGGGTTTATCCACGACGGCGAATTCGACGCGGTCACCTGCAACTTCGGCCTGTCCGATATCGATGATCTCGACGCCGCGATCACCACTATCAGCGCTGCGCTCTCGCCCGGCGGTTTTTTCACGTTCTCGATCCTGCACCCGTGCTTCTCCGGCGGGACGGACATCTCGGGCTCCTGGCCCGCCGACGGCAGCTACTACGACGAGGGACACTGGACGGCCGAGGGAAGGAAATCCTCGCTGCGCCGCCAGGTCGGGGCCAACCACCGGACGCTGTCGACCTATCTCGGCACCCTGCGGCGCCACGGCTTGTGGCTGGACCAGCTAGCCGAGCCGCGGCCCGGGCCGGACTGGAACCCGGCCCACGACGCCGACCGCAAGCCCGTCTTCCTCGCGGCGCGATTCGTCAAGCGGTCGCCGGCCTGACTTCACCTGCGGGAATGGCATCAAGATCACATTTGCTGCGCGCGCGGAAAGTAGCGGAATGCTATTCGGTGGCCAGGGCGCCGGGATTACCGATATACATACGAGCGGCCCGTAAATCTCGCTCCCGACAGGAGAACTATGCGCTTCAAGCAATCGGTAACCGCCGCGTTCGCGGTGGCGGCTGGAGTCGCAATCTCGGTTGGCGCGCCAGCTACCTCGGCGCACGCTGCCACCACGGTGGTCACGCTGCCGATCACGAGCTACTCCCACATGCTGGTCGACTCGGCCCACAAGCACCTGTTCATCACCAGCGGATCCGGCTCCACCAGCATCCTGGTCACGGACTACTCCGGGCAGACGGTCGCCACCATCGGTAACGAGCCAGGCGCCACCGGGCTCGCGCTGTCGCCGGATGGCAGCACGGTCTACGCCGCCCTGGCCGCCGGCGACGCCGTCTCCGCCATCAGCACCAGCACCCTGGCCGAGACCGCCCGCTACGCCACCGGGACCGGCACCGATCCGACCTACGTGGCCGCCACCAGCGGCAAGATCTGGTTCAGCTACGACGCCGCCGCCGCCCAGGCCAGCATCGGCTCGATCGACCCGAGCACCAGCCCGGCCACGGTCACCCTGAGCGCCGCCGCCGGAACCTGGAGCATCCCGCCCGTGCTGGCCGCTACCGCCAGCGGTGAGCTGGTGGCCAGCGAGCCCAGCCAGAGCCCGAACGAGCTGGCCACCTACGACGTCTCCACCGGTACCGCCACCGTGCTGGCCCCGCAGCAGTTCTTCACCGAGGCCGGCAACTTCAAGTCGATGGCGATCACCCCGGACGGCCAGGACGTGGTCACCGCCAGCGGCGCGCCTTACCAGCAGGAGATCTTCAAGATCTCCGACCTGTCGGCGGCCGGGACCTATCCCACCACGCCCTACCCGAACTCCGTCGCCATCGCCGCCGACGGCACCGTCGCGGCCGGGACGACCATCGGCAGCAACGAGGTCTTCATGTTCGCCCCGGGCGGCAGCACGCCGCTGAACACCATCAGCTTCGGCAGCAACCAGCTCGCCGACGACGGCGTGGCGCTCACGCCGGACGACAGCCTGCTGTTCGCGATCACGCTGCAGAACGCGCCGACCCTGAACATCATCCCCAACCCGGCCCAGCCCGCACCGCCGGCTCAGGATCCCACCAGCACGGCCATGACTTGCTCGCCCAATCCGGACGCGATCGGCCAGGCCACGACCTGCACCGCCACCGTGACCGATACCGCGGCCAGCCCGACCACCCCGACCGGGACGGTCACCTTCGGCGCCAGCGCCAACGATGGCAGCTTCTCCGCCAGCACCTGCACGCTCGCCCCGGCCGCCACCAGCGGGCAGGCGTCGTGCTCGGTCAGCTATACCCCCAGCTCCACCCCGCAGGTACCCGGCTCGGTGACGCTCTCCGGCGCCTACACCGGGGACAGCAGCCACGCCTCCAGCGCCGGCACGACCGTCCTCACCATCCCGACGCCGCAGGCCACCGCCACCACCCTGACCTGCCAGCCCGGCCTGCTGCTACGCGACAAGTGCACGGCCGCCGTGAGCGACACCTCATCCGGGACGGCCACCACGCCTACCGGCACCGTCACCTTCACCAGCAGCCGCCACGGCATCTTCAGCAAGACCACCTGCACCCTGTCCGGCACCGGCACGTCGGCATCGTGCTTCGTCTACTACACCCCGCTGTTCGGCAGCCAGACCCTCACCGCCACCTACGGCGGTGACGCCACGCACCAGGCCAGCACCGGGAAAACCACTCTGAAGTAAGAAGGGCCGGCGCGGTCAGGGTTCCAGCAGGACCTTGACCGCGCCGGTGCGGCGGGCGTCCTTCAGCGTCAGGATCGCCTCGTCCCAGCGCTCGAGCGGGAACCGGTGAGTGATGACCGGGGTCAGGTCGAGCCCGGCCGCGACGAAGTCGAAGTAGTGCAGCATGGCGTGCTTGGCCACCCCGCCCACTTCCTCCACGCCGAACCCGTTCGAGCCGATGACGTGCAGTTCCTTGAAGTACAGCGGGGTCCACTCGAAGCGCTTGGGCGGCTCTACCCCGGAGACCACCAGCGTGCCGCCGGTGGCGAGCAGGCGCAGCGAGGTCTCCACGGTCTCGGTCGAGCCGATCGTGTCGTAGACGACGGCCGGGCCGTCCTGCAGCCAGTCGCGCTTGCTCCACGGCACCAGCGGGGCCGCGCCCGTCCGGTGCGCGACCTGGGCGACCAGGTCGTCGGGGGAGGTCGGCAGCACCGCGTGCGCGCCGAGCCGGGCCGCCAGCGAGGCCCGGGGCCCGGACCGCACCGCGGCCCACACCTCGGTGCCCGGGTACAGGTGCCGCAGCAGCGCGATCGCCGCCAACGCGAGCGTGCCCGAGCCGTAGACCAGGACGGGGACCCGGCCCGCCGGGGGCGGCGCCAGCAGGATCGACCGCAGCGACACGCTGACCGGGTCGGCCAGCACCGCCGCCTCGTCCGAGACGCCCGCCGGGATGGCGAACAGCTGCGACGCGTGCGCGGCGAACCGCTCGGCGTGCGCGCCGGCCGCGGTGGCGCAGTTCCCGATGTGGATCGAGGCGGGCAGGTCGCCGGAGCGGAAGTTACGGCACCACGGATACCGGCCGGCCAGGCACGCGGGGCACGGCGGGTCGATGCCGCGGGGCACGCAGGAAAGCCAGGGGTTGAGCACGACCCGTTCGTCGCTATCGATCTTTCGCCCTACCACCTCGTGCCCGAGCACGTGCGGGAAGGACACCAACGCGGTCAGCGGGTTGTCGCGCGAGCCGTTCAGGAGGATCTGCTTCACGTCGGAGCCGCAAAGACCGGAGAAGGTGGTCCGCACCCGCACCCAGTCCGAGGCGGGCAGCGGAAGTTCGTCCACGTCCTCCAGCCGGGCCGGCCCGAGCCGGGAGACGAACGCCCGGCGGTCCACCCGGCCGCCGATGGCCGAGGCCGCCTCGCGGGCCAGGTTGTGCCGGAAGACCAGTGCTTTCATCGGCCAGAGCCGGGAGACCGGATGGGCGGATGCCATACGTGGGCCATCAGCGTCTCGTCCCGCCGCAGCTTCCCGCCGGGCCGCGGGGCCTGGTCGACTACCAGGCCGTCGATGGGCATCGGGCGCGCCGTGAGCTGGACCGACCTGATCCTGAGCCCTAGTCGCCCGGCCACTTCCATGCTCACGTCGTAGAACAGCCCGCGCAGGTCAGGTACCCGAGCCCGGTTGGCTGACCGGGAACGGGAGCCGGGGGAGGGGCCAGCCAGCGCCAGCAGGTTGCTGAGCACGCCTCCGTCCAGGTCACCAACGATCTCCGGAGCCGACCGGTGGTGCCAGGAACCGGTGGCGAAGCTCCCGGAGGGGGCCAGGCCCTTGCGCCGGAAGCCGGCCGCCTCGTCGTAGCGGCCCCGGCTGCCCGGGTCGCCCAGGATGGCCCACGCCGTGTCGAGGAAGTTCTGGCCCCGGGTGACCATGGCGAGGACATGGGACGGAGCTCCGGCTAGCATCTCCCCCCGCAGCAGGCCGGTCCGGTCGTCGTACTTCTGCCTGATCTTGTCCGGCTTGGCGCCCGGCAGCACGCCGAGGACCTCGTACCAGGTGATGGCGCGCTCCATATGCAGGCAAACCTACCCTGACGTGGCCGCGCCAGCGCCGGAGGCGCTACTTCACGCTGATCTTGGTGCCGTGCTCGGCGCCTTCGCAGATCTCCCGCATCACGCCCGCGGCCGCCACGTCGAACACGTGCATGGTCAGCGCCTGTTCGTTGGCCAGGACGAACGCGCTGGTGTCCATGATCCGCACGCCGGCCGCCAGCGCCTCGTCGTAGGTCAGCTTGGTGTAGCGCACCGCGTCCGGGTTGAGGTTCGGGTCGCTGTCGTAGACCCCGTCCACCCCGCGCTTGGCCACCAGCAGCGCGTCGGCGTCCAGTTCCAGCGCCCGCTGCACCGCCGGGTAGTCGGTGGTGACGTAGGGCTGGCCGATGCCGCCCGCGAGCAGCACGATCATGCCGCGGTCCAGGTGGTGCATGGCCCGCAGCCGGATGAACGGCTCGGCCACGCTGTGGATCGGCACCGCGGTCATCACCCGCACGTCGGCGTCGGTCCGCGCGGTGAGCGCGCCCCGGACCATGAGCGCGTTCATGATCGTGCCGAGCATGCCGATGTTGTCCGCTTCGGCCCGGCTGATGCCCCAGCTCTCGGCCATCCGGCCCCGGAAGTGATTCCCGCCGCCCACGACCACGGCCACCTGCACGCCGAGATCGTGCACCGAGAGGACCTCCTCGGCCACGCGGGACAGGCTGGCCGGGTCGACCCCGGAATTGCCGGATCCGGCGAGTGCTTCGCCGCTGAGCTTGACCACGACCCTGCGATAACGAGGCACAGTCAACGGACCCCCAATCTCCCGGCCGCCCCGAGCGGGCGCCGCGCCCACGCTACCGTATGCCGGTACCTGGCCCTATGCGTCCGTGATGTACCTAGCCCGGGGTAACCCCAGGTGAACGCGATCTGGAGAACCGGAAAATGAGCACCACCGCGCCGGTAGCCGGCGCCAACCGCGACTCGCCTACGCCGGCGCCGACCCGTACGGGGGCACCGCCGCCGTAGTCTTCGGCACGCCGCAGGCCCGCCGCCGCCCGTTGCCGGTGACCGGCCCGTTGACCGACGAACGAGGCAGGCTCGCCGAACTCCTCCACATCACGTGGATCATGCGGGCGGCCGGCCCGCACGTGCTCGCCGCCCAGCAAGAGTTCCTGCCCGACCAGGCCGCCCTGGCCGCCCGCCCCGCCACCCAGCGACTCCTCGCCGAAGCCGCCGAAGCCCGCATCCCCCTCCCCGCCCTCCGCGCCGCCCTGGCCGGCCTCCTCTAGCTCTAGTGCCCTCCGGGCGCCCTCTAGCCGCAGCACCCGCAGCGTTAACTCCAGCCCGCCTTGTATCACCCACCCCGCATCCGGAAGGGGATCCTCCGCTTTGCGGAGGTGATTAGTGCCCCGCGCTGAGCGTTGTCACGGATGGTCCTGATGTGACTGTCGTGGTCCCTGGGCTGCCGCCGCAGCAGTTCGGGCAAGCCCGGGTTTGTGCTCGGTGTGCCACCGGTGCTGCTCTATGTGCCCCTATGTGCCATCGGGCACCTTGACCGGCCCGCCCAGGCGCCCCACTCCGCTCTGAAGCCTCACCCGTCACTGTGGTGAGACGCCGTGATCGCCGGGGTCTTCGTGGGACGCGGCGTGCTCTTCGGATTCGGTGAAGCGCTTGCGGCAGGCCCCGATCTCGGCTTCGGCCGCGCGGCGGTCGGCCCAGGCCTCGGCCTGCACCGACTTGCCGGGCTCGATCGCCTTGTAGACCTCGAAGAAGTGCTGGATCTCCAGGCGCTGGAACTCAGGCACGTGGCGGATGTCCTGCAGGTGCTCCATCCGGGGGTCGGTGGCGGGCACGCACAGGACCTTCTCGTCGTTGCCCATCTCGTCGCGCATCCGGAACATCCCGATAACCCGGCAGTTGATCAGGCAGCCGGGGAAGGTAGGTTCGTCCAGGAGCACCAGCGCGTCCAGCGGGTCGCCGTCGTCGGCCAGGGTGTCCTCGATGAACCCGTAGTCCGCCGGGTACCTGGTCGAGGTGAACAGCATGCGGTCCAGCCTGATCCGGCCGGAGGCGTGGTCCATCTCGTACTTGTTCCGCTGCCCCATGGGGATCTCGATAATAACGTCAACGTCCACTGGTTCGCTCCAGACCGGTCTGGGTGATTAACTCCATTGTTCCTTGCAGGCCGCGACGGGAATCGCGTGAGGTGGTACGTCATGCTGCGCCGCACTAAGCCAGCGGCCGTGCTGACGCTCGCCATGATCAACGTTTTCACGCTCGCGGCGGGCATCGCGGTGGCCCTGATGCTGCCGTCCCGGCTCGCGGCGCTCAAGGTCCCCACCGTAGCGGGGGGCCGGGTGCACGGGCCGGGGACCGTGCTGGCCGGCGGGACCGGGAGCGGTGCCCGGCCGACGGCGAGCGGGCTGCGGTCGGCCCTGGCCGGGCCGCTGTCGCAGGCCGCGCTCGGCCCGCGGGTGTCGGCGGTGGTGGCCGACCCGGCCACCGGCCAGGTGCTGCTGTCCGAGAACGGGACCCGGATGCTGACCCCCGCCTCGACCACCAAGCTGGTCACCGGGGCGGCCGCGCTGGCCGTGCTCGGCCCGGACGCCACGTTCACGACCCGGGTGGTGCGCGGCACCACCCCGGGCAGCGTCGTCCTGGTCGGCGGCGGCGACCCGGTGCTGGCCGTGAAGCCGTACCCGGCGCGGGATTACCCCCAGCCGGCCACGCTGGCTCACCTCGCGGCGGCCACGGCGAGAAAACTGAAGGCGCAGGGCCGCCGGACGGTCAGCGTCGGCTACGACGACTCCCTCTACGCCGGCCCCGACCTGGCTCCCGGCTGGACGCCGGACTACGTCAGCACCGGCAACGTGACCCCGATCGCCGCGCTCGAGGTGGACCAGGGGCGGCTGGCCACCGACGGCACGCCCGAGGATGCCGACGACCCGTACAACCTCAGGCCGCGTAGCACCGATCCGGCCAGCGTGGCCGCCGCCTCGTTCGTCTCCCTGCTGGCCGCGGACGGCATCCGGGTGACCGGCTCCGCCGTCCCCCAGGCGGCCCCGGCCCACGCCGCCGACCTGGCCAGCGTGGCCTCACCGCCGCTGTCGGCCATCGTGGAGCAGATGCTCGAGGAGAGCAACAACGTGATCGCGGAGAACCTGGCCCGGCACGTCGCCCTGGCGACCGGGCAGCCGGCTTCGTTCAGCGGGGCGGCCGCGGCGGTGACCACCGAACTGCGAAAGCTCGGCGTGCGGAGCGGGCTGCACCTGGTGGACGGCAGCGGCCTGTCCCCGCAGGACGCGATCGCGCCGGCCACCCTGGTCAAGGTGATCGTCCTGGCCGCCACCGACGCCAGGATCCGCGCCCTGCTGGCCGGGCTCCCGGTGGCGGGTTTCTCCGGCACGCTGCAAGGCGGAGAGAGCGTGTTCGCCGGCATCGACGGGTCGGCCCTCGGCGCGGTCCGGGCCAAGACCGGCAACCTCAGCACGGTGACCACACTGGCCGGACTGGTCACCGACCAGGCCGGGCGGACCCTCGCGTTCGCCTTCATGGCCGACCAGATCCCGGCCGCCGGGATGCTGCAGACGGCCGCGGACGCCATCGACGAGGCCGCCTCCGCACTGGCCAACTGCGGCTGCCGGTTACGGGCGCTGGCCAGTACCACGTACCGTTGGACTGTGAGCAGCACGCAGATGATCGACTGGGACGTAGCCATCGCCACCGCAACCCGGTGGGCCAGGCCCGGGCCGCAGGTGAGCCTGGCCGAGGCACGGCGGACGGTCTCAGAGCTACGCGACCTGGCCGGCGCCGTCCAGCAGCCGGTCTACGAGGTCACCGGGATGTCGGCGACCAGCGACGGCGCGCTGGGCCGGGTCGCGGTGGTCGACCGGCCGGGCTGGATCCGGGCCAACGTGGACGGCTTCCGCGTCGTACTCGAGCCGCTGGTGGACCAGCTGCGTGAGCGCGCGCCCGGCGGCGGGTCCAGAGGCGGCGGCGTGATGACCGCGGTGGGATCGCGGGTCACCGGCTTCCAGACCGGGCTGATCCTGGCCTACCTCTCGTCCCGGGTGCTCGGCCAGTACGAGCTTTTCCTGCCGCCTGAGACCTCTCCGGTCGACGGCGAGCAGCCGGGCCGCCTGACCCTGGTGGCGCCGAACATCGTGATGGTCGAGCGCGAGCTCGGCGTCGACACGCACGACTTCCGGCGCTGGGTCTGCCTGCACGAGGAGACGCACCGGCTGCAGTTCACCGCGGTGCCCTGGCTGCGGGATTACGTGCAGGGCCAGATGACCGAGTTCCTGCTCGCCTCCGAGATCGACCCGGCCGCGATCCTGCAGCGGATCAGGTCGACGGCCGACGCGATGGCGGGCGCGGTGCGCGGCGGTGACGGCGGCAGCCTGATCGACGCCGTGGCGACCCCGCGTCAGCGCGAGATCCTGGACCGGCTCACCTCGGTGATGACGCTGGTCGAGGGGCACGGCGACTACGTGATGGACGCGGTCGGACCGCAGGTGGTGCCGTCGGTCGAGCACATCAGGGAGCAGTTCAACAACCGGCGCGGGTCCAGCGGCCGGATCGAGCAGATCTTCCGCCGTATCCTCGGCATCGACCTGAAGATGAAGCAGTACGCCGAGGGCTCCAAGTTCGTCAAGGCCGTGGTCGACGAGGTCGGCATGGCCGACTTCAACAAGGTCTGGACGTCCCCGGAGACGCTGCCGACCCGGGATGAATTCGCCCATCCGCACCAGTGGGTGGAGCGGGTCGTCTCGCCGGCCGGCGAGATCCCGGCGGACAGCGAATAGGCGAACCGTCCGGCATGGGTCCCGGCGTCGCGGTCGCCGAGGTCCGTACCGCGGTCCGGGTCTGCCTGGCTGACCTGACCGCCGGGGAACTGGTGCTGGTCGCGTGCTCGGGCGGCGCCGACTCGCTGGCGCTGGCCGCCGCGGCCGCGTTCGCCGCGCCGCGGCTGGGCCTGCGGGCGGGCGCGGTGACCGTCGACCACGGGCTTCAACCAGGCAGCGCCGAACGGGCGGGCAAAGTCGCGGCCCTGCTGGCCGAGCTCGCCCTCGATCCGGTGCGCAGCACCGCCGTCACCGTGCCGTCTACGGGCGCGAGCCACGGCGGCCCGGAGAACGCGGCCCGGGTGGCCAGGTACGGCGCGCTCGACGCGGCGGCCGGCGATTACGGCGCCGCCGCGGTGCTGCTCGGCCACACCCTCGACGACCAGGCGGAGACCGTGCTGCTCGGGCTGGCCCGCGGCTCGGGCGGCCGGTCGCTGGCCGGGATGCCCGCCCGGCGCGGGCATTACCGCAGGCCGCTGCTTGGCGTGCGGCGCGCCGCGACCGCCGCCGCGTGCGCCGAGCTCGGGCTCGAGCCGTGGCAGGATCCGCACAACGAGGACTTCCGCTTCACCCGGGCCCGGGTGCGGCACCAGGCGCTGCCGGCCCTGGAGGCGGCCCTCGGCCCCGGCGTGGCCGAGGCGCTGGCCCGCACGGCCCGGCAACTGCGCGCCGACACCGCATGCCTGGACGACCTCGCGTTCGCCGAAAGCGGACAGCTGCGTCAGCGTGATCCGGATCCGGGCGGCTCGGATCCGGCCGGCCTCGACGTGGCCTGGCTGGCCGCGCTGCCCGCCGCGATCAGGACCCGGGTGCTGCGCGACGCGGCCCTGATGGCGGGCTGTCCGCCCGGTGCGCTCGCCGCCGGGCATATCGATCTCCTCGACGCGCTGGTCACCGCCTGGCGCGGGCAACGCTGGGCGGACCTGCCCGGCGGCGTGCGCGCCCGCCGCCAGGCTGGCAAGGTGTGGTTCAGTATGCCGCTGGGCGAGAGTTAACGGCCAGACGAGGCGAGGGGTAAATCGTTGGACGAACGTGACATGGGTGACGAGCTGAAACAGGTGTTGATCACCGAGAAACAGCTCAAGGCCCGTATCGGCGAGCTCGCGGCCCAGATCGACGCCGACTACGCCGGCCGCGACCTGCTGCTCATCGGCGTGCTCAAGGGCGCGGTCATGGTCATGGCCGATCTGGCCCGGGCCATGCACCTGCCGGCCGAGATGGACTGGATGGCGATCTCCTCCTACGGCTCGGGCACCAAGTCCTCGGGCGTGGTCCGGATCCTCAAGGACCTGGACACCGACATCACCGGCCGGCACGTGCTCATCGTCGAGGACATCGTGGACTCCGGGCTCACCCTGTCCTGGCTGGCGGGCAACCTGCGCTCGCGCCGGCCCGCGTCGCTCAACGTGTGCGCCATGCTGCGCAAGCCCGGATCGGCCCAGATGCACGTGGACGTGGCCTACACCGGGTTCGATATCGGCGACGAGTTCGTCGTCGGGTACGGCCTTGACTATGCTCAGCGGTACCGCAACCTGCCCTTCATCGGGACACTCGCCCCCGCGGTATACGGGGGGCAGCTAGGCGGCGCCCCGGGGTGAGGGAATATGGGCAGGGGAACACAATCTGCCGAGGGAAGCGTTGACTTCCCAGGCGCTACGCCAGGCGGTGTAGCGTCAGGGCATTACAGGATGGCCATCCCGCCGGAGGTCGACGGGAGTGTGAGGCTGGTCAGGAGGGAACGGTCCCGGGCCGACGGGACCGCTCATCGATGGAGCTAAGGCGCTTTTTCCGAGCCCCGCTGCTGCTAATCGCGGTAGCTGTGCTGTTGCTGCTTTTCGTGCTCGATTACGCCAATTCCGGCAGCACGTACAAGCAGGTTGATACCTCCGAGATCGTCACGCTCATCGACACGGGCCAGGTCAAGAGCGCCCTGCTCGTCGACAAGAACCAGACGATCCAGATCACCACCAAGAGCGGGCAGAACCTCGAGTCCTCCTGGGTGGCCGGGCAGGGCCTGCAGCTTCAGGAGAAGCTGCAGCAGCAGGTGGACGCCAAGAAGCTGCCGCAGGGGTACAACGTCAACATCCCCAAGAGCAACGCGCTCCTGGACCTGATCCCCACCGCGCTCATCTACCTGGTGATCTTCCTCCTGTTCTTCTTCATGCTGTCGCAGATGCAAGGCGGCGGCTCGCGGGTGATGAACTTCGGCAAGTCCCGCGCCAAGCTGATCACCAAGGACACGCCCAAGACCACCTTCGCTGACGTGGCCGGCGCGGACGAGGCCATCGAGGAACTCCAGGAGATCAAGGAGTTCCTGCAGGCCCCGGCCAAGTTCCAGGCCATCGGGGCCAAGATCCCCAAGGGCGTGCTGCTGTACGGCCCGCCCGGCACCGGCAAGACGCTGCTGGCCCGGGCGGTGGCCGGCGAGGCGGGCGTGCCGTTCTACTCGATCTCCGGCTCGGACTTCGTCGAGATGTTCGTCGGCGTCGGCGCGTCCCGCGTCCGCGACCTGTTCGAGCAGGCCAAGGCCAACGCCCCGGCGATCGTGTTCGTGGACGAGATCGACGCCGTGGGGCGGCACCGCGGGGCCGGCCTCGGCGGCGGCCACGACGAGCGTGAGCAGACGCTGAACCAGATGCTGGTCGAGCTGGACGGCTTCGACACCAAGGGCGGCGTGATCGTGATCGCGGCCACCAACCGGCCCGACATCCTCGACCCGGCGCTGCTGCGCCCGGGCCGGTTCGACCGCCAGATCGTGGTGGCCCAGCCGGACCTGAACGGCCGCCGCGGCATCTTGAAGGTGCACGCCCGCGGCAAGCCCATCGCGCCCGACGCCGACCTCGACATCATCGCCCGGCGCACGCCCGGCTTCACCGGTGCCGACCTGGCCAACGTGATCAACGAGGGCGCGCTGCTGACCGCGCGGGCGAACGGCAAGCAGATCACGATGGCTTCGCTCGAGGAGGCCATCGACCGGGTCATGGCCGGCCCGCAGCGCAAGAGCGTGCTGCTGTCGGAGCGGGAGCGCAAGGTCATCGCCTACCACGAGGGCGGCCACGCCCTGGTCGGCCACGCGATGCCGCACGCCGACCCGGTGCACAAGGTCACGATCATCCCGCGCGGCCGGGCCCTGGGCTACACCGCGGCCCTGCCGACCGAGGACAAGTTCCTGGTCAGCCGAGCCGAGATGCTCGACCAGCTAGCCATGCTGCTGGGCGGCCGGACGGCCGAGGAGCTCATCTTCCACGAGCCCACCACCGGCGCGGCCAACGACATCGAGAAGTCCACCCAGATCGCCCGCGGCATGATCACCGAGTACGGCATGAGCGACCGGCTGGGCGCGCGCAAGTTCGGCAGCGGGGACGGCGAGCCGTTCCTCGGCCGCGATATGTCGCACAGCCGTGACTACTCCGACGAGATCGCCTCTTCGATCGACGAGGAGATCCACCGCCTGATCGAGACCGCGCACGACGAGGCGTGGGAAGTCCTGGTCGAGTACCGGGACGTGCTCGACGCGCTGGTGCTCCGCCTGCTCGAGAAGGAGACCGTCTCCAGGAAGGAAGTCCTGGAGATCTTCGCGCCGGTCGTGAAGCGCCCGGTCCGCGGCTCCTACACCGGCTACGGCAAGCGCCTGCCGTCGGACCGCCCGCCGATCCTGTCGCCCAAGGAGCTCGCCCTGGCCGCCGCTGAGGGCAACGGCAACGGCAGCACCGGCATGACGCTGCCGTCCAACGGCCAGTCCTTCGGCTTCAATCCCGACGTCCCCAGCGACGACGAACCCCAAGACAGCCATTGATGACGGACGTGGCGGCCGCCGGTACCGTGGACCCGGCCAACGGCGAGTTCGACCTGCCGCGGATCGAGCGCGCGGTCAGGGAGATCCTGCTCGCGATCGGCGAGGACCCGGAGCGCGACGGCCTGCGCGAGACCCCGGCCCGGGTGGCGCGGGCCTACGCGGAGCAGTTCGCCGGGCTGCGGCAGCGTCCGCAGGACGTGCTCACCACCGTTTTCGACGCGGATCACGACGAGCTCATCATCGTCCGCGACATCGAGATGTACGCGACCTGCGAGCATCACCTGGTGCCGTTCTTCGGCGTGGCCCACATCGGTTACATCCCGAACCAGAAAGGCCAGATCACCGGCCTGTCCAAGCTGGCCAGGCTGGTCGACGTGTACGCCCGCCGCCCGCAGGTGCAGGAGCGGATGACCAGCCAGATCGCCGACGCCCTGGTGGCGACGCTGGAGCCGCGGGGGGTGCTGGTGGTCATCGAGGCCGAGCACCTGTGCATGGCGATGCGCGGGGTGCGCAAGCCGCACGCCCGGACGGTAACCTCGGCCGTGCGCGGCGCCTTCCGGGACAGCAACGTCACCCGGGCCGAGGCGATGAGCCTGATCTACGGCCGGCACTAGAACGTGAACTGAACGACCTCCGGCAGCGTCTACAGGAATAGGCCAGCGGCCGTGCGGTAGCCGGATTTCGCGAGAACCGGACATCGGGGCAAATTCTTTGTATTTCCCGTGCCGGTCGCCGGCTCCGTGTCCTTGGACGGGACGACCGATGCCCACGCCTGGAGGTACCGTGAGTGCAGGACGCGAGGCGGCGCGATGACTACGCTGATCCATCGTGCTCTAGGGCCTGACAAGAAAGCTGCCGAGATGACCGACAGCGATGACGCTGTACGCGGGAGCCGGACGAGCCAGGGGGGTAAGCCCACCGAACCAGACGGCAAGTCGCCGGACCCGGCGGACCACGGGCGCCAGCGTGCCTGGGTGCCCGGGACCGCCGCGCTGCTCACCACCCTGATCGGCTTGTCCGACATCCTCAATATCCTCCGGCCCGACCTGGTGAGCCGGTTCCACCGGTTCAACACGATGATCCCCGGGGCGCTGGACACCGTCACCCGCAGCGCGGACGTGCTCATCGGGCTGGCGCTGCTGATGCTGGCGCACGGCCTGCGCCGCCGCAAGCGGCGGGCCTGGCAGGCGGTGGCCGCGCTGCTGGCGTTCGACGTCGCCATCCACTTCATCCACACCGAGCGGATCCCCACCGCCATCGTCGCGATCGTGGTGCTGGTCGCGCTGCTGTACTTCCGGGACGAGTTCTACGCCGAGGGTGACCCGCGGACCCGGTGGCGGGCCCTGTGGACGTTCGGCGGCCTGATCGTGGCGGACGTGGTCATCGGCCTGACCTACATCCTGCTCGCCCGCGGCCTGGCCGAGGACTACTCGTTCGGCCAGCGCGTGCAGGAGGTCATCTACGGCCTGGTCGGGGTGTCGGGCCCGGTG
This sequence comes from Streptosporangiaceae bacterium, assembly GCA_050011155.1. Taxonomy (GTDB): domain Bacteria; phylum Actinomycetota; class Actinomycetes; order Streptosporangiales; family Streptosporangiaceae; genus Palsa-504. Next base: position 22,116 of record JBEKJP010000050.1, read on the forward strand.
CAGTGGGCGCCGGAGGGCCGCGGCGACCTGTTCGACATCCTCACCGGCGCGCTCGGCCTCTTCACCCTGCTGGTGACCGCGTACCTGTTCCTGCGCCCGGCCGAGCCGCGGGCCCGGCTGAGCCAGGCGGACGCGGGCCGGGTCAGGGACCTGCTGGCCAAGTACGGCGACCGGGACTCGCTCGGCTACTTCGCGCTGCGCGACGACAAGAGCGTGATCTGGTCGCCGACCGGCAAGGCCTGCATCTGCTACCGCGTGGTGTCCGGCGTGATGCTGGCCAGCGGCGACCCGATCGGCGACCCCGAGGCGTGGCCCGGGGCGATCGGCCCGTTCCTGGACGAGGCGGCCCGGCACGCCTGGAAGCCGGCCGTGATGGGCTGCAGCGAGCTCGGCGCCGAGGTGTGGTGCCGCGAGGGCGGGCTGACCGCGCTCGAGCTCGGCGACGAGGCCATCGTGAACACGGCCGATTTTCACCTGTCCGGCCGGCCGATGCGGAACGTCAGGCAGATGGTCAACCGGGTGGCCAAGCACGGCTACGTGGCCGAGGTCCGCCGGATCCGCGACATCCCGCCGGCCGAGCTCGCCGCCATCGTCAAGGCGGCAGGCTCCTGGCTCGGCGGCCAGACCGAGCGCGGCTTCTCGATGGCCCTGAGCCGCATCGGCGCGCCCGGCGACGAGGAATGCGTGCTCGCCACCGCGACCGAGGACGGCGCGCTGCGCGCGGTGCTCCAGCTCGTGCCGTGGGGGGCCGACGGCCTGTCCCTGGACCTGATGCGGCGCGACAAGGCCGCCCAGCCCGGGCTGAACGACTTCCTCATCGTGGAGACCATCAAGGCCGCCCCCGAGCTCGGCGTGAAGCGCATCTCGCTGAACTTCGCCGTGTTCCGCGCCGCACTCGAGCGCGGCGAGCGGATCGGCGCGGGCCCGGTGCTGCGGGCCTGGCGGTCGCTGCTCATCTTCTTGTCCAAGTGGTTCCAGATCGAGTCGCTGTACAAGTTCAACGCCAAGTTCAGCCCGGTCTGGCAGCCCCGTTTCTTCGTCTTCCCGAGCACCAGGCACACGCCCAGGATCGCGCTGGCCGCGCTCGAGGCGGAGGCGTTCCTGGTCTGGCCGACCTTCGGGCTGCGCCGGGTCGTCCGCAAGGCCAGCCTGGTCCGGGGGGGTATGGGGGGGCTGGCCCCCTCCATGATCGGGGGGGCCAGGGGGGTCGTCCCCCCGGATGAACAGCCGCCGCAGTGACGTCCGCCCGGCTCCCCGGTCTGCCGCACGAAGAGCGCTGCCTCGTCATGGGCGTGGTCAACGTCACGCCCGACTCGTTCTCCGACGGCGGCCAGTGGTACGGGGCGGACGCGGCCATCGCGCACGGCCTGGAGCTGGCCGCCCACGGCGCCGACATCGTGGACGTGGGCGGCGAGTCGACCCGGCCGGGCGCCCAGCGCATCGACGAGGACGAGGAACTGCGGCGGATCGGGCCGGTGGTCACCGAGCTGGTCCGGGCCGGGCTGGCGGTCTCCATCGACACGATGCGGGCCCGGGTCGCGGAGTTCGCCCTCAACGCGGGCGCGCAGCTGGTCAACGACGTGAGCGGGGGACTGGCCGACCCGGACATGCCCCGGCTGGTGGCCGCGGCCGGGGTCAGTTACGTGGTGGTGCACTGGCGCGGCCACAGCCACGACATGTACTCGCGCGCGGTCTACGCCGACGTGCTGACCGAGGTCCGCGACGAGCTGACCCGCCGGGTGGACGCGGTACTGCGGGCCGGGGTCGATCCCGGCCGCGTGGTGCTCGACCCCGGCCTGGGGTTCGGCAAGCGGCCCGAGCACAACTGGCCGCTGCTGCGCCACCTGGACGAGCTGGGCACCCTGGCCGGGACCGGCTACCCGGTCCTGGTCGGGGCGTCCCGCAAGGGCTTCCTGGGCAAGCTGCTGGCCGCTCCGGACGGTACCGCCCGCCCGTTCGCCGGCCGGGACGAGGCCACGGTGGCCGTCACCGCGCTGGCCGCCTCGGCCGGCGCCTGGTGCGTGCGCGTGCACCAGGTCCCGCCGAACGCGGACGCCGTCCGGGTCGCGGCCGCCTGGCGGCAGGCCTCGGCCCCCGTGGTGCTATGAGCGTGGTCCGATGAGCGTGATCCGGTGAGCGCGCCGCACCGCGTGGTGCTGTCGGTCGGGAGCAACCTCGGCGACCGGCTGGGTACCCTGCAAGGGTGCGTGCAAGCCATCGGCGGCCTGGCGGGCACTGACGTGCTGGCCATCTCGCCCGTCTACGAGACCGCCCCGGTCGGCGGCCCGGCCCAGCCCGACTACCTCAACGCGGTGCTGGCGGCGGGGACCGGGCTAGCCCCGCGTGCCCTGCTGGCCGCGACCCAGGCCATCGAGGCTGGGTTCGGCCGGGTCCGGGCCGAACGGTTCGGCCCGCGTACCCTCGATATCGACATCATCAGCTACGACGCAGAAGTCAGCGACGACCCGGTGCTCACCCTGCCTCACCCGCGCGCGCACGAGCGGGCGTTCGTCCTCGCGCCCTGGCACGACCTCGACCCGGAGGCGAACCTGCCCGGCCGCGGCCCGGTCGCGGCACTGCTGGCCACGGCGCTCGCCGCGGGCGGATACGACGGCGTTCGGCTGCGGCCCGACCTGATCCTGGATGCCCCGTGAAACCGACTCGCGTCTCGACGCTGCTCGCCATCGCCGTGGTCTGCGCGGCGGCGGGCTGGCTGCTTTTCAAGAGCGTGTACGCCAAGCTGCCCCCGCTGCCCTGGACAGGCGTGCCCGCCCTGCTCCTCGCCGCGGCGGCCGAGGCGCTGATCGGTCGCGACATCAAGGCGCGGATCGCCGCCCGCCGCGGCAGCGGCCAAGGTGCAGGCCACCGGCCCGGCCAGGGCCTCAAGCCCGCCGCGCCGCTGTTCGTGTCGCGGATGGTGGCGCTGGCCAAGGCCAGCTCGCAGGCGGCGGCGTTCATCGCCGGCCTCACGGCGGGCTTCGGCATCTACCTGAGCGGCTCGCTGAGCGCCAGCGTGCCGCGTCAGGACGCGCTCATCGCGGTGATCACGTTCGCCGCCGCCGTCCTGCTCGCCTGCGCCGCCCTGTACCTGGAGAACTGCTGCCGGGTCCCGGAGGATCCCGACCGGGATCAGGCCAGCGCCTCCGCCTCCGCCCGCTGAGGCACAGCACCGAGGCAAGCAGGCCGCCCGTTCGGCAAAATTACCCGCCGCACCCGCCGCACCACCCCCATCGCCATCCCCGCCCGCGCGATCGCCCCTCACCCGCCCCGCTCCGGCCGGACGATCGCCCTCACCAGCCCGGCTCGTGCCGCCGGCGCCACCCTCCGCTTACAGCACCGGGGTGCCATCGGTGCTGTTGCCGTGGTTATCCTGGGCACCGCGATGAACCCTGAAAGCATCCCCGGCCCGGACGGTCCCGACCCGGGCAGCACTGGCCCGGGCAGCACTGGCCCGGGCAGCACTGGCCCGGGCAGCACGGCTCCCGATACCGGGCACCCGGCGCGGCTCGCGGTCGGCATCGTCGGTGCCGGGCGGACGGGCACCGCGCTCGGCGTGGCCCTGGCCCGGGCCGGCCACGAGGTCGTGGCCGTCTCCGCGGTGTCCGACGCCTCGCTGCGCCGGGCCCGCGCCAACTTTCCCGGCGCGGCCATCGCCGAGCCAGCCGAGGTCGTCCGCCGGGCCGGCCTGGTCCTGCTGACCGTGCCCGACGACGCCCTGCCCGGCCTGGTGGCCGGGCTGGCGGCCACCGGTACGCCGGTGGAGGGACGGATGCTGGCTCACGCCAGCGGCCGTTACGGGGTGAGCGTGCTCGAGCCCGCCACGCGTCGGGGCGCGCTCCCGCTGGCGCTGCACCCGGTGATGACGTTCACCGGGCGCGACGACGACGTGGAGCGGCTGCGCGGGACCTGCTTCGGGGTGACCTCGCCCGAGGGGCTGCGGCCCGCGGCCGAGGCGCTGGTGATCGAGATGGGCGGCGAGCCTGTCTTCATCGCCGAGGAGCACCGGGACCTGTACCACGCGGCCATCGCGGGCGCCGCCAACCACCTGATCACGCTCGTGGCCCAGGGCATGGACCTGCTCCGGATGATCGGGGTGCCGGAGCCGGCCCGGCTGCTGGCGCCGCTGCTTTCCGCGTCCCTGGACAACGCGCTGCGGTTCGGCGACGCGGGCCTGACCGGCCCGGTGGCCCGCGGCGACGCGGCCACGGTGGCCGCGCACGTGGCCGCGCTCGAGGCCATGGCGGCGAGTTCGACGAGTCCGGCCGCCTCGGCCGCCGCGGTCACCGCCTACGTGGCCATGGCCCGGCTGACCGCCGACCGCGCGCTGGCCGCCGGAATCCTCCGCCCGGCCGACGCGGAGCGCCTGCTCGGCGTCCTCGGCGGCCGTCCGTGAGCGACCTGAGGCTCGCGACCACCCGGGCGGCGCTGGCGGACGCCCGGGCCGCCCTGGCCGCCGTGCGGCCCGGCCCGGTCGTCCTGGTGCCGACCATGGGTGCCTTGCACGCGGGCCACGAGCGGCTGCTTGACGCGGCCCGCACGCTGGCCGGGCCGCACGGCAGCGTGCTCGTCTCGATCTTCGTCAACCCGCTGCAGTTCGGGCCGAACGAGGACCTCGGCCGCTACCCCCGGACCCTGGAAGAAGATCTGGCGCTCTGCGCCCGGGCCGGGGTCAGCCTGGTGTTCGCGCCGTCCGCGGCCGAGATGTACCCCGGCGGTAAGCCGGAGGTGACCGTGGACCCGGGTCCGGCCGGGCGGTGGTACGAGGGCGAGTTCCGGCCTGGCTTCTTCGGCGGCGTGCTGACCGTGGTCCTCAAGCTGCTGCTGCTGACCCGCCCGGCCATCGCGGTGTTCGGGCAGAAGGACGCGCAGCAGCTCGCGCTGGTCCGCCGGATGGTCACCGACCTGAACCTGGACGTGGTGATCGAGCCGGTGCCGACCGTGCGCGACGACGACGGCCTGGCCACCTCGAGCCGGAACCGCTACCTGTCCGCGGCCGACCGGGCGGTGGCGCTCGCGCTGCCCCGGGCGCTGCGGGCCGGCCAGGCCCAGGCCGGCCAGGGCGCCGCGGCGGTGCTCACGGCCGCTGAGGGCGTGCTGAGCGCCGAACCCGGCCTGGCGGTCGACTACGTGGCGGTGGTGGATCCGGGGACGTTCGGCCCGGCCGGGTCAGGTCCGGCGCTGCTGATCGCGGCGGCCAAGGCGGGCTCGACTCGGCTGATCGACAATATGGCTCTCGTGCTTCGGGCGGAAGGCGCTGGCGATGCTACTCACGATTGACATCGGGAACACCAACACGGTGCTCGGGGTATTCGACGGCGACCGGGTCGTCGAGCACTGGCGGATCGCCACGATCCCGGACCGGACCGCGGACGAGCTCGCCGTCGTGCTGTCCGGCTTGCTCGCCGGTAGCAGCATCTTCACCGAAAGGAATATCTCCGGTATATCGCTGTGCTCGACCGTGCCGTCGGTGCTGCGCGAGATGAGGGAGATGTGCGAGCGGTATTACCCGGACCTGGAAACGGTCATCGTCGAGCCGGGGGTAAAGACCGGGGTGCCGGTGCGGACCGACAACCCCAAGGAAGTCGGCAGTGACCGCATCATGAACTCACTGGCCGCCGTCCACCTTTACGGCGGCCCCGCCATTGTCGTGGATTTCGGAACGTCGACGAACTTCGACGCGGTCAGCGCGCGCGGTGAGTTCGTCGGCGGCGCGCTTGCGCCGGGCATCGAAATATCAGTGGACGCGCTGTCCCGCCGGGCCGCTCAGTTGCTTAAGGTCGAGCTGACCCGGCCACCCCGGGTCATCGGGAAGAATACCGTGGAGTCGCTGCAATCGGGCATCATCTACGGCTTCGCCGCGCAGGTCGAGGGAATTGCACGGCGGATGGCACGGGAACTTTCACCAGAAGACCCGGATGCGGTCACCACTATCGCCACCGGCGGGCTGGCGCCGCTCGTTATAGGCGAGGTAAGCGTCATTGACGCCTACGAGCCCTGGCTTACCCTGATCGGCTTGCGGCTGGTCTACGAAAAGAACGCGAACCAGGCCGAGGGTAACCTTCGGTAACCAAACGATACGGTCGGCCAGCGTCCCGGCTCGCGATGTGGCCGCCCGCGATCGAGGCTCCGGATCCGGCTTCAGGCCCGGGCTTCAGGCCCGGGCTTCAGGCGATCCGTACCGCGCCGACGTAGTCGCTGAAGAGCGGCTGGATCCGGACGACGTCGCCGGTGTCGGGCGCGTCGAGCATCATGCCGTCGCCGACGTAGAAGCCCACGTGGCTGATGTCGGCCCCGAAGAAGACCAGGTCGCCAGGCTCGAGGTCGGCCCTGGCGATGTGCATGCCGGAGTTCCACAGGTCGCCGGTGTAGTGCGGCAGCGAGATGCCCTCCTGGGCGAACGCCCACACCACCAGGCCGGAGCAGTCGAACTGACTCGGGCCGGCCGCCGCCCAGACATAGGGGTCGCCGCGCCGGGTGAGCGCCTCCTGCAAGGCCTGCCCGTCGACGGTGTTCTCGGTCGGGATGGTGATGTCGGGGTACGAGCCAGTCTGCCTGAAGACCTGCATAGCCTGGGCCATGGCCGCGCTGTTGACCTTGTCGATCTTCCCCTCGATGACCTTCTTCTTCGCGTCCATCTGGGTCTCGATGGCACGCACCGCGGCGGCCTGCTGGTCGGCGGTCTCCTTGTCGCGCAGGGCCTGGGTCACCTTGTTGCTCAGCGCGTTGACCTTGACGCCGCTGGACTGGTTGATCTCGGCGATCGCCGAGGCCTGGCTGAGGAATTGCGCCGGGTCCCCGCTGGTGAGCGCGGCGAACGTCGGGTCGAGGCCCGAGTTGATGTAGTTGGCCGCGGCGAGCTGGGCGATCGCCTGCTGGCCGACGGACAGCGCGGCCTGGCCGCGGCTGGCGGCCTGCTGCGCGATCTTGGCGTTGGCCTGGGCTTGGTTGAGCTGGATACGCAGCCCGTCGTACTGCTCGCTCAGCGAGTTGATCTGGCTCTCCAGCTGCTTCGCCTGGGCGACCAGAGTCTTCAGGTTCGGCTGGGGCGCAACGACCTGCGCCGCGCTGATACCGGCCGGGACGACGAGGACCAGCGTGGCCGTCGCGACGGCGAGGCTGGCAGCTCCGCTCAGTTTGCGCACAGCGAAGCACCATATTGGAATCGGCGGGGGTTGCCAACCGACTCGGCAGAAGTTTTACCTTGCGGAATTCTTCCGAAACCCTTACGTAGCCGCTAGATGGCCCTCCGTGCGATCCCGGACCGGCTCGACGCCGGGCGGCGGCCCCGCCATTCCAGGCGGCCCCAGCGGCTATCGTGGACGGCGCTATGGCTTACACGATCAGGTCCGCGCGCACTTCGGACGTGCCGGTGGTGCGGAAGCTGATCGACTCCAACGTCGAGTCCGGGCGGCTGCTGAGCAAGGCCACCGTCACCCTCTACGAGGACGTGCAGGAATTCGTGGTGGCCGAGCTGGCTGCCGACGCCACCGTGGCCGGCTGCGGCGCGCTGCACGTGCTGTGGGAGGACCTGGCCGAGATCAGGACGGTCGCGGTGCGGGAAGACTGCCAGGGCCTGGGTGTCGGCCACGGCATTGTCGGCGCGCTGCTGCAGCGGGCCCGGGCGGTGGGAGTGAGCCGGGTCTTCTGCCTTACTTTCGCGACCGGCTTCTTCGGCCGCCACGGATTCCAGGCCATCAGCGGCACTCCCGTGGCCGCGGAGGTGTACCGGGAGCTCTTGCGTTCCTACGATGAGGGCGTGGCCGAGTTCCTCGATCTGGACCGGGTAAAGCCCAACACTCTCGGCAACACCCGGATGCTGTTGCACCTGTAAGGGCTGCGCTGTAAGGGCTGCGCTGTAAGGGCTGCGCCGGTAAGACGGCGCGGCTAAGGACTGCCAGGAGAGGAGCCGCTATGTGGCAGGACCTCGCGGCACTGACCCCGCCGCTGGTGATGTGCGCCGCCGTCCTTATCGGAGTGGGGATGCTGCTACGGCGGGAGATGTCCCCGAAGCGCCGGGCCGAGCGGAACGAACGCCGGCCGCCTGATCAGAGATCTTGAAATATGCGGCCACGGCGGCTTTTATCCAGCGCGGCACGGCGTGAACTGCTGTTCATCTTGTCCTCGGGAACGCAGTAACGATCTAGTTCGTGATCTGCGCCCGGGACCCGCCGTTAACGGCGGCTCGCGTTTTGATTACGGAGAGTAACCGACAACCCTTCTGGGCCTGGTTCGCAACTGTTCAAGCAAAACAACACTATCGCGTTGGAAAATTGCAAACGCCAAGCCATTGGGTATACATTTAGCACTCGAAATAGGTTGCTCCGTCAGAAGGGCTGTTTCATGGCACAGAAGGTGCAGGTGCTCCTCGTCGATGATCTCGACGGGAGCGAGGCCACCGAGACCGTCACGTTTGGTCTCGATGGCTCCTCGTATGAGATCGATCTCAGTTCAGGCAACGCGGGCAAGCTCCGCAAAGAGCTGGCCAGCTATGTCGAGCACGCGCGCAAAGCGAGCGCCCCAGCCAGGCGCCGCCGGACGCGTACCGGTCCGGGCCGCGAGCGCAGTGCCCAAATCAGGGCATGGGCGAAGCAGCGCGGATACAAGGTCAATGAGCGCGGGCGTATTCCCGCCAACATCGTCGCGGAGTACGAAGCCGCGCACTAGTGCGTACGAAGCCGGAGTTCGCGGTTTAGCGGCTCCAGGGAGCTTCGCCGTGACACCTAACCGAAGTGCCGATCCACGGGTCAGTGAACTATCGGCCGGATCCCGGGACCGGACGGCGGCGGTTAGGCGGCGGTTAACGGCGGCGGCGAGCGGCTCATGAAAGCAGCGGTGTCTCAAGCGGATCGGCCCCGGCACAATTGCGACGGCGGCGGGGCCGGCCGGATCGCACCGTTGGCCCGGCCGGACGGCCTGACCGTCCAGGGGCCAACGGTGCGTTTGTGTTCTCAGGGGGCGCGGACGCGCCGGCCGCGGCCGTTCGCTTGCGGCGTACCCGGCGCGGTGCGGGGAACATGGGCCCTGTCCAGGGGGTTGGATGTGGGTGAACGGCCTGTGTCCAGGGAACGTCTACTAAGGCGAGACGCATACTTGCTTTAAGCGTGATCGTGGGCGCACGGCTACTATGCGGAGTAGGCAAGGTAGGGCTCGCTCCATGAGAACCGATCCCGCCCCCGTGCTGTGAGGAGAGCGACGAGATGTTCGAGAGGTTTACCGACAGGGCGCGGCGGGTTGTTGTCCTGGCGCAAGAAGAAGCCAGGATGCTCAATCACAACTACATCGGCACCGAGCACATCCTGCTCGGCCTCATCCACGAGGGTGAGGGTGTAGCGGCCAAGGCGCTCGAGTCTCTCGGGATCAGCCTGGACGCCGTGCGCCAGCAGGTCGAGGAGATCATCGGCCAGGGCCAGCAGGCGCCGTCGGGGCACATCCCGTTCACGCCCCGGGCCAAGAAGGTGCTTGAGCTGTCGCTGCGTGAGGCGCTGCAGCTCGGCCACAACTACATCGGCACCGAGCACATCCTGCTGGGCCTCATCCGCGAGGGTGACGGCGTGGCCGCGCAGGTGCTGGTCAAGCTGGGGGCCGACCTGAACCGGGTCCGCCAGCAGGTCATCCAGTTGCTGCACGGCTACCAGGGCAAGGAGCCGGCCTCGGCGGGCACGGCCGGTGCGGAGGCCGCGCCGAGCACCTCCCTGGTGCTGGACCAGTTCGGCCGCAACCTGACCCAGGGCGCGCGCGAGGGCAAGCTCGACCCGGTGATCGGCCGGGAGAAGGAAATCGAGCGGGTCATGCAGGTGCTGTCCCGCCGGACCAAGAACAACCCGGTGCTCGTGGGCGCGCCCGGCGTGGGCAAGACCGCGGTCGTCGAGGGGCTGGCCCAGAAGATCGTCAAGGGCGAGGTGCCCGAGACCATCAAGGACAAGCAGCTGTACACGCTGGACCTCGGCGCCCTGGTGGCCGGGTCCCGGTACCGCGGTGACTTCGAGGAGCGCCTCAAGAAGGTCCTCAAGGAGATCCGCACCCGCGGCGACATCATCTTGTTCATCGACGAGATCCACACCCTCGTCGGGGCGGGTGCGGCCGAGGGCGCGATCGACGCGGCCTCCATCCTGAAGCCGATGCTGGCCCGCGGTGAGCTGCAGACCATCGGTGCCACCACGCTGGACGAGTACCGCAAGTACCTGGAGAAGGACGCCGCGCTCGAGCGCCGGTTCCAGCCGATCCAGGTGGCCGAGCCGACGATCTCGCACACCATCGAGATCCTCAAGGGCCTGCGCGACCGGTACGAGGCGCACCACCGCGTGTCCATCACCGACGGCGCCCTGGTCGCCTCGGCCCAGCTGGCCGACCGCTACATCAGCGACCGCTTCCTGCCGGACAAGGCCATCGACCTGATCGACGAGGCCGGCTCCCGGATGCGGATCCGGCGCATGACCGCGCCGCCGGACCTGCGCGAGTACGACGAGAAGATCGCCCAGGTGCGCCGCGAGAAGGAATCGGCCATCGACTCGCAGGACTTCGAGAAGGCCGCCGCGCTGCGGGACAACGAGAAGCAGCTGCTGGCCAAGAAGGCCACCAGGGAGAAGGAGTGGAAGGCCGGCGACATGGACGTCGTGGCCGAGGTGAACGAGGAGCTCATCGCCGAGGTCCTGGCCACCGCCACCGGCATCCCGGTCTTCAAGCTGACCGAGGAGGAGTCGCAGCGCCTGCTCCGCATGGAGGACGAGCTGCACCGCCGGGTCATCGGCCAGAACGACGCGATCAGGGCGCTGTCCCAGGCCATCCGGCGGACCCGGGCCGGCCTGAAGGACCCCAAGCGCCCCGGCGGGTCGTTCATCTTCGCCGGTCCTTCCGGCGTCGGCAAGACCGAGCTGTCCAAGACGCTGGCGGAATTCCTGTTCGGCGACGAGGACTCGCTGATCCAGCTCGACATGTCCGAGTACATGGAGAAGCACACGGTGTCCCGGCTGTTCGGGTCCCCGCCCGGTTACGTCGGCTACGAGGAGGGCGGCCAGCTCACCGAGAAGGTGCGCCGGCGTCCGTTCTCGGTGGTCCTGTTCGACGAGATCGAGAAGGCCCACCCGGATATCTTCAACTCGCTGCTGCAGATCCTGGAAGACGGTCGGCTGACCGACGCCCAGGGCCGCATGGTGGACTTCAAGAACACCGTCATCATCATGACGACCAACCTCGGCACCCGGGACATCTCCAAGGGCGTGTCCGTCGGCTTCGCCCGCCAGGGCGAGTCCCGCGGTTCCTACGACCGGATGAAGAACAAGGTGCAGGAGGAGCTGAAGTCGCACTTCCGGCCCGAGTTCCTCAACCGCGTGGACGACATCATCGTCTTCCACCAGCTCGAGCGGGAAGAGATCTTCAGCATCGTCGACCTGATGATCGCCAAGGTCGACGACCGGCTCAAGGACCGCGACATGGCCATCGAGCTCCGCCCGGACGCCAAGGACCTGCTGTCCCAGCGTGGCTACGACCCGGTGCTCGGCGCCCGTCCGCTGCGCCGCACGATCCAGCGGGAGATCGAGGACAGCCTGTCCGAGAAGATCCTGTTCGGCGAGCTGCGGCCGGGCCAGATCGTCATCGTCGACGTGGAAGGCAGCGGCGAGACCGCCAAGTTCACCTTCACCGGCGTGCCCAAGCCCGACGCGGTGCCCGACGCTCCGGCGGCGGAACTGGCGAGCGAGCCGGTCGTCACCAAGAGCGGTGTCCTAGGCGGCCCGACCAGCGGTCCCAGCACCACCGACGGCGGCGGCACCGCCTCCGCGGTCGGCTAACCACCCGCGCAACGCACTGAAACCCGGGTTCCACGGCTCCCCAGCCCGCTGGAACCCGGGTTTCATGCTGTCCGGCGCGTTTCCGGGCCCCTGCACGCCCCTCTTCCAGCTTCTTTATCGTCAGTTTCGGCCGTGATAGCAACCAAAATCGCCGGTAGAGCGCTCACCTGGCCCCGTGCCGCCCGCTAGCGCTGGGCCCCGTGCCGCCCGCTAGCGCCCCTGATCCGGGCAGGGCGTAGCGGCCGTCGGGCAGCGGGTCGACCAGGCCGTCGGCGATCAGCCCGTCCAGGGCCCGGTCCAGCTGGGCCCGGTCGTCCCAGACGGCGTCGAAGCCGGCTCGGCCCACCGGTTCCCCGCCCGCGCGCAGCACCGCGAGCAGGCGGCCCCGGCACTGGCGATCGGTCCCGTCGTACTTCTGCGTCCGCCGCCGGGCCGCCTCTGGTGCCTCGGCCGGCCGTCCCGCGGCCAGCCAGGCGCAGTCCCCGGCCACCGGGCAGGCCGGGCAGCGCGGGCTGGCGGCCGTGCAGACCAGCGCGCCCAGTTCCATCACCGCGACCGCCCAGCGGGCCGCGACGGCCGGCTCGGCGGGCAGCAGCGACTCGGCCAGCCGTCGCTCCGCCACCGAGGTGGCCAGCGCGGGGGCCGGCTGGCCGGAGATCAGCCGGGCCAGCACCCGCCGGACGTTGGTGTCGAGCACGGCGTGCCGCTGCCCGAAGGCGAAGCTGGCCACGGCCGCGGCGGTATAGCTGCCGATACCCGGCAGGGCGAGCAGCGCGTCCAGGTCGGCGGGTACCGTCCCGCCGTGCCGTACGGTCAAGATGACGGCCGTCTCGTGCAGCCGCAGCGCCCGCCGCGGGTAGCCGAGCCTGCCCCACTGCCTGATCGCCTCGCCGGCCGGCTCGGCCGCGAGCGCGGCCGGGGTGGGCCACCTGGCCATCCACTCGAGGTACGCGGGCAGCACCCGGGCCACCGGCGTCTGCTGCAGCATGAACTCGCTGACCAGCACGGCCCAGGGCGTCACGCCCGGGGCGCGCCAGGGCAGATCCCGCGCATTGCGCGCGTACCAGGCCAGCACCGGCTCGGCGTAGGTCGTCGCCATGATGCCGTCCATGGTGACACGATCGCAGAGCCCGGGGGCCGGCCGGCGGGTCTTCGAGCGCACGCGGGCCAGACCTTGCATACTTTCCGCATGGGTCATGACACTTACAGTTACTACGACGTCGAGGTCGAGCCTGCTGACGAGGAGCAGCCCGAAACCTACTGGCGCCGGCGGGTGATCGCCTTGTGCGCGGGCCTCGTCCTGCTCGCCGTGCTCGCCTGGGCCTTCTCCGGAGGCGGTGGCAAGGCGCCGAGCACGGCGAGCACGGCCCAGAAGGGCAGCCAGGCGACCGGCGTCCTGCCCGCCGCCGCCTACAGCTCCTCGACGTCATCGCCCACCGGAGCCAGCGGGTCCGCGCCCGCCTCGTCCGCTTCGGTGGGCTCGGCCGCCACCCTCCCCTTCCCCGCGACCACCTCGCCGCGCGGCGGCCAGTCCGCCCACGCCACGGCGGCCGGGGCCGCGACGGGGAAGGCCGAGGCGGGAAACGCGGCACCGAGCGGCGTCGAGCCCAACGGGGACTGCGCGCCGGGCTCGGTGGTGCTCAGCCTGTTCGCCAGCCGGACCGCCTACTACGCCGGGCAGCATCCCGCGTTCCAGATCTACGCCGTCTCCACCGCGTCCCGCGCCTGCGCCTTCGACATGAGCCCGCATCGGCTGCACGTCCAGGTCATATCGTCGGGCCGGACCGTCTGGGATTCGGCGGACTGCGTCCGCGGTGAGCCGAACCGGGTCATCAAGCTCCGCCGCGGCGTGCCCGCCGAGACATGGGTCACCTGGCGCCGCGTCGTCAGCCTGCCCGGCTGCGTCACGGTGGCCCCCGCCCGCCCGGGCAGCTACCAGGCCCGGGCCAAGGACACCTCGGTGGCCAGCCCGGTAAGTTACTTCAGGCTGGTCCGCTAGTCGCCCAGGACGGCGCTGAGCGCCTGGCGGATGTCGTTCACCTCCTGCACCTGCATCAGGTGGGTGAGGCCGTCCTCGCGCTCCAGGGGCGCGCCCGAGGCCGCCGGGACGATGACGCGGCGGAAGCCGAGCCGCTCGGCCTCGGCCAGCCGCCGGGGCAGCCCGGCCACCCGCCTGACCTCCCCGGCCAGGCCGACCTCGCCGATCGCCACCACGCCATGCGGCACGCTCAGGTTCGCGGCCGAACTCGCCAGCGCCACCGCCACCGCCAGGTCCACCGACGGCTCGGTCAGCCGCACACCGCCCACCGTCGCCGCGTACACGTCCGACTTGCCCAGCTTGACCCCGGCCCGGCGCTGCAGGACCGCGAGGACCATGCCCACCCGGTTGCCGTCGAGCCCGGACGTGGTGCGCCGCGGCATCTCCAGCACCGAGGGGCCGACCAGCGCCTGCACCTCCGCGGGCAGCGCCCGGCGCCCCTCCAGGGTGATCGTCACGCAGGTGCCCGGCACCGGCTCGCGGTGCTGGGAGATGAAAAGCCCGCTCGGGTCGGCCAGCCCGATGAGGCCGTACTCGCCCAGGTCGAAGCAGCCCACCTCGTCGGTGGGCCCGTACCTGTTCTTCACCGAGCGCACCATGCGCAGCTGCGAGTGGCGGTCGCCCTCGAAGTGCAGCACCACGTCGACCAGGTGCTCCAGTGCCCGCGGCCCGGCGACCGAACCGTCCTTGGTCACGTGCCCCACCAAGATGGTCGTCAGCGACCGCTCCTTGGCCACCGCGGTCAGCGCCGCCGCCACCTCCCGTACCTGCGTCACCCCGCCGGGGACGCCCTCGACCCCGGCGGCGGCGATCGTCTGCACCGAGTCGATGATGAGCAGCCGCGGCGAAACCTGCTCGACGTACCCGAGCACCACGTCGAGATCGGTCTCCGCCGCCAGGTAGAGCTGGTCGCTGACCGCCCCGATCCGGTCCGCCCGCAGCCGCACCTGGGCGGCGGACTCCTCGCCGGTCACGTAGAGCACCGGACTCGACTCCGCGACCAGCGCGCTCGTCTCGAGCAGCAGCGTGGACTTGCCCACCCCGGGCTCGCCCGCCAGCAGCAGCACCGCACCGGGCACCAGGCCGCCGCCGAGCACCCGGTCGAACTCGTCCATGCCGGTGGGCCGGGCGGCGGCGTCGGTCGCGTCGACCTTGCCGATCGGCAGCACGACGCCGCTGGCCTGGACGCCGCCGGCCGTCAGGGTGCCGCGCTGGACGGCGGCCCGGACCGTCTCCCGCGAGGCCCGGGCCAGTCGCGGGGCCACCGCGATCTCCTGGACCGTGCCCCAGGCCTGGCACTCACCGCACCGGCCGGCCCACTTGGCGGACTGCCAGCCGCACTCGGTGCAGCGGTAGCCGGACGCCGTTTTAGCCATGCCCGCACCATAACCGAGCCCACCGACAATCTCAGTAAGCTGGGAGGGTACCGACGGAGGGAGTAAGGCAATGAGCGGCGAGGTGAAGGTACCCGGTCCGCCCGTCGCCCTGTCGACGTCGTCGGTCTACCCCGAACGCACCCCCGACGCCTTCGAGCTGGCCGCCCGGCTCGGCTACGACGGCGTCGAGGTGATGGTCTACACCGACCCGGTGAGCCAGGAGGCCGACGCGCTGCGCCGGCTGAGCGACTACCACCAGCTCCCGATCGTGTCCGTGCACGCGCCGAACCTGCTGCTCACCCAGCGGGTGTGGGGCCGCGACCCGTGGGAGAAGCTGCGCCGCGCCCAGGAACTGGCCGAACGTGTCGGCGCGCGTGTGGTCGTCCTGCACCCGCCGTTCCGCTGGCAGCGCGAGTACGTCCGCGGCTTCGAGAAGGGCCTGGCCGCGATGGCGGAGGAGACCGACGTCATCTTCGCGGTCGAGAACATGTACCAGCTGCACGCGGGCAACAGCGAGGTGGTGCCGTACGCCCCGCACTGGGACCCGACCGCGCTCGATGTGCCGAGCGTCACGCTGGACCTGTCGCACACCGCCGCGTCGGGGTCCGACGCGCTGATCATGGCGACCGACCTGGGCAGCCGCCTGGCCCACGTGCACCTGGCCGACGGCACCGGCTCGGGCGGTCCGGTGCCGGACGAGCACCTGGTGCCCGGCCGCGGCGGCCAGCCCTGCGGGGAACTGCTCGGCCTGCTCCCGGCCTCCGGGTACCCCGGCGCGGTGGTGGTCGAGGTGAAGACCAACCGGGCGGCGACGCGGGAGGACCGGATCGCCGACCTGGCCGAGTCGCTGGCCTTCGCCCGCCAGCACCTGGGCGTGGCGTCGGGCGCCGGCCGGGGATAGTGTCCGTTTCATGACGAGCACCCTGATCACGGTGGCGCCGACCGGGGCCGAGGCGAGCAAGGCGGCGGCCCCGGCCCTCCCGGTGACGCTGGACGAGCTGGTCGTCGCGGCCAAGGAGTGCGAGGCCGCCGGGGCAGCGGTCGTCCACGTGCACATCCGGGACGACGAGGCCCAGCCCACGCTGGATGTGAGCCGGCTCACCGACACGGTGGCGGCGCTGCGCGAGGGCACCAGCCTGATCGTCCAGCTGTCCACCGGCGGCGCGGTGACCGACAGCCTCGACCGCCGCCTGGCGGTGCTCGACGCCGCGCCGGACGCCTGCTCGCTGACCTGCGGCACGGTCAACTTCGGCGACGACGTGTTCATGAATCCCTGGCCGTTCATCAAGGACCTCTACCAGCTGACCCAGGAGCGGCAGGTGGTCCCGGAGTTCGAGCTGTTCGACCTCGGCCACGTGGCCACGCTGCACCGGCTGCTGGCCGAGTTCGGGCCGCCGGCCGGCGGGCACGTGCACTGCGACCTGGTGATGGGCGTGCCCGGCGGGATGGCGGGCGACGTGGCCACGCTGGCCGCGGCCGCGGCCGCGCTGCCCGCCGAGGCGACCTGGGCGGCCACCGGGATCGGCCGGACCACGCTGCCGGTCATGCTCGGCGCCCTCGGCGCCGGCGGCCACCTGCGGGTCGGCATGGAGGACACGCTGACCTTCTCCCGTGGCCGCCCGGTCGCCCGCAACGCCGAGCTGGTCGAGCGCGCGGCCGAGCTGGCCCGCCTGGCCCAGCGCCCCCCGATGCCCCCCGCCGAAGCCCGCTCCTTCCTCGGCATCCCCGCCCGCCCCTAAGACCTTTTTGAACGAACGGGGTTGGCTGACCGCGGCGCCCGCAGGTGCTTGCTGGGGGTTTGCAGTTGCAAGCACCCGGTGGCACACTTGAAGAATGCGTAACGTGAATGTTAATTCCATCGGCGAGTACATCCGGGAGCAGCGGGAACAGGCGAAGATCTCGATGCGCCAGCTGGCCCAGAACGCCGGGGTGTCCAACCCTTACCTGAGCCAGATCGAGCGCGGCCTGCGCAAGCCGAGCGCCGACATCCTGCAGCAGATCGCCAAGGGGCTGCGCATCTCCGCCGAAGCGCTGTACGTGCAGGCCGGGATCCTGGAGGACCGGGGGCCCGACGCGGGGGTGCGGACCGCGCTGCTAGCCGACCCGGAGCTCAGCGAGCGGCAGAAGCAGGTGCTGATCGAGATCTACGAGTCGTTCCGCCGCGAGAACGGGATCACCGAAGGCGCGGAGGACGACAACCGGAGCCCGGCCGCGCTGACCGGCGGCGCGCCCGGCTCGGAGGCCGACACCCTGACCGTGGCCATGGAACTGGGCGCCGAGGACGACCACCCCGGCGAGACCGGCCCCGCCGAGAACGAGAAGCCGGACAAGACCGCCTGGCGGGCCGCCACCGGCAGCAGCAGCGACAACAGCGTCTCCGATTAGGTAGCGTGATCCCGTGCCCGCGTTCAGCTCATACAGCGTTATCGACTGGTTCTTCTTCGTTTTGTCCGCCGCGGCGTTCGTCGTCGAGGTGTGGGCCTTCATCGACGCCATCACGCGGCCCAAGCATGCCTTCGCGGCCAGCGGCAAGCTGACCAAGCCGCTCTGGCTCATCATCCTCGGCGTGGCCGCTGTGCTCGGGTTCGCCGGGGCGCTCGGGAGGCTCAGCGCGATCAACATCCTGTCGGTCGTGGCGTTCGTCGCGGCCGCCGTCTACCTGGCGGACGTGCGGCCCAAGGTCCGCAGCTTCCCCAAGAACCGCACCGGCACCAGCCAGGGCCCCTACGGCCCCTGGTAAGCAGCCGCTCCGTTACACCAGCAGGAGGGTGACCGGGGCGGCGACTAGGACCGCGGCGGACAGGCAGATGGCCAGGACGGCGGCGGTCGGGAGCGGCTGGACCGGCTTGAGCAGCCGGGTGACCCGGGCGGCCACCTCGCCCTCCCCGGCGGCCAGGGCGCCGTCGGGGGCCGGGCAGGTGCCGGCCGTGCCGAACCGGACCAGGGCGGACACCAGCTCGCGGGCCGGGCGGCCGCGCAGCGCGCGGTCGTCGGCGAGCATCTCGACCAGCAGCGCCACCGAGCGCAGAGCGTCGGTGCAGGTCGCCGAGCGGGGGAAGGCGCGCCGCAGGGCGGTGAACGGCAGCAGCACGAGGTCGTGCCGCTCGCGCAGGTGGGCCCGCTCGTGGGCGAGCACGGCAGCCAGCTCGCGGCGGCCGAGCAGTTCGAGGGTGCCGACGCTGACCACGATCCGGGACCTGAGCCCGGGCAGGCAGTAGGCGGCCGCGCTCGGGTGGTCGATGACGTGCGCGCCCGGTACCTTCGGGTCGCCGTGGGCGAGCAGCGTGAGCAGTTCCCGCTGCCGCCGCCTGGCCTGCAGCGCCGCCACCAGCGCGGCCAGGAGCACCCAGCACAGCAGCGTGAGCAGGGCGAGCCCGGCGGCCAGGCAGGTCAGCCGGACGACCAGGATCATGACCGGCCGGCTGCCGTCCACGGCCCCGGATCCGCCGAAGCCGAACATGGCGGCTACGCCGAAGACGTCCCCGTTACGGAGCAGGACGGCCGCGTGCAGGACCGAGCGCACCAGCCCGTCGTCGCTGCCCGGCAGGGCCAGCCCGATCAGGGTGCCCACGCCGGCCAGGCCAGAGGCCAGGCCCAGCGCCTGCCACAGCAAGATGGCGGCCGCCGGCGACCGCCGGGGCCAGCTCGCCCGGGGCAGAGCCGAAGCCCCCAGGGCGCTCGTGATGGCTACTACGGCGAGCAGCGCCGCATCGTCAAGTCCGGTCATCTCCCTCGCCGCTGCCTTCGATCACTTCCAGGGCGTCGCGCAAGACCTCGGCCTCGACGCCAGATACGGACTGTGCGAACCGGGTCAGTGCTGCCGTCCGGTCACCGGTCTGGGCCAGCGCGGTCAGCATGAGCTCGGTCACGTAGGTCTCGCGGGTAGCGGCGGGGCAGTAACGCCAGGCGCGCCCATCGCGCTCCCGCCTGGCGAAGCCCTTTTTCGCGAGCCTGTCAAGCACCGTCATGACGGTCGTGTGAGCTAGATTACGCGTGGTCAGCCTAGCACTGACCTCGCGCACGGTGAGAGAGGTATCCGTATCCCAGAGCACGTCCATGATGGCGCGCTCGAGTTCACCCAGCCGGTTCACGGTGGTCAATGTACCCCCAATGCGACCAATTCAATTCTGATTGCCCACACCAGCTGCGACTCATCAGGCCGAAGGGTCGGCGAAGTCGGCGAACGCCTGCAGGTTGGCCAGGCTCTCACCGCGTTTGACCCGCCAGGCCCACTCCCGCCTGATCGCGGAACCGAAGCCCAGTTTGAGGGCCGCGTCGAAGTTCTCGTCGGAGTAGCTGAGCACGCAGCCCAGCAGCTGGTCGATGTCCTCGGGGCCGGCCGCGGACAGCGGCAGGTGCCCGCTCAGGTACACGTCACCGGCCCGGTCCAGGCTGAAGTGCACGCCGAACATGCGACCGTTGCGCTCGAGCAGGAACCGGTAGAAGGCTTCGTGGTTCTCGTCCGGCTGGCGGCAGAAGAAGGCCTCCACGCCCAGGCTGTGCTCCCCGGCCACCAGCCAGGTCATGGTGGCCAGCTTGTGCTGGCCCGCCAGCTTGACCAGGAAGGCGCCGGGCCGCGGGCTCTCGTAACTGAGCCCGAGCGACTGCAGCGCGGCCTCGACCGCCGCCGCGGCCGAGTCGCTCATGCGCGCACCGGAGCCGTCGTCGAAACCATGGCATCGGTATACACCTCGATCAGCCGGTCCGCGGTCGCGGCCCAGCCGAACCCGGACGCGTGCGCCAGCGCGCCGCGGGAAAGTTCCGCCAGCCGCGGGGGAGAAGACGCCAGCTCCGCGAGCACCCGCGCCCACGTCTCCGGGTCGTGCCCGTCCACCAGCACGCCGGAGAACCCGTCCCTGACCGCGGTCCGCAGCCCGCCGACGGCGGCGGCCACGACCGGGGTGCCGCACGCCTGCGCCTCGAGCGCCACCAGGCCGAACGACTCCGAGTGCGACGGCACCAGGACCATCGTCGCGGCCCGGTACCAGTCGGCCAGTTCCCGCTGCGAGCACGGCGGCTCGAACCTGACGCTGCCCGCGATGCCGAGCGAGCCGGCCAGCGCGCTGAGCCGGCCCGGCGCCCCGACCTCGGACCCGCTCGGCCCGCCCACGAACACCACCACGAGCCGGCCGGCCAGCGCGGGGGACCGGCGCAGCAGCGCCGCCGCGGCCTGCAGGGCCACGTCCGGGCCCTTCAGCGGCTGGATCCGGCCCGCGAAGACCAGCACGATCGCGTCCGCGGGCAGCCCCAGCCGCCGGCGGACGTCGGTGACGGAACCGGGCCGGAACAGCGTCAGGTCCACGCCGGGGCTGACCGTATCGATCCGCCGCGGGCGGGCGCCGTACAGCTCGACCAGCTGGCGCGCTTCGTCGGCGGTGTTGGCTATCAGCCGGTCGGCGGCCGCCACCACCTCGTCCTCGCCGCGGATCCTGGCCGCGGGCTCGGCGCAGTCGCCGCTGGCCAGCGCCAGGTTCTTGACCTTGCCCAGGGTGTGCATGGACTGCACAAGCGGAACCCCCCAGCGTTCCGCCGCGACGGCCCCGACCTGCCCGGACAGCCAGTAGTGCGCGTGCACCAGGTCGTACCGGCCGGGCGCGTAGGCGGCCTCGGTCCGCAGCACGCCGAACGTGAACGGGCAGATCTGGCTGGGGAGCGAGTTCTTGTCCAGCTCCTCGAACGGCCCGGCCACCACGTTACGAACGAGGACTCCGGGGGCGAGTTCGACCGTAGGCGGCGTGTCCTGGCAGACCGCGCGGGTGAAGATCTCCACCTCGACGCCGCGGCTGGCCAGCTGCCTGGCCACCTCGACCACGTACACGTTGAGGCCGCCGGCGTCGCCGGTGCCCGGCTGGTCGAGCGGGGAAGTGTGCAAGCTGATGGTCGCGATCCGCCGGGGCGCGGCCCGCTCTTCAAGGCAGCGCTTTACAACTTCGTGCACGTTGTAACCAACCTCGGCCGGACCCCCGCTGTTCCCGCGCTAGGCTGTGAGCCCATGAGGACGCTGGTGCTGCTTCGTCACGGCGAAAGCGAATGGAACTCCAAGGGCCTGTTCACCGGGTGGGTGGACGTGGGGCTTTCGGCGACCGGAGCGCAGGAGGCGGCGAACGGGGGCAGGCTGCTGGCCCAGTCCGGCCTGTGTCCGTCGGTGCTGCACACCTCGGTGCTGACCCGCGCCATCCAGACCGCGAACATCGCGCTGGATGAGGCGGGCCTGCTCTGGCTGCCGGTCAAGCGGTCCTGGCGGCTGAACGAGCGGCACTACGGCGCGCTGCAGGGCAAGGACAAGGCCAGGACCCGGCAGGAGTTCGGTGACGAGCAGTTCCTGCTGTGGCGCCGCTCCTACGACGTGCCGCCGCCGCCGATCGACGACGACGACGAGTTCTCCCAGGTCGGCGACGTCAGGTACGCGGGCCTGCCGGCCGACGCCCGGCCGCGGACCGAGTGCCTCAAGGACGTCATGATCCGGATGCTGCCGTACTGGTACGACGCCGTGGTGCCCGACCTCGGCGCGGACGGGACGGTTCTGGTCACCGCGCACGGCAACTCGCTGCGGGCGCTGGTCAAGCACCTGGACCAGATCAGCGACGACGACATCGCGGCGCTGAACATCCCCACCGGCATCCCGCTGGTCTACGAGCTGGACGACGAGTTCAAGCCGGTGACCAGGGGCGGCCGCTACCTGGACCCGGAGGCCGCGGCCAAGGCGGCCGAGGCGGTCAAGAACCAGGGCCGGTAACGGGTAAATCCGGCATTAAGGGATGTTTACCGCGAGGTGAACAACCCTCGAATATCACCCAGGTGAGGCCGCCGGCGCTGTCGTCCGCGCGCGTCGGCCGCATACCATGAGGCATGTGAGTCTGCACTGGTCACCGCCTCGGCCTGGGCCGGTTACGGGGATCG
This sequence comes from Streptosporangiaceae bacterium, assembly GCA_050011155.1. Classification (GTDB taxonomy): domain Bacteria; phylum Actinomycetota; class Actinomycetes; order Streptosporangiales; family Streptosporangiaceae; genus Palsa-504. Next base: position 44,216 of record JBEKJP010000050.1, read on the forward strand.
CGTGGCGCTAAGAACCAGGACCCCGGGCGCCAGCGGTACCCCCCGCCCGTCTCGTGGCACCCGGTTGCGCGCGGCCCAGCAGCCGGCCCGGCTGCCACCGGGCATCGCCTCGGTCCTGTCCGTGCTCTCCTCCTCCGCCGTGGTCGTGGACAGCAACGACCGGGTGCTGCGGGCGAGCGCCGCGGCTAGGGCGTTCGGACTGGTCAAGGGCGACCGCCTGATGGTCAGCGAACTGGCCGCGCTGGCCCGCCAGGTGCGCCGGGACGGCGAGATCAGGGAGGGCGAGTTCGAGGTCCCGGTGCCCAGGTTCGGCGGCCGGACGACGAGCTTCGCGGTCCGGGTCGCGCCGCTCGGCGGGGCCGTCGGCGGCGGCGGCCTGGTGCTGGTGCTGGCCGAGGATCAGACCGAGAGCCGCCGGGTGGAAGAGGTCAGGCGGGACTTCGTCGCCAACACCAGCCACGAGCTCAAGACCCCGGTAGGCGCGCTGGCGCTGCTGGCCGAGACGATCGAGGACGCCGCCGACGACGCCGAGGCGGTACGCCGGTTCGCGGGCAAGATGCGCCAGGAGGCGCAGCGGCTGACCAACCTGGTCCAGGACCTGATCACGCTGTCCCGGATCCAGGCGGCCGAACCGGTGCCCGACCCGCGCCCGGTCGACATCGACGCGGTGGTCGCCGAGGCGGTGGACCGCGTCCGGATGAAGGCGAACGCGCGCGGCATCACCGTGGCCAGCGTCGGCAGCCACGGCCTGTCCGTCCTGGGCGACGAGGACCTGCTGGTCACCGCGTTGCGGAACCTGCTGGAGAACGCGGTGGCGTACAGCCCGGAGAAGACCCGGGTGGTCGTCACCACCAGGAAGTCCGCCGAGGGAAACGCCGAGGTGAGCGTGGCTGATCAGGGTATCGGCATCCCCGAGCGCGACCTGGAGCGGATCTTCGAGCGTTTCTACCGGGTCGATCCGGCCCGGTCCCGCGCGACCGGCGGCACCGGTCTCGGGCTGGCCATCGTCAAGCACGTGATGGCGGCCCACAACGGCAAGGTCACCGTGCGCAGCGTCGAGGGCGCCGGGTCCACCTTCAGCTTGTACATTCCGCTGCGGAGCGAGCATGCCGGCACCGGCGCCGCGTGAGCCGCACCGATCCCCCGAGCACCGTTAGCGTCCAGGGAGGGCTCAAGTGACACGCGTGCTGGTCGTCGAGGACGAGGATTCGTTCAGCGACGCGATTTCGTACCTGCTGCGCAAGGAGGGGTTCGAGGTCGCGGTCTGCGCGACCGGGCCCGACGCGCTCGAGACGTTCGACCGGACCGGGGCCGACCTGGTCCTGCTCGACCTGATGCTGCCGGGCCTGCCGGGCAGCGAGGTGTGCCGGTCACTGCGCGAGAAGTCCAGCGTGCCGGTGATCATGCTGACCGCCAAGGACAGCGAGATCGACAAGGTGGTCGGGCTGGAACTCGGCGCCGACGACTACGTGACCAAGCCGTTCTCCTCGCGCGAGCTGGTCGCGCGGATGCGCGCGGTGCTGCGCCGCCGGGGCGAGCCGGAGGACGGGCCGGAGTCGGCGCTGGAGTCCGGCCCGGTCCGGATGGACGTGGACCGGCACGTGGTCACCGTCCGGGGCGGCAACGTGCAGCTCCCGCTGAAGGAATTCGAGCTGCTCCAGGTGCTGCTGCGCAACGCGGACCGGGTGCTGACGCGGATGCAGCTGATCGACCGGGTGTGGGGCGCCGACTACGTCGGCGACACCAAGACGCTGGACGTGCACATCAAGCGGCTTCGCGCCAAGATCGAGCTCGACCCGGCCAGGCCGCAGCATATCGTGACCGTGCGCGGCCTGGGATACAAGTTCGAATCGTCTGCCTGAGCTGCGAATACCAAGCCCGTTCGTTAAAAATATTTTGACCGAACGGTGCGGGCCCGTGCCCCCGCTCCCGGCTACGGCGTGGTCGACGGGCTGGCGGTCGCGCTCGGGGCCGCCTTCGCCTTGGCCTTCTTCTTCTTGCCGGTGGCGGACGGCGAGGGGCTGGGCGTGGGCGGCGGCGAGAAGGTCGCGTACTCGAAGGACTGCGGCTCGACCGGCACCGACAAGGTGATCTGCCCGGCCTTGGCGAAGTCGAACTGCAGCGTGACCGTCTGGCCGCCTTGCAGCGGGTTGGCCAGCCCGGCCAGCACCAGCTTGGGTACCGGCCCGCTCAGGTCGACCAGCGACTGGGCCGGCAGGTCGACCGAACCGCCGGTGATCGACACCTGGGACGCGGTACCGGGGGCCGTGATCGACTCCAGCCGGTCGCCGTTCTGGGAGTACAGGGACATGAAGACCCCGGCCCGGCCGCCGGCCACCGCCGGGCCGTTGGGGGGCGTCCCGAGGACGAACGCGTCGGAGAACGAGATGTTGTGCTGGGTGGTGTTATCCGCGAAGTTGGCCGGATGGAACTGCAGCGTCGGCGCGTTGAAGCCGGCCTCGCAGCCGGCTAGGACCGGCAGCAGCACGGTCATGGCGCCGACTAGCAGGCGGCGGTTCCAGCGCGTCACCTTCAGGCCTCCTCGCCTCACTACTCCTTGTAGGAGGAAATCGTAGCGGTCCCGGCGTCAGGAGTTGACGCGGGTCGCCAGAAGAGGCGACTTCGGTTTAGCGGGAGCTGGAGCCAGCCGGGCTGGGCCTGGTCGCGGCCCGTCTGGAGGAGGGGGACGGGCTGGCCGAACGGCTGGCCCGGGACGCGGGCGAACTGGCCGAGGAGGTGCCAGCCGAGGCGGTGCCAGCCGAGGCGGTGCCAGCCGAGGCGGTGCCAGCCGAGGGAGCTGGGCGAGGAGGTGGGACGCTCGGCGGGCGCGGTGGCGGGGCTGAACGTGGCCACAGAAAGCATCGCCCCCGCGACCAGGCATACGGCCAGGATGCTGGCCAGCAGCGGCATGACGGTGGCCCGCCCGGAGAACGGGCCGGCCAGCCGGCGCAGCCGGTTCCGGCGACGCCGCGCGCGCACCTCGCGGTGGTAGGCCAGCACGTCGCGGTCGAGCTCACGCGCGTCATCCGGGATCTGGATGTCGAGCGGAGCCTCGTCCCATCCCGATCCGCCGCCAGGATTCACTGTCACCTCCGGCGCGAATTGGACCCTCGACTACCAGTATGACGCCACCGGCCGGGTTCCTGCCCCGGCCGACTCGACAAGGTTGCGAGGCAATTTTCACTGACTCGGGTAGACTGGTAAGGACGAAGTAAGTCCTCGAGTGGCTGTGCCGGTATCGGCGCGGCCAGCTGAATGATGTAAGTACGGGCCTCCCATAACCGTACTGACCTGCATATTTGCCCCCTAGGGCGTTTTATCGACACCGCCTGACGTGGTAAGATGGTCTTCAGCGGAAGGGGTACTTGCCACATGTCTTTCAAGGTCGGCGATACCGTCGTCTATCCCCATCACGGGGCTGCTCGCATCGAAGCGGTCGAGACTCGCACCATCAAGGGCGAGGATTGTGCGTGTCCCCGCGGACAATGCCGAGCTGGTAGGCGTGCGTGATGTCGTGGGCGCCGAAGGGCTTGAGCGCGTGTTCGAAGTGCTCAGGGCGCCGCACACCGAAGAGCCGACCAACTGGTCCAGGCGTTACAAGGCCAACCTGGAGAAGCTCGCGTCGGGCGACGTGAACAAGGTCGCCGAGGTCGTCCGGGACCTGTGGCGGCGGGACCGCGAGCGCGGCCTGTCCGCGGGCGAGAAGCGCATGCTCGCCAAGGCGCGTCAGATCCTGGTCAGCGAGCTGGCCCTGGCCGAGAAGACCAACGAGGACAAGGCCGAGGCGCTGCTCGACGAGGTTCTTGCCACCTAACGCCGTCCCCCGGGTGGGGACCGGAGTCGACGTACATCCGCTGACGAGTTCGCGGGAGCTGTTCCTGGCGGGCCTGCACTGGCCGGGCGAAGCTGGCCTGGACGGCCATTCGGACGGAGACGTCGCGTCGCATGCCATGTGCGACGCGCTGTTGTCGGCGGCCGGTCTCGGTGATCTCGGCGCGAACTTCGGCACGTCCCGTCCCGAGTGGGCGGGCGCGTCCGGTCTCGCCTTGCTGCGCGAGACGTTCCGGCTGGTCACCGAAGCCGGATTCGACATCGGCAACGTCGCGGTGCAGGTCATCGGGAACCGGCCGCGGCTCGCACCGCGGCGGGCCGAGGCGGAGAAGGTACTCAGCGAGGCGCTGGCCGGCGCCCCGGTCAGCGTGTCGGGTACCACCACCGACGGGCTCGGCCTGACCGGCCGGGGTGAGGGCATCGCGGCGATCGCCACCGCCCTGGTTGTTCCCGCGAGCTGATCCTGGCCGCTCGGTAACCCTTATAGCCTTGGCTGCGTGACGCTGCACCTGCATGACACCGCGGCTCGCGCGGTGCGCGAGTTCACGCCGATCACCCCGGGGCGGGTGTCGGTGTACCTGTGCGGCGCTACCGTGCAGGCACCGCCGCATATCGGCCACCTGCGTTCGGCGGTGGTGTTCGACGTGCTGATCCGCTGGCTGGAGGCGAGCGGGTACGCGGTGACGTTCTGCCGCAACGTCACCGATATCGAGGACAAGATCCTGCGCACCGCCGCGGCCGAGGGGGTCCCGCCACCGATCGTGGCCGAGCGGAACCAGCGCGCCTTCACCTGGGCCTACGACGCGGTCGGGTGCCGTCCGCCGGACATCGAGCCGCGCGCCACCGGGCACATCCCGGAGATGATCGTGCTGATCAGGCGGCTGATCGAGGGCGGCCACGCCTACGCCGGCGGCGGGGACGTGTACTTCGACGTGCGTTCGTGGGCGGCCTACGGCGCGCTGTCCGGCCAGCGTCCCGACCAGATGCGCCCGGCCGACGACGCGGGTTCCGCCAAGCGCGATCCGCTCGACTTCACGTTGTGGAAGGGCGCCAAGCCCGGCGAGCCGACCTGGGAGACCCCGTGGGGTTCCGGCCGTCCCGGCTGGCACCTGGAGTGCTCGGCCATGGCCACCAAGTACCTCGGGCCGGTCTTCGACATCCACGGCGGCGGGCTCGACCTGGTGTTCCCGCACCACGAGAACGAGATCGCCCAGTCCAACGCGGCGGGCGACGGCTTCGCCCGGTACTGGATGCACAACGGGCTGCTCGGCCTCGACGGCGAGAAGATGAGCAAGTCCCTCGGCAACTCGCTGCTGGTCACCGACGTGCTGACCCGGGTGCGGGCGCCCGAGCTGCGCTACTACCTGGTTCAGGCGCATTACCGGTCGCTGCTCGAGTTCTCCGAGGAGGCGCTGGAGGAGGCGGCCGCCGCCTACCAGCGGATCGAGCGCTTCGCGATGCGCGCCCGGGAGGTTCTCGCGGATGGCGCCGGCTCGGCTGCGGCCTGGTCGGCGGACGCCGAGCTGCCGATGTCGTTCCGGGCGGCCATGGACGAGGACCTCGGCGTGCCGTCCGCGCTGGCCGCCGTGCACGCCTGCGTCCGGGACGGCAACCAGGCGCTGGCCGGCTCGGATCAGCCCGGCGTCCGGGCCGGCCTGGTCCGGCTCCGCCGCATGCTCGGCGTGCTCGGCTTGGACCCGCTGGCGCTACCCTGGGCTGACACGGCCGGTTCGGGCGGCTCTGGTGACCGGCTCCGCGACGTGGTCGGAGCCCTGGTGAAGCTGACTCTGCAGCAGCGGGACGCGGCCCGGGCTCGCCGCGACTACGCCACCGCGGACGCGATCAGGGACGGCCTGGACGAGATCGGCGTCCAGGTCGAGGACACCCCGCAGGGCCCGCGATGGGAGTTGAAGCGTTGAGTACGTCATCCGGCCGCTCTGGCCGTTCTGGCTCTGGCCGTTCTGGTGCCGGCCGCTCCGGTTCTGGCCGTTCTGGCGGCGGCACGCCCCGGGCCGCCGGGCGTCCCGGCTCGGGGCAGGCCAAGTCGGGCAAGCCGCGCCCGGGCACCGGCGGCTACGGCCGCCGCGCGCTCGAGGGCAAGGGCCCGACCCCGCCCGCTTCGATGCGCCCCGGCCACCCGGCCCAGAAGCGCGCCGGCGCGGGCTCCGGTTCCGGTTCCGGTTCCGGTTCCGGCGGGCCCCGGGCCGGCCGAGATGACGGTTACGAGGCCGGCGCCCGTGGCCGTTCCCGTGACGAAGGCTTCGCGTCTTCCGGGCCGCCTGGGTCTTCTGGGTCATCGAGCCGGGCGACGCGTGGCGCCGGGGACGCGGCCGAGTTCGTCGCCGGGCGGAACCCGGTGGTGGAGTCGCTGCGCGCCGGGGTGCCCTCGGCGGTGCTGTACGTCGGCGCCCGGGTCCAGCACGACGAGCGGATCAGCGAGGCCATCAAGCTAGCCGCCAACCGCGGCGTGGTCGTGCTCGAGGCCGGCCCGGCCGAACTCGACCGGCTCACCGGCGGCGCGCTGCACCAGGGGCTGGCGCTGCGAGTCCGGGCTTACGACTACGCCCACCCCGACGACCTGCTGGCCCGCGCCGCGGCGGCGGATGAGGTGCCGCTGATCGCCGCCCTGGACGGCGTAACCGACCCGCGCAACCTGGGAGCGGTGGCGCGTTCGGCGGCCGCGTTCGGCGCCCACGGCGTGGTGGTGCCGTCTCGCCGTGGGGCGGGCGTCACCGCGGGCGCCTGGAAGGCCTCCGCGGGCGCGCTGGCCCGCCTGCCGGTGGCGCGCGCCGCCAACCTGGCCCGCGCGCTAGCCGCCTACCAGGAAGCCGGAGTCTTCGTGGTTGGCCTGGACGCGGCCGGTGACACCGAACTCCGCGACCTGGAACTAGCCACCTCCCCGCTGGCCCTGGTCATCGGCTCCGAGGGCCGCGGCCTGTCCCGCATCGTCGCCCAGGCCTGCGACATGCTGGTCCGCATCCCCATCGCGGCCCGCACCGAATCCCTGAACGCGGGCGTAGCGGCCGGCATCGCCCTCTACGAAATCGCCACCATCCGCGCCCAGGAAGCAGCCAGCTAGCGAAGCCCCGTTCTTATCCTCTCGCTGCTTCTTGTCCTCATCGCGGGCAGAACTCGCTCTTTCATGATCGCGGCCAGTTCCGGTCGATATTTGACCATTTCTGGCCACGATCATGAAATGCAGTTAGGAGGTAATCCCGTCCGCCCCTGAAACCCCATCCTTCACGAATTCCGGGACGTGTTCATGATCGCGAAGACTTAGGTACATCCCGCCGTCGGCGGGATCCCGCTTCCGGCACTGCGTGTCATCTGGCTGTTGCGTACTGGTGAACCGGGCGGCGGCGGAAATCGTTCCAGGGTGTGGCGGTGAGACCTTCGGCGCGATTATCCCGGGATGGGCGACGTACCGTGATACCTGGCTCCTCGTGTGTCACGTCTCGTGATGCGGGCTGGAAGTGAGGCCTGGTGGGAGCCGACTGGCCCGCTGAGGCGGATGAGTCGCCTGAGGGTGCTCCGAATCCTCGGGGCGGCGGAAGCGGTCATGGCGATCAAGCCGCCCCAGCCGAGGGCCGCAGCCGGGAGGAGTACGCCAATCGGCGGCGCGCCGTTTCCAACGAGCACTGCGCCGAAGACGGGGCTCAGGCGGAGAAGTGGGAGAAGGATGCCGCGGAGTCCCGCTGGATGTGGGGCGAGTACCAGCGGAGGTGGCCACCTGAGGAACGCTCTCCGGTCGACAGTTCCGCTGACCCGCCGGGTTCGTGGCGCGCGCACGGCAACAAGTTTCTGGACCGCGCCAACAATGCTCGGGTCGAAGCAGCGTGCGACCGGATCGCTGATAGGGAGCGGACGAAGATCTCCCCAGCGATGCGCCAGGTAGAAAGCCAAGATGCAGATCGCCACCTCGTCGGCTTCGATAACCGCTTGAAGGGCCGCGATCGTATCAAGGACAAGGTGTGCAGAAGCATCAAGAACTTTGGCCGCTCTCCAGAGCAGGCTATTTCACGTGTCCCTGACACAGTTCGCTACACCTTTCAGTACCAGGAGGAGCGTTACGTCCAGGGCGTCACAGCAGACGTCGTACGCTTGAGAGAACAGGGCTTCGAGCTCAGCAAGCTCCGAAACGCTTGGTCCGGAGACCAGTACAAGGGCATCAATAGCCAATGGGTCGAGCCGGACTCTGGCCAGCGGTTCGAAGTGCAGTTCCATACCCGCGTCAGCTTCGAGGCCAAGCAACTTACACATGGGGCGTACGAGCGACTGCGAACCCGGCAACCCGATAAGTTCGAGCAGATGGTGCTGGAAGCCTTCCAGAAGAAGGTCGCCGCCGATGTGCCCGTTCCGCGCGACGCCACTCGCATCCCTGACTACCCCGAGAGAGGCTCGCATGCCTGATGAGGTCACGTACTACGCCGTAGTGGACGACCTGAGCAGTCGCGAGCGGCCGGCGGGAGTGTTCCGGCGTACCTACACCCAGGATGGCGGCCGGTCCGATGAAGTATTCACCCGGGATCTCACTTGGGAGTTCAGTCCTGAACTGATTTCTGCCGAACGCGGCGACCTGCAATACGAGTTCGTCGAGATCACGCCGGATGAGGCGAACCAGATCGTTGAGCGCATCCGCGCCACGGTCACCGGACCAGGCACCGCCTGATCAGGCGTTCGGCGCCCCGGGTGTGTGACAAGGTGAGGGGATGAGCCAGGACGAGCGTGAGCTGACGGTCGCGGTGACGGGGCCGACCGCTGCTCCAGGCGGACGACCGGATAGCCAGGATCATCGGCATCGCCCGGCGCCCGTTCGACCCGGCCGGATACGGCTGGACGAAGATGGAGTACCGCCGCGGCGACGTGCGCGACCCGGCCACCCTGCGCGAGGCGTTCGAGACCGCTGATGTCGTGGTGCACCTGGCTTTCCTGATCACCGGGACAGCACCCGCCGAGGAACTCAGGGCGGTCAACGTCGAAGGCACGCTGAACGCCTTCCGGGCCGCGGGAGGCGCGCGCCGGTTCGTCTACGCCTCCTCGGTGGCGGCCTACGGCTTCCATCCCGACAACCCGGTCGGGATGACCGAGGACTGGCCGGTCCGGCCCGCGGCGCGGCTGTTCTACGCGCGGGAGAAGGCCGAACTCGAGCAGCTGCTGCAAGCGGAGGCAGTCCAGGCCGCGGCGGCCGGCCCCGCCCTGTACCTGCTGCGGCCTCCGATCGTCCTGGGACCGCACGCGATCGGCGCCAAGGACCTGCTGCCGGGGCCGCTGGCTCCGCTCGGCCGCGGCCTGGCCAGCCTGACCGCGCGAGCCAGCCAGGCCGTCCGCGCGGGGCGCCTCCCCAGGCTCCCGGTCCTGGTCCCGTCGATGCCCTTCCAGTGCGTGCACGAGGACGACCTCGGGGACGCCCTGCTGCGCTGCGTCGTGGCGGCCGGTCCGCCCGGCGCCTACAACGTGGCCGCCGACGGGATCCTCACCGGCGCGGACGTCGTCCGCGAGTTGGGCCTGCTGCCACTGCC
>JBEKJP010000051.1:0-58238 GCA_050011155.1 Streptosporangiaceae bacterium
CAGCGGCACGGGCCTGGGACTCGCGATCGTACGCGGCATCGTCGAGGCGCACCAGGGACAGGTGAGCGTCGTCAACACCAAGGCGGGCTGCCGCTTCGAGGTGCGACTGCCGACGCTGGCCGGCTCACCCTAGCCCGCTGCCGGTTTGCTCGCGCCGTGGCAGGCGTGCTGGCTGACGATGAGCTCCAGCCGGGACCGTTCGGCGTCATGGGCTGATCAGGGTCAGGTGACGGCCGTCCGCAGCAAGGACCTGGCCGGCGGAAAACAGGCGGAAGGTCAGCGGTTCGCATGGCTGTCCTTTCCGGGAGGTGTGCGGGTGGTGAGCCGGCCGCCGGACAGGTCGGCGAGCAGGTCGAAGCTGTCCTATTCGAAGACCAGGCGGGTGATTAAAATCATAACTAATTGGCCATTTTGGTTGAATCCGGCAATTTCGCATGCTCTCCTTATCCGGATAATGGCAGCGCCATGAGCCGCCGGGGGGTGGTGGGTGTGGGCGGGGAAGACTACGACCACGATCACGCGCCATCCCCTTATGTCCTGCTCAACGCCCGGGCGAGGCCGGCCGGGCACGTGAGCAGGCCGGCCAGGCAGGCGGAGCCGTCGTGGGGCCGGGTGCTGGTCAGCACCGTCAAGCTGGCGGTGTTGCGGGGCCTGCGGGCAGCTGGTCTGAAGCGGCGGCGCGCGGGCGGTTCCCGGCCATGGCATACCCGTGGGCGCTGACGCTTCGCCACTTTTGTCCTGGCCCTGGCGGGCGCTGCGGTGATCGTCCTGTGGCTTACCGGCGGCCTCGCCGGCACCCCTTCCCGGGCCGCGCGGGTGCCGGCGGCCGGCACTGGCCCGTCGCCGCGGGCCGGCTGATGCCGCTGCGGTCCGCGGCGGGCAGCCGGATCATGCCGAAGGGCGCCGCCGCCGCCGGGTTCGGCGGGACCGCACCACGCCCGCCCGCGAATCCCGCGCCATGGCTGGCGATAATCGCGGCCGGGGCCCTGCTGACCGCGGCCGGCCTGGTCCGGTCGCGCCGCCCGGCGTAACACAGCGGGCGCCGCCGACGGGGCCGGGACGAGCCGCAAGTTCTTGAGGTGACGGAAAGTAACGCCTTTGGCAGTCGGCGGCCGTCCACTGCAGTACCCGCTGGCCCTAAAGGTCGTCACGTTCCGTAATTCCATCGGGTGGCCCTGGCCGCAGGACACGGGACGGGGCGTCGCCACGATGGTAGGCGCGTAGCCACCCGCCCGGAGCAGATCGCGAATGTGCTCGAGTCTGTTCAGGTGACTTGTAGTCATGTTCTCCTGCCACTTCGCCTCGCCGATAGCAAGCAGCGTGTCCCTGTTGTCATCTCTCCGGCCAAAGACGGCGACGTCAACTTCCGCTGTCTTCTGTGCGTCCGCGTCGGGGACCGTTCCGCTGGCCACCCGGACGGGGTCGGTCCCGTAGGTCTGCGGACCGGCGTACCAGCGGGCCCACTGGCGGCATATCTCTTCGAAGTGCGGGCCGACCACGTTGCTGGTGAAGGTGTGCACCGCCACCAGCCCGACCGCAGCCGTCAGCAGGATGATCAGGGCGAATGGCTGCGGATCACTCACGGCTGCTCCCAGCTCCTGGCATACCTGAGTGATTCCCGGTCAGGCTTCTCAGGACGCCGGCCCTCAGCTTGGCCGGCCCGGCGGCTCGCGGAGGCTGGTGTCACGGTCCCGGGGGTGGCGCGGTACAGGGGTGAGGAGGTTGATGCGGTCGCCGGGGGCCAGGGTGATGGCGGGGTCGGGATCGCGGATGGTGCCGTTGTTCAGGACGGAGACGGGGATGCTGCCTGCTGGCCAGCGGGTGGCGCCGAGGGTCTGGCCGGCGGCGGCGGTGCCGGGGGAGATGGTGATCTCCAGGAGCTGGTAGCCGGCCAGCGGGTCGGGGGGGTCGCGCAGGGCCGTCTCCGGATCGGGGCGGGCCCATTCGGCGGCGAGTTCCGCCTGGGCGGTAGCGGCCGGGGCGGAGCTGACGCGGCTCTGCACCGCGTGCAGCACGTTGCGGGTGGTGAGCCATCCTTCCAGGTGCTGCCCGTCGGCGGCCAGGACGGGAAGTCCGTCCTGGCCGTACAGGGAGAGCTGGCGTAGTGCCTGGGTGAGGGACTCGCCGGCGAACAGTACCTGGAGGGTGCGGTGACCGGTGACGGGTCCGGGCAGGGGCACCGGGCTGGCTTCGGGGAAGCCGCCCGGGCGGCTGTCGGCGGGGGCGGCCGGGAGCGGGGGCCGGAAGGGCTGCATGGCGCCGGCGGCGGTGAGTTCCTCGAACGGGTCGCCCGCCGGGGGGTGGTCGATGTCGATGCCGCGGCGCAGCAGCTTGGTGGTGTAGATCGTGCCGTAGCTCACGGCGCGGGAGGTGAGGGTGGCGATCGCGACGGCGAGCATGACCGGGAGGGTGAGGGTGAAGTCGCCGGTCAGTTCCACGACGCTGGCCAGCGAGGTGAGCGGCGCCCGGGCCGCGGAGGCGAACACCGCGCCCATCGCGATGACCGCGTACAGCGCAGGCTGCCCGGCGGCCGGGCCCATGAGGTGGCCGGCGATCTCGCCGAAGGCCATCCCGGAGGTCGCGCCGATGAACAGCGACGGCGCGAACACCCCGCCCGACCCGCCGATCCCGATGGTCAGGCTGGCGGCGATCATCTTGCCCGCCGCCAGGACGATCAGGAACCAGATCGCGTAGCTGCCGCCGACGGCCTTGTACATGACCGGGTAGCCGACCCCGTACAGCTGCGGGATGGCCAGCAGCAGCAGGCCCAGCAGGATCCCGCCGACGGCGGGGCGGGCCCACTCCGGGCGGTTCTTCCAGGCCCGGTCGCAGATGTCCTCGGTCTTGTACAGGATGTTCTTGAACGCGATCCCGAGCAGCGCCGCGATCACCGCCAGCAGGGCCACCAGCAGGTAGCTCCCGAGATGGTGCAGCGCGATGCCGGAGGGGAACCCGGCCAGGAACGGGGCGCTGCCGTCGAACTGCTCGGCAATCAGGTCCGCGACCATCGCCGACAGCATCACGGTGAAGATCGCCTCGACCGAGAACTCCCGCAAGATGATCTCCACGCCGAAGAACACCCCGGTGATGGGCGCGTTAAACGTCCCGGCGATGCCGCCTGCGGCGCCGCAGGCGACCAGGATCTTCAGCCGACTCTCCGGCATGCGGATCCGCTGGCCGAGGCTGGAGGCCAGCGCGGAGCCGATCTGCACGATGGGCCCCTCACGGCCGACCGACCCGCCCACCCCGATGCACAGCGCGGACGCCAGCGCCTTGACCGCGGCGACCTGCGGGCGGATCCGGCCGCCGTCCTCGGCGACCGCGATCATCACCTCGGGCACGCCGTGACCGCGGGCCTCCCGGGCGTACCGGTAGATCAGCGGCCCGTAGACCAGCCCGCCGATGACCGGGATCACCACGAGGAACCCCAGGCCGAGGAAGGCCAGGTGCAGGCTGCCCACGCGGCCCTGCTGGCCGAACTGGCTGTGCCCGGTGGCCAGCCAGGTGAAGAAGTAGATCAGGTACCGGAACGCCACGGCACCCAGCCCGGAGCCCGCGCCCACCAGCAGCGCGATCGCGGCCATGCCGCCGCGCGAGCCCCGCAGCCAGCCGGCCGCCACCCCGCCCCAGCGCCGTGTCCCAGGCTGCGTGCGGCCGTCCGCGCCCGCCTGCTCGCTTGTCATGATGGCCCGCGCGCGCCGACGGCAGCCTGGTCCCGCGCTGGCCTGCTGAGTGCCGGCGGCGGAGGTTCTCCCGCCGACTCCGCGGGCCACTGCCCGTCGGGGACCTCTCCGGCGGCCGCGGCAAAGGCCCGCAGCGCACTGGCCACCGCGCGCTGCTGGCGGGCCGGAAGCCTGCCCAGGATTCCGGCCAGCAGGGTCCGGCGGCGGGCGGTGGCCTCGTCCACCACCCGCCTGCCGTCAGCGGTGATCGAGACCTGGACCGCGCGCCGGTCCGACCGGGTCCGGTGCCGGCGGATCAGGCCCTTGCGGACCAGCCGGTCACACATCCGCCCGGCCGTGGACGGCGTGACATCCAGGGCCCGGGCCAGGTCGCTGACCCGCTGCGGGCCCCGCGAGGCCAGCACCACCAGCGCCCGGTACTGCGCGAGCGTGGTGTCCTCGGCCGCAGCGCCCAGCGAGCTCGTGGCCACCGCGACCAGCGTCCGGCTGGCCGTCAGCACCGCGTCCACGACCGCCTCGTCCGCCGCGGGCTTCGCCAATTTCATGCACCTCAACTTATTCGCACACTGCTACTATATGACAGTGACTCTATCAGTAACGGCAACTAACCCGGCATTCGGAAGGTCCGGAAGGCCCCGTCTCCGTATCCCGCACTAACGGTGGCGCCGGCCCTCGGACACCGCAGTCAGCGCCCTGCAGTTTCGAGCCGGGCAGGATCAGGGCGCCATCTCCAGCCTGCGGCCTGGTACCGGTAATAGCGCGACCTGGCCGCTCCGGACGACGAAGCTGACCCGCACAGACCCGCTGGCCTGGCTGCTTCGACCTTGGGGCCAATCGATACGGCCGGGAACTTCAGGGCGCGCAGGGCGGCGGGAGTGGTGTGGCCGATCGGTCGTGCTGCGTCCGCGCCAAAGCCGATCAGCACGTTGGCCACGTCGGTGAGGATCACCAGGGCGTCGGCGCCGAGCGTTCTGGGACCGCGCTGACGTGCAGCTCGACGGTGACGCCGAGATCTACGCCGCGCCCGACGCGGTGGCGCACGCGCCGCGCTGCCGGCAGTCCGCCCTGCCGGCCGCGACCGCGCGCGCCGCTCAGCTCGGGCTGGCCGGCGCAGCGTTCCCGTGGCGTACACCGGCAGGCTTTCCGGCCGCGAGCGCGACGGCCGGGCGGGTCGTAGACGCTCATCAGATCGTTCCTCGCACGACTCAGCCGAGTCACCGAGGTCCGGAGCGACATTACGGGGATTGCCCTGAAGTAACCATTCTCAGCGATCAGGGCAACTCTTACCCTGATTCTACGCTCAACAGGCAGATAACCTTAGGAGGGCGAGCCGGTCATCCCGCTTCCGCCCCCGCAGTCAGCTGCTGGCGGCGCGGCGTTTCCCCAGATGCGCCAATGTCGTCGTCGAGGCCCCGGTCTGGTGCGTACACCGGCGCTTCCGCACCGCCGACCCAGCGGGCAGCCACTTGCAGATCCTGATCCGCGCGTGTAACACCCAGCTGGTTTCACGGACTGAGCGGAGAGGGCCGTTCGGACTTCGATACTTGGCGGAGGCGTTCACGTGGGAGTCAGCAGCTGGCACCGGGTCGATCCGGTAGACGTTCCGGCCGAGGGCCGGGTCCGCAGCGTTACCGTAGACGGACGCACGGTCGCGCTCGCCCAGTGCGGCGCGGGGCTGGGCGCGCTGGAGAACCGGTGCCCGCATCAGGGCGGCCCGCTCGGCGAGGGATCGATCGAGAACGGCTGGCTGCGGTGCCCCTGGCACGGATATGACTACGACCCGCTGACCGGCCGGCCGCCGGAGGGCTTTTCCGACGGGGCGGCCGCCTACGAGGTAGACGAGCGGGCGGACGGGGTGTACGTGCGCCTTCCCGCCCCTGCGCCGGACGTGCGGACGGTGGCCGACGTGCTGGTGGAGACGCTGGTCGCGTTCGGGATCACGCACGTCTTCGGCATGGTCGGCCACTCCAACCTGGGCTTCGCCGACGCGATGCGGCGAGCCGAGGAACGCGGGCAGCTGACCTATACCGGGATCCGGCATGAGGGGGCGGCTTCCTTCGCGGCCAGCGCGTACGGCAAGCTCACCGGGCGGCCCGCGGCCTGTTTCGCGATCGCGGGGCCGGGGTCGACCAACATGCTCACCGGCCTGTACGACGCCAAGCTCGACCAGTCGCCGGTCCTGGCCATCTCCGGCCAGGTTCCCTCCAAGGTCCTCGGGCGAGGGGCCTTCCAGGATCTCGACCTGACCGCCATCTTCGGCGACGTAGCCGCCTGGACCGCCGAAGTGCACGCCGGCAGCGATCATGCCGAGCTGGCCGCCCTGGCGGTCAAGCATGCCCTGGACGCCCGCGGCGTCGCCCACCTGGTGCTGCCCGACGAGGTCCAAACCCAGCCCAGTGACGCCGCCGCCAAGACCCCGCAGGGCCGGCTGGCCAGGCGGCTTACCCAGCCCAGCCTGCCGGAACTGGCCCGCGCCGCCGCCATGATCTCGGCCAGCAGGCGGCCGGTGCTGATCGCCGGGCACGGCGCCCGGCAGGCCACCGGACCGCTCCGCCGCCTCGCCGAGCGGCTCAACGCGCCGGTCCTGACCACGTTCAAGGCCAAGGGCCTGATCCCGGACACCCACCCGCTGGGCGCCGGAGTGCTCGGGCGCAGCGGCACGCCGGTAGCGAGCTGGCTGATGAACGAGGCCGACCTGCTGATCGTGGTCGGCGCCTCCTTCGCCAACCACACCGGGATCGCGCCGTACAAGGCCATCCTGCAGATCGACGACACCCCGGCGGCCATCGGCCGCTTCGACCCGGTCGGCACCGGAATCACCGGCGACGCCGCGCTCACGCTGGACGCGCTGCTCGAGGAACTCGGCGCGACCCGCACCGAGGACCAGCGCCCGGCCGTGGCCGCCCGGTGGGCCATCTGGCGGGCGGAAAAGGCCCGGCGGGCCGCCGACGAACGAGGCCGCGGCGTGTCCGCCGCGGCGGTCTTCGACGCGCTATCACGGCACCTGCCGCCCGACGCCGTCGTCACCGTCGACGTCGGCAACCACGCCTACTCACTCGGCCGGTACCTGGAATCCGCCGGCCAGCCGGTCCTGATGTCGGGCTACCTCGGGTCGATCGGGTTCGGCTATCCCGCCGCGCTCGGCGCCTGGGCGGCCGCACCCGGCCGGCCCGTCGTCGCCGTCACCGGGGACGGCGGCTTCGGCCAGTACGCCGCCGAACTCACCACCGCCGTGAAGTACGGCATCGGTGTCAAGCACGTGCTGCTCGACAACCAGTCCCTCGGCAAGATCAGCAAGGAACAGCTCGCCGCTGGCTTCCCGGTCTGGCACACCTCACTGCACAACCCGGACTGGGCCGCCTACGCCCGGTTGTGCGGAGCGACCGGCATCAGCGTTGACCGCCGCGACCAACTCGACCAGGCCATGACCCGGCTCTTCGCCGCCGACGGCCCCGCCATGCTGCACGTCCGGCAAGATCCCGAACTCCTGTGACACCATGCCCGCACTCGGGGTTACTGCTGCCTGGACCGCCACCGGCGGTACAGGTCGGTGAACTCGTCCCGCATCTGCGGGGTCAGGTCCTCGGGCTCGAGCCGATCGGTCAGGCTGATGGTCTCGCGCATCTAGGCCAGGTACTCGGTGCAGTGCGGGCAGCCGGCCAGGTGCGCCTCGAACCGGCGCCGGGCGCGAGCGCTCAGCGTGCCCTCGAGGTAGCCGGTGACCAGCTCGACGGCCTGCTGGCAGACGAGATCGCGGCGGGCCAGGAGCCTCATCGCACCTCCCGGAACTCGTCCTCGAACAGCTGCCTGAGCCGACTCCGGCCGCGGTGCAGCAGGACCCGGCGGGTCCCCTCGGTCAGGGCGAGCACCGCGCAGACCTCTGCACTGCTCATCCCCTCGACGTCGCGGAGCAGCACCACCTCGCGCTGGCGGCCGGGCAGCTCGCCGATCCACGTCCGGATGCGGTCGGCCAGCTTGCCCGCCTCCATCCGGCTCTCCGCCGCCTCGATCCAGTGCTCGGGCGGGTCGGCCCAGCCGCCGTCGCCGCCGAACCGGGACGGGTCCACGGCCGTCCGGGCCTTGCGCGGCGCGGGGATGCAGGTCGGGTTCTGCACCAACGCGACCACGCTGACCGATGCTCAGATCAGCGAGCTGGCCGGCATCGGGGGGGTGCACGCGAACGCCTCCCTGGCCGAAGATGAGGAGTACCGGGAGCTGTGCGAGTTCGCGGCCGGGAACGGCGCGTCCTACGTGCTGATGAACCCGCTGTCCTCGGTGGGCCGCGGCGTGAAGTCCCGCGGGAGACTGGCTGACAGCGAGGAGCACATGCGCCGGATCCGGGCGCTGACCGTCCCGTTCGACAGCCCGGATCTGGAGATCGTGCACATCCGGTTCCCCAGCACAGACGGCGACCTAAGTGCCGCGGCGGCCTGAGCAGGACGATCGAGGCGGGGCGGTCCGGATCGGCGTGCCCTGTGAATACCGTGACGGTGATCCGTTGCGCCCAGGCCCGGTCGGCGAGGGCCTCTATCTCAGGTTCTGTGCTTTCGAAGAATCGATCGTGGCCTGCGTTGGTCGTGAGTAGGAAGCCTTCAAAGTCGCCGAAGCGGTCGTAGACGAGCCCGGCCACCTTGCCGGTGACCGCCACCTCGTGCCGGCGGGCGTGGTGCCTGAGGTGCGGAATGGATCCAGTAGCCGAGGGCGGGATCTGAGCCGGATCACCGCCGAAGCCCGCTACCCGGTCCGCGATCTGCGTGACGTAGCGGTCGAAGACGGGGGACCAGCGGTCGCTGGGCGGTATGCCCTCGCCGATCCAGCGCATGATCGCCAGCAGCCGTTCCTCCGGCTCAAGCAGCGCCTCCTCGGTCTTGACCGGGACGGTGAGCTGGAAGGAGCCGAGCACGCGCCGCTCGGCGGCCGCGCCGACGCTGCCGTCGGGCCGGGGGGCAGTGTCCGCGGTGCCGGGAAGGCGGCCCACCGTAGCGCTGGTGAAGTTCGTGACCTGGCGGACCACGATCGTGTAGACCTGCCCCTTGCGCACGTTCTTCGGCAGGTCGACCGTGAGCAGGCCCGCGAAGTTGCCTCCGGTGCCTGGCGGGACGGGTATCCAGGTGACGCCGCTGGCCGGGCAGCGGAGGGTGTGTCCGTCGGCTTCGCTGAGCTGGTGCGTCACGTACATCTCGGCGGCGAGGGCTAGCATGTCGGCGGCGCTGGTCCCAGGCAGGTACACCGTCGCGGTGCTCCCGGCCGGGGTGTTTCCCCAGTCGATCATCAGCTCGTCGACGTGGGCACCGGCCGGCCTCGCCGCCGGGGTCGGCCGGACGTCGAACGTCAACGGGATGCGGTGCGACGCCGGATTTCCCGGATTCGACGACGAGACGGTGGCCAGGTTGCGCTGGGCGAGCTTGTCCGACGACGCGGGTGTCTCCCCGGTCTGGACGAGGTCAGCGTCGTAGGAGATCTCGGCGACCAGGCACTGGTGCTGGCCACGGATCGTCGCCAGGACGGACTGTGCGCCGTTCGCCCACGGCAGGGACGCATCTGCTGGCACCGGAGCCACTGGCACCGCGTTCACCGAGGGCTGGTTGATATCAAGCCAGCAGCCGAAGTAGGTATACGTGACGCCTTCGCCGACGGCGGGCTGGATCCCGTTCAGCACCACGTTCGCGTCGTCGGCCTGCGTAGTCAGTGAGGACCCTTCGCTGACGCGGGCGTCGGCGAAGCAGGGAATCGCGACCACGTCGCCGCTCGCGTTGACGCCAAAGACCGGGATCTTCCCGCTCGCGCTGACCAGTGTGTTCGCTACCGTGGCGTACGTCGTCGGCTCGTACGCCGTCGACGTGGTGGAGGCTTGGAAGATCCGGAAGAACATGCGCACCTTACTGGAGGCGACGGCGGACTGGTACCGCACCCGGGCCACCGCGAAGTTGTAGACTGGCTGGCTCGAGTCGAAGTCGAGCGTGACCTGCGAGACCTGCTCGTCGGTGGATATCTGGTCGAACGGGTGGTTCGGCGGCGGGGCCGTGTCCGCGTTGAACCCGGAAATCACCGCCTTGATGAAGGTCGGCGCGTCGACCTGCGGCTTCCCGGAGTTGCCCAGGGTCACCGAGGACAGGCCAGCTAGCGAGCCGCCGGTATTCATCTGGAACACCCGCAAGTCCGTGCTCAGCCAGGAGACCGGGCCGTCGAGCTCGTAGGGGTCGGCGTCCAGCACCAGCTCGATCGCCGCGGGCGCGGAGACGGTCGAGATCGACGCGGTGAGGTGTACCGGGACGGGCGTGCTGGCGGTCACGCCGGTAAAGGCGCTGAGGCTGGCAGCGAAATCGGCCGCGCAGACCCAGGTGAAGCGTTGCGGTGTGGCCGGCAGCGACACGTCCTCGGCCAGCAGGCTGGTCGCAGCCACAGTCAGGCCCGCCACGCTGGAGGTGAATGTAGGCACCACGCTCGGCGTGCCAATCAGGTCGCTGGGCTTGATGCCTAGGTCGGCCGCACCGAACCCGTCGACCACAACGTAGAAAGCATTCGGGATGACACCGGGCGCGCTGCCGCCCAGCGTCGCGGTCACCTCGGCTTCGCCGATTTCGGTACGATCCACGATGAACTGGCAGTCCTGCTGGTACACCGCCTGCAGCGCGGACAAGAGCGCGCCGCCGTCGATGACGCCCAGCCCGGTGCACGCGTCCCAGCCGGGCCCGGACGGGTAGCCACCTACCGCGGGTAGCGCCTGACCCTGCGCGTTCGTCGACGGCCCGACGCCGTTGTCCTGCGGCGAGCCAGGGTAGACCTGATCGTTGATGTCCCGGCACACCGTGTCACGGAACGCATAGAGCGTCGGGTTCAGGAAACCCACGGGCTCGCTCAGGCTCGCGTTGACGATGGCCATCAGGCCGGCGTACAGCGGGGCCACCGCGCTCGTGCCGCACACCGGCCCGGCGGACGCGGTGTTCACGGTGAGCGTGTAACCGGTGTTCACGCTGGCGTTGCCCGCCACGTCGGGGACGCCGCGACCGATAGTCGAGTTGTCGTTGAGCGACTTCGGGACAGCCACCACCTGCTGCCAGGCGGGCAGCGAGCCGGTGAAACACGCGCTGACGCCGCCGCCGGTGGCTCTGGGGGCCGGCCCGTTCTCGGGGTCGTCAAATATGTCGTCCCAGACCCATTCCACGAAGTCCGGGGTCGTGCTGATCGATGTCCCGCCACATGAGGTCACCCACGGGTCCGATCCGGGATACTGCACGTGCCGGAGACCGTCTGTGGTCAGCGAACGGGCTCCGTCGTCGCCGCAGGCGGCCAGGACGGTGACCCCCAGCGCGGCCAGCGACTGGAACTGGATGCTGAGGGACTTGAGCTGGCCCTGCGAGACGCCAACGTCATTGAGCGTGTTGGTGTCGTCGCCGTTAGAGAGAACCATGCTGCTCGTGACCACCGAAGGCCGTTCGGTGTCATGGATGATGGCGTCGAGCACGGCGGTCCAGTCGGACACCGAGTGTTCGTCCGAGCCCCAGTAGACCCGGATCTTCGCGCCAGGCGCGACCGAACTCGCCGTGCAGATGTCCAGCATGACCTCGCCGTCGGCATCCAGAAACACCCCGGGCTTGTTCGACCCGGTCACCGGGACATCGGTCGGCGTGGGGGGTGCCACGGTCAGGCCCCAGCCACCGAAAGTGGCGCTGATGTCCCCCTGCTGCCAGCCACCGAGGAACTCGATGACGCCGATGGCCTGCGCGGTTATGCCCGGTGGCGGAGCCGGGAAGTTGTAAAGCTGCGCCACCTGTGGCGGACCGCCGAGGAACGTCGCGAAGCCGGACGGATCGCCCGGCGCATTGCGCCCGCCGACCCGGCGGTTGTCGAGCCCGAATACGGCGACCACGATGTCTGCGAGCTCTTCCGGCAGGTGAATGAAGCCATCGTGGCCGCGATAGGTCCCCCGGGGGGATTCATAATGGCCAAGCTCCACCGCGAACGCCTGGTTCACGTGCGCGGCCGTCCCGGACAGGACGACCGTGCGGCCGGCCACGCTGGTCCCCACCACCTCGAGGCCATTGGTCCGGCCGAACGCGGCGATCACGTCGAGATCCTCGGGTGCGGCCCCGTGCCTGGCCGCGAACTCGTCCAGGGACGGGAACTTGCGCTGTCCCGGCGGCGTCGCGACCCAGTACTCGTGACCGGGCAGCGGCGGACCGTCTGGCCGGGGCCGCAGGCATACCCGGACCGTGACGGCCTCGCCTGCTTCCGCCGGCCCAGCCAAGCGCGCGTCCGGCGGAGGTTTGAGCTCGCTATCCGCCAGACGGCGGTAACCCTTGGGTATCCGGGTCATGATCGCAGACCTCCGCTGGACGCTCGGGTAGATAAGGTGCCCGCCGCCGTGAGTTCGGTCTGGGAGGCCGAATCCGCGGGCTCCACTCATGCAGAGACGGGCGCACCCACCGCTAATACACCCGCCGACGGCTGGGATCAGGCCGGACCGACTCGCACCTGTGCGGCCTCCTGACGCACGTCCATTCCAGAAGCCGGTGCCAGAGCAGCTGCCCAGAATCCATCACCGTCAGAAGCTGATGACCTATCGGTCCAGGTGTATCAGGCCGGCTCCTGTCTGCTCTGTACTGCTGAGCGAAGGAGTCCGCCATGGCTGTGCCCGCGAATTACCGGGTCGTGCCGGGCAGTGAGCGACCGTCGGCGCCGGGGGCACGGCGGGTCGGTCCGGCCGACCCCGCCGAGACGGCGCGGGTTGTCATCAGGGTGCGCCGTCCGCCCGGGGCCCCGGCCGCGCCCGATCACCAGTTCTGGGCGGATACCAAGCCGGGCCAGCGCCAGTTCCTCTCCCGCAAGGAGCTCGCGGCTAAATACGGGGCCGCGGCCGCGGATATGGAACAGGTGGCCGCCTTCGCCCGGTCGCAGGGGCTGACCGTGCTCAAGGTTCATGCCGCGCGGCGGACCGTGGCGGTCACCGGGACCGTGCAGCAGCTGAGCGACGCCTTCGCCGTCGACCTCGGCCAGTACGCCCCCGCCGAGCCTGGGGCCGGGCGCGGGGCCGACGGGGAGCCCTACCGCGGGCACGAGGGGTCGGTGTGCGTTCCCGAAGACGTCGCGGAGCTGGTCGAGGCCGTGTTCGGGCTGGACAACCGCCGGATGACGCGGCGAGGTAACGGCACCGGCCCGACGGGAGCCGCGCTGACCCCGATCGACGTCGCGAACCTGTACAACTTCCCGCCTATTCCGGCCAGCATCTCAGACCAGACCATCGCCGTTATCGAAGTAGGCGGCGGCTACGCGGTCGACGCGACCGGTCGGCCCAGCGACATCGACGCCTTCATCGCCGCCCTGAACGCCAGCTACGAACCGAATTTGTCGCTCGCGCAAATCGACGTCGTCCCGGTGCTGATCGACAAGGCGACCAACACCCAGGCGGGCAGCGTCGCGCAGCCGAGCGTTGCCGACGGCGAGGTCGCACTGGACATCGACGTCGCCGGGGCCGTCGCGAACGGCGCGACGATCGCTGTCTACCTCACGATGGACAGCGAGCTCGGGTGGCTGGAAGCCTTCCTGACCGCGATATTTCCCGATCCGCCCCAACCCGCGCCTTCGGTGGTGTCCATCTGCTTTTTCGTCCAAGAGGATACGTTGCCGGCCTCGCAACTGGTGACCTTCACGGGCCTCTTCCAGCAGGCCGCAGAGGCCGGAATCACCGTGCTGGTCGCGTCCGGGGATCTGGGCTCGAGCGCCGGCCTCACCGATGGCGCGGCCCATGTTTATTACCCTTCTTGCGATCCATGGGTGACCTGCTGCGGCGGCACCCAGCTCTCGGACATCACCTGGACGTCGGTGACGACCGCGAGCGGCTTCACCGAAGACACCTGGGACGAGGGCCAGAACCCAGACGGAACCGATATCTTGATCACCGGCGGGGGAATCAGTACGACCGAGGATTCGAGCGGGCACCTGATCTTCGGCGTGCCGAGCTGGCAGCAGGGCATCGTCCCGCCCTCGGTCAACGACCATACGACCAGGGGCCGCGGCATCCCGGATATCGCCGGCTACGCCAATGGCTACAACATCTTCCTCTACGGCACCCCGGGCATCTCCTCGGGGACGAGTGAGGCCGCGCCGCTGTACGCGGGGCTCATCGCGCGGATCAACGCGACCCTCGGCTTCAACGTGGGCTATCTCAACCCGACCTTGTACGCCCTCGCCGCCTCCTCGCCGTCTCTGTTCCGCGACATCCAGGACGGCACCAGCAATGCCTGGACGTTCCAGGTGCCGAATTCGGACCCACCGCAAAATCTCACCGCTCCCGGCTACACGTCGGCCAAGGGCTGGGACGGGTGCACCGGCCTGGGCGTGCCGGACGGAACCCGGCTGCTCGAGGCGCTCAGCGCGACCGTCGTTTCGCCTGCCTTCTATTTCGTCGTCTCCCAGAACAACTTCGGGCACGACGAGGTCGCCGACACGCTGACCTGGCCGGACGCCTTCTCGCTAGTGGTGGACGGGGTCGCGCCCAGCCAGGTGATGCAGGCTCCGGTCTTCTCGGGATCGTTTAAGACGTTTCCCGGAATGACGATTTCCCCGAGCAATACCACACCCTGGCCGGCCCTGGAGCTAGGCGGCAGCGCTGACTCCCTGCAACGGATTACCTACCCCTACGACGTCACGTTCACGAAGAGCTCGCTGGGTTATTTCCCGGCCGCGGGGTCGACCTCATCGCTGTCGCTGACCGCCTCGATCCAGACCACGGCGGCCGGCTTTCCCGGGACGACCACGGCGGCGCAGTTCGAGTTGCTCGGCGGCGCCGACCCCTATTTCACCAACGTCAGCCAGCAACTCAAGAACCCGCCCTACCTGAGCCAGGACCTGCGGGTCTTCACGGTCATTCCCGGCCTGAACCCCTCGCCGGTGCAGGGTAAGGGAACCGCGCCGGCCTTCAACACGAAAACGACTCGGAATACTTACGACACCAATGCCGCCTTCGGCTATGCGCAGGCCCTCATCGATCACCTGAACCAGAACTACAGCGATCCCGCCGGCGACGATCCTTTTACCACCCTGCTGCCCCTGACCGGCGGCCTGACCGGGGACACCTCGGTTTTCCCTTATACGGCCGATCCGGTGAACCCTGGGCTCGGCCCGTTCATGAACTACAACTTCGCGATCGCCCGCGTCCGCCTGCAGGGCTCGCCGGGGGCTTCGGCGGATAACGTCAGCGTCTTTTTCCGGCTGTTCCTGACCGCCTCGAACGACACCGATTACCAGCCCGCGACCACGTACGCCACTGGGCCGCTGGGCTCCGTCGCGATAACCCCCACGGTCGCGGACGAGGGCGACCCGGTGACCATACCGTTCTTCGCCACCGGCAATTACCGGGCGAACGGCGACCACGCGGTCAACGACGACTACATGTCCGCGGGCGTCAACAACCGGTCCCTCAAGGTCACCGCGAACGATGGGCTCTGGGCCTACTTCGGCTGCTACCTCAACGTCTACAACACCGCCAACACCATCGGCGGCAAGTCGGTCAACTCGTTCCTGACCGGTACCCATCACTGCCTGGTGGCCCAGATCTCCTTCACCGGCACCCCGATCACGACCGGCACGAGCACGGCCAACTCCCCCCAGCTAGCCCAGCGCAACCTGCAGATCCTCAAGTCGGACAACCCGGGGCCGGCCGCCAGCCATCGCGTGCCCACGACCTTCGACCTGCGCCCGAGCGAACCGTACATTACCGGTGCGGACGACCTGCTCAACTTCCCCGACGAGGTGATGATCGACTGGGGCAACGTGCCGGACGGCAGCCGGGCGAGCATCTACTGGCCCGGCGTCTCCGCCCTCGACGTGATCGCGCTGGCCAGCCGGCTCTACCCGACGCACGAGCTGACCGCCTCCGACGCGCACACCCTGAACTGCCTGTGCCGCGGGCAGACCTACATCCCGATCCCGGCCGGGGCAGGCCCGAACTTCGCCGGCCTGCTGACCATGGACCTACCTCAGACGGTGGTGGCCGGCCAGGAATTCACCGCCGTCGTCCGCCGTCTGACTACCAAGCGCGCGACCGCCGCACCCCCCACCCCGCCGCCCTCGCAAGCGCGAGCCCCGCAGGCACTTGCGCAAGCCGCCCGGCGCGGCCCGGCCCCGATCACGAACTGGCGCTACGTGGCCGGCTCGTTCGCCGTCACCATTCCCGTGGCGACCCCGTCAGAGATCCTGCCCTCGGACTCCGACACGCTCGCGATCTTCAGGTGGCGGCTGAGCCTGATGTCGCCCGGCAACCGCTGGTATCCGGTCCTGGAACGGTACATCGGCTACCTGGCAGGCCGGATCAGCGGCATGGGCGGGAATCCCGGCACGATCGAGCCCTCCTCCTACGGCGCCCCATCCAGTCCCATCTTGATCGGCAGCCACCCGGTGCACTCCCGGCGCGAACACGGCGAGACCGGCAAGGTCGAAGGGCTCGTCTACGACCGCTTCGGCGACTTCGAGGGATTTTTGCTTGAGACCGAGGAGGGGCAGGAGCACCGGTTCTACAGCCGGGAAGCCGAGATCGAGGAGCTGGTGCGTTTCGCGTGGCGAGATCGGGTCGTCATAACCGTCCTGGCTGAACCGCGGGATCATGGCCGACCGGCATCGATCATTCTGCGACGGATGCCCCGGTCGTATTAGGCGCAGGCATCCTTCGATGACCCGAATCTGGTGTCGCACGCCGGACTGGTGCCGGTGATGGCCCTGGCGCAGCGCGCCGGGCGCGCATCGCAGACGAGCCAGTGCTGATCACGCGCTACAACAAGCCGGCCGCAGTCCTTGTCGGCGCCGACTGGTGCCGAGGCCTCCGGACACGAAAACAGAGGCTTCCCGGAGACGACTTCCCCGGAAAACCCCTGGTCAAGTGCGGAGGATCGGGGATTTGAACCCCGGATGGTGTCACCACCAAACCGCATTAGCAGTCCCATGCCGCGCCTGCCGGGCCTGTCCCGCTATGACCGCGATTGCGCGAAATCGCAGGCCAGGCGGTCCGGAAAGGCTCGCATTACGCCGGTCTTGACCGGAAATGCCATAAACGGGCTCCGCGTACGGACACGCAATGGACACGCACGGACGCACAGTTTTCGCAACCCCGTTCGAGCTGGCGGGGCTGTATCTTCGTGCCGTCTTCAGCCAGCTGCCGACGCACCCGCCGAGGACCCTCGCCGGGTCCGCCCTGGGCCGTGACCGTGGGTCGTGGTGGCCATCAGGTTCGCGTTGTTCTTCACTGTCCCCTGCCTGATCCAGGGCGACTGGCCGCCGACCGGGCGGGTCATCGGTGCTCGTGCAGCCCATCAACGCGACGCTATCAGGCATGACGCAGTAGGAGTCATTCAGCGTTCTCCGCAACTGCGGGCGAGCACCATCTGATTGCCCAGTCGAGCTGCCGAGGGGGGATCGCTGCTAGCCGGGGAACTCGGGTCCGACGGCCGTCCGGGCGCCGAGCGAGCGTCCATGACCCCAGCCCAGTTCCCGGCGGTACCCGCCGAGCATGCCTGTCGTCGTCAGTTCCTCGATATCCCGGAAACGGGAGTCGCTGGGCACCGCCGCCACCAGCGGAGCAACGAAGAGCGCGTCGGCCGGGCAGTAGGCCTCGCACTGGAAGCATGTCTGGCAGCTGTCCGGGCGCGCGATTACCGGTATGCCGTCATCGTCACGGTCGAACACCCGGGTCGGGCACACCTGGATGCAGAGATCACATGAGATGCACCGCGAGCGCTCGACGACCTCGATCATGCCGCCAGTCCCCCCGGCACGGCGGACGCCCGCGAGCCGGCCTCTGGGCGAGTCCAGATGTCATCGAGACCGCCTGTGAGCAGGCGGAATTGCTGCGCTGGGTCCTGCTGCGGGTAATCGAGCCGTTTGTGCATGCCCCGCGTCTCCGTGCGCTGGAGGGCTGCGTGGAACATCCACCGGCCGTGCGCCGTCATCGCGGCGGCCTCGCGGGCGCGGAACAGGTCCTCGCCGGCCCCGGTCAGGCCGTCGCGGACAGCCTCCCAGGTCTGGTGCAGTGCGTCGAGCGCGGGGATGAGCTTGTTCGCGTGCCGCATGTAGTTGTGGTCATAGGGCAGAACGGCACTCTGCACTTGGGCGATGACCTCGCGGTATGTCAGCGTCGGGGCGCACATCGGCCGGAGGCCCGCGTAGCCGGCCGGCCACGGCTGATCCGGCCGGCCGCCTCGCCATGATGCGAAGGCGGCCGCAGCGTGGCCTGCCCAGCTGCCGGAGGATGCCGCCCAAGCGGCGTTATGGCTGCCTCCCCCGGTGAAGCCGCCGCAGATCAGCTCGCGGGTCGCGGTGTCGCCGGCCGCATATAGCCCGGGAACGCTGGTCGAGCAGTCGTCACCAGTGATCCGGACGCCGCCGGTACCCCGCACGGTACCTTCTGCTAGCAGGGTGATCTCGAACATGTCCGCGAACGGATCGATGCCGAGGCGGTCGAACACCAGGAAGAAGTTGGGCTGGCCCTTGCGCATGGCCTGCTGCACGTCTGGTGTCGAGCGGTCGAGTCGCGCGTACACGCGCTCGGTGAGCAACGTCCGGGCGATGACCGACCGGCCGCGGGTGCTTCCGGCTCCCTCAAGCACCGAGCCGTCCGCGCGATAGAACGTCGCCCACGAGTAGTAGGCCGTCTTCGTCAGCGAGGTGCCCGCTGGTGCGATGGCGTAGGCGCTGGAGAACTCCATACCGGACAATTCGGCGCCGGCCTCCACCGCCAGCAGGGCACCGTCCCCGGTGTTGACGTCGCAGCCCAGCGTCTTGGACTGGAAGGCACATCCGCCGGCGGCGAGGACGACGGCACCCGCCGCGATGCTGAGTACCTGACCGGCCGGACGGTCGAGCACCCGCGCGCCGGAGACCACGCCGTCAGCGTCGACGAGCAGCTCGAGTGCGGGCGTATGGTCCAGGATCCGGACACCCAATCGCTGTACGCGGATGCGCTGGCGACGCATGTACTCGGGACCCTGGAGATCGTCGCGGATCTGGCGGCCGTGGGCATCGACGGGGAACGGGTACCGTTGCACGCGGGCGAGCTCGTCCATCCTGGCGTAGGTCTCGTCGAGGACCCGGGCCATCCAGCCGCGGTCGGCCAGGTGGCCGCCGAGCGCCTCCCGGCTGGCCATCGCAGCTTCGCGTAGCTCGGGCTCGTCCTCGACATACCAGATGCCGGTGCCGACCGACGCGGTGGCGCCGCTTGATCCGCAACGCCCTTTGTCGACGAGAACGACATCCGCCCCCGCCTGCGCAGCCTTGATCGCGGCCCAGGTACCAGCCGGGCCGCCGCCCACGACCAGCACATCGGCCGACAGCAGGGCGTGGCTCCACGCGGCAGCGTCCTCGCCGGCGTGCTCGGATCGGATCATGGCTTTCTCCCTTGCCGGAGTTCAGGGCGTGAGACAACGAAGATTGCGGCCGACGCGACAAAGGTCAGACATGGGCGGGATCGGCCCCCGCCGCCTCGGACACGTGGAACTGGTTCGGCGGCACGTCGAGCCCGTAGTGCTCGCGCAGGGTCGTGCCCTCGTATTCCTCGCGGAAGAGCCCTGCTCGCCGCAGGAGCGGCAGCACATGGTCGATGAATGCCTGCAGACCTGACGGCAGCGCCGGAGCCATGATGTTGAACCCATCGGCAGCACCGCTGCTGAACCACTCGGCCATAGTTTCGGCAACCTGGTCAGGCGTGCCGGCGAACTCGAAGTGACCACGGCCCCCACCGAGCCGCGAGAGGATCTGCCGGACCGTCAGGTTCTCCCGCACGGCCATCTCGACGATCAGCTCAGAGCGGCTCTGCGAGCCTTCCAGCCTGGGCCGGGCCAGCACCGGGCCAGGCAGTGGGGCATCGAGTTCGAAGTCACCAGGCTCGAGTTCAAACACCCTGGACAGGGCCAGCAAGCCGTACCCCGGCACCCGCAGGTCGTCGAACTGCTCAGCCAGTGCCCGCGCCTCCTCCTCGGTGGATCCGATATAGGGCACGATGCCGGGCAGCACGATCACGCCGTCCGGGTTACGGCCGACCGCGCGGGCGCGCTTCTTGATGTCGGCATAGAACTCGGACGCGCGCTCGTAAGTCTGGTGCGCGGTGAAGATCGCCTCCGCATGCCTGGCCGCGAAGTCCTTGCCGTCCTCCGAGGAGCCGGCCTGCACGAGCAGGGGGTAGCCCTGCGGAGGCCGCTCGACGTTGAGCGGCCCCGCGACCGTGAAGCACCGGCCCCGGTGGCTGATCTGGTGAATCCGAGCCGGGTCGGCATACCGTCCCGTCGCCTTGTCGGCCACGATGGCTTCCGTCTCCCAGCTGTCCCACAGCGCCTTCGCGACGAGGAGGAACTCGTCCGCCCGGGCGTAGCGGGCCGCGTGACCGGGCCGGTCATCGAGCCCGAAGTTCGCCGCCTCGTCCGCCCCGGCCGAGGTGACGATGTTCCAGCCAGACCGGCCACGACTCACATGATCGACCGACGCCAGCCGCCGGGCCAGGTTGTAAGGATCGTTGTACGTCGTCGAGACGGTCGCGATCAGCCCGATGCGGCGGGTCGCCTGCGACAGTGCGGTCAGCAGGGTCAGCGGCTCAAGCTGGCCCGGCGGACGGAACTCACCAGTTCCCATGATCGCCGGCCCATCAGCCAAGAACAGCGAGTCGAACTTCGCGCTCTCCGCGAGCCGGGCGAGACTGATCCAGTGGTCCAGGTCGAAGTCGGCCCGGGGGTTACTGTCCGGCCGCCGCCACGCGGCTTCGTGGTGGCCGGCCTCCATCAGGAACGCGTTGAGATGCAATTCTCGTTGCTTGTCCGTCACCGGAGCCTGCCCCTCCCTGTCTCGGCCGGCCACCATCAGCGATTCAGGTGCCGGGCGTATTCATGCTGTCGTAGCCCGCCGGGAGAACGTTCGTCGAGATCGACGAGATGTTGACCGCCTTCTTGATCTGGCCGGCTTGCAGGAACGCATCAGCGAGGGTCTGCTCGGCCGTGACGTCCGAGGAAGCCACCGGAGCGACATAGACCTCGTAGGCAGGCACCACGGCCTTGGCGTCCGCCAGCGAGATGCCGTCCTCCTGGGAGAGCGCCTGCGCATACTCGGCCGGATGCTTGTTGGCCCAGGCGAATTCGCCGGACAGCCGCTCGAACAGATCCGTGAACGCCGCTCGCCTCGCCCCGGTCAGGTCCCTGTTCGGCGCAACGTAGTAATTGCTGAGCTGATCGTTGGGCGGAAGACCCTTGACCAGGATCCGGGCGCCCTGCTGGACCGCGAGCGATATCTGCGGGTTCCAGATCGCCCAGGCGTCCACTTTGCCACTGGCAAAGGCCGTTGCGCCCGCCGCCGGGGAGAGGAAGTCCAAGTGCACGTCGCTGGGCGTCAGCCCGACGTTCTTCAGCGCGAGCAGGACCAGCCCGTGCGCCGAACTGCCTTGCGGGACAGCGATCTTCTTACCCTTGAGCTCGGCGGCAGTCTTGATCGGAGAGCCCTTCGGCACGATGATGTCTTCGTCGGGGACCGTCGTGTCGATGTAGTGGGCCACTCCCACGACGCTGAAACCGTACTCCTGAGCCGCGCCGGTGATGGGCGGCACGTCACCCACGGAGCCCAGGTCGATGTCGCCGGACGCGGTGGCCTGGATCAGTGGCGGCCCGTAGGTGAACCGGGCGTAGGTCACCTTATAGGGCGCGCTGGCGAAGGCGCCGGTGATCTTGGCCAGGGCTTCACTGCCGTCGCCGCCGTTGTCGCCGATGACGAAGGTGAACTTGCTCCACTCAGGGTGGCTGACGGTGCTCGATCCGCCGAACCCGGTCAGCTTGGCGGACGAGGACGAGGACGAATTTGAGCTGCACGCGGCCAGGGCGCTCGCGGCGGCGAGCAGCGCAACGGCAGCAGCCAGCCCGGTGGGTCTGAGTCGCATCGGTTCCTGCGCTTTCGTCGTGGTATGGGTTGTGGTCAGTGCTGGTTGGCGAGCCCGAGATCGGCCAGCAGGGCGGCGCGGAGGTCCTCCCGGCTCACGCTCGCCTCACGGTCAGCGGCCGACAGGGTTACCGAATGGGACGTGCTGATGCGTCCCTGGCTCATCACGACAATGCGGTCAGCCAGCGCGATCGCCTCGTCGACGTCGTGCGTGACCAGCAGCATGGACGCATGGTGCTGGTCACGCAGTTCGCGCACCAGCTTGTGCATGCGACGGCGGGTGATGGCGTCGAGCGCCGCGAATGGCTCGTCGAGGAGGACCAGCTCGGGATCGGAGACCAGGGCCCGCGCCAGGGCCACCCGCTGTGCCTCGCCGCCGGACAGTTCCTTCGGCCACGCCCGCTCGCGGCCGGCCAGCCCGACCTCAGCCAGCGCGGCCCGGGCTCGCTGCTCGGCATCCGGGCCATAGAGGCCCAGGGTCACGTTACGCAGGGCGCGCTGCCATGGCAGCAGCCGGTCGCCCTGGAACACGATGGCCCGCCGGGCCGGTACTTCCACGGTGCCGCCGTCCGGCCGGTCCAGGCCGGCCATCAGACGAAGCAGCGTGGTCTTGCCGCACCCGGAGGGGCCGAGCAGCACGACAAGCTCCTCGTCGGCGATCGTCAGGTCGAGGTGATCGAGGACGGCGCGGTCGCCAAACCGGCGGACGACATCATCGATTAGCGCGCCCGCCTGCTGCCTGGCCGGCGTCACGTTCGCCGTGCTCATGCCGCCTCGTAACTGGGCCGCCACTGCAGCAGCATCCGCTGAAGCAGGCGCACGAACTGGTCGGCGAGCAGCCCGAGGATCGCGTAGATCACCAGCCCGACGAACACCTGGTTGGTCTGCAGGTACGTCTGCCCGTTCGTGATGAGGAACCCGATCCCGGAGTTGGCGTTCACCGTCTCGGCCGCGACCAGCCCCAGAATGCTGTAGGCGAGGGAAAACCGCAGGCCGACCAGGAAACCTGGCATCGCACCGGGAAATATCACCCTGGTCACCAGGCGCCACCGGCCCGCGCCCGTGGTCCGTGCCATTTCGACCAGGCGCTGATCGACACCGCGGATAGCCGCGAACAGGTTCAGGTACATGGGCACGAAGGCGCCGAAGGCGATGATCAGCACCTTGGGCAGCTCGCCGATCCCGAACCACACGATCATCACGGGCAGGATGGCCAGGATGGGAATCGTGTTGAAGATCTGCACGACCCCGTTGAACAGGTGCTCGCCGCTCGACAGCAGGCCGCCGATCACACCCGTGAGGATGCCGACGCTCAGGCCCAGGGCCAGCCCGATGGCCGCCCGGCGCATCGAGATGGCCAGGTCCGGGCCCAGCACGCCCTGATCCCATAGCTGCGCCGTCGTGCGCGCGATCGCCGTCGGCGCCGGCGCAGAGGTCGGGCCGAGCACGCCGATCTCGGCGAGAACCTCCCAGATGATGAGGATCGCGACCGGTGTCGTGTAGATCCCCAGCGGCCACCTCAGCCGTTTTCGCCACCGAGCGGGAACACTGTCTCGCCGCGCGTCCGTGGCCACGAAAACCTCGCGTTCCCGCGCTGCCGTCCGCGCGTCCGTGACCGGCTCGTACACTTCGGCGACCACGTGGGCAGGGCTGGTCTCCATCATGCCGCGGTTTCCAGGATCCGCGAGTAGTGCGATACGTCGCCGGTCAGCTGGCGGCTCCGCCGCCCGTCGACCGATGCCGGCACGTCGCCGGTCACGGTCACGCGGTTCAGGCGGCGCGGGAAGTCGTCGTAGTTGTCGACCGCATAGTGCTGGGTGATCCGGTTGTCGAAGATCAGCAGCTGGTTCGGCGACCACGACCACCGCACCAGATTCTCCGGACGGGTCACGTACGACTGGAAGATCCGGAGCAGGTCAGCCGACTCGCTGCCGGACAGGCCGACGATCCGCTTGGCGAAGCCGCCCACGAACAAGCCGCGTTCCCCGGTCAGCGGGTGCACCCGGACCACCGGATGCTCGGCCTCGTACACCGTGGAAACGAAGACGTCATCGTGCTGGCGCCGCGCTTCGGTCGGTGCCGGCGGACGGGCGTAGTCGTACTCGTTCGTGTGCACCGCCCACAAGGAGTCCGCCAGATCTCGCAGCGGCTGCGGCAGGTCGCGGTAGGCCGCCGCCGCATTCGCGATCAGCGTCTCTCCTCCGTACGGGGTGGTCACGATGCTGCGCAGCGTCGACACCTGCGGCGGATTGACGACGAATGTCACGTCTGAGTGCCATTCGTTGGCCTTCGACGTCTCGCTGTCGACCGCGAGCACATTCGCGGTGCCGGGAACCGCCGGAACGGTCGGGTGCGCGCTCGTCAGCTCGCCGAACCAGGACGCCACGCGTTCCTGGCCTGTGTCGTCGAGTTCCACCCCGTCGAAGACGATCACCTTGTGCTCATTGAGCACGCCGCGCAACGCGGCAATCGCCGCACCGCCCGGCTCAGCGGTGAGATCAACACCTTCGACGAGCGCGCCGATACGGCTCGTGAGCTTACGGACAGACAGCGACATGCCGGAGACCTCCGCGGTTGCTGGGACGCTGTGTGCACAAGGCAGGATCCGCGGCACCTGCACTGGTGACCGCGCAGTGGGGTGAGGAACCGATCGGCGGAAGAGAGGGCCGAGGCTAGGAAAACGTCAGCGTGACGGTGAACAGATCATGCTCGCGGTGAGCGCATGGTCTACGTAGCGTCTCCGCGTAGCTACGTAAGTCGGCATATTCAGATCGTATTGAGCGCGATCGTCATAGTCAATAATTCCGACCAAGATAATAGACTATTTTGGCAAGACTGGTCGGACAGGAGAGCGAACGCAGTGCACGCGGCGGCGGAGCTCAGCGCCGTCCGGGCGAACGGGGGATGGCGCGGTGGCCGACCGGACCATCGCCTGCCCGCCGGTGGCACCTGCCCGCCGGTGACCCAGGGGATAAATAAGAGTATTTTGACTCATAAACTAGGTAATGGCCGATGAGGGCGCATGGGAGGAGCGGGTGGGAGCTGGACAGGGCGCGACGAGGACGTACCCGGGCTGGGGCGGACTGGCCGGCCGGACGGTGGCCGAGTCGCGGTCGTGGTGGCCCACGACCCCGCGGCCGCCAGCGGGCGCACCCAACATCATCGTCGTGCTCTTGGACGACATGGGCTTCAGTGACATCGGCCCGTTCGGCGCGGAGATCGCGACACCGAACCTGGACCGGCTGGCCGCCGGGGGCCTGCGGTTCACGAACTACCACACCACGCCGGTATGCTCACCTGCCCGGGCCGCGTTCCTCACGGGGCTGAACCCGCACCGGGCCGGGTTCGCGTCGGTCGCCAATTCCGACCCCGGCTTCCCCGGCTACACGATGGAGATCGCCGAAGGCGTGCCCACGCTCGCGGCAATCCTGCGCGAGGCCGGGTACGCCACTATTGCCGTCGGCAAATGGCATCTGACCAGGGACGCGCTGATGAATGACGCGGCTGCGCGCCGGAGCTGGCCGTGCCAGCAGGGCTTCGACCGCTACTACGGCGTCTTGGAAGGCCTGACCAACCTGCATCATCCGCACCGGCTGATCGCCGATAACTCGCCGGTGGACATAGACGAGTACCCCAGCGGCTACTACCTCCCCGACGACATCACCGACCGGGCCATTTCCATGATCAAGGCGCTGCGGGCCAGCAACCCGGTCAAGCCGTTCTTCTGCTATGTCGCGCACAACGCGGTGCACGGGCCGCTGCAGGCAAAGCCAGAGCACATCGCCCGCTACGCCGGCCGCTACGACGCCGGCTGGGATCAGCTGCGGGCCGAGCGGTTCGCCCGGCAGCTGGCGGCCGGCCTGTTCCCGGCGGGTACCCGCATGTGCGAGCGGAACTCCGAACGGTTCCTCGACGTCGGCGCCTGGGATGCGCTGCCCGCCGGTGCGCGCCGCCTGTACGCGCGGTACATGGAGGTCTATGCCGCGATGATCGAGAGCGTCGACGAGAACCTCGGCCGCCTCCTCGGATGCGTCGACGCCCTGGGCGAGCTGGACGACACCGTCATCATCTTCACGTCTGACAACGGCGGCACCGCCGAGGGCGGCGAGCACGGCACCCGCAGCTACTTCAAGCAGTTCATCCACGATCTTCGGCTTCCCGCGGACTGGGAGCCGGACGTGGCGAGGGACATCGACCTGATCGGGGGCCCCCGGGCGCTGGTGCACTACCCGCGCGGCTGGGGTATGGCGTCGAACACTCCCTTCCGCCTGTATAAGGGCCACACGCATGCGGGCGGAGTGCGCGTGCCGTTCCTGCTGTCGTGGCCGGCGGCCCTGGCGGCGGCCTCGCATGGCGCGGTGCGCACCGCGTACCAGTACGTGACCGACCTGATGCCCACTCTGCTCGAGCTGGCCGGGGTGGCACGGCCGCAGGCCTGGCTGGGCCACGACGTGCCCGCGCTGGACGGTACCAGCTTCGCCGCGTCGCTGAACGACCCGGGTTACCGCAGCCGTCACCTGGAGCAGTACTCGGAGTTCGACGGGAACCGCAGCTTCTACCGCGACGGCTTGAAACTGGTAACGCTGCACGGGCCCGGGAAGCCTTATGACGATACGGAGTGGGAGTTGTACGACATCCGGGCTGACCCCACCGAGCGCGACAACCTGGCGGGCAAGCATCCGGAACTGGTGGCCGAGCTTTCGGCGGCGTGGGAAAAGGCGGCCTGGGAGAACAAGGTGTTCCCGCTCGACGACTCCAGCGGATACATCGCCACGGTGCGCCGGCCCGACGAGGAGCTCTTCGTCCGCCCGGTCACCATCCTGCCTGGCACGCCAACGCTGGAACGGTACCGCTCGGCCAAGCTCGTGGTGCTGCGCTCGTTCACCGCGACCATGCGCTTCGAGCACGGAGCGGGTGATGAGGGCGTGCTGGTCGCGCACGGCGACCAGGGCGGCGGATACGTCCTTTACATCGAGAACGGGCACCTGCACCTGGGCTACAACGAGTACGGCGACTTCACCGGGCTGGACGCGGGCAAGGTCAGCAGCGGACGGCACGAGGCAGTGCTGCAGGCAGACGCAGGCGAGGACTACACCTGGGACTTCAGCGTGACCGTGGACGGCCAGCCCCGGGGCCGGCTCGGCCCCGTGCTGATGCTGCTCGGCATGGCGCCTTTCCAGGGCATCGATGTCGGCATCGACCGCAAGTCGCCGGTTTCCTGGCCGCTGTATGAGCGGCACGGCCCGTTCCGCTACCGCGGCACGCTGGAATCCGTGACCTACCAGCCCGGCGATCCAGCCCCCTACAGCCCCGAGGCGGTGCTACGCGCCACTATCGATGCCGCTCACGCCTTCGAATGACCCGCCGAGCGCATCATCGGCCGCGCCCGGCGGTTCCGCCTGGCGCACTCCGGCCCCGCCACCAGCTACGGCGCGGTCCTTCCTCGTCGCCCTTTGCACACAGTTAGCGGGCGAAGTTTCCGAGCTGCGCTCAGATGGAGACTGACCACAGCAGCATCAGGGTTGACACCTCCAGGGGCGTCATGGATGATTCCTACTAATACGGTTGGTTTTATAGAAAATAGCACTGTGGGGCTCCGACGCTCCGCGCCGCGACAAGGTGCGCGCCGGGCAGTCTGATCGAGCCGGCGCGAGCGCCGCCGCCCCCTGGCTCGTTCAGATTCGTCTGGCTCGGATCCTCCACCACCAGAAAGCAGGAGCCACGCCGTCATGTCCCGGAAATGGTCTACCGTCATGGCCCTCGTCGCGGTCGGCAGCATCGTCTCGGCGTGCGGCGGCAGTAGCGGCGGTGGCGCGGCGAGTTCAGGCAGCTCGAAACCCGTCTACGGAGGAACTGTCACCTACGGCGCCGACCGGGAGCCGACATGCCTGGACCCGCATAACACCGGCGACATGCCGCAGACCTACATCGCCCGCCAGTACCTTGACTCGCTGGTATCGGAACTCCCGGACGGGCGCGTGGTGCCGTGGCTGGCCACTTCGTGGACCATCTCGCCCGACGGGAAGACCTACACCTTCACCCTGAAGCACGGCGTCAAGTTCACCGACGGCACCCCGTTCAACGCTCAGGCGGTGGTGGACAACTTCGAGCAGGAGCTGAACCCGGCCACCCAGTCGAGCACCGACTGGGGCTACCTGAAGCCCTACTACACATCGAGCACGGCCCTGAGCACGTATACGGTGCAGGTCAACCTCGAGCGGCCGGACTCGCCGCTGCTCGATGAACTGGCGCAGGCGTTCTTCGGCCTCGAGTCGCCCAAGGCCATGGCGCGGGGGCTCCAGACCAACTGCCAGTCACCGGTCGGCACCGGCCCGTTCATCGTGAAGCAGTGGATCCACGGCCAGAGCGTCACGCTCGTGAAGAACCCTGGTTACGACTCGGCCCCGGCCAACGCCACGCACCAGGGACCGGCGTATCTCAGCCAGATCACGTGGCGCTTCCTCGAGGAGACATCCGTCCGTTACGCCGCCCTGCAGAACGGCGAAGCCAACCTGATCTTCAACATCCCGCCCGAGGATCAGTCGGTCGCCAAGTCCAACCCGGCACTGACCGTGCAGCAGTTCGTGCACTCCGGCCAGCCGAACAACATCACGCTGAACGCCAGCCAGCCGCCCTTCAACCAGCTGGGGGTCCGGCAGGCATTCCTCTACGGCGCCAATGCGGCCGCCGCCGTCAAGAGCGCCTTCTTCGGGGCCTACCCGCTGGACGAGACTCCGCTCAGCACCGGCACCCCGTATTACGACCCGGCCTATGCCAGTGAATATGCCTACAACCCGGCGAAGGCCAGCCAGCTCCTCGACCAGGCCGGGTGGACCGGCCGGAACGCCGCCGGGTACCGCACCAAGGACGGCAAGGTGCTGACCGCCGTCATGCCGTACTCCTCCAACACCGGCGACACCCCGCCCGAGGTGGTCACGCTGTTCCAGGATATTCAGGCGGCAGAGAAGCAGATCGGCTTCGACCTGGTGCTCAAGCCTGAGGACGAGGCGACGTTCGACCAGCTCTTCGCCAAGTACCTGCCCCACGCCTACAACGCGATCGGCGGCGCCTACTGGAACAGCCCGACGCCCGCCGTTCTCTACATCGTCTACTCACCGACCACCGCCGCGAATCCGAACCCCAACAACGGCGACTACGACAGCAGTGCCGCGCTTGACAACATCCTCCTGCAGGCAACGGCGACGACCGACCGCGCCCAGCAGAAGACCCTTTACGGCCGGGCGCAGCAGATCTCCGCCGCGGAGGCGTGGGAACTCGACCTGTGGCCGGTGACGACCGACCTGGGGATCCGCACGTCACTGCACGGCGTGTGGATCGAGCCGTCCGAGGGCGAACCGGTACTGAGTGACGCGTGGCTGGCGAAGTCATGAGCAGCCCGCCGGACGGCACCACCCTGAGCCGGGACGGCACCGCGCCGAGCGCGCCAGCCAGCGGTGCCCTGGCCTTCGAGCCGCGGGCCAGCCACGCGGTACGACTGCGCTGGCGGGCGCAGCGCGGGTGGATCGTGTGGCTGAAGCGGCTAATCGGGGCCATCGGAGTGCTCTGGGCCGCGGCCACGCTCACCTTCATCGTGCAGCAGCTCATGCCGGGCAGCCCGGCCCTGACCATCCTGAGCGGCGGCGCGTCCAAGCCGACTCATGCCCAGATCATGGCCGTCGACCAAGCCTATGGTTTCGACAAGCCGGTCATCATCCAGTACCTCACCTTCATCGGCCACCTGGCCCAGGGCAACCTCGGAACGTCCTACCTCCAGCATCAGGCGGTGACCACCATCATCGCCCAGCAGACGTGGCCGACGCTCGAGCTCACGATCGTCTCCCTCGTCTTGTCATGGATCATCGCGGTGCTCTTCACCATCGCCACGGCCAAGCGGGGACGCCTGGTCTCGGCGGTCGGCTCCGGCATCGAGATCGTCGTGGCCGGCCTCCCGCAGTACTGGCTCGGCATCATCTTGCTTGTCGTCTTCGCCATCGAGCTCAAGTGGTTCCCGGTCGAGGGCGGAGGCGGCCTGTCGTCCCTCGTCCTGCCCAGCCTCACCATGGCCATCCCGCTGGCCGGATTCATCGGCCAGGTCACCCGCGACGAGTTCGCCAAGGTCTTGGACCAGCCCTTCATCACCTCGGCCCGGGCGCGCGGCATGGGAGACACGGAGGTCCGGCTGCGGCACGCCCTGCGGCACGCCGTGCTCCCGGGGATCACGCTGTCGGGCTGGGCTCTCGGCTCGCTGTTCTCCAGCGCGGTCGTGGTCGAGGCGGTGTTCGCCCGTGAGGGCCTGGGCCAGGTCCTGACCAACGCGGTCGCCGGGCAGGACATGCCCGTCGTGGTCGGAGTCACCCTCCTGGTCGCCCTGGTCTACGTGGTGGCCAACCTTCTTGTCGATGCCGCGTACGTCCTTGTCGATCCGGAGATCAGGCTGGCATGACCACGATCATCAACCAGGTCCTTGACCAGGCGAGCCGGCCGGCCAGCGACGGCGGGCGCCGGGGGTTCCGGCCCGGTGTGACCCTGTCGGTCCTGCTGATCGCGTTTCTCGTGGTCGCGGCCATCGACCCGAGGCTGCTCACCGGCCAGTCGCCGTACGCGGTGAACCTGGCGGAGGCCTTCAAGAGTCCGGCCCTCGGCCATGTCTTCGGGACCGACCAGTCGGGGCGGGACGTCTACACCCGCATCATCTACGGCGCGCGGCAATCGCTGCTCATCGGCGTCGGCGCCACCGCCATCGCCATGGGCCTGGCTATCTTCCTCGGGCTGCTGGCCGGCCTGAGCGGGCGGTTCGTCGATGGGCTGGTGAACCGGTTCCTCGAGGTGCTCTTCGCCTTTCCCGGGCTGCTGCTCGCCCTGCTGTTCGTGGCCGCGTTCGGCCTGGGGGCGTCGACCGAGATCATCGCCGTCGGGGTCGGTTCGGCGCCTGGCTACGCCCGCATGGTCCGGGGACAGGTCCTCGCCGTCAAGGGGTCACCGTATGTCGAGGCCGCCCGGGCGCTCGGTCACCCGCCGAACCAGATCGTGCGCCAGCACATCTTCCCTAACGCCATGCGCCCGCTGGTGGCCATGGCGGCGATGGGCATCGGCCAGTCGATCGTCTGGGCCTCGGCCCTGAGCTTTCTCGGCCTGGGCGTCCCGCCTCCGGCCCCGGAGTGGGGCGCCATGCTCGACGCCGGCCGCAACTTCGTGATCCAGGCGTGGTGGCTGGAAATCTTCCCCGGCCTGGCCATCGTCGCCTGCGCCCTCTCGGTCACCACGATAGGCCGTTACCTGCGGCGACGATTCGAAGGAGAGACAGGATGACGGCAGCCAGCACGCTGCTCGAGGTTGCCGACCTCACGGTCGGCTTCGGCCCGCACCGCGCCCAGCGGCCGGTGGTCAAGGGCGTGTCGTTCTCGGTCCGGGCGGGCGAGTGCCTGGCCATCGTCGGCGAGTCCGGGTCAGGTAAGAGCGTCACGGCACGGACGCTGCTCGGCCTGACCGGCGGCCACTCCCGCGTCGAGGCTGGGTGCCTCGAATTCAACGGCACGAACCTGCTCGGGCTCAGCGGCCGGCAGTGGCGTAAGTTGCGCGGCAGCCAGATCGGATTCATCCTCCAGGACGCGCTGGTGTCGCTCGACCGGCTCCGCCTGGTGGGCCAGGAGATCGCCGAGCCGCTCCGGCTCCACGGCTGGGGCACCCGCGCCGCCCGGCAGCGCAAGGTCGTCGAACTGCTCACCCAGGTCGGCGTGCCCGAGCCCGAGGTACGCGCCCGGCAGCGGCCCGCCGAACTGTCGGGAGGCCTGCGGCAGCGGGCGCTGATCGCCTCCGCCATCGCGCTCGATCCCGCGCTCATCGTCGCCGACGAGCCGACGACCGCGCTCGACGTCACCGTGCAGGCGCAGATCCTGGGTCTGCTCGAGCGGACCAAGGCGCAGGGGAAGGCGCTCATCCTCATCAGTCACGACCTAGCGGTGGTGGCCCGCCTCGCTGACCAGGTGGCGGTCATGCAGGACGGCGTGTTCGTCGAGCAAGGGCCAGCTGGCCAGGTTCTCGCGAGACCGCGGGCGGCTTACACCCGGACGCTGCTCGATGCCGTGCCTTCCGCGCACGCCAAGGGATCCCGCCTGTCCGGCGGGCGTTCCGGGGCGGGAGCGGCTCCGGGCGGATCAGGCCATCCCCCGGACGCGGCCGGGACGCCCGTGATCCGCGCCGAAGGGCTGGTGAAGCGCTACCTCGGTCCCGACGGGAGGACCCGGACCGTCGTCGACGGCGTCAGCTTCGTGTTGCGGGCCGGCGAGACACTCGGCGTCGTCGGCGAGTCCGGCTCGGGCAAGACCACCACGGCCCGGATCGTACTCGCCCTCACCGCGCCGGAGGAGGGCCAGGTCCTGCTGGACGGTCAGCCCTGGACCTCGGTGCCCGAGAAGCAGCGCCGCGAGCGGCGACGGCGGATCACGACCATCTACCAGGATCCGCTCAGCTCGTTCGATCCCCGCTGGAGCGTCGGGCATATCATTGCCGACAGTATCCAGCCTGCGGGGTATCCCAGCCGCGAGGCCCGCCAGCAGCGGGTCAGCGAGCTGCTCGCCCTGGTCGGGCTCGCCGAAGAGCACCGGGACCGCAGGCCGCTGCAGCTGTCGGGCGGCCAGCGCCAGCGAGTCGCGATCGCCCGGGCGCTCGGGCCGGGGCCGTCGGTCATCGTCTGCGACGAGCCGGTGTCGGCCCTGGACGTCTCCATCCAGGCCCAGGTGCTCGACCTGCTGAGCGACCTGCAGTCCGAGCTGGCCGTCAGCTACCTGTTCATCTCCCACGATCTCGGCGTCGTCCATCACATGAGCGACCGTGTCGTCGTCATGAAGGACGGCCGGATAGTCGAGACGGGAACGGCCGACGAGGTGTTCGGCCAGCCGAGCGAGCCGTACACCCGGCAGCTCATCGATGCCCTGCCGAGCCTCGATGTCGCGTAACGCCGTCGGCCGGCTCACCGTCGCCGATCTCAGCGACCGAGCCGGGCGGCTCGTCGCCGAGCTTGCCCCTGGTGCGGCCGACCGCGAGCGGCACCGGGAGCTGCCGTACGCGCAGATCCGCCGGATCGCCGACGAGCGCCTGTTCACCTTCCGGGTACCCCGTGCCTACGGCGGCCCGGGGTCCACCGTCGCCGAGCTATTCCAGTTCGTCGTCGACCTGTCCGCGGCCGACTCGAACATCGCGCAATCCCTGCGGCCGGGTTTCCTCACGGTGGAAAGCCTGATCGCCTCCGACGCCGAGGATGACCGCAGGCGCTGGTTCCCGAGGATCCTGGCCGGGGATGTCTTCGGCAACGCCGGCTGGGAGCGGGGCGGCGCTAACGGCGAGATCCGCGCATGCATCACCCGCGACGGAACACGGTTCCGCGCCAACGGGACCAAGTCCTACAGCACCGGCGCGCTGTTCGCCGACTGGGTGAGCGCGTCAGCGCTGGACGACGACGGCAAGGTCGTATCGTTCATCGTCCCGCGCGACCGGGAGGGCCTGCGGCTCCTCGACGACTGGGACGGAACCGGCCAGCGGCTCACCGCCAGCGGCACCACCGAGCTGGACGACCTGCTCGTGTACCCGGATGAGATCCGCGAAGTGCCCTCGGGCGGCCGCCGCTCCCCCGTCGTCGCCGTGGCCCAGCTCTTCCTGGCCGCGGTGCTCGCGGGGATCGCCAGGAACGCGCTCACCGACGCGGTGGCCTTCGTCCGGGAACGGGCGCGGCCGATCGTCCACGCCGCGGCGAAGCGGTCCGCCGATGACCTGTACGTCCAGCATGCCGTGGGCGAGATCTCGGCTCGCGCGTTCGCCGCGGAGGCGGCGGTGCTGCGGGCCGCCGGATCCATCGACGGCGCCCTGGCCGCCGGCGGCGGAAACGCGCAGCTGACAGTGGCCGCGGTCGACGTGGCCCAGGCGCAGTTCTTCGCCGCCGAGGCGGCGCTGCGATGCGGCGAGCTGATCTTCGACGTCGGCGGGGCCTCCGCGACGCTGCGCGAACACAACCTGGACCGGCATTGGCGGAACGCCCGCACTGTGGCCAATCACAACCCGCGCGCCTACAAAGCCGGCGTCGTCGGCGCCCACCTGCTCAACGGCACCGAGCCGCCGGCAGGCGGCCTGTTCTGATCACTCACCAGCTAGGAGCCCGACTCATGACCGCGACCGAGTTCTCCCCGGACACCGCCACGCAGGAGTCGGCCGGGATCCTCGAGGCCGTCCGCGCCATCGCGGGTTCCCTGGCCGCCGGAGTCGCCGAGGACGAGGCGGCCCGCCGGCTGCCCAGGAACTCGGTCGCGGCGGTCCGCGCGACCCGGCTGACCACGCTGAGGGTCCCGGCCCGGTACGGCGGCCCTGGCGGGTCGCTGCGTGACCTGTTCGGGGCCATCATCGGAATCGCCGCCGCCGACCCGAACCTCGCGCA
Source organism: Streptosporangiaceae bacterium (assembly GCA_050011155.1). Taxonomy (GTDB): domain Bacteria; phylum Actinomycetota; class Actinomycetes; order Streptosporangiales; family Streptosporangiaceae; genus Palsa-504. Next base: position 34,006 of record JBEKJP010000051.1, read on the forward strand.
GGGGCTCCGCTCGCATTTCGGCTTCATCGAGCGGCTGCTGTCCCGGGACTCGGCCGAGGCGGAAAGGGCGCGCGAGTGGTGGTTCCCCGAGGTCCTGTCCGGGAAGCTGTTCGGCCTCGCGTCCGCCGAGCTCGGCGTCGTGAGCCCGGCCGAATTCACCACGTCGCTGCGCCCAGGCAACGACGGCGTCCTGGTCCTCGATGGCCGGAAGTACTACTCGACCGGCGGCCTGTTCGCCGACAGCATCGAGGTCATAGCGGCCGACGGTGAGGGCAAGCTCGTCAGCCTGGTGGTACCCGCCGACCGCGAGGGGGTGCGGCTGATCGACGACTTCGACGCCATGGGACAGCGGACGACCGCGAGCGGGACGACGATCTTCACCGGGGTCCGGGTCGAGCCGGACGAGATCCTCGAGAAACTTGACTGGACCGACCCGGACCGGCCCCTGGACTACCTGGGCGGCTTCTACCAGCTGTACCTGGCCAGCGTGGCGGCCGGTATCGCGATCAATGTCTTCCGCGACGCCGCCGAGTACGTCCGCCACCGCGCTCGCCCGGCGGTGCACGGCCTGACCGGTGACGCGGTCACCGATCCTTACATCCTGGAGGCCGTCGGGGAGATCGGCGCCCTGGCCTACGGCGCGGAGGCAGTGGTGCTGCGCGCCGCGGAGAGCCTGGACGCCGCCGCGGTCGCGGCTCCGGGGGACGAGGCGGTCATCGCGGCAGCGGTTGACGTGGCCAAGGCCCAGCTCGTCGCGCACCGCGCGGCCATCGAGGCCGGCCAGCGGATCTTCGATACCGGCGGCGCCTCGGCGACGAGCGACAAGCTGAACCTGAGCCGCCACTGGCGCAACGCCCGGACTATCGCCAACCACAACCCGCTGGCCTATAAGGCCAGGGCGACCGGGGACTTCGCCGTCAACGGCTCGGTCCCGCCGCGAAGCGGCTACTTCTAGACACCTACGACACAGGCAGGCGCTCTCGTGACCCGTCCCGTCCTCGTCAACGCGTTCGACATGAACACCCCGACCCACCTGGTGTCGGGCACCTGGCGTCATCCTGATAGCCATGCCTGGCGCTACAAGGACCTGGCTTACTGGACCGACCTGGCCCGGCTGCTCGAGCGCGGCCTGTTCGACGGGCTGTTCATCGCGGACGTCCTCGGCGTGTACGACGTGTACGCCGGAAACCCCGACGCCGCACTGCGAGGCGGCGTCCAGATCCCGGTGAACGATCCGCTCATGCTCGTGTCGGCCATGGCGTTCGTCACCGAGCACCTCGGACTGGCCGTGACCGCCTCGACGTCGTTCGAGCATCCCTTCCCGTTCGCCCGGCGGATGTCCACGCTCGACCACCTCACTAACGGCCGGGTCGGCTGGAATATCGTCACGTCCTACCTGGACAGCGGGGCACGCAACATCGGCCTCGATACCCAGGTGCGGCACGACGAGCGCTACGAGATCGCCAACGAGTACATGGATGTCCTGTACAAGCTGTGGGAGGGATCCTGGCAGGACGACGCCGTGCAGCGCGATCGCGGTAGCGGCATCTTCACCGACCCCGCGAAGGTGCACGCCATCAACCACGAGGGCCGGTACTTCAAGGTCCCGGGAATCCACGTGAGCGAGCCGTCACCGCAGCGAACGCCGCTGCTCTTCCAGGCGGGAACCTCCGACCGGGGCAAGGACTTCGCTGCCGCCCACGCCGAGGCGGTCTTCGTCGGCGCGCCTACGGCCGCGATCCTGCGGGCCCAGGTAGCCGACATCCGGGCCCGGGCGCAGGCGCACGGCCGCGACCCGCATGACATCAAGGTGTTCAGCGGCTATACCGTGATCACCGGCGAGACCGACCGGGAAGCACAGGCGAAGCACGACCTGTACCGGAGCTATGTGGAGCCCGAAGGCATGCTCGCGCTCTGGTCCGGATGGCTCGGATTCGACCTGTCCGTCTACGACCTCGACGATCCCCTGCGCGTCGTGCCGAACCAGGCGATCCAGTCAACGGCGGAGACGTTCGGCCGCGGCGACTGGAAGGTGCGCGACCTAGTGGAACGGCTCGGCTTCGGCGACGGCCCGATCGCCGTCGGCTCCCCGGCGACGGTCGCCGACGCGATCCAGGAGTGGCTTGAGGAGACCGACGCGGACGGCCTCAACCTCGGGCACGTGGTAACGCCCGCGTCCTATGCCGACTTCGCTGACCTCGTAGTACCCGAACTGCAGCGACGCGGCGCCTACCGGAAGGCCTACGAGCCAGGAACGCTGCGCCACAAGCTGTTCCGGCGCGGCGACCGGCTCCCCGGCAATCACCCCGCCGCCGGCTTCAGGATTCCGCTTTCCCGGCCTGACGCCCCTCAGCCCTAGTTCCTTCGCGTCATCGCCAGCAGCCTCGCCCCTTGAACTTCCCGTGGCAATTTTCTATTATTCCGATAGGATTAGTCGACTACGGCAGACGCCGGGCGTGCTGACGGTGCCGTACCCGCGGAGAGAGGGGCCGTGCATGGAAATCGATCCCCGGGGTCCTCGGGTAGGTGCCCTGATCACGACGGTCGTGCTCGCCGTGGTCCTGATCAGCGGCAGCGGCTGGCTGCTGGCGGCCCAGGCGCTGGTCTTCGCCACCGGGGCCACCTTCGGCCTGCGCTACGCCCCGTACGGCCTGCTCTACCGGCAGCTGATCCGTCCGCGGCTCGGGCCGCCCCGCGAACTCGAGCCGGAGGCGCCGCCGCGGTTCGCCCAGGCGGTCGGCCTGGTCTTCGCGATCGCCGGGGTAGCCGGCTACGCGGCGGGCGTGACCTGGCTCGGCCTGGCCGCGACTGCGGCCGCGCTGGTCGCGGCGTTCCTGAACGGAGTCTTCGGGTTCTGCCTCGGCTGCGAGATGTACCTGCTCATCCGACGGATACGGCCAGGCAGCGAGGCGCTGGCCGGACATCACTGACAAGGAGACCTGACACGTGAGTCGAACAGACGTGCTGGTAGACGCCGACTGGGTACAGGCGCACTCCCGCGACGAGGGCGTCGTGCTGGTCGAGGTCGACGAGGACACCGCCGCCTATGACAAGGGGCACATCGAGGGTGCCGTCAAGATCGACTGGAAGAAGGACCTGCAGGACCCGGTCAAGCGTGACTTCGTGGACCGGGCCGGGTTCGAGGCCCTGCTGTCCGAGCGGGGCATCTCCAACGACGACACGGTGATCTTGTATGGCGGGAACAACAACTGGTTCGCGGCGTACGCGTACTGGTACTTCAAGCTCTACGGGCACTCCAGGGTCAAGTTGCTCGACGGCGGCAGGAAGAAATGGGAACTGGACTCACGCCTGCTAGTAGCCGATATCCCGCAGCGGGCCAGGACGGCGTACCGCGCGCAGGAGCAGGATCCCTCGATCCGGGCGCACCGCGACGAGGTGATCGCGGCGATCGGCCGAGTGAACCTGGTCGACGTCCGGTCACCGGACGAGTTCGCCGGCCGCCTCCTCGCCCCGGCCCATCTGCCCCAGGAGCAGGCGCAGCGTGGCGGGCACATCCCGGGAGCCGCTAACGTGCCCTGGTCGAAGGCGGCTGCCGAGGACGGGACGTTCAAGCCGGACGAGGCCCTGCGCATTCTGTACGCCGACGAGGCCGGGCTGAATTTCAGCCGGGAAACCATCGCCTACTGCCGGATCGGCGAGCGTTCCGCGCACACCTGGTTCGTCCTGCACGAACTGCTCGGCCTGCCGGACGTCAAGAACTACGACGGATCCTGGACGGAGTACGGCTCGCTGGTGGGCGTCCCGGTAGCAGTAGGAGACGAGTAACCGCGCCGGTTCCGCGATAACCGCGTGGTGGCGGCGTCACGAAGCTCGAGCCGAGCGCCGAGTGCGCGCCGATCAGGTCGAGGACGTAGTCCTCGGCGAGGCCGGTGAACGCGTCGTCGCCGGTATCGACCAGCACGTCATCGGCACCGCGTTCGGTCAGCAGCGCCGCCTTGGCCGGGTTGCGGGTCGTCGCGATCGTGGTCAGGTTCCAGTCGCGGGCCAGGAACAGGGCGGCCAGGCCCACCGAGGAACTGCCGCCGCCGTCCCGCTGAGCTGTCCGGCGGGCCAGCGCCAGCGGGTCCCCATCGCCCGCGTGCTTGCGCTTGAGCCCGACCTGATCCTGCTCGACGAGCCGTACTGAAAGACGGCCGCATCGTGGAGCAGGGCCCCGCGAGCCAGGTCCTCGGTACGCTGCAGACCAGCTACGCGCGGGAACTGATCGAGGCCGTTCCCAGTCAGGGCGCCCGCTGAGCCGGAAGGGCGCCCCCGCCCTTCCCTGCAGAAGGTTGATTTCCCGGTCGGCACGCGCCCGAGATGCCCTGGACTTGACCTTCTCGCCGGGGAGGGAAACGCCAGATAATTGTCTATAAAACAGATATTTTTAGTTGTATTAACGACAGGTGGATGGCCGTGAGCTAGGAAAGCGCGGTCGCCCGGCGGCCTCACGGTACGCATTCCGCAGGGGGCATGGTGTCTGGTGCACGGCATCCGGAACCTGGGCCGCTCGTCGTCACGCCGGTCCCGGGGCGTGATGGCCTGGCCGCCGCTGAGCGGCAGGCGAGCGTACTCACCTGGTCGGCCGGGCTGGCCATCGGCCTGGCGCTGCTGATCATGATCGCGGTTCCTGCCCTGGGCCATAGCGCGGCGGTCGCGGTGCTGCCGCGGCCCGCGGCGGGGCCTCCCTGGTCACTCGCTCTGCGGTTGCCGCCCGGGAAGGTGATCATCGCGCTGTGGGGGGCGGCGGTGCTCGGCTGTGCCGGGGTCATCACCGGGCTGGCCGCGATAGCGCGGGGCGCGCGCCTGCCGTCCCGGCTGCTCGTGGCGGGCGCCATAGCAGCGGTGGCCGCGCTCACCGTGCTGCCGCCAGCCGGGTCCACGGACGTGGTCAGCTACGCGATCGACGGCCGGATCGTGGTCACCGGGCACAGCCCTTACGTGACGACGCCGGGGCAGCTTCGCCGGACCGGCGATCCGGTCGCCAGGTTCGCGCCGCCCGCGTGGGTGCACGAGCTGTCGATATACGGTCCGCTGGCCACGGCCGAGGAGTGGGCCGCCGCTGAGCTGGGCGGAACTTCGGTGGCCCGGATCGCCTTCTGGCTGAAGTTGTGGAACGCCCTCGCGTTCGGCGCCGTGGTGCTGGCCCTCGACCGGCTGCTGCGCTCCCGCCCGGCCATGCGGGCGCGCGCGCACCTGCTCTGGTCGGTGAACCCGCTGTTGCTGTGGGCCGTGATCGCCGGCGGCCATATCGACGGCCAGGCCGCCGCCCTCGGGTTCGGTGGCGTGGTCATGCTGCGAGTCCGCCCCGCGGGAGCCGTCGGCGACGGTGCGCCCGTCAGCCCGGGCCGGGCGTTCGCCGCCGGATTGCTCGCCGGGGCGGCGACGGCGTGCAAGGCCCCGTTCGTCCTGTTCGGCGCCGGGATCGTGTGGGCGTGCCGCAGGTCCCCGGCCGCGCTGGCCGGATCGCTGTGCGGCTTCTTCGCGGTCCTGCTGCCCGGATACGCGATCGCCGGCTGGCCCGCCGTCAAGGCGCTCACCGCTCGCACCCAGGGTGTGACCATGGACAACTTCTATCAGCTCCTCTACCCTCCGTTCCGGTCGGCGACCGCCACATCCGCGCCGGCCGGCCTGGTGCCAGCCGCGGCCGGCCTGGTCGTTTGCCTCGCCGTCGTCGCCCTGTGGCGCCTTCCGCACCCCACGGAGTTCACCGATCTGCCGGCCGTGCGGCCCGCGCTCGCGCTGAGTCTCGCCTGGCTATTCGCCTGGCCGTTCCAGCGGCCGTGGTACGACGTCATGATCGTGTGCCTGCTCGTGCTCTACCCGGCCTCCAAGTTCGACGGGGTCGTCACGGCGCGTCTCCTGGCCGGTACAACCGTCTTCATCCTCGCCTCGGACCAGAACCTGGGCCCGCACTGGCTGAGCGTGCTGTTCTCCGCCAACAGCCGCTACCTGGCCCCGGCCGTCCTGCTCGCCGCCGTGGCCGCGCTGACCGGGCTGTCCCTGCGCGGACCATGGCGCCGGCGGCTGCGCACATGAGAAGTCGCAAGCTGCCGCTGGTCATGCTCGCGGTCATGGCCGCCGGGTTCCTCGCGCTCGGCGTGGCCGAGGCGAGGGCCGACGCCCCGACCTTCGATGAGCCGGTGTACGTGTCGGCGGGCTTGGCCGCCGTGCTGCATCACGACGTGATGCTCAACGACGAGCACCCGCCGTTGCTCAAGGTGCTCGCCGTGGTCCCGGTGCTGTTCGCGCATCCCGTCGTACCCGCGGACGGGCGGTGGAGCACCAACGACGAGCTGAGCTTCGCCGCTCGTTTCACCAGCGCGCAACTGGCCGCGGGGAAGGTGGCCAGCGTCACGTTCGCCGCGCGGCTGGTCCCGCTGGCCGAGACGGCGGCGGTGGCGTTCGTCGTCTTCGCGGTCGCGAGCGAGCTGGCCGGCCCGGTCGCTGGGATGCTAGGCGGAATGCTGTGGCTCGCCTCGCCGCTCGTCCTGGGGATCGGTCATCTCGACGGCACCGATGTGCCGTTCGCGCTCGGGGTGACGCTGAGCTGCCTGGCGATGCTCCGCTGGCTGAGATCGCGCAGTGGCGCGGCTCTGACGTGGCTGGGCCTAGCCCTCGCGGTGGCGGCGGAGACGCAGTTCACCGGCTTGCTCGTGGTCGCGTCCGGCCTGGCCGTCATTGTCATCACCGAGTGGCGTTCCGGTGTCATCTCGGCATTCGCCCGGGCCGGAACGGCCGGGCTGATCGTGTGGGCGGTCGTCTGGGCGGTCTACCTCGCCCTCGACCCGGCGATGCTTTCCCAGCTCCCGCTGCTGGTGCCGCGGCCCTACCTGGACGGCGTCAGGTATCTCGACGCGCACGACACCACGGGCACGACCGTATTCATCACCGGTATCACCTACACCGGCGGCCGGTGGTGGTACTGGCCGCTCAGCTTGGTGATCAAGTGGCCGGGTCCGGCGCTGCTGCTGCTCGTGGCGGGTACCGTCGGATGCCTGCGGCTGCCGTCGGCCGCGCGACGCCGTGCGGGACTGGCCATCGCGCTGCCCGCCGTGCTGATCACCGCGTTCACGCTGACACAGCCGAAGGACGTCGGCGTGCGCTACCTGCTGCCGGTTATCGCGCTGTGGGCGGCCGCGGCGGCCGGCGGGCTGGTCGCCGTGCTCAGCGCCGGCCGCGGAGCGCGGTGGGGCCGCCTGGCCGTCACGGCCGTCGCGGTGCTGGCGGCGGCGGCGGTAGCCAGCACCGCCTCGTCCTTCCCCGGTTCCATCGCGTGGACTGCCTGGCCGTTCCGGCCGGGCTATGCGATGGTGACCGATTCCAACGTGGACTGGGGCCAGGGCTTCTATGCCCTGAGGTCATGGAGTGCGGGGACGCACCCGTGGGTGGCCTATTTCGGGGCGCGCGGCATCACCACGGCTGACATCCCGGGCGCACGGTCTCTGCTCGGTGCTGCGCCGGCCCAGGTCGACGGCTGGGTCGCCGTCTCGGTGACCGCGCTGAACAGCGCGAACCGTTCGTCGCTCGGCTGGCTCCGTGGCTGGTGCCCGGTCAGGCTGCTGGATGAGACCATCCTCATCTACCGCTTCAGCCAGCCCCCGGTGATGACGGCGGCCCGGCGACCCCCACCGAGCCCGACTCCGCTGTGTCCAGGTCAGCGGTACTCGGCTCGATAGGCGCGGCGTCGGCCGGCCGGCGCCGGAGCGCGGGCACGAACCGTGCCACCAGCTTCGTCACGACCAGCCAGGTGCCAACGGCGAAGACGATGCCGCCGATGACGTCGGTGACGTAGTGCTGGCCAAGGTAGACGACGCTAAACCAGACCGTCGCGCTCCAGGCTAGCGCCAGGCCCCCGCCGCGGCGGGTAACCGGCCAGAGCGCGAGGGCGCCCAGCAACGGGTAGGCCGCGTGCAGCGACGGGAACGCAGCCACCGGATCGGGGTTCAGGTGGTTGTAGTACGGGCTCACCGCGCTGGGCAAGTCGATCAGCGAGTGCACGCCTGACAGCAGGCCATGCTTGTCCGCCAGCCACGGCGGTGCCACCGGTACGAGCAGGAACACGACGAAGGCGGCAAAGGACATGGCGAGTAGCGCGACCGTATACCGGAGGAACTGCACCCGGTCGACCAGCCACAGCACCATGCCGACTGCGATCGGGATGAGGAAGTGGCAGAAGTAGACGACGGTGCAGGCGACGGCAAGCCAGTGCAGCGATCCCAGGTGCGCCTGCAGCCACTGGGTAGGATCGACACCGCCGAACATCGCCCGGTCGGCCCGGATGACATCCCCGTAGTGCACCGGGAGGCCGCTCTTCCGTGAGATCCCGCGCAGCGCCTCGTAGCCGAGGAACAACGCGATGAACGGCACCCAGTCCCGCAAGAACCGTACGAACCTCCCGCTCAGCAACGCCACCGGGACCAGGATCAGCAGCAGGTAGTCCGGTGACACCGAGATGCCACGCCAGATCATCACGCCCGATACCAGCAGCAGATAGGCGAGGGACAACGCCACCAGCGGGCCAGGACGGCGGACGGCACTCAGTGAAAAGCGGCTCCTGGACATCGATGAGGTCCCCTCATGCCAACCGGGCGAGATAACTAAACCGATATTACCTATCGTCTTAGTAGGTAATATCGTGTTTGCCGAAGCGTTACCGTCCGTTCGGCGCAGAGCGCCGTGAGACGTCATGAGTTGACACAGGGGATGGTTACGGTCCTAATTCCTGCTGATACGATCGTTTTATAGAAATTAGTTGCTTTCCCGGGGACACCTGCCCGATCACGGTCAGCAGATGCTCCGCTGCCTGTACCAGTTGCTGACCCAGATCCGTGACCGCGTCCGCGAGGACCTGGCCGACTAGGAACGCCCTCTCGGCGAACTGATCCGCGCCAGCCCGGCAATGGCGGCCCTCTTCCCCGCGGTCATCGACTTCCCCGGCTACACAGCAGACGAAGATCAGGCAACGCCCGTCTGGCTGTCCGGCTGCTAGACCAAGCCACCACCAGCCAGGCTCGCCGGATCGCGGCCCTGCCAACTCCTGACCTAGCCACCCTGAGCACGACCACCCCGGATGACATACCCGAGCACATCCAACTCGAAGAGCCAATCACAGATGACGAACGACCAGGCCAGTACCTGCAGGTTGCACGCGGTCAGTGAGAGGCACTTCCGGGGAAGCCGACGTGACCGGCAACAGGGAGATCGAGCCTGTGTGGAGCGCGCTCAGGCAGACCGGCTCGCTGGTGGGCGTCCCGATAGCAGTAGGAGACGAGTAACCCAGCCGGTTTCGTGATACCCGCGTGGTGGCGGCGGCCCGCGGTGCCGGGGCAGGCAGCGAGAGCCGCTCACGCAGGGTCCCCGGCCCGGTGGCCGGGTGGATCAGGCCGACCGCGACGAGCTCCGGCACGATGTCGTCGACGAGCTCGCGGAGGGCGGGCTCGTCCCGGGCGGGACGCAGGATCACCCCGGCTACCTGGTCGTCCGCTAGGTGAGTGCGCAGCCGTGAGCCGAGGTGGATGCCCGCGGCCGGCACCTCGAGGAACAGCCGCGCTTCCCCGGGCCCCCGCGGCGGCCGCACCAGGGCCGTTTCGTGGCCGGCGGGCCGTATAAGCACGTCCGCAACGCCCTGGGCGGCCTCCGCTTCCTCCGCCGTCCTGGCGTACCACGCCAGGACCAGGGACCCTTGCGGAGTGGTGGGCACCGTCAGCGGCCCGTCGATGTCGAACACCCCGCGGTGGCCGATGTGAACGATCTGCTCGCCGCGCGCGTAGATCCGCGTCCGCCGGTCGGCGATGATCGACTCATAAGGCCAGCTCTGCCACAGCTCGCCGATGGCGGCGGCCGCGTCCCGGGTCGTCGCCACCGCGATCGGCGCGCCCGTGGTCAGGCCCGCGCCGCCCCAGACCTCGTGGCCATCGGGCCCGGCCGGGGCGTACCCGTCGCTCAGCCCGAGGACCAGGCCCGAGCGCCCGTCGGACAGGTGATCGGCCGAGGCGATCCGGCGGGCCAGGTTGTAGGGGTGATCGCGGTGCACCGCGGCAGCGGCCAGCCAGCCGATGCGCGGTGACGACCGGCTCGAGCTTGGCGGTGTTGGCGTCGTAGGACGGGTTTCCGAGCGCGGGTCCTTCGGCCAGGAAGAGCGCGTCGAGCGTGCCGCGCTCGGCGACCAGGCCGACGTGCCGCCAGTACTTCGCGTCGAGGGGTGATCGGGACCTTCCGGTAGCTGGTGGGCGCTTCGGCCAGCTCAGAAGCTGGTCCCGGCGAACGGCGCGCGGGGGGTGGCGAACAGCCGGTCGGCCGCGGCGAGCGCCCCGGGCCGGTGCTGGGTTACCCGGCCGGACTGGGCGAGCGCGCTGAACCTGGTCCCGCCCAGGTACGCCGACGCGAGCGCGGCGACGCCCAGCGAGAGGTCCGCCGGGTCGTCGGCGCGGCGCACGCCGTCAGCGCCGATGCGGTAGCCGCCGGTGTTGGCCGGCAGCAGCTCGTCCGTGACGGCGATGACCAGCGGCCCGGCGGCGGCCTCGTAGCCGCGCGCCGCCAGCGCGCGGGGCACGTCGACCAGGCGCAGCCAGGTCTCGTCGCGGACGCCGGTCACCCGGACGGCACGCGCGTCGGTGAACAGGAGCGGCAGCGGGTCGTCCACCGGGCGGCCGGGGAGCTCACGTACCCGTCCTCCGCGCCCTCGGTCCCGTGCACCGCGAGGTAGCCAGGTCCCGGCGCCGCCTCCGCGAGGAGCTGCCGCAGGTTCCACCAGTGCTGCGGCCGGTCGATCGAGCCGGTCCAGGCCGCGGCCCGGTAGATGTCGGCCAGCGGCTTGAAGGATTCGCCCTGGCCGGCCAGCCGGACCGGGCCGCTGCCGCCCAGGGTGTCGCGCAGCGGGCCGCGTCGGCGGTCGAGCTCGTAGTCGGCGGCCCAGGTGGCGATGCCGTAGCCGAACCGCTCGTAGATCACCGCCTCGGAGGCCCGCAGCGAGGCGACCACCTCGCCGCGCGCGGCGAGGTCAGCCAGCTGCCTGCGGAGCAGCGCGGTGAGCACGCCCCGGCGGGTATGCGTCGGGAGGACCCCGACCTGGGTGACGGCGGCGTGCGGTACCCGCGCCCCGACGGGAATGGTGAGCCAGCTGGTGTAGGAAGCCGCAGTGCCGATGACCTGGCGGCCGTCGAAGGCGCCGAGCGTGCGGCCCGGCTCGGCCAGCGCGGCCACGTGCACGTCGTCGACGGCCGGCAGCGGCAGGCCCACCATGGCGGTCCGGAACACCGCCGCGGCCGCGGCGACGTGCCGGGTCCTGGTGAGGACGCGGATGTCGTGGGTTGTCGTGGCCACTGTCCTGACGATAACCGGCGGGACGAGCTATAGTCAATAATTCCTATAGGTTTAGTAGATTATAGGCCAGGGACGAGACGGGCAGGCCCCTGCCTACGACCGAGAGGACTTCGCACGTGACCGCCCACAGCACCTACCTCACCCCGCCGACGGCCGATACCGGGCACCTGCGCGCCACCTTCCAGCCGGTCTTCGACCAGGTCGCCCAGGGCAGCGCCGAGCGGGAGCAGGGCAGGATTTTCCCCCGCGAGCAGGTCCGCGCGCTGATCGAGGCCGGCTTCGCGACGTTGCGCATCCCGGCCGGGCGGGGCGGCTTCGGCGCCTCGCTGCGGCAGGTCTTCGAGCTGCTGGCGCGGCTGGGAGCGGCGGACGCGAACGTCGGCCACATCTGGCGCAACCACCTGGCCTTCGCCGAGGATCGGCTGAGCGCGCCCGTGTCCCCGGCCAACGACCGCTGGATCGAGCGGCTGCTGGCCGGCGAGTTCGTCGGCGGCGGCTGGACGGAGGCCGACAACGGCACGTTCGACAACATCAAGACCCGTATCACCAGGGCCGGCGATCACTGGGAGATCACCGGCAGGAAGTTCTACGCGACGGGCAGCCTGTACGCGGACTGGCTCGACGTGCTCGGCCTCGGCCCGGACGGGGCCCCGCTGACCGCGCTGGTCCGGGTGGACCAGCCCTCGCGGAGCGCAACCCGTCCCTCGCCTCCTTCTACCAGGTCGCGATGCTGGCCGTACTGGCGGGCATCACCAGCGCGGCGCTGCGCGACGGCATCGCCGCGCTCCGGGCGCGCAAGCGGAATTACCGGCACGCCCTCGCCCCGGTGCCTACCGATGACCCGCAGCTGCTCCAGGTTCTCGGCCGGATCTCCGCGCTGTCGTTCGGCGCGCACGCCGCGCTTGACCGTGCCGCCGCGGCCCTGGACCTGGTCGAGGCCACGACGATCGTCTTCGACGCCCTCGGCGCGTCCGGCACGTACGAGACCCTGCGGCTGGACCGGCACTGGCGCAACGCCCGTACGCTCGCCTCCCACAACCCGCGGATCTACAAGGAGCGCATCATCGGCGACTGGCTGGTCAACGGCGCCAACCCGGTCACCGCCACCTCCGGCTTCGCGACGAGCGCCGACGCCGGGGCCCGGGCCGCGGAGGAAGCCGGCGCCGCGAACGTGCCGGGCAGCTGATCACCCAGTAACGGGCCCGGCGGTTCCGGACCGGCGGCAGCTTGCGGCTTCGGGATTCCGCTCCCCCTGCCTGACGCCCGCGCAGTTCACGCAGCCCCTCGGGCACGCCGGCGGCGACGGGCAGCAGCGCGAGGCCCAGGCCAGCCCGGACCGCGGAAAGGACGCCGGCCAGCGTCGCGGACCTGGGCGACGACGGACGCGCCGATCCCCGCCGCGCCCAGCAGGTCGAACGCACGGGCCCGGATCGCGCACGGCTCCTCCAGCGCGACCAGCGGCAGCGCACCGTACCCGCGGGCCGAGCCGAAGCCCCCGCCGGCGTCTAGGGCACCGCCAGCATCCACGACGCCGGCTGTGTCCAGGATCCAGGCGGTGTCCAGGGCCTCGTCGGCGACCCAGCGCAGCCGCATCGCTCCGACCCGGGTCCTCGGTGCGTCCGGGGTTATCGCGAGAATCACGGCCAGATCCAGATCCCCGCGCCGGACGGACTCCACCAGCGACATAGACCGCTGCAGCACGAACGACAGCTCGTGCCCGCCGAAGGTGCGGCAACGCGGCGAGCAGCTGCGGCAGCACCTGGTCAGCTGCGTGCTGGGTCCACGAAATCTGGTCAGCTGCGTGCTCGGTCCACGGACTCGCCGCCGCGCGGCGTCAGCTTGACGCCGCTCTGCTCCCGGACGAGCAGCTCGGTACCGACCATGCGCTCGAGCAGCCTGATGTGCTGGCTCGGGCTTCGCGATACGACGACGGGGCGGCTTGCCGGCAGCCTCCCTCCCGCGCCGGGTACCTGACCGTTCACCGGTATCACGGCCGCCCTCGCTGTTCAGGTGACGGGCTGTTCCGCGGCGGCCGGCGTGTAGTGGGACGCGTCGCCCTTGACAGAGTGGCTCTGCCTGCCGGTGATGCCGGCCGGCCGGTCTCCGGCGACCGTGACCCGGTTGAGCCGCCGGGGCAGGTCGTCGTAGTTGTCTATCGCGTAGTGCTGGGTGATCCGGTTGTCGAACAGCACCAGCTGGCCGGGCTCCCACCGCCATCGCAGCACGTTCTCCGGCCGGGCCACGTAGGCCTGCAGCAGTCGCAGGATGTCCAGTGACTCGCCTTTCGACAGCCCCACCACCCGCTGCGCGAACCCGCCGATGAACAGGCCGCGCTCGCCCGTCAGCGGGTGTACCCGGACCACCGGGTGGACGGTCTCGTACACGGTCGAGGTAAACACCACCCGCCGCTGCCGCTGAGCTTCGCCCAGGCTCTCTGGCGGCACCGCGTAGTCGTAGTCGTTGGTGTGCACGGCCCAGAGCGTGTCCGCGAAATCCCGCAGCGGCCCGGGGAGGTCGCGGTAGGCTGCCGCCGTGTTGGCGATGAGGGTCTCACCCCCGTAGGGCGGGACCGTGATGCTGCGCAGCGTGCTCAGCTGGGGCGGGGTCACCACGAAGGTCACATCGGTGTGCCAGCGATTGGCCCGCCCGTTCTCGCTGTCGACCGGCAGCACGTGCGGGGCTCCCGGCTCGCCCGGGACGGTGGGGTGCGCGGTCGTGAGCTCGCCGAAGTAGCGGGCGAACCGCTGCTGGCCCTCGTCATCGATGCTGACGTCGCGGAACACGAGCGCCTTGTGCTCGTTGAGCGCGTCCCGCAGCGCGGCCACCTGGTCCGTGTCCAGCTCGAGATCGGGTCCCGCGCCGGTAACCTCGGCGCCGATGCGTGCGGTGAGCTTCCGGAAGCTGAGCTTGGTGCTGATCTGACTCGTGGGCATGGTTCGTCCTCATCTCATCGAAGGGGGAGCCGCTCGCACGGCGGGATGCTCCAGGGCGCGGGCCGCGGGCATGGCGGAGCCGAGATCAGTCGCAGACGGCGCTGCTGACGTTCTTGAAGTCCAGGTAGAGACGCGCCACGAGGGGGGCGAACGGTGTCATGGTAAAACTATAAAACCGATCTTTTTTGTAGACAATAGTTCAGGTCACGTTTGTCCGGCGAATCGCCGGCCCTGCTCCTGTCCGGCAGGCCACCTCCGCGTCCGACCAGCCGTGCCGGTTCCGGGCTTGCCGACCCATCGCTGCTCCTCGGCGGTGCACGCCGAGCGGGGACGAGTGGCGCGGCGCCCGGGATCATCCTCGTGCCGGGCCCGGCGGTCGCCCGCCGCCCGGCTATCGCCGAGGTCAGGTGCCGGGCGGCCTGCCGTTGCGGGCCTGGCGCTGTCCGGCTGGGCGGGTCCCGACCTGGCCGCCCGAACGCTCTCTGGGCTGCAGCCAGTCGCTGAAGTCTGATTTGGTGATCTTCTCGAGCAGCCGGATGTCGTTCTCCAGGACCGGGAGAAGCGCTTGCCGCTCCGCCCAGGTAAGCGGTCGGCGTGCGGGGGCGTCGCGCTGGAGGATCCGTTCCAGCGTAGCGGTGACGGTGGTTCCGGCAGTGCGGGGGAGGCGACGGCCGACCTCCTCGGTGCCGCGCAGCGCCCGCGACAAGGCGGCGTGAGCGACGGACCGCGCGGGATGGGCGGTGACGTTCTCCCGCGGGACCTCTGTGATGACTCCCTGCTCCACGCCGAGGAACGCGCAGATCTCGTCGAGGATCTGCACGGGCTCGTCGAGCAGGCGTCGGTACCGGAAGACCATGACCTGTTCCCTGGGAAACAAGCTGAACAGGTGATCGAGCTGCTCGCCGTACCGGCTCAGGCGGACGTAGTGCCAGAACGGCGACCAGCCCGCCGCGACCCTGCGGTCTTCCTCGGCGCAGGCACGCAAGAAGTCGCCCAGCGGCTCCCGTCCCGCCGACCACAGGTGCGTCCAGTTGGAGTGGGCGCGCTCCACCGGGTCGCGGAGGATCACGATCAGCCTGGCCTGCGGGATCAGCGCGCGGATCCGCCGCTGGGCGGCCCGGTCGTAGAGGTAGAACGGCGTCGACTCACCGCGCAGCGCCCTGGCGGGGGCGGCGCGGAACAGCGCCTCGTAATCCGCCCGCCGCCAGACGTGCTCCTGGTAGGTCTGTGCGTCCCCCGGGCCGCCGCGTGCGGGCGGGGGCCCGTCGGTGAGGAAGAACTTAGGCTCCTTGACCGCGGACAGGTACAGGCCGGGATGCCGCGCGAGCGCGGTGTGCAACGCCGTGGTGCCCGCCTTCGGCGCGCCGATCACCAGGAAGTCCGGCAAAGCCACCGAGACCCACCTCCTGCGTAATAACATTTAAGTCGATTGATTTTAAAGGTTAGATTTTTAGCCCATTAACCCCTGCCGCCCGGTCAGCGGTCCCGAACTGGCAGGTCGTAGACGCGGCGGATGCTGGTGCCCACGCGCCCGACGTCGGTGCCGTAGACGTGCAGCTGGTATCGCGGCGAGTTACCGCGTGCGCCGGCGGGCGAGGCGGTGCAAGGCCTCTGCTAGCAGGTCCACCTCCGCGTGGGTGTTGTACATCGCCAGGGCGGCCCGTACCGTCGCTGCTAGCCCGAAGCGGCGCAGGATCGGCTGCGCGCAGTGGTGCCCGGCGCGGACCGCGATCCCCTCGGAGTTCAGCGCCGATCCGACCTCCTGCGGGCGGTACCCGTCCAGCACGAACGAGAGGATAGCCGCCTTGTCGGGCGCGGTGCCGACCAGGCGCAGGCCCGGAACGGCCTCCAGCGCCCGCGTCGCGTAGCCGAGCAGCTCTTGCTCGTAGGCGGCGATGTTCGCGCGGCCGATCCGCTCGACGTACGCCAGGGCGGCGCCGAGGCCGGCCGCGTCCGCGATGGAGGCGGTCCCGGCTTCGAACCGGGTCGGCGGCGGCTGGTACTCGGTGTGCTCGAAGGTGACGTTCCTGATCATGTTGCCGCCGCCCTGCCAGGGCGGCATCGAGTCGAGCACCTCGGCCTTCCCGTACAGGACGCCGATGCCGGTCGGGCCGAACACCTTGTGCCCGGAGAAGGCGTAGAAGTCCGCATCGAGCGCCTGCACGTCGACCGGCATGTGCGATACCGCCTGCGCCCCGTCGACCAGCACCCGGGCGCCCGCGTCGTGCGCGGCCGCGATCACCTCGCGGACCGGGACGACCGTCCCCAGCGCATTGCACACGTGAGTGACCGCGACCAGCCGGGTCCGGTCCGTGAGCAGCTTGCGGTACTCATCGAGGATGATCTGGCCGCTGTCGTCGACCGGTATCACGCGCAGCACCGCGCCCCGCTCGCGGGCGAGCTGCTGC
This sequence comes from Streptosporangiaceae bacterium, assembly GCA_050011155.1. GTDB lineage: Bacteria > Actinomycetota > Actinomycetes > Streptosporangiales > Streptosporangiaceae > Palsa-504. Next base: position 50,672 of record JBEKJP010000051.1, read on the forward strand.
CACGGCACGATGTTGGCGTGATGCTCCAGGCAGGAAAGCACGATCTCATCGCCCGCGCCGACATGCTGACGGCCCCAGCTCTGCGCGACGAGGTTGATCGCCTCGGTCGTGCCCCGGACGAACACGATGTCGTCACCCGACGGGGCACCGAGGAAGCTCGCGGCCGTGGCGCGCGCGTCCTCGTACGCGTCGGTAGCGCGGGCCGCGAGCTCATGGTCAGCGCGGTGGATGTTGGAGTTCTCGTGGGTGTAGAAGCGGACGAGCCGGTCGATCACCTCCTGGGGCTTGTGCGTGGTCGCGGCGTTGTCCAGCCAGACGAGCGGATGCCCGTTGACCCGTTCGGCCAGGATCGGGAAGTCGCGCCTGATCGCGTTGACATCCCATGACGGACGACCGCCCTGCGGTGTGGCGGGCGCGGCCGTGCCGCCGTGCCTCGACGGGTCGATGAAGTAGAACTCCGGCGTGGCGGGACCCGCCATTCCGCCGCTGGGTGCCGGCGGGAGGATCACCGACGGCGCGGCGGCATCCCAGCCGGGCACATCTACGGTGAACCTACCGGACCCGGCCGGTTTCGCGGCCGGGGCAGCCGGCCGGCCGTCAGTGGCCGCCGGCGGGCCAGACGGTCCCCCGGCCGGGGATACCTCGCCAGGCAGCGCGTTGAAGAGCTCGCTGACCAGCCGGGCCAGCGTCGCTTCGTCCGGTAGCCCGTTGCCATTCGCGTTCATGACGTCACCGGTAGACGTGCGCGTAGTCGTGGAACTTGCCGACCTCGACATCGTCCAGGACCGCGAGCGCGTCGTCGGTCAGCACGGCGAGCGAGCAATACAGCGAGATGAGGTAGGACGCGATGGCGTTGCGCGAGATGCCCATGAAGCGGACGGAAAGGCCCGGGCTCTGCTCGCCGTCGAGGCCCGGCTGGTAGAGGCCGACCACTCCCCGGCGGGATTCGCCAGTCCGCAGCAGGAGGATCCTGCTCCTGGAGTCCTCGACCGGGATCTTGTCCGACGGGATCAGCGGCACGCCGCGCCAGGTGATGAACTGGGAGCCGAGCAGGCTCACGGTCGCCGGCGGGACGCCGCGCCGGGTGCATTCACGCCCGAACGCCGCGATGGCCCGCGGGTGGGCGAGGAAGAACGCCGGCTCCTTCCACACCTTGACGATCAGCTCGTCGAGGTCATCCGGCGTCGGCGCGCCGGTGAGCGGGGTGATGCGCTGCCGCTCCGCGACGTTCGCGAGCAGGCCGTAGTCCGGGTTGTTGATCAGCTCGGACTCCTGGCGCTCCTTGATCGTCTCGATGGTCAGCCGCAACTGCTCCTTGATCTGGTCGTACGGGCTGCTGTAAAGATCGGAGACCCGCGTGTGCACGTCGGCCACCGTCGACACCGCGTTGAGGAAGTACTCGCGGGGATTGTCGTCGTAGTCGACGAAGGTCTGCGGCAGCTCGGACTCGTCGCGTGCCGGGCAGGCCACGTCGACGGATTCGGGATGCCGGACCTTGTTCAGCCGGTAGATGCCTGCCTCGACCGGCACCCACGGCAGCAGGTGAACCAGCCACCGCGGCGTGATCGTCGCCATCTGCGCCGGGGTCTTCGTGGCGTTCGCGAGCTGGCGGGCAGCCCTGTCGCTCAGTGCCAGCGGGACTTCGAACGGGGCTTCCTGAACAGTCGTCATCGGAACTCTCCTCGAATCGACGATCGTCGTTGATCTCGACCCTGAGCCTGCAGGCACGTAATCCCGTTTTTTCAGATCTGAAAGTCAGCAAATTTCAGGACTTACGACCCTGCGCGTCTCGTAATTACCCCGGAACCATTCCAATCGGAAAAGAGGATTAGAAATCGCCCGGCCAGCCCGGGGCAGCGGCAAGCAGAGGAGAGCACCGATGAGGATAGCCGAGGACATCACGCAGCTGACCGGGCACACGCCACTGGTCCGGCTACGCCGGGTGACCGCCGGGGCCGTGGCGGAGGTCGTGGCCAAGCTGGAGTCCTTCAACCCGGCGGGCAGCGTGAAGGACCGCATCGGCGTGTCGATGATCAACGCGGCGGAGCAGGCCGGCCTGATCAAGCCGGACACGATCATCCTGGAGCCGACGAGCGGGAACACCGGCATCGCGCTGGCGATGGTGTGCGCCGCTCGCGGGTACCGCTGTGTTTTGACGATGCCGGAAACGATGAGCATCGAGCGGCGGATGCTGCTGCGCGCGTACGGAGCCGAGCTCATTCTCACGCCGGGTGCGGGCGGCATGCCCGGCGCCATCGCCAAGGCGGAGGAACTGGCCAAGAGCGACCAGCGGTACTTCGTCCCGCAGCAGTTCGAGAACCTGGCCAATCCGGCCGTCCACCGCGCCACCACCGCCGAGGAGATATGGAGCGACACTGACGGGACGGTCGACATCTTCGTCTCCGGGGTCGGCACCGGCGGGACCATCACCGGTGTCGCCCAGGTCATCAAGGAACGCAAGCCGTCGGCACGGTTCGTCGCCGTGGAGCCGGCCGCGTCGCCGGTGCTGTCCGGCGGCGCGAAGGGACCGCACCCGATCCAGGGCATCGGCGCCGGCTTCGTCCCGCCGGTGCTCGACACCGCCCTGGTCGACGAGATCATCACCGTCGGCAACGAGGACGCGCTCGCCCTCGCCCGGCGGCTGGCTCAGGAAGAGGGACTGCTGGTCGGCATCTCCTCGGGCGCGGCGGCGTGGGCCGCGCTGCAGGTGGCCCGCCGGCCGGAGAACGCGGGCAAGCTCGTCGTCGTGGTGCTCCCCGATATCGGCGAGCGGTACCTGAGCACGGCGCTGTTCGCTGACCTGGCCGACTAGCCGTGCTGGCGGCCCTGCGGCGGGACGTGCGGGCGGCCATGGACCGGGATCCGGCCGCCCGTTCGGTGCTAGAAGTCATCATCTGCTACCCCGGCGTGCACGCCCTAGCCGGCCACCGGGCCAGCCACTGGCTATGGTGCCACGGCGCCCGGCTGCCCGCCCGGGCGCTGGCCGAGCTCACCCGCGTGCTCACCGGAGTCGACATCCATCCCGGCGCCGCGATCCGTCCCGGCGTGCTCATCGACCACGCCACCGGCGTGGTGATCGGGGAAACCGCGGAGGTAGGCGCCGACGTCACGATCTACCAGGGCGTCACGCTTGGCGGCACCAGCCTGGACAAGGGCAAGCGCCACCCCACCATCGGCGACCGGGTGATCATCGGCGCAGGCGCCAAGATCCTCGGCCCGATCACCATCGGGCCGGGCAGCATCATCGGCGCCAACGCCGTCGTGGTCAAGCCGGCGCCCCCGGGCTCGGTGGTCGTCGGAGTCCCCGGGCAGGTCATCGGCCGCAGCCGTCCCCGCCAGGCGCCAGGTACCGGCGACTCGGCGCTGCCCGATCTCGTGGGAGCCAGCCTCCAGTCCCTGCTCACCCGGGTCGGCAGGCTGGAGGCCCTGGCCGACGGCAACGGCACCGGCCCCGTCATCCGGCCACCCGAAGCCGGAGTATGGCACGGCGAGGACTTCTCCATCTGACTCTGTCCCGCTCGAAACTAGGATTCGGCAGATGACCTGCAGGTCATCCGTGCGGCTTCGGACGCCTCCAGCACCCAGCCTAGCCAGCGCTCACAGCATGGCGGAGGGCGAGCACCGGACCCGTTCGGTCACGGCTTCTCCTCCCAGCTGGGGCCGGGGAGGCGGAGCATGCCGTAGGCCCTTTCAGGAGTGAGGCGGACAACGGCGTGCCGTTCGGTCACCATGGCTGCGCGGTAGGCGTCCCAGTCCTCGTGCTCACCTGACAGGGCCCGGTGGTACGCAATGAGCTCGGCGACCGTGTCGTCGTCGGGCTGATCCGCCACGGGCGATAGCTCTACGGCGCCTTCGAGCACGACGTAGGCGAAGAAGTCCTGGCGGGTGACGTGCAGGGCGGCCCACGGGCGCCTGAGCAGGTTGATCAGGACGGACCAGCGGTTGGTGCGGGCGAAGTCGACGGCGTCGCGCAGTTCCACCCGCTCGTGGCCGCGCCGCCCCCTCCACGTCAGGGAAGCCAGGGCACCTCGGCCGGGGTGTACCGGTACGCGCGGAAGATCGCGTTGGTGGCGTCCGGGAAGAGCCTGGCCGCCGCCTCGTTGCGATAGGCCGAGAAGTACGGGACCACGTACTCCCAGCACACCTCCTGCCCGTCCCTGGTTACCTCGAAGATGCGGCCGAACGCGGACTCGGTGACCAGGGTGTTGCCGTTCGGCAGCCGCTGGGCGCTGCCCATGAACGGCGTGAAGAAATTCTCGGGCGGCGAGTGACGGTACTCCCACGTGATCGCCCGGGTCCGGCGGTCCACCTCGATGACACGCGAGTAGGTCACGCTCTCCCCGGCGCGGAACGTACCGTTGTCGAAGAGCAGCAGCGAGCCGTCCGGCAGCTCGCTGGGGCAGTGCTGCTGGGCGACCGTGTCCGGCCCGAGCCGCCAGGTGACCTCGCCGGACGCCCGGTCGATGATGATCACGGCGGAGACGCTGCGCAGGCTGGCGGCCGCCCGCTGGCCGCCGCCCGCGATTACTTCCAGCAGATGACGGCCGAGCAGCCGCTGGCCCAGGTGCCGGAGCTCAGCTACCCGCGCATCCTTGCGGCCAACGGTCCGAAGATGCTCGCGCTGGCGGGCGAGATCGCCGACGGGGCGCTGCCCATCTTGGTGCCGCCGCGGTACACGGCAGACGCGCGGCAGGTCCTCGGCCCGGACAAGATCCTCGCCGTCGGGCTGACGACAGCGGTGGATGAGGATCCTGGCCGGGCCCGGACCGCGGCCCGGCGGTTCGTGTCCGAGACGGTGGCCCGCCCCGGCTCGCCGTATGCCGCCAACCTGACCCGGCTGGGTTACGCGGCGGAGGACATCGCCGCCGCCTCCGACGAGGTGGTCGATGCGATCGTCGCCTGGGGCGACCCGGAGCGGATCGCGGCCGGGATCCGCAGGCACCTGGACGCGGGCGCCGATCACGTGCGGCTGGGCGTGATCGGACCCGACTTCCAGGCCGGCCTCGACGTACTGGTCCGGCTCGCCCCGGCGCTGACCGGTAAGCGGGCGGCTGATCCGGAGTTGGCGGCAGCCAGGGGCGCGTCCGGTGCGGGCTGCCAGCCGAGTTCGGGGGCAATCAGGTAACGGGCGTCGTGCAGGATCTGCTCGTAATCGGCCCGGTCGAACTCGTAGGGCAGCTCCAGGCGCAGCTCGCCCACCTGGGCCAGGACCGGGTCGGCGGACAGCTGGTCCAAGATCTGCTCAGCGGTGCCGGCCACGTCGCTGGCGAACAGCATCCGCCTGGGCCCCTGCGGCCGCAGGGTGCGCTCGTGCCGGCTGGCTGCGTAGTCGCGGTACCGGGCCCGGGTCACGGCGGTGGCGCTGTCGAACGGGACGATCACCCGGCCGAGCGCGACCCGGGCCGGCCGCTCCGCCCCGATGACACTCCGGTACTCCTTTATCAGGGCAAGCTGCGCCGCCGTGAACTCGTCGCTGGTCTCGCCGGTGACGATGTTGCCGGTGAGCAGGTTCAGCCCCTGCTCCCCCGCCCAGCGCATCGAGCACAGGCTGCCGCCGCCGGTACAGGGCGGCGGGGGTGGCGATGACGTTGTAGAGCAGGTTGGTCGGGGTGACGGCGGGGCTGGGCGTGCCCAGCACGCTGACCTGGAATGGCAGCAGCAGGACCGCGCCAGAAATGCCTGCCGGGGTGGCTATTACCGCGACGGCGCAGCCGGCGCCCAGGGCGATCAGTTCTGTCCATCCTGGGCCGGCCATCTAGTCACGCTAATCCGCGCTGCCTGCCTTCCCTGGCTTATGTCCGGGAAGTTTGCGCAGGTAAAACGCTATTAGCGCGGGTCTGACCGATCGGTTTCAGCGTCACGTCAGCGCTCTCACTGACCGGCCGGGACGACGCCCGGCTGTACGACGGCTCGCTGACCAAGTGGACCGCCCACCCGGACCTGCCCCTCGTCACCGGCGCAGCGGCGTGAAAGCAAGCCCGTTCGGTACCCAGGACAGGCATGATCCCGAACGGGTTGGGGTGCTACGGCCCCCGCCGGCGCGTGTCTCGTAGCCCGGAACCGAGCCGGGCCTACCGCTAGCGACCCTGCACGCCCCGGGGAGCGGGGACGGCGGCATGGTAATCCTAGTTTTATAATCGATTTACTAGGAATAGATCAGGTTATGGACAGCGGACCTTGCCTAGGGGGACGGAGCAGCATGCGCGAGAACCGAACGGCTCGTCCGGGCCGGTCCGGCGTGGCCGCCATGGCGCCCGATGGACCGATCGTCAGGCCGCTGCCCGCGGGCGAGTTCTATGGGCACGGGCTCAACGCCGAGATGCGCTGGGAAGTCATGCGGGGCCAGGGGTACGCCGTGCCCAGCGCGAGCTTCTTCGTCCGCAACCACACCGCCACCCCGCTGATCGACGCGGAGACCTGGAGCCTGCGCGTCTTCGGCACCGGCCTGCGCAGCGCGGTGACCGCGGGCCAGGCCATCCGGTTCAGCTACCAGGACCTGCTCGACCGGTCGGCCCGGACGGTCGTGGCGTCGATCGAGTGCGCCGGCAACGGGCGCCGGTTCTTCGCCGGCCAGCAGGGCCAGGCGGTGCCCGGGACGCCCTGGCGGCTCGGCGCCATCGGGGTGGCGGCCTGGCGGGGCGTCCCGCTGTCCGACATCCTGGACCGGGCCGGGATCACCGCCGAGGCAATCGAAGTCATGCCTTACGGCCTCGACCCGGACTACGCCGTCGACGGGGTCAGCTACGGGCCGGTCCGGCGGCCGATCCCGGTGGCCAAGGCGCTGGACGACGTGATCCTGGCCTACGAGATGAACGGCGCGCCGCTGCCGCCCGGCCACGGCTACCCGGTCCGGGTCATCGTGCCCCGCTGGGCCGGGATCGCCAGCATCAAATGGGCCGGCGCGATCGAGGTCTCCGCGACCCCGCTGAGCTCCTACTGGAACACCCGGGCCTACCGGCTGTTCGGCCCCGCCTACCCGGCCCGCGGCACGCTCGTCACCACCCAGGCGATCAGGAGCGCCTTCGAGCTGGCCTGGGACGCGCGGCTGCCCGCGCACCGCGACCACCTGCTCACCGGCCGGTCCTGGTCCGGCAACGGATCCATCGCCCGCACCGAGATCAGCACCGACGGCGGCCGGCGCTGGCACCTGGCCGTCCCGCGCCGTGACGTAGCCGGCAGCGGGGATGCCTGGCAGCTGTGGGAGTTCCCGTGGCGCACCCCCGGCCCGGGGGCGTACACGTTGCGGTGGTCTGGCTGGTTCCGGGGCAAGGCTGAGGCCCGTCCAGCGCAGGTCATGGCCGGGACAGAGAACGGCCCGGTGACCGTGACGGACACGCAATGGCCACGCCAAGCCGGGATCAGCAGCCCGCCCAGACCGACATTTCCGGGCAAAACTGCTGGTCAGTGCGGAGGATCGGGGATTTGAACCCCGGATGGTGTCACCACCAAACCGCATTAGCAGTGCGGCGCCATAGACCGGACTAGGCGAATCCTCCACCCGCACACTACCGTGCGGTGGGCCATAGCGTACCGGCACAGAGCCGGGCCAGGCAAAGCATCCACGCCG
>JBEKJP010000052.1:0-45630 GCA_050011155.1 Streptosporangiaceae bacterium
CACAGGTGCCGGCCGGCCGGCCCCGCCCCAGAGTGCCCCGGAAGTCCCCGAAGCGGCCGCCTGGTCCGCGTCCGGCGAGGATCAGCCCGCTGATCATGAGGAGCGGGACACCGGGGAAACCCGGGAGGCCCCCGAAGAGGTCCCAGAGATGGTTACAGCACAGGCAGTCAAGGGCGGCCCGCAGGCCGCGGACCTGGCGGCGCAGCTCGCCGAGCGCACCGCCGACGTACAGCGCCTGCAGGCGGAGTACGCCAACTACCGCAAGCGCGTCGACCGCGACCGCGCCGCCGTGCGCGAACAGGCCGTGGTCACCACGCTGACCGGGCTGCTGCCGGTGCTCGACGCCATCGACCAGGCCCGGGAACACGGCGAGCTGTCCGGCGGCTTCAAGTCGGTCGCCGACTCCCTGCAGGCGGCGCTGGGCCGTCTCGGCCTGGTGACCTACGGGGAAAAGGGCGAACCCTTCGACCCCAAGATCCACGAGGCCCTGACCAGCTCCTATTCAACGGACGTGACCGAGGACACGTGCGTCGAGATCCTGCAGCCCGGCTACATGGTCGGCGACCGGATCCTGCGCCCCGCCCGGGTCGCCGTCGCGGCGCCCGCGACCGGCCCCGACGGCAGCAGCAACGAGCCCGACTGGGACGCCGCTGAAGACGGAGACTGACTCCAAAGAAAAGATGCCGCCGGGACCGGAGCGAGCCAAAGGGCCGCGGCGCTGTCTGGACTGAGGAGCGAGGAGCCTGCGACGAGCGACGAGGGAAGACAGCGCCTCAGGGCGGCCCGGAGGCGAGCGGAGACAGAAAGATGAGTACTAAGGACTATCTCGAGAAGGATTACTACAAGGCGCTTGGGGTTGCCAAGACGGCCAAGCCGCCCGAGATCAAGGCGGCGTACCGCAAGCTGGCCCGCAAGTACCACCCCGACGCCAACAAGGGCGACAGCTCGGCGGAGGAGCGGTTCAAGGAGATCTCCGAGGCGTACTCCGTGCTGTCCGACGAGAAGCGGCGCAAGGAGTACGACGAGGCACGCTCGATGTTCGGCGGCGGCTTCCGGGTCCCGACCGGCACCCGGCCTGGCAGCCAGGGCGGGTTCGGCGGCTTCGACCTCGGCGACATCTTCGGCGGCTCGGGGGACAGCAGCGGCCTGGGCGACATCCTCGGCGGCGTCTTCAACCGGGGCCGTACCACCGCGCAGAACCGCCCGCGGCGGGGCACCGACGTGGAGACCGAGACCACGCTGACCTTCGGGGACGCGATCGACGGGACCACGGTGGCGCTCCGGCTGACCGGCGAGGGCCCGTGCCCGACCTGTCACGGCACCGGCGCCAAGGCCGGCACCGTGCCGCACATGTGCCCGTCTTGCCAGGGGACCGGGCAGTCGGCCAGGAACCTGGGCTCGTTCGGCATCTCCGAGCCGTGCAAGGAGTGCCACGGCCGCGGCCTGGTCGTGGACGACCCCTGCCCGGCGTGCACGGGCAGCGGCCGCGCGATGAGCTCGCGCACCATCCAGGCCCGCATCCCGGCCGGGGTGACCGACGGGGCCAAGATCAAGCTGGTGGGCAAGGGCGCCCCCGGCGAGCGGGGCGGGCCGCCCGGCGACCTGTTCGTCCGGGTGCACGTGAAGCCGCACCCGGTGTTCGGGCGCCAGGGATCCGACCTGACCGTGACCATCCCGGTGACGTTCGCCGAGGCCAGCCTGGGCGCGGAGGTCAAGGTGCCCGCGCACCGCGGCGCCCCGGTCACCGTGCGGATCCCGCCGGGCACCCCGAACGGGCGGACGTTCCTGGTCCGCGGCAAGGGCGTGCGCCGCAAGGACGGCACCACCGGCAACATGCGGGTCACCGTCGAGGTGACGGTGCCGAAGGACCTGAACAGCAAGGCGCGCAGTGCCATCGAGGACCTGCGCGAGGCCACCGCAGGCGCCGACCCGCGCGAGGAACTGCTCGAGCGGGCCAAGGAAGCGTAAGGAAGGGAGATGACATGAGCACTCCGTACGAGCCCTCAGACGACATGCCGGTGTACGTCATCTCCGTGGCCGCCCAGCTCTCCGGCATGCACCCGCAGACGCTCCGCGCCTACGAGAAACTCGGCCTGGTCTCCCCCGGCCGCCGAAGCGGCCAGGGGAGCAGCCAGAGCAAGGGTCACCGGCGCTACTCGATGCGGGACATCCTGGCGCTGCGCGAGATCCAGCGGCTATCGCAGGAGGAAGGCGTCAACCTCTCCGGCATCAAGCTGCTCCTCGACCAGCACCGGGAGCTTGAACAGGCGCGCAGGCTCATCGCCGAGCTGAGCGCCGAAGTAGCTCAACTGCGGGTGGAGCTGGAATCCACCCGCGCCGTGGCGGCGCGGCTCGCCGAGCTGCGCCGCTCGGGCAGTGACACCCGGTCCGGGCTCGTGCCAGTGCGCGGCGCCCGGGTCGCGGTCTGGGAACCGATCACTGGTCCGTCCAGCCCGACTGGGCAGGCCAGAGGAGATAAATAGCGATGGACAACAAGTTCACCAGAAAGAGCTACGACGCGCTGTCCACAGCGACGCAGCGCGCGGCGGCGGACGGCAGCCCCCAGGTTGAGCCGCTGCACCTGCTCATAGCGCTGGTCGAGCAGGCGGACGGGACCACCGCCCCGCTGCTCCGCGCCATCGGCGCCGACCCCACACTAGTCGCCAAGCAGGCCGAGGAGCGCCTGGCCCGGCTGCCGCGCGCCCGCGGCGCCACGCTGAGCGCGCCGGAGATGGCGCGACCGCTGCTGTCGGCCATATCCACCGCCGACAGCCGGGCCAAGCAGCTCGGCGACGAGTACATCTCGACCGAGCACCTGCTGGTCGGGCTGGCCTCCGATGGCGGCGACGCCAAGGCCGTCCTGGCCGGGGCCGGCGTCACGCCCGACGCGCTGCTCGAGGCGTTCAGCCAGATCCGCGGCAGCGCCCGGGTCACCAGCCAGGACCCCGAGGACACCTACAAGGCGCTGGAGAAGTTCGGCGTCGACCTGACCAGGTCAGCCAGGGACGGCAAGCTGGACCCGGTGATCGGCCGGGACTCCGAGATCAGGCGGGTCATCCAGGTGCTGTCCCGCCGGACCAAGAACAACCCGGTGCTGATCGGCGAGCCTGGCGTGGGCAAGACCGCGGTCGTCGAGGGCCTGGCCCAGCGGATCGTGGCCGGGGACGTCCCCGAGTCGCTCCGCGGCAAGCGGCTGATCGCGCTGGACCTCGGCTCGATGGTGGCCGGGGCCAAGTACCGCGGCGAGTTCGAGGAGCGGCTCAAGGCCGTCCTGAACGAGATCAAGGACAGCGACGGCCAGGTCATCACGTTCATCGACGAGCTGCACACGGTGGTCGGCGCGGGCGCGGCCGAGGGCGCGATGGACGCGGGCAACATGCTCAAGCCGATGCTGGCCCGCGGCGAGCTGCGCATGGTCGGCGCGACCACGCTGGACGAGTACCGGGAGCGGATCGAGAAGGACCCCGCCCTGGAGCGCCGGTTCCAGCAGGTGCTGGTGGGCGAGCCCTCGGTCGAGGACACGATCGCGATCCTGCGCGGGCTCAAGGGCCGCTACGAGGCGCACCACCGGGTGAAGATCTCGGACGCGGCGCTGGTCTCCGCGGCCGCGCTGTCGGACCGCTACATCACCGCGCGGTTCCTGCCGGACAAGGCCATCGACCTGGTCGACGAAGCCGCGTCCCGGCTGCGCATGGAGATCGACTCCAAGCCCGTCGAGATCGACGAGCTGCAGCGCGCCGTGGACCGGCTGACCATGGAGGAACTGGCCCTGGCCAACCAGGAGGACGCGGCCAGCAAGGACCGGCTGGAGCGGCTTCGCGCGACCAAGGCCGACCAGCAGGAGCAGCTCGACGCGCTGGTCGCACGCTGGGACCTGGAGAAGGGCGGCCTGAACCAGGAGGGCGAGCTGCGCAAGCGGCGCGATGACCTGGAGAACCAGGCCGAGCGCACGGTGCGCGATCGGCAGCCGGGCTGGGAAGCGGAGAACTACCGGCTCTATGAGGAGATCAGGAAGGTCGACGCCGAAATCGAGGCGATCACCACGGCCCGTTCGGCCTCATCGGACGGAACCGAAGCGGCCGGGACCTCCGCGCCGCCGCCCATGGTGAAGGACGAGGTCGGCCCGGATGACGTGGCCGACGTGGTGTCCGCCTGGACCGGCATCCCCGCCGGGCGGCTGCTCGAAGGGGAAACGGCCAAGCTGCTCCGGATGGAGGAAGAGCTCGGCCACCGCGTGATCGGCCAGGCGCGGGCGGTGCGGGTCGTCTCGGACGCGGTGCGGCGCGCCCGCGCCGGCGTGTCCGACCCGGACCGGCCGACCGGCTCGTTCCTGTTCCTCGGGCCGACCGGCGTGGGCAAGACCGAGCTGGCCAAGGCGCTGGCCCAGTTCCTGTTCGACGACGAGCGGGCCATGATCCGGATCGACATGAGCGAGTACAGCGAGAAGCACTCGGTCGCCCGGCTGATGGGCGCCCCGCCCGGCTACGTCGGCTACGACGAGGGCGGCCAGCTCACCGAGGCAGTCCGGCGGCGGCCTTACACCGTGGTCCTGCTGGACGAGGTGGAGAAGGCGCACCCCGAGGTCTTCGACGTCCTGCTGCAGGTGCTCGACGACGGGCGGCTGACCGACGGCCAGGGCCGCACGGTGGACTTCAGGAACACCATCTTGGTGCTGACGTCCAACCTGGGGTCGCAGTTCATCGCCGACCCGGCGTTCGGGGACGAGGCGGCCAAGCGGGACGCGGTCCTGACCGCGGTGCGCGCCGCGTTCAAGCCCGAGTTCGTCAACCGGCTCGACGACATCATCGTCTTCGACGCGCTGTCCACCGGCGAGCTCACCCAGATCGTCGACCTGCAGATCGACCTGCTGGCCAAGCGGCTGGCCGGGCGGCGGCTGACGCTGACCGTCACGTCCGCGGCGCGGGAGTGGCTGGCGCTCACCGGCTTCGACCCGGTGTACGGGGCCAGGCCGCTGCGCCGGCTGGTCCAGTCCGCCGTCGGCGACCAGCTGGCCCGGGCGCTGCTCGGCGGCGACATCGTGGACGGCGACGAGGTGCTGGTCGACGTGGACGAGGACCGGGACGCGCTCAGCGTCAAGCGAGCCGAGAAGGCCGCGGCCTAGCGGCAGCGGGGCTTACCGACAAGGGCCGGTCTCGCGGCGGGAACTCAGGTTCCCGCGGCGGGGCCGGCCTTCCTGTTGTCCAGCATCTTGTCGTAGTCGTCCTCGGGCAGGCCCAGGTCGACGCGGAGCCGGTAACGCAGCCGGAGCAGCAACTGCAGCTCGGCGCGGTCGTCGCCGCGCAGGCAGGCGTCCACCCCGGAGGTGGTCCAGTCGAGCGCGCCTTCCAGGTCGCCCTGCTCGGTGAGGACCTCGGCCACCAGGTCGCAGGTGCGCGCCGAGTCGCGGGCGCCGGATTCGCGCAGCTCGCGCAGCAGGGCGTCGGCGCTCTCGTTCTGTCCGAGCGAGAACATCGCGCGGGCCAGCGGGACCCGCGGGTCATCCAGGGTCGGCCCGGTGTCCGCCATGGCCTTCTGGAACTCTTCGACCGCTTCGGTGGGATCGTCGGCGAGCAGCCACTGCTCGCCCGCCCGCATGTGCGCCTCGGCCCGGGACATCTCGGCCGGGCTGGCCTGGACGGCCAGGCGGCCCATCCGGACCGCGGCGCGTTTGTGGTTGCCGGTCCGCGCCGCGTTCATCTCGATCGCGTCGAAAAGTTCCCCGGACAGCACAACCACGCTGTCAACCCTACCCATCGGTGCCGTGGACAATCCGGGCGTCTTCCTTTTACCGCGGTTACCGGCGGGTGCGCTCGAGCGCATCCCAGAAGCCCCGGCGTAGCGCGTGCCTGACCTCGTCGTGCAGCAGGAAGTCGATCGGCAGCGCGGAACCCTGCAGCAGCCGGGCTTCGAGGTCGGACGGCATCCGCGGCTTGCGGGCCAGCACCGCCTCCAGCCACAGCGCCGGGGCGTCCCTGGCCACCGAGCCGCCGAACTCCTGGCCTTCCTCATGAGCCGCCTGCACGGCCTCGGAGAGCGAGACCCCATTGCTGCTGCCGTTGGCGTAGCCGTTCTGCCCCGGCGAAGGCGTGCTCACCACGGGCTGCGGCCCGCTGTAGGGGGCGCTGCGAGCGGCCCCCTGGCCCTGGACCTGGACGTTCTGGCCCTGACCCTGGCCTTGGCCACCGTGCTGGCCGCCCATCGGGCCGGGCTGGCCCGGGCTGGCCACGTTGCGCGCGGACGGCAGCCGGCGCAGCTGGGCGGGAGCCTGAGCGGGTTCGGGGGCCGACGGGGCCTCCGGAGCGGCCTGCGCGCCCGCGCCCGGCGGCGTGTAGCCCGCGATCTCCTCGGCGGCCCGGCCCCGGACCGCCGGGGCCTGCGGCTCGGGCCGGTCCTGGCGGTCCTGGCGGTCCTGGCGCTCGGGCCGGTCCTGGCGCTCGGGCCGGTTCCGCGGGCTAGCCACCGGCGGGGTGTAGATGTCCGGCCGGGCCGCGATCTCCTGGCGCGCCGCGATGTCGGGGCGGGCCGGGATATCGGGGCGGGCCGGGATGTCCTGGCGCGGCGATATGTCCTGGCGGGCGGGGATGTCCGGCCGGGGCGCAGTCGGCGCCTCGCCGTTGACGGTGGCCGCGGCCCGGTCCTCGCGGGCTCGTTCGTCCCTGGACCTGTCATCCCGGGACCTGTCGTCCCGCGCGTCACGTCCCTCACGCGGTTCCCGGGCGACCGCCACCCTCGGCAGTTGCAGCGCGGGCCGCTGGTACTCGGCCACGACCGGCGCCGTGTAGATGGCCGGCGGCGCGTGGCTGCCAGACGACGAAGGCATCGGCTGGTAGGACACGGCCGCGGTCGAGTGACCGTTGGACATGGGCCGGGAACCGGCGACCCCGGAGGCCCCGGAGAGCCCGGAAACCGTCGCGAGCTCGGCGTCCTCGTCGGCGTGGGCGGGCTCGGCGCCGGCGATCAGCTCCACGTAGGGCCGCAGGTGATCGCCGCTGATCTCGATGATGTCGTCGGACTCCTGGCGCAGCGACCGGGAGATGGTCCAGTTCCCGTCCACTGCGATGTGCACCAGCGTGACCCGCATGCCGAGATCCTGGACGTCGGCGATGACCTGGGCCAGGTCCTCCTCGGCGCTGACCACGAGCGCGTCGCTGATGGCGCTGTTGCGGGCCAGCGTGGTCAGGTCGCGGTGAATTTCGGTCTCGACGCCCTCACGGCGGCCGGGCCGGATCTTGGCCACGCGGAGCTTGATGCCAGGCACGTCGGCCAGCGCGTCCTGCTCGGCGGTACGGCGCCCGTCCACCGTGGCCTCGTACCAGTAGCAGCGGAGCACCGGCAGGCCGGAACGCTCGCGGGCCAGGCTGGACAGCAACTGCAGGAGTCCCTCGTAGTCCCAGGAGACCGATTCGCCCCGGCGAGTCCCGTGCACAGCCATAGCACCATCCGCGAGCACGTAACTAGCATCGACGAACAGCGCGCAGCGATCCACGGCCCCACCGTCCTTTCCTCGGCGCAAACGGCCCAGCTTCTAGGCACCGATATGGACCCGATGCCTCTAAGACTAGTGAAGTAACCTTCGCGCGGATGCGTTTCCGCGCATTCGCGCTGCCTGGAGGACCATAGGTCACGTTCTACCCTTCTGTAACCGAGGCCTCATGGAACGCAGTACTTACTGGATACAGTGGGTACTGATTGAGCCCAGGATGCTGGTTCCGCCCTGCGCCGGGACGGTGGCCACGCTGGCGGCCAGGACCGCGTCGGGGCCCATTCCACTACTCAACGTCCTCGATTGACTTCATATAGTTACCGCGAGAATCTTGGTGTAGCTGACCCCGCTGCCTGGGCGGCTCACCGAGGCCTTACGCCTGGTGGAAAGGCTCGCCCGCTGAACCCCGTCGGCGCCGGGAGACCAGTTTGAGGGGGACTGGCAACCGGCGTCGACGGGCTTTCACTTAGGCTTCCTGCCATGCGTGACGACCGGGCCGAGCTGCTCACGGCGATAAGGGAGAAGGCCGTCGTCCACGGCGACTTCGTCCTCTCCTCGGGGCAGCGCGCCGACCGGTACGTCGACCTGCGCCGGATCCTGCTCGACGGGCGGATAGCGCCGCTGGCCGGGCGGGTCATGCTGGACCTCACCGCCGACCTGGGCTACGACGCCGTCGGCGGGCTCACGCTGGGCGCCGACCCGGTAGCCACCGCGATCATGCACGCCGCCGCCGGCCGCGGCGCGCCGGTCGACGCCTTCGTGGTGCGCAAGAAGGACAAGGAGCACGGCACGCAGCGCCGGATCGAGGGTCCTGACGTATCCGGGCGGCGGGTGCTCGCGGTCGAGGACACCTCCACGACCGGCGCGTCCGTACTGAACGCGGTCGACGCGCTGCGCGAGGCCGGGGCCGAGGTCGTCGGCGTCGCCGTCCTGGTCGACCGGGGCGCCCGGGCCGCCGTCACCGCTCGCGGCCTCACCTACCGCGCCGCCTACAACCTCCCCGACCTAGGCCTCTAACCGCCAACTCCATGATCGTGAGTACTTCGGCGCGTTATTTATCCCAAAGTACCCATGACACTGAGATCATGAAATCGGCTGGCTCGGGCGAGCGCTTAGGCCCGCCCAGTGCGCGAGTCTGGCTGGCTCGGTGCTGGTGGTGAGGCGCGGGACTAGCTGGGCGGGAGCGGCGAGAGCCGGGGGCTAGCTGGCTCGGTGGGAGTGGGGCTTGGCGGGGCGCTCCTTGACGGGAGCGACGGGAGCGACGGGAGCAGCGCCGGGGAAGCCAGCACCGAGACCAGCACCCGAGCCAGCACCCGGGGCACCAGCGGAGCCAGCAGGCCCCGAGCCCGAGCGGCGGAGTTGGTCTTCGCGGCGGAACTGGCGCAGCCGGTAGAGGACGAACCCGACGATGGCCACGACGACCAGTGCGAACAGGATGTACCCGGCCATGGTCAGGCCGTGGTTGACGCTCTCCCAGGTGCTGCCGAGCCCGTAGCCGATGGAGGACAGCGCGGCCGCGTAGACCACGGTGCCGATCAGGCTCAGAATGCCGAACCGGCCGGCCGGCATGCGCACGATGCCGGCCACGATCGAGATGAAGGCGCGGACGAAGGGGAGCATCCGGCCCACCGGCACGGCCCACGCCCCGCGGCCCTCGAGGAAGCGCTCGGCCCGGTTCACGTCGGACTCGGTGACCAGGACATAGCGCCCGAGCTTGCGCACCAGCGGGTACCCGCCGCGCCGGCCGACCCAGTACGAGGCGTAGGAGCCGGCGAGTTCGGCCAGCGAGCCGATGATGATGACCGACGCGAGGTTAATATGCCCTTGGTAGGCGAGCACCCCGGCGAAGCCGAACGTGATCTCGGACGAGATCGGGATGCACGCCGCCTCCAGGAAGCCGAACAGGATGAGCGCGTAGTACACATGCGAGGCCAGGAAGCTCTCCATGGCTTAGGTTGTACCTCATAACCGGCAGTGCCCGGGCGCATCTTCATGCGTGCTTCACCTTCCCTTGGGGACCAAGGTCCCTGGGGAAGCCAGCCCCAGATGCCTAGAGTGAGGGCACATTCACAGCCCGAGGAGTACAAGGTCATGCCTATAGCGACCCCTGAGGTCTACGCGCAGATGCTGGACACCGCCAAGCAGCGGGGCTTCGCGTTCCCGGCCATCAACGTGACGTCGACCCAGACGTTGAACGCCGCGCTGAAAGGGTTCGCCGACGCCGGCAGCGACGGGATCGTCCAGATTTCCACCGGCGGCGCCGAGTACCTGTCCGGCCAGCAGGTCAAGGACATGGTGACCGGCGCGTCCGCGCTGGCCGAGTTCGCGCACGTGGTGGCGGCGAAATACCCGATCCACATCGCGCTGCACACCGACCACTGCCCCAAGGACAAGCTCGACGGCTACATGCGCCCGCTGATCGCACTATCAAAAGAGCGGGTCGACAACGGCCAGGAGCCCCTGTTCCAGTCGCACATGTGGGACGGCTCCGCGGTCCCGCTGGACGAGAACCTCCAGATCGCACAAGAACTACTGAAGAAGTGCAAGGACGCCAGGATCATCATGGAGATGGAGATCGGCGTGGTCGGCGGCGAGGAGGACGGCGTCGTCGGCGCGATCAACGAGAAGCTGTACACCACGCCGGAGGACGCCCTGGCCACCGCCGAGGCGATCGGGATCGGCGAGAACGGCCGGTACATCCTGGCCGCCACGTTCGGCAACGTGCATGGCGTCTACAAGCCGGGCCACGTGAAGCTGCGCCCGGCCGTGCTCAAGGAGATCCAGGACGCGGTGGGCATCAAGTACGGCCAGGACAAGCCCTTCGACCTGGTCTTCCACGGCGGGTCAGGGTCGGCCCTGGAGGAGATCAGGGAGGCCATCTCCTACGGCGTGGTCAAGATGAACGTGGACACCGACACCCAGTACGCGTTCACGCGGCCGGTCGCGGACCACATGCTCAAGCACTACGACGGCGTGCTCAAGATCGACGGCGAGGTCGGCAACAAGAAGAACTACGACCCGCGCAGCTGGGGCAAGGCGGCCGAGACGGGCATGGCGGCCCGCGTCACGCACGCCTGCGAGGACCTCCTGTCCGTCGGCCACGCCCTGGGAAGCTAGAACATATGGAACACCGGAACCTGCTCGGCGGCCCGCCGCCCACCTACCTGCTCCCCAACACCGAAGCCGACAACGCCATCAAGGCGGGCGAGGCACCGGAGAAGGTCGCGGCGAACTTCCCTGACTACTCGGCCGCCTGGGCCGCGCTGGCCGAGCGCGCGTTCGCCCAGGGCGACGCGGTCACCACCTACGCCTACGCGCGCACCGGCTACCACCGCGGCCTGGATCAGCTGCGCCGCTCGGGCTGGAAGGGACACGGCCCGGTCCCGTGGGAGCACGAGCCGAACCGCGGCTTCCTCCGCTCGCTGCACATGCTGGGCGTGGCCGCCGCCGCGATCGGCGAGGACGACGAGGCCGAGCGCTGCGCGGACTTCCTGCGGGACAGCAGCCCCGCCGCCGCGGACGAGCTGGCCGGCCAGTAAAGCCCAGCCAGTAAAGCAGGGCCCCGGGGAGATCTACCGCCACACCGGGACAATCTCCCCGGGGTTACCTGGCGTTTTAGCGGGTAATCTCAACTCGCAAGAGCCCCCTGCCGCGCTTGCGCCCGTGCGGGGGCTTAACTATGCGAGCCGAAGGATTGCGCATGCCCGCCATCGTGCTTGTCGGCGCCCAGTGGGGCGACGAAGGCAAGGGCAAGGCCACTGACCTGCTCGGCGACCGCGTGGACTACGTGGTCAGGTATCAGGGAGGGAACAACGCCGGCCACACCGTCGTCATCGGCGACGAGAGCTACGCCCTGCACCTGCTGCCATCGGGGGTCCTCTCCCCGCGCGTCGTGCCGGTCATCGGCAACGGCGTGGTGATCGACCCGAAGGTCTTGCTCGAGGAGATCGACGGCCTCGCCGAACGCGGCGTGGACTGCTCCAAGCTGCTGGTCTCGGCCGACGCGCACCTGATCATGCCGTACCACCGCGCGCTGGACAAGGTGACCGAGCGGTACCTGGGCAGCTCCCGGATCGGCACCACCGGGCGCGGCATCGGCCCGGCCTACGGCGACAAGATCGCCCGGGTGGGGATCCGCGTCCAGGACCTGTTCGACCCCGGCATCTTGACCAAGAAGCTGGACCTGGTGCTACGGGACAAGAACCAGCTCCTGACCAAGGTCTACAACCGCCGCGGCCTCGACGCCAAGGCCATCGCCGCCGAGTACCTCCGCTACGCCGAACGCCTGCGCCCTTACCTGGCCGACACCGGCCTCGCGCTGAACCGGGCGCTGGACCAGGGCCAGGTCGTGCTGCTCGAAGGCGCCCAGGCCACCATGCTCGACGTGGATCACGGCACCTACCCGTTCGTGACCTCGTCCTCGCCCACGGCGGGCGGCGCCGTGGCCGGGTCCGGCATCGGGCCGACCCGTATCACCGACGTCATCGGCATCGTCAAGGCCTACACCACCCGGGTCGGCGAGGGCCCGTTCCCGACCGAGCTCCGCGACGAGCAGGGCGAGTGGCTGCGCAAGACCGGCGCCGAGTACGGCGTGACCACCGGGCGGGCCCGCCGCTGCGGCTGGTTCGACGCGGTCATCGCCCGCTACTCGACCCGGGTGAACGGCGTCACCGGCTACTTCCTGACCAAGCTGGACGTGCTGTCCGGCCTGGACCGGGTGCCGGTCTGCGTGGCGTACGAGGTGGACGGGAAGCGGTACGACGAGATCCCGATGACGCAGACCGAGTTCCACCACGCGGTGCCGGTCTACGAGTACTTCGACGGCTGGTGGGAGGACATCTCCAAGGCCCGCACGTTCGACGAGCTGCCGGCCAACGCGCGGACCTACATCAGCGCGGTCGAGGAGATGATCAAAGCCCCGGTATGCGCGGTCGGGGTCGGCCCCCGCCGCGACCAGACCCTCCAGCTCAGGGACCTGCTCAGGAATGGCTGACGCGCCCGGTAGGCTCCTGGCGTGCGCATACTCGTCATCGGTTCTGGCGGGCGCGAGCACGCCCTGGTCCGCGCCCTCGCCACGGAAGACGTCCACGCGGCCCCGGGCAACCCCGGCATCGCCGAGCTGGCCCACACTCATCCCGAAGTCGCCGCAGCCCCGGATCAGGTCCTCGCCCTGGCCCGCAAGCTCAGCCCGGACCTGGTCGTCATCGGCCCGGAGGCGCCACTGGTCGCCGGGGCGGGCGACGCGCTGCGCGCGGCCGGGATCAGCTGCTTCGGCCCGGACGCGGCCGCGGCCATGATCGAGGGCTCGAAGTCCTTCGCCAAGCAGGTCATGACCGAGGCGGGCATCCCCACCGCGGCCTCGTTCACCTGCCGCACCAGCGGGGAGGCGGACGCGGCGCTCAACTCGTTCGGGCCGCCTTATGTGGTCAAGGACGACGCCCTCGCCGCGGGCAAGGGGGTGCTGGTCACCGGCGACCTCGAGGCCGCCCGGGCGCACGCGGGGGCCTGCGGCACGGTGGTGATCGAGGAGTTCCTTGACGGCCCCGAGGTGTCGCTGTTCGCGGTCTGCGACGGCATCACGGCGGTGCCGCTGCTGCCGGCGCAGGACTTCAAGCGGGCCCGCGACGGCGACCAGGGCCCCAACACCGGCGGTATGGGCGCCTACGCCCCGCTCCCCTGGGCTTCTTGGGGCCCCGCTGACCTGGCGGAACAGACGATGGCGACGGTCGTGCAGCCCGCCCTCGACGCCATGCGCCGCCGCGGCACGCCGTACCGGGGGCTGCTCTACGCTGGGCTGGCGCTGACCTCGGCCGGGATCCGGGTGGTCGAGTTCAACGCCCGCTTCGGCGACCCGGAAACCCAGGTCGTGCTGGACCGGCTGGATCAGGGTTCCACTCCCCTGGCCCCGCTGCTGGCCGCCGCGGCGGCCGGCGACCTGGCCGGCCCGGGAATGAACACGGCCCCCCTGGCCTGGCACCCCGGCGCCGCCGTGACCGTGGTCATCGCCGCCGAGGGCTACCCCGCCGCCCCGGTCAAAGGCGACAAAATCAAGATCATTAATAACGAACGGGGTGGGCTCACGCCCCCCGGTACCACGGATCAGCCGTCCGGGGCGCAACCCGGGGACGCGTACCTGTTGCACGCGGGCACCGCCAGGGACAGCGCCGGGGATCTGGTCTCGGCCGGAGGGCGGGTGCTGAACGCGGTCGGCTCGGGACCGGACATCGCGGCGGCCCGCGCGGCGGCGTACGCGCTGGCCGCCACGGTGGAACTGCGCGGCGGCTGGTACCGCCACGACATCGCGGCGCGGCGGGCCTGAGTCAGCCCGTGACCGAGCCCAGTGCGGCGACCGAGCCTGGACCGGACGAGGGCGACGGTCAGCCGCTGCGGGTCAGCACCCTGGAGCTCTTCTTCGACCTGGTCTTCGTGTTCGCGATCACCCAGCTCACCGGGATCCTGGCGGCGCTGGTGATCGTGGCCGGGATCGTCAAGGGACCGGCCGGCTACGTGCTGTGGGTGGTCGCGCTGGCCGCCCCGGTGCTTTCGCCGCTGGTCATCAAGCCGCGCGGCCGGTTCGAGATCCAGCCCTCGCACTTCACAGAACGGCACGGCGCGCTGGTCATCCAGGCACGCGCTGAAGATCGGCACCCAGCGGTACCGGCTGGGCGCGGCGGTGGTCGCGCTGGGCGCCGCCGCGGTGGGGGTCGCGCTGAGCGTGGCGGCCGAGATGGTGCTGCTGGTCGTCATCGTGGCGGCGGCGCTGGCGCTCGAGCGCAGGAAAGCGCCCGATAACGTAGAGACATGATCGAGCGGTACACGCTGCCTGAAATGGGGCGGGTCTGGAGCGAGGCCCACAAGTACGAGTTGTGGTGCCGGGTCGAATTGCTCGTCCTGGAGGCCCATGCCCGGGCGGGCACGGTGCCGGCGGAGAGCGTAGAGCCCGTACGTTCGGCCCAAATCCCTACTCCCGAGGCGGTAGCGGCGGTGGAGGCGGTCACCGACCACGACGTGATCGCCTTCCTCACCGCCTGGGCGGACAACACCACCCCGCGCTCGGCCGCGGCCTGGGTGCACTACGGGATGACCTCCTCGGACCTGCTCGACACCGCTCTCGCGGTCCAGCTGGCCGAGGCCAGCGACCTGCTGATCGCAAAGGCGACCGGGCTGACCGCGGTGCTGCGGGACCACGCGCTGGCGCACCGGGACACGCTGCGGCCGGGCCGTACGCACGGCATCCACGCCGAGCCCGACACCTGGGGCCACCGGGTGGCCGACTTCGCCTTCGCCATGGCGCGGTCGCGTGACCGGATCGTGCGGGCCCGGGCGGCGGTCGCGGTCGGCACCCTGTCCGGCCCGGTCGGCACCTACTCCAACATCGACCCGGCCATCGAGACCGAGGTCATGGCGGCGCTGGACCTGCGGCCCGCGGACGTGGCCACCCAGGTGGTCATGCGGGACGGCATCGCCGAGTGGGTGAGCGCGCTGGCCCTGGCCGCCACGGTCTGCGAGGCGGTCGCGCTCGAGGTCAGGCACGGCCAGCGCACCGAGGTGCGGGAGGTGGCCGAGTCGTTCCGGGCCGGCCAGAAGGGCTCCTCGTCCATGCCGCACAAGAAGAACCCGATCCGTTCCGAGCGGATCGACGGGCTGGCCCGGGTGGTGCGCGGCTACGTCACTCCGGTCACCGAGGGGATCCCGTTGTGGCACGAGCGGGATATCTCACATTCGTCGGTGGAGCGGATCGCGCTGCCGGACGCCGCCATCGCCACCGACTACCTGCTGCAGCAGACCACGGGCCTGGTCGAGGGGCTGCAGGTAGACGCGGCCCGGATGCGGGCCAACCTGGACGTCACCGGCGGCCTGCTGTACTCCTCGGCGGTGCTGCTCGAGCTGGTCAGCGCGGGTATGAGCCGCGAAGACGCGTATGGGATGGTGCAGGCGGCGGCGATGGATACCTGGGAGTCAGGGACCCCATTCCGTGACACGCTGCGCAAACAGGCGGCGACACGCGGGCAGGTGCTGCCGGAGGCCACGCTGGACTCCGCTTTCCAGCCCGAACGGTACGTTGCGCGGCTAGCTCCGGTCTTCGAGCGCCTCGCGCGGCTAAGCTAACGCCCATGACTGGTGGACCCGAGACGAGTTACCGCGTGCGCGGAGGTGCTCCGCTGCATGGCACGGTCTTCGTGCAGGGCGCGAAGAACGCGGCGCTGAAGATGATCGCCGCCTCCTTGCTGACCGGCAACGGCCACACGGTCCTGCGCAACGTCCCGGCCATCGAGGACGTCCGCCGGGCGGTCGAGCTGGCCGAGGCGGTCGGCGCGGTGATCGAGTTCCACGAGTCCGAGCGGACGCTGGTGGTCGACGCGTCCAACCTGACCAGCCCGGTGCTCCCGGCCGAGATCGCCCGCCGGTTCCGCGGCGCGGTGCTGTTCGTCCCGGCGCTGCTGCACCGGTTCGGCGAGGCCGTCATCGAGGGCATCGGCGGCTGCAACCTGGGCAGCCGCAGCCTGGACTTCCACTACCGCGGTTTCGCCCGGCTCGGCGCCGTCGTCGACGAGGGCGAGACGGTCATCCACATCAAGGCCGGCAAGCTCCAGGGCGCCCACCTGTACCTGGACACGCCGTCGCACACCGGCACCGAGAACCTGATCATGGCGGCGTCGCTGGCCCCGGGCAAGACGATCATCGACAACTGCGCCCAGGAGCCCGAGGTCCTCGACGTCATCGCGTTCCTGACCAAGATGGGCGCGCGGATCACCGGCGGCGGCACCGGCTTCATCACGGTGCACGGGGTGGACGAGCTGACCGCGGTCGAGCACACGGTGATGGCCGACCGGATCGACGCCGGCGTGTTCGCCATGGCCGCCGCGATCACCGGGGGCGAGGTCAACCTGGTCGGCGCGTCGCTCGAGCACTTCGGCGTGGTGCGCTGGAAGCTCGAGCAGATGGGCGTGGAGTTCGGTACCAACGGCGCCGTGGTCTCGGTCAGGACCCAGCACCCGCCGCGCCCGATCAACGTCATCACCGGCCCTTACCCCGGCTTCGCGACCGACCTGCAGTCGCCGATCATGGCGCTGGCCTGCCTGGCCGAGGGCGCCTCCTACATCCGCGAGACGATCTTCGACGGACGCTACACGCTGGTCGCCGAGCTGAACAAGATGGGGGCCAAGGTCGAGTTCGACGGCACCCGGGTGGTGGTGCACGGCCCGGTCGCGTTCAAGGGCGCCGAGGTAACCGCCCACGACCTGCGGACCGGCATCGCGCTGGTGCTGGCCGGGCTGGCCGCCGAGGGCGAGACGATCGTCAGCCCCGGTTACCTGATCGACCGCGGGCACGCCGCCGTCGCCCAGCGCTTCAACGCCCTCGGGGCCGATGTGACGGCGGTTACCGCCTGAGCTTCACTTGCGTTTCTGCTGGCTCCTGCGGCGTGAAACAATGCCCTCGTCGCCCCCCTTGACGAAGAGGAAGCACGATGGACCAGCTGACGACGCGCATCGGTATCGAGCCAGGCCTCGGTCTTGTCGGCCGGTTCGGTGACACGGTCATCCTGATACCGCGCGGTCAGGCTCCGGCCGCCCCGGACAAGACCACCACCGAACTGCTCGGCCTGGCCGCCGAGGTCGGCTCCGACCGGCACGCGCCGGCCGGCTCGATCGCCAGCCGCCTGGCCGCCTGGGTCATCGGCCACATGTCGGGCGAGGCGCCCGCGTTCGGGATCGTCGCCCCCATGCGCGACGGCGTGGTCATGTTCCTGCGCGGCGGGGTATGGTGCACGATCACCGAGGGCGACTCGACCCGCGAGGTATCCGGGGAGCAGGCGCTGACGTGGGTGGATCAGATCGTCCCGGGAACGTTCGAGCGGCTGGCGATCAGCGGCGTTTCCGGCCGTCCGGTGCAGGCCGACCCGCTCTCCGACCTGCGGGACGGGGTCGTTCCCGGCCAGGGCTTCGTGCTCAGCCGGACCGGTGGCATCCCCTCTTCTGAACCGGCGCCGGCCGAGTCCGGAGCCGGTTCTGTGGACGCTGGTGCTGGTGCCGCGGAACCGGAAGCGGATACAGACTCCAGGTCCGGCGGGTTCGCGTGGCCGCGTTCCGAGGAGATGCCCGGCCGGGGGCCAGATCATCCGGCGCTGGATGAGCCGGCACTGGATGAGCCCGCGCTGGATGAGCCTGCACTGGGCCAGCCGGTGACGGGCCAGCCGGTGACGGGCCAGCCGGTGACGGACCAGCCGCAGGAGGCGTGGGCGCTCCGGGCCGAGGGCGATCACCAGCCGACGGTGTTCGTGCAGAGCGGCGAATACCAGGCGACCCCGCGCCAGGCCGAGCCGGAGGCGGAGCCGTCCGATACCGAGCCTGACGACCGTGACTTCCGGTATCCGGCCGAGCCGGACCGCCCGTTCATCCAGCCCACGACCATCGCGCCGATCGTGCAGCCGTCCCGGCCCGCGGGGACGCCAGCCCCGCTGGGCGTGCTGACGTCGGCGGACGGGCTCACCATCGTCCTGGACCGCATCTACGTCCTCGGCCGGGAACCACGGCAGGATCCCGCGGTGGAGAGCGGCGAGGCCTCGCCGGTCCAGTTGCCGGACCCGGACCACGTGATCTCGCGGGTGCACGCGTACGTCTCCGTCGAGAACGGCATCGTGCTGGTCCGCGACGCCGACTCGATGCACGGGACCTACATCAGCCCGCCCGGAGACGAGCAGTGGAGCCGGATCGGCACCGACCCGAGCCCGCTCCCCCCTGGCTGGAGCATCCAGATCGGCCCGCAGATCTTCACCTTCAAGCTCGACGAGCCGCAAGACGACCGGTAGTGCCTTCTTGGCGGGAGCGGCGCCGAGACGGGGTGCTCGGTCGGCACTTTGGTCGTGATAGGGGCTGTTGCAGTACTGGCTGCTCACGGGTCCGGTGCGGGGACGGCTGGCGCATGACGCCCCGGGCACGACGCCCGCGCCCATGCCCCGTGCATGACGCCCGCGCCGTGCCCCCGCCAGCCACGCCAGCACCGCCAGCCGCAAACCTGCACCCGCAGTCGCAAGTTAACCGGGTGGATCCGGGCTACCGGGTGAAAAAGGGGGACCATGATGCACCAAAATCACCCCGGAGCCCGAACTCACCCCGCTATTCCCGCCGGACAGCGCAACACCGGCCCCCAGGACACCACAGCACCCCACGGCACGCCAGCCAGCCAGCCAGCCTGATCCTGCAAGAGCCCCGATAGCGACCAAAACTGTAAACAAATCCGGACGTGAGCCCGGTAGCGGTCAGGCGGTGGCCCGGCGGTACAGCCGCTTGATGGCGGGGCCGAGGTAGGCGCTGTAGGAGATGCCCGCGGTGTCGCCGCCTTGCTGGTAACCGCCGAGGACGCCGACGATGCGGCCGGTTCCTGTGGCCGGGTTGAAGCCGGTTATCCACGGGCTGCCGCTGGTCCCGCCGGTGAACCCGTCGCAGTCGAACCTCAGCTGGGTGGCGCTCTCGCGGCTCGTCCAGTTCCGGCAGGTGATGGGCCGGTCCCGGCTGGCCGGGTAGCCGGTGACCCGGACCAGGTTCCGGTAGCCGGGATCGATGGTCAGGGTGTCGCCGCCGAGCACCTGTTGGATGGCGCGGCCGTGGTACGGCTTGAGCACGACGAAGCCCACGTCCAGGGCGGGATCGGCGGCGCTGGCCCAGCCCTTCGCCACCACCAGCCGGGCCGGGGTCCAGATGCCGTATGGCGCCTTCCCGTCCCGGTAGCCGGGGATGAACACGATGTCGCCGCGGGGGCCCCCGTGCGGGCCGCCGTTGATGCAGTGCGCCGCGGTGACCAGCAGGTCGCGGCCTGGGCTGGCCACCACGCTCGCGGTGCAGAAGTGGTTGCCGCCGGCGTCGTGCAGGAACAGCGCGCCGACGCGCGCCGCGGCCGGGATCCTGCGCGCGCCTGGCGTCTGCGCGGTCGCCAGCCGGCCCGCCTGCCAGGGCGTAGCCCCGAGCAGCCGGCTCACCGTCCAGTAGCCGGTGTCCCCGGCTTTCTCTCTGAGGGTGACGTCACTGGCGCTCGGCCGGCCGGCGGCCGCGGGGTTACGCGACCGTGGCGTCGCTGTTCTGGCTCGTACCGCCGCGGGCCCCGGTGCCCCGCAGCAGGCCAGCGTAACCGCCGCCAGCGTGACCGCCGCCAGCGCGGTTCCCGTTATCCGCAGCTTCATCGGACTCCCCCGTCCTGCCCCTGCGCTGTCAGCAGAAGCGCCTTCCTGTCCCCCCTGGACCGCCCGTACGGTAACGGCATGCGGGTTCTCATCCTGGGCGGTACCCGGTTCATCGGCCGCCGTATCACGGCCGCCCTGATGGCCCGGGGCGATGACGTCACCGTGGTGCATCGGGCGCAGGCGGGACAGCCGGACCAGGCCGGCCTAGCCGTCGCGCTGCCGCTGCGGCCGTCAGCACGCTGCGAGAGGCCGCCTGGGCGGAGGTGACGATCCCGGGCCGCGGCTAGCCGGCCGGGTTGCGGTGCGGGAAGGCGTGGGCGATGGCCAGGAAGGCGTCGTTGGCCTCGGCGTCGCCGATGCTGACCCGGGCTCCCTCGGCGGCGAACGGACGGACCGCGATGCCCTCGTCGAAGCAGGCCGCCGCGAAGTCCGCCGTGTGCTCGCCCAGCCGCATCCAGACGAAGTTGGCCTCGGTGAGGGGGACGGCCCAGCCGTCCGCGAGCAGGGCTTCACGCACCCTGGTCCGTTCCTTCACGGTGAGCTCGACGCGCTCGAACAGCTCGTCTTCCGCGGCCAGCGACGCCACCGCCGCGGCCTGCGCGAGGCTGTTCACGCTGAACGGCAGCATGGTGGCCCGGACCGCGGCGGCGACGGGATCGGGCGCGATCAGGAAACCGGTCCGCAGGCCGGCCAGGCCGTACGCCTTGGAGAAGGTGCGCAGCACGGCGACGTTCGGCCGGTCACGGTAGAGGTCGATGCCGTCGGGGACCGCCTCGTCGCGGACGTACTCGCGGTAGGCCTCGTCGAGCACGACCAGGCAGTCGGCGGGCACCTGGTCGAGGAAGGACTCGAGCTGGCCGGCATGCACCACGGTGCCGGTCGGGTTGTTCGGGTTGCAGACGAAGATCAGCCTGGTGCGCGGCGTGATCGCGGCCGCCATCGCGTCGAGGTCGTGCGTTTCCGCGCGCAGCGGGACCCGGACCGAATCGGACGCGGACAGGTCGGACAGGATCGGGTACGCCTCGAAGGAGCGCCACGCGTAGATCACCTCGGCGCCGGGCTCGCCGACCGCCTCGAGGAGCTGCTGGGCGACCCCCACCGAACCGCACCCGACCGCCACGTGCGACACGGGCACGCCGAACTTGTCCGCGATGGCCCGGATCAGGCCCTCCGCGCCGTTGTCGGGATACCGGTTGACCGATCGCGCCGCCTCGGCGATGACGTCCACCACCGAGGGCAGCGGCGGATGAGGAGATTCGTTGGATGAGAGCTTGTGCGTCTTCCCGTCCGAGCTGACCGGTGTCCGGCCCGGCTGGTACGCGGGGAAGCCGTCAAGGATCGAACGGAACCGAGGCGACGCGTCAGTCATGTCCCCAGTTTGGCACTGCGGTCAACCTGCTCTGGTCAAGCTAGGACAGCGCCTGGGCGGCGTACTGGTACGCCTGGGTAGCCAGCTTGGTGACGTTGGCTTCGGTGGCGTCGGGGCCGACGATGGTGACCGCGCCCACGAACCCGTCGGCCCGGTAGACCACCGACCAGACGTCCACCTCGGCGTAGCCGGCCGCCTTGACGTTCAGCGCCCGGGCCTGATTGGCCAGGCCGCTCACGGGCGCCTCCCGCATCGAGTAGTGGAAGGTCTTGCCCCGCACCGTCGCGGTGTAGTGGTTGCAGCCGGCCGGCAGCTTCCTGGCCAGCGCGGCGGAGGCCACCTGCGGCGTGGCGGAGACGAGCACCTCGGACACGCCGTCGTGGCCGACCCGGAAGGTCACCACCGACGCGGGGGCATGAGCGAACGCCGCCGAGTTGAACCCGGTCACCGTGGCATCGGCGCACTTGGCCGGCTTGACCCTGACGCCGTCCATGATCTGCTTGCTGGTCTGCACGTCCGGCAGGGCGCCGTAGTCACCCGATTCGGCGGGCGTGGCCGGCTTCGCCGCGCCCACCTTGGCCAGCAGCGCGCCCTTCAGCTGATCGGCGGAAATGGCCTTGTGCCCGGTGGTGGCGGCTACCCCAGCCGTCTCAGTCGCGCTGGCCTGGCTGGTGCTGCTGGCCGAGCCACCGCCGCAGCCGGCGAGGGCGGTGGCGCCTAGCAAGGCCAGCGCGGTGGTGGCCAGCGCGGGACGCGGCCAGTGACGTTCGGACATGAATCAAACCCTTCTCACGCTACGAATTTTTCCGGACTCGAAGCGTGAGATTAGCCTACGTTGAGTGATCTGAATGGTGCTTTGAGTAAACAGATCGCGGAACGTGCCCACCTGGCGGACACCGGTCAGACCGTGCCGGATACGGCCAGGTCACGGACAGATCACGGGCACGCGTTCTTACGCGCTCGGTGGCACACCGGGTACGTAAGAACGTGCGCTGTGGCACACCGAGCGCGTAATGGGCTGGGGGCCTGAGGGACGTTAGCGAGGGGTGCCGTGGTGGGTGTCGGGGGGGTCGGCGGCTTCGCGGCGGCGCCAGTCTTCGGGCAGGGTGATCTCGAGGACGTCGTCGACGGTGATCACGCCGAGCAGGCGGCACCGGTCGTCGACGACCGGGATGGTGATGAGGTTGTAGTCCGTCATCAGCACGGCCACGTCGGTGATGTCGGCGTCGGGGCCGACCCGGACCGGGTCGGTGTCGGACACGTCGATCACCCGGTCGGCCGGGTCGGCCTGGATCAGGGTGACCAGCCGGGCCACGCCGCGCAGGCTGCCGTCCTCGTCGATGGCGTGCACGCTGGTCAGCGCCTCGGGCTGGAGCAGCGGGGAGTCGCGCACCCGGGCCAGCGCCTCGATGACGGTGGCCCGGGCGGGCAGCGCGACGAAGTCCACCCCCATCAGGCCGCCGGCGCTGCCGCTGCTGAAGCCCATCAACGTCAGCACCTTGGTGCGCTGCCCGGCCGGCAGCAGGTCGAGGACGGGCCGACGGCGGCGCTGCGGCAGCTCGGCGATCGCGTCGGCCGCGTCGTCGGCGCGCATCCTGGCCACCACCGCGGCGATCTCCTCGTCGGTGCGCGCGCCGAGCAGCCGGGCGGCCAGGTCCTCGTCCAGTTCCTCGAAGACGTCCGCCTCGAGCTCGGGGTCCGCGCGCACCCGGCCCAGGATCTCGGTCTCCTCTTCCTTGGACGCGTTCTCCAGCAGGTCGGCGATCTGGGCCGGCTTCAGCCGGCGGATCCGGGCGAAAGGCCCGCGTACCAGCGCGCTGCCCTCGTGCCCGATGAGCCACTCGAAGTCGTGCCAGTCGCGGCAGGCCCCGGCGTCGACGGCGGCATCGGAAGCCGCGGGCCGACCGAAGCGGTGCGGCCGGCGCCGGGTATCCACCCCGGTCAGCACCCACTCGGCCCCGTCCCGGACCATCTCCAGGTCGGCCGCGCGGACCAGGCGGGCGTTGCGCACGTCGATGAGCCGGTGGCCGAGCACGTCGGCGCGGAGCAGCACCTCCCCGTCCCGGCGCTCGAAGTGGCGGAGCGAGAGCCGGGCGCTGGACAGCCGCAGCGGGTCGGAGTCGAAGCTGCTCACCTGGTCGACGGGGACGAAGACCTCGCGTCCGCCGACGGCGGCGACCAGCCCGGTGACGAGCGGGTAGTCGGCGCCGCGGAGCCGGACGATGACGTCGGCCAGGCGGCCCAGGGATTCGCCGCCGCGGTCGGTGACCGGGCGCTTGAGCAGCCGCGACAGGCGCGGCTTGGGTTGGTGGTCGGCCGGGGCACCCGGCGTGGTCGTCATGAAAGCCTCTTAGCGATGGACTGACGAACCTCTTCCCGCTCAGCCTAGGGTCATGCCGCCGGTAGCAAGGCTGGCTAGTGCGGGTGAACACGCACGAGATGGGTAATCCTCTCCCAGAAAGGCCACGGCGGGCCGGCCCCGCGGCCCGCCCGTTCCGCCCACGCCGGTTGTAGTGATAAGAAGTCCCTGGCGCCCCCAAAAGCGTATAGACCGGATGAAAGGCGCAGATCGTCAGTGGCCACGCGTAAGGCAACAGGCTTGCTCGATCCAAGCGCGGGCCTGCCCGACACATTCTGGTATTCCACCAAACGCAAGCTACTGGGACCTCCGCTGGTCAACCAGGACCTCGGCGAGCAACGGCTGACCAACGGGCTGGCGCTCGGCGTGCTGTCCCCGGACGGCATCTCCTCCTCGGCCTACGGCACCGAGGAGATCCTGATCGCGCTGGTGCCGTACATCGGGCTGGCCGCGTTCACGCTGATCCTGCCCATGACGCTGGTCATCTTGTTCGTCATGGTGCTGGTGCTGCTGTCCTACCGCGAGATCGTGATGGTCTACATCAGGCCGGGCGGCTCGTACGTGGTGGCACGGGAGAACTTCGGGCCGCGGGTGGCCCAGATATGCGCGGTCGCGCTGCTGATCGACTACGTGGTGACGGTGGCGGTGCAGACCGCGGCGGGCACGGCGGCGGTGGCCTCCGCGTTTCCCTCCATCGGGCCCTACAAGCTGGAGATCACCGTCGGCGTGGTGCTGCTGATGTGCTTCGGCAACCTGCGCGGGATCAAGGAGGCCGGCAAGGCCTTCGCGGTACCGACCTACCTGTTCGCGGGCTCGGTCATCGTGATGATCGTGGTCGGGCTGATCCGCGAGGTGATCGGCAACCTGCACGCCTACGACCCGACCGCGCTGCACGGCGCCTACGAAATCCATTCCAACTCGAGCGGCCTGCTCACCGGGGCCATGATCTTCGTCCTGCTGAAGGCGTTCGCCAACGGCGGCGCGTCGCTGACCGGCATCGAGGCGGTCAGCGACGCGGTCGGCGCGTTCAAGCCCCCGGAGGGCCGCAACGCCCGCAAGGTGCTCCTCACCGAGGGCGCCATCCTCGGTATCTTGATCGCGGGCATCTCCTGGCTGGCGCACAGCACCCGCGCGACGCCCTACAAGGCGGGCTACCCGACCGTGCTGGCCCAGGAGGCCCAGTCCGTCTTCGGCAGCAGCTTCATCGGGCACGCGCTGTTCTACCTGCTCCAGGCCGCGACCATGCTGATCCTGTACACCGGCGGCAACACCAGCTTCAACGGCTTCCCGTTCCTGACCAGCTACGTGGCGGGCGACTCGTTCCTGCCCCGGTGGCTGCTCAAGCGCGGCCACCGGCTGGTGTTCTCCAACGCCATCATCTTGCTGACGATCACGTCCGTGGCGCTGCTGATCATCAAGGACGCCGACGTCAACAACCTGGTCCCGCTGTACGCGATCGGCGTGTTCACCGCGTTCACGATGGCCGGCTTCGGCATGGCCAGGTACCACAGCCGGCACAAGCAGCCGGGCTGGCGGTACAAGCTGGTCATCAACTTCTCGGCCGGCGTGATGTCCCTGATCGTGGTGGCCGTCTTCGCGATCGTGAAGTTCGCCGAGGGCGCCTGGGTCGTGGTGGTGCTGTTCGTCATCCTGGTCCCGGCCCTGATCAGGATGAACCGCGAGTACGCGGCTGAGAGCGGGGTGCTCGAGACGATCAGCGAGAACCAGCCGCCGCCCCCGCCGCACTACAACCGGCGGACCGTCCTGGTCTTCGTGGACAGCTTCGACCTGGCCACGCTGGCCGCACTGCGGTACGCCCGCAGCATGCGCCCCAGCAGCATCCGCGCCGTGCACTTCGTCATCGACAGCGTCCGGGCCGACAAGCTGCGGGACAAGTGGACCCGGGCCGACCGCGGCGTGCCGCTGGACTTCGTCGACGTGGCCGACCGCAGGCTGCTGCGGGCGGCCGCCGAACTGGTCGAGCGGGAGGTCGCCGACCCGGGCACGCACGTCACGGTGGTGCTGCCCCGGCGCAGTTACTCCGCGCTGCTCGGCCGGCTGCTGCACGACCGGACCGCGGACAAGATCGCCGCGGTGGTCAGCCGCATCCCGCGATCGGCCGCCACCATCGTGCCCTACGACGTGGAGAGCCGGGTCCGGGTGCTGCAGGAGCGCCACGCCGCCGCCACGATGGCCGCCGGGTCCGCGGACGTCTCCGACCAGAAGTTCCGGTCCGAGCAGGCGGCGAAGGCCCGCGGCCTGCTCCGGCGGAAGGGGCCTGAGCCGTGCGAGGACGACAGCCCGGACGGCGAGACACCCGTCACCGCTCCCGGGGTCGTCACGATCGGCTCGCTGGACAAGCCGGGCAAGGTCGTCATCGAGGGCCGGATCCGGGTGGTCGAGATCAAGCCGGTCAAGAGCAACTCGGTGCTGGCCTGCGAGATCTCCGACGGCACCGGCACCCTGACCGCGCTGTTCTACGGCCGCTCGCACATCCCCGGCATCGTGTGCAGCGCGCGGGTCAGGTTCAAGGGCCCGGTCGGCATCAAGGACGGCCATCCCGTGATGATCAACCCGGCCTACGAGCTGATCTTCCCCGCGGTCTGACCAGCCCAGAAAAGCAAGATCAGGGGAACGAACGAGGTGGCCATCCTCGTTCGTCCTCATGGTTTTATTCGCCTTTCTTGCCCGGAGTGTGCGGGACGATGAGCTCGTAGGCGGGATTGACCATGACCGGGACGCCTTCCTTGAGCCCGGCCTGGCCGCGGAGCCTGACCCGGGACCCGCACATCATGCCCGCGATCTTGGACCGGCCGTAGAACAGCGCGGTCAGGTCCCCGGTGGAATCGGCGATCTCGCAGGCCAGCACGGAATTGCTCTGCACCGACCTGATCTCGACCACCCGCACCCGGCCCTCGACGGTGAACTTGCCCGGCTCGTGGATCGAGCCGATCAGGGTCGCGCCGGGCGACGGGACGGGCCGGTCGTAGGTGCCGGCCCCGGGCAGCGGCCCGCACGGGATATCGTCGGCCGGCCCGGCGGCGGCGGCCGCGGCCTGCAGGTGCCGCAGGTCGTCGTCGGCCGCCGGGCGGGGCACCGCGATCAGGCTAGGTGGCACGGTACTGGGAGGCAGGGTGCCGACGCGCGTCTTCCCGTTGGGCTGGGCTTCGCGCTCCTGCAGGACCCGCAGCCGGTTCTGCACGTCGAACGGGATGATGGTGGCGGCCGCGTTCGGCACCCGGCTGACCACGCCGGCGATCTTGTCCGCGGTCCGGTCGTGCAGCAGCCGGCCGAGCAGCGGCGAGAAGCTGCGCCGGGGCAAGATCGCGGTCACCTGCGTGCCCGGCGTCTCCGTCTCGCGGGCGGCCAGCTCGCCCGCGGCCCGGGCCACCCGCCGGTCCGGGCAGTCGACGAACTCCAGCGACACGCCGCGCTCGGGCAGCCAGGCGGCGCGCAGCCGTTCGGCCTGCTCGGTGTCGATGACGAAGTGCACCGCGCGCACCACGGTGGGCCGCAGGCTCTTGGCGTACCTGATCGCGGCGATGGTGGACAGGTCGAAGTCGTCGACGAACACGATGACCACGCGGCGGGTGTAGTTCGGCCGGTTCGGGGCCACGCCGGAGGCGCGCCGCTCGCCGATGTTCTGCAGCGCCCCGGCCTCGGCCCGGTACTCGTGGTTGAGCCTGATCAGCGCGAAGACCATGATCGGGAAGATGATCACGACCAGCCAGGCGCCCTCGGTGAACTTCACCACCGCGAAGATCACCACGACGATGGAGGTGAGCACGCCGGCCGAGAAGTTGATGACCAGCTTGTGCCGCCAGCCCTGCTCCTTGTGCCGCTTGTGGTACCGGGCCATGCCGAAGCCGGCCATCGAGAACGCGGTGAACACGCCGATCGCGTAGAACGGCACCAGCGCGTTCACGCTGGAGCCGACCGCCCACATCAGCGCCACCGACAGCACGGTCAGCACGATGATGCCGTTGGAGAAGACCAGCCGCTGGCCGCGCTTCGTCATCCACCGGGGCAGGAACGAGTCCTCGGCCACGAAGCTGGTCAGGAACGGGAAGCCGTTGAAGCTGGTGTTGCCGCCGGTATACAGGATCAGCGCGGTCACCACCTGCACGACGTAGAACATGAAGTGCCCGGCGTGCCCGAACACCATGTCGGCTTCCTGCGCGATCACCGTCGGGTAGCCGACCTTGTAGGGCGCCGCGTGGGTCAGGTGCGCCAGCCAGGAGATGCCGGCCACCAGCGTGCCCAGGATCAGGCCCTCGGTCACCAGCACCCGGCGGGCGTTGCGGCCCTCCGGCGGCTTGAACGCGCTGACCGCGTTGGAGACCGCCTCGATGCCGGTCAGCGAGGAGCCGCCGTTGGCGAACGACTTCAGCAGCGCGTAGACGACCACCAGCATCCCGATCCCGCTGATGCCGTGGCCGACGCCGTACAGGCCGTGCAGCTGGTGCACGTTCTGCTGCGGCAGGTCGCCGAACACTTCCCGGCCCAGCCCGACCACGATCATCAAGATGACCGCGAAGGAGAACAGGTAGGTGGGCAGCGCGAAGACCTTGCCGGCCTCCTTGATGCCGCGCAGGTTGCCGTAGCACATCAGCAAGATGATGCCGATGGAGATCTCGGTCACGTAGGGGCCGATGGCCGGCACCGCCGAGGCCACCGCGGCGGTGCCCGCGGCGATCTGCACCGCCACCGTGACCACGTAGTCGATCAGCAGCGCGACGGCGGCCACCTGCGCGATCCGGGGCCCGAAGTTCTCCCGGGCCACCACGTAGGAGCCGCCGGCCCGGGTGTACACCGAGACGACCTCGCGGTAGGACAGCACCACGAGGAGCATGACGAACAAGATCACGCCAGTCATCGGCACGATGACGAAGAACGCGGACAGGCCGAACAGCGGCATCAGCTCGATGAGGATCTCCTCGGTGCCGTAGGCCGAGGAGGAGATGCCGTCCGGGGACAGCACGCCGAGCGCCAGCTTCTTGGACAGCCGCTGGTCGCGCAGCTCAGAGTTGATCATCGGCGGCCCGAGCAGGCGGCGCTTGGCCGAGTACCAGAAGGTCTCGGGCAGCTCGTTCGGCTGACTCCGGCTGAGCAGGTCAGCCGCCTTGCGCATGGCCACTAGGCTCCTTTTCCCTCACGTGATGCTCACGTGATGATCACGTCTTCCGACGCTAAGCGGGCCGTCGCGCCGCCGCCGTATGGGCGCCGTCAAGCTTTCCGAACGGGGCGTTAAGGATCCGTTAGGGACGCCGAAACCGGCCGTTTCCTGCACTGGAATAGCAAGTGCGATGAGAAACAGGTTCGGATACCAGGCCATGCCGGCGCCGTACGTGCTGCCGGCCGCCTTTGCCATGTACCTGGCCGTGGGCACGATCGCCGCGGCCCTGGACGGCCGCCTGCCGGCCACCGGAGTGCTGATCGCCTGCGCGGCGATCGCCTTGGTCACGTCGTTCGCCGCCGAGCCGGTCGCCGTGGTCTTCCTGGCCGGCATCGGCTGGCTCACCGTGACCGGCTTCTCCCGGCCGCCGTACGCCCAGCTGCGGCCGACCGGCCCGGCCGCCGCGCACGCGGCCGCCGTGCTGGCCGCGAGTGCGCTGGCCGGCGCCGGGCTGGGCCTGGTATTCCGCTGGCAGGTGCGACGACGCACACTGGTATACGTGAGGGTGCGAGATGACCGTAGTGCGGCCTCGGCCGGGTTCGAAGGCGCGGGGGACGCTGCGATCAGCTTGCGGCGGCGGCTGGCCGGCGCGTTGCTGGCCGCGAGCCTGCTCCCGCTGCTCACGCTGATCCTCACCGCCGCCCGGCCGCACCTGGACCTGGCCGACGACCTGCTCATCTACCTGGTCGCCGTGGTCACGATCACGGTGGTGGGCGGCTTCTGGCCCGCCGTGCTGGCCGCGGTGGCGGCCAGCCTGCTGCTCAACTGGTACTTCACCGAGCCGATCCACACCTTCACCATCGCCGAGCCGCGCAACCTGCTGGCGCTGCTGCTGTTCGTCACGGTCGCGGTCGCCGTCAGCAGCATGGTCCACCTGGCCGCGCGGCGCGCGGTTCAGGCCGCGGCGGCCCGGGAGGAGGCGGCCGCGCTACTCGAGCTGGCGCAGACGGTGCTCGGCGGGGCCGACTCGCCGACCGCCGTCCTTGACCACCTGACCCGGACCCACGGCGGCCAGGCCGAATTGACCGAACGGGCGGGTGGCAGCTGGGTCCGGATCGCCTCCAGCAACACCGGCGGACGCCTGGCCGCGGCCACCCGCATCGATATCCGCGACGACCTCACCCTGCTCATCAACGGGCTGGACCCCTCGGCCACCCCGGCCTTGATCGCGGGGTACGCGGCCCAGGCCGCGGCCGCGCTCGACCGGGAGCGGCTGCGCACCCAGGCCGCCCAGTCCGAGGCGCTGGCCGAAGGCAACCGGATGCGGACCGCGCTGCTCGCCGCGGTCAGCCACGACCTGCGCACCCCGCTCGCCTCGATCAAGGCGTCGGTCAGCAGCCTGCGGCAGACCGACGTGCAGTGGTCCGAGGAGGACGAGGCCGACCTGCTCGCCACGATCGAGCAGAACGCGGACCGGCTCGACGCGCTC
Organism: Streptosporangiaceae bacterium; assembly: GCA_050011155.1. Lineage (GTDB taxonomy): Bacteria > Actinomycetota > Actinomycetes > Streptosporangiales > Streptosporangiaceae > Palsa-504. Next base: position 29,995 of record JBEKJP010000052.1, read on the forward strand.
ATCGGCAACCTGCTCGACATGAGCCGCCTGCACACCGGCTCGCTGCAGCCGTTCCTGCGGCCCACGGCGATCGACGAGGTGGCGCCGGTGGCCGTCGTCGGCATCGACGACTCGCTGCGGCTCGAGCTGGCCGTGCCGGACGGCTTCCCGCTGGTGCTGGCCGACCCGGGTCTGCTGGAGCGGGTCCTGGCCAACCTGTTCTCCAACGCGCTGCGCTACTCCCCGGCCGGCCAGCCGCCCGAGCTTCAGGCCGTCCTGGACGGCGCGACGGTATGGCTCGACGTGGTCGATCACGGCCCGGGCGTGCCCGACGAGCAGAAGGAGCGCATCTTCGAGCCGTTCGAGCGGGCCGGCGACCGGCATCCGGGCGTGGGGCTCGGGCTCACGGTGGCGCGCGGTTTCGCCGAGGCCATGGGCGGCCGGATCTCGGCTCTCGACACCCCCGGTGGCGGGCTGACCATCCGGGTCGCGCTGCCCGCCGCCCCGGCGGCCAGCCAGGACCGCTCCGCACTGGGTGCTACCGGATGACGACCCGGGTCCTGGTGGTGGACGACGAGCCGTCCATCCTGCGGGCGCTGCGGATCAACCTCAGCGCGCGCGAGTACGAGGTCAGCACGGCGGTGGACGGGACGACCGGGCTGGCCGCGGTGGCCCGCGACCGCCCCGACGTGATCATCTTGGACCTGGGGCTGCCGGACATGGACGGCACCGAGGTGATCCACGGCGTCCGCGGCTGGACCTCGATCCCGATCATCGTGCTGTCCGCGTGGGGGCAGGAAAGCCAGAAGGTGGCCGCGCTCGACGCCGGCGCCGACGACTACGTGACCAAGCCGTTCGGCATGGACGAACTGCTAGCCCGGCTCCGGGCCGCGGTCCGCCGCGCGGCGCCCGCCCCGGACGAGCCGGTGGTGGTGACGGCCGGCTTCACCGTGGACCTGGCGGCGAAGCAGGTCGTCCTCGCGGGCGGCACCGTGGTCCGGCTGACCCCGACCGAATGGCAGCTGCTCGAGATCCTGGTGCGCAACAGCGGGCGGCTGGTCAGCCAGAAGCAGCTGCTCCGCGAGGTGTGGGGCCCGTCGTACGAGACGGAGAGCAACTACCTGCGGGTGTACCTGGCCCAGCTGCGCCGCAAGCTGGAACCCGAGCCGTCCCGGCCACGGTACCTGCTGACCGAGTCCGGGATGGGCTACCGGTTCCGTCCCTGACCTCGTGTTTTCCGTAAGGCCGGTACGCTCGCTGTTCATGCGCGAGACCGTGCCCGCGGGATCCGGGGCCGCCCTCGACCGGCCGCGACGAGCGGACGGGGCCCAGGCGGCCGAACGAGACTCCGGACTCCTGATCCGCCTTGATTCCGGGCCGGCCCACGAGCTCAACAACACCGCCGCGGTTGTCTGGGACCTGTGCGACGGACCTGCCCGCGGACGAGACCGGCCAGGCCGGGTTCGTCACCGCCTGGGGCGGCGTGGATGGCTACCTCGCGCGGATGACCGCCGACGGCGCCTTCACCTCCATCGAGGCCGCGCCCGCCGATCCGGGCGGCACCCGACCGCGGCAGGCCGCGGGCACCGCGGTCACCGAGCTGGATGAGGGCTTGCTGGTCCGCCCGGCCGGGTCGGAAACGGCGCTGCGGCTCAACAACACCGCCGCCGCCATCTGGGAGCTGTGCGACGGGCAGCGCACCGTGCCCCAGGTCGCCGCCGCTCTCGCCGACGCCTTCGGCCTGGACCACCAGCCGCTTACCGAAGCTACCGCCACCATCATCGAGTTCCACCAAGCCGGCCTACTCACCGAGTCCGGCACCTATTCACCCTGAAAGCAGGAGTTCATGAGCGATAAGCCCGCCAGCCCACGCCCGCGCCGACCACGCCCGCGCCGACCACGACGCGGCCGCCGCGCACGTCGCGGCCGCCGCGTTCGACCTCACCGGCCCCGACTACGACGGCCGGCCTGACCTGAGCGGACGAGCACGACGGGTTGACCGGCGGTCACCGGCCAGCCCGTCGTTTCCGTCTTACCAGCGCGGGATGCGGTCGTAGCGCGGCTTCCAGACGGCCCGGTAGACGAGCCGGGCGGCCGGCTCGAAGACGGTGGCTTCGTGCGGCGGGAGCGTGACCCGAAGGACCGGCGCCGGGTGATCGTCAACCTGAACCCGGGGCCGGCCCTGGCCGAGATCGGCCCCACCTTCGGGCCCCTGGTGCGGGCCTGGCGCGGCGCGGCGGCCAGCTACTCGGACGCCGAACTGCGGCTGCTGCTCGATTTCCAGAGCCACTTCCTCGATATCGTCCGGGAGCAGCTGAACCGGCTCCGCGACGAAGCCGCGCACCCGCTTCGACGACAGCGCCCTGACATGTGATCTTCATCTGCGGGCCGGGTTCCCGCGGGGAGGGGACGGGGTACGGACTAAACGTGCGGCAATCCCTCCTCCCCACCGGCCGGCGCACGCGCAAGGGAGGCAAAACCTCCCTGCTGTCCCGGCCTTCAGCTCTCGCCGAGCGCATCGAGCGCGCCCATGCCCTCGACCCGGTCATCGCGGGCCTGTCCGACTCCGTGGTCCGCGCCCTCCCGGCCGGTCCCCGGGCCGACGCCCTGCACGGCGTCCCGTTCGGCCAGCCCGCCCATCCCGCGCTGGTCCGGCTGCCGCTCGGCTGCTGGACCTCCGCCGTGCTGCTCGACTTGTTCCGCGGCACCGAGCGCGCGGCGGCCGTCCTGATCGCGGCCGGGATCGCCGGCACCGCACCCTCGGCGGCCACCGGCCTGGCCGACTGGTCGGCGCTGCACCGGGACCAGCAGCGGGTCGGCCTGGTCCACGCCGTCTGCCAGGCGGGCGCGGCCATCCTGTTCCTCGGCTCGCTGGCCGCCCGGACCGGCGGCCGGACCGGCTACGGCCGGGCGCTGTCCGCGTCCGGGCTGGCCATGGCGACCTTGGGTACGTACCTCGGCGGCCACCTGGCGTTGCGGCTCGGCGCGGGCACCAGCCACGCCGAACAGGTCAGCCACCTGTCCGGCCTGGGCTGGCACGACCTGTGCGAGCTGGCCGAGCTGCCAGAGCGAAGGCCGGTCCGGCGCCAGCTCGGCTACCTCTCCCTGCTGGTGTACCGGCACGGAGCCGTGGTCAGCGTGCTGTCAGATCGGTGCTCCCATCTCGGTGGGCCCCTGCATCAGGGCCGCATCGTGGTGGAGCGCGGCACCGCCTGCGTCGCCTGCCCCTGGCACGGATCCACCTTCGTGATCGCCGACGGCGGCGTCGTTCACGGTCCCGCTACCGCCCGCCAGCCATCCTTCGAGACTCGAGTCTCCAGCGACGGACGTGTCGAGCTGCGCCCCCGCCCCTGAGAGTCCTGGTACCCCCGCGGCAGGAGCGACGGGAGTCACGAGGCCCACGGGGTCGGCGCCGTTCGGCGCGGGCGCTTGCGCCGCCTCCGGCGGCGAGGCGAACCGGGAGGCGGCCCCGCTGAAGAAGCCGCCGAGCCCCTCCAGCGCCTTGCCGATCTCGCTCGGCACGATCCAGACCTTGTTCGCGTCGCCCTGGGCTAGCTGCGGCAGCATCTGCATGTACTGGTAGGCCAGCAGCCGCTGGTCCGGGTTGCCTTCGTGGATGGCGCGGAACACGGTGCTGATCGCCTCGGCCTGACCGCGGGCCCGCACCGCCTGGGCCCTGGCTTCCGCCTCGGCCCGGAGTACGGCCGCCTCGGACTCGCCGCGGGCCTTGAGCACCGCCGCCTGCCGCTCGCCTTCCGCGGTCAAGATGGCCGACTGCTTGGAGCCCTCGGCGGACAAGATGGCGGCCCGCTTGTCCCGGTCGGCGCGCATCTGCTTCTGCATCGACTCCTGGATGGAGGTCGGCGGCTCGATGGCCTTGAGCTCGACCCGGCTCACCCGGATCCCCCACTTGCCCGTCGCCTCGTCGAGTTCGGCGCGCAGCTCGCTGTTGATCCGGTCCCGTGAGGTGAGCGCGTGCTCCAGTTCCATGCCGCCGACCACATTGCGCAGCGTGGTCACGGTCAGCTGCTCGACGGCGGTGATGTAGTTGGCGACCTCGTAGGTGGCGGCCCGCGCATCGGTCACCTGGAAGTAGATGACGGTGTCGATGCCGACCACCAGGTTGTCCATGGTGATCACCGGCTGCGGCGGGAAGCTGACCACCTGCTCGCGCAGGTCGATGAGCGGGCGGAGGTGATCGATGAACGGCGTCACGATGTTCAGGCCGGCGTTCAGGGTGCGGTGGTACCGGCCGAACCGCTCGACGATGCCCGCCATCGCCTGCGGCACGATGCGGACCGACTTGACCACCGCGGCGATGACCGCGGCGATGACCAGGATGGCGAAAACGACAAGCAGGATCGTCCCGACAAGAGAGCTCATAACGGCCTCGCTCCTGCGCCCGGGGCGGGTGTCCCAGAGTTTCCGGGGTTCCGGGCTTACTTGCTACGTTACCGACCGCGAGCGTGCAGAGCCAGCGATTGCTAACTCAGCGTGCACGAGCGATCCAGCGGGACTGCCGGTGCTCGATCTCCAGCTGGACGCCGAAGCACCGGGACAGGTTCCGCTCGGTGAACACCTCGGCGATCGGCCCGGCCGCCAGCACCGAGCCGCGGCGCAGCAGCATCGCGTGGGTGAAGCCGTCCGGCACCTCCTCGACGTGGTGGGTGACCAGCACCATCATCGGCGCCTTGGGGTCGCGGGCCAGCTTGCTCAGCCGCCGCACCAGATCCTCACGGCCGCCCAGGTCCAGGCCGGCGGCCGGCTCGTCGAGCAGCAGCAGCTCCGGGTCGGGCATCAGCGCCCGGGCGATCTGCACCCGCTTGCGCTCCCCCTCGGACAGGGTGGCGAACCGGCGCCTGATCAGGTGCGCGCAGCCGAGCGCGTCGAGGATCTCGACCGCGCGGGTAACGTCGGCGGAGTCGTATTCCTCCTTCCACCGGCCGAGGATCGCGTAGGACGCGGTGAGCACCAGGTCGATGACCTTCTCCCCCGGCGGGACCTGCTCGGCGATGGCGGCGCTGGTCAGCCCGATCCGCGGCCGCAGGTCGAAGATGTCCACCTCGCCCATCCGCTCGCCGAGGATCTCCACCGTGCCCTCACTGGGGAACATCAAGGTGGCGGCCACCTGGAGCAGGGTGGTCTTGCCCGCCCCGTTCGGGCCGATCAGGATCCACCGCTCGTCCCCGTGGGCCGTCCAGTCGACGTTGCGCAGCAGGACCGCCGCGTCCCGCCGGACCTCGACGCCCCGCAGCCGAAGCACCTCGTCGGACATCAGGCTCCCTTCTCACGCGCCGCCAAGTGCGAACCTATGCCACCGCGCCCCCGCGCGCACAGTCAGACGGCCGGCAACGCGGTGAAACCGGGGATCGATGCTGTTCTAACGCGCTGAAAGTCCGGTTTCATGGCGTGCGGCGCGGCCCGGGGCGGCTGAGCGGCCAAGCGGTTAGCTGCTTTGCTCGTTGCGGACGGCGAGCAGGGCGGCCTGGGTGCGGTCCTGCACGCCGAGCTTGGCCAGCACCGCGCTCACGTGGGCTTTCACCGTCTTCTCGGAAACAGTCAGAGCCCGGGCGATCTCCCGGTTGGAGTGCCCCTTGGCGATCTCGGCCAGCACTTCGCGCTCCCGGCCGGTGAGCGATTCGATCCCGGCCGCGGCCCCCCGGCCGCTGCCCGGGCGGACGAGGCTGCCCGCCGCCTCGGGAGCCAGCAGCAGGTGCCCGTCGTTGACCGAACGGATCGCCCGGACCAGCGCGTCGGGGTCCACGTCCTTGTAAAGCACCCCGGCCGCGCCGGACCGGACGGCCAGGCTGGCCGACGCGGGTTCGGTGACGCTGGTGAGCACGAGCACCCGGGCGGTGTGGCCGGCGCCCTTCAGCTCGGCCAGCACGGCGTGGCCGTCCAGGCCGGGCAGCTTGAGGTCGAGCAGGATCACGTCCGGGGCGAGTTCGGCGGCCAGCGCGAGCGCGGTGGCCCCATCCCCCGCCTCGCCAGCCACCTCGATCCCGTCCTGCACCTCGAGCAGTACCCGCAGGCCGCGCCTGACCACCGGGTGATCGTCCACGATCAGCACCGAGATCGGCGCCGGGTTGGATCCAGCGTCCGGCTGCGTCATCGGCTCACCCTCTCTGGCACGGTCATGCGCACCACCGTCCCCTTCGCCCCCGACCTGATCGTCAGCATCCCGCCCGCCGCGGCCGCGCGCTCCCGCATGGAGTCGAGCCCGAGGCCGCCTGGCGACGCCGTGCCCGCACTCCCGAGCCCGCGGCCGTCGTCAGAGACTTCCAGCACGACCTGGCGCGCGGTCTTGGACAGGGACACCCGGACGCCGGACGCGGCGGCGTGCCGCAACGCGTTGTGCAAGGCCTCCTGAGCGACGCGGTAGAAGGCCGCCTCGGCGGCCGGGCTCAGGCCGGGCACGCAGGCCGCGCTGACCCTGACCGGGATGCCGTACGCCCGCCCGGCCAGGGCCGCGTACCGGCGCAGCGACTCCGCCAGCCCGGCGGCTTCGAGGTCGGGCGGGGCCAGGCCGTCGATCACCGCGCGTAGCTCGGCGTGCGCCTCGGCGCCGAGCTCGCCGATGACCTCGATCTCGGCCCGCACCCGGCCCGCGTCCACCGGATCCCTGGCCGCCAGCACCGCGGCGGCGCGGGCGTGCGCCCGGATGCTGAACAGCTTCTGCGTGACCGCGTCGTGCAGATCCCGGGCCAGCCGGGAACGTTCGGTCAGCACGGAAAGCTCGCGGCTGCGCTCGTACAGGCGGGCGTTGGTCAGCGCGATCGCGGCGTGCGTCGCGAACAGCGACAGGATCTCCTCGTCGCGCTCGGTGAAGCCGCGGCCCGCGGCCGCGGCGGAGGTCTTGTTGGCCGCGAAGATGGCGCCGAGTACCTGGTCGCCGTCGCGGACCGGCACGCCGAGGAAGTGCGACATCTGCGGGTGCGCGGCCGGCCAGCCCTCGAACCTGGGGTCGGTGCGGATGTCCGCCAGGCGCTCCGGCTGGCCCTCGTTGAGCAGCACGGCGAGCATGCCGTGACGGCGCGGGAGCGGGCCGATGGCCTCCCACTCGGCGCCGCTGATCCCGTCCACCACGAACTCGGCGAACGAATCGCCCTCGTCCGGCACGCCGAGCGCGGTGTAGCGCGCGCCGACCAGCGACCGGGCCGAGCGCACGATGACCTGCAGCACGTCGCGGACGGACATCTGCCGGGTCACCGACAGCACCGCCTGGCTCACCTTGTACAGCTCATCGATATTTTCCATGTTCGCTCGACGTTAGCCCGGATAGGCCGGCTAACGCATCGGGCCGGGGTCCTAGGACCATGGACGCAGGGCGGGGCGGGCGGCGGACCGATGTGCCGGAGCGGGCCGCGGCCTAGCGTCGAAGGCATGAACAACCCGACAGCCTTGATCACGGGGGCCTCCCGCGGGCTGGGCCTGGCCCTGGCGGCCGGCCTGGCGCGGGCGGGCTTCGACCTCATCATCGACGCGCGGGACGGGGCCGTGCTGGACGCCGCCGCGGGGGCGCTGCGTGCAGCCGACCCCGCCGCGCAGCGGCCAGGCAGCACTGCGGTTACCGCGGTTGCCGGTGACGTCACCGACCCGGAGCACCGCGCCGCGCTGGCCGCCGCGGCCGCCGCGGCGGGCCGGCTCGACCTGCTCGTCAACAACGCGGGCACCCTCGGAGCCAGCCCGCTGCCCGCGCTGGCCGACTACCCAGTGGACGAACTGCGGGCCGCGTTCGAGGCGAACGTGATCGCGCCGGTCGCGCTGACCCAGCTGGCGCTGCCGCTGCTGCGGGCCAGCGGCGGCGCGGTACTGAACATCACCTCGGACGCGGCCGTGGAGGCCTACACCGGCTGGGGCGGCTACGGCGCGGCCAAAGCCGCCCTGGAGCAGGCCTCGAACGTGCTGGCGGCCGAGGAACTCGCGGTCCGGGTCTGGTGGGTCGACCCCGGCGACCTCCGCACCGACATGCACCAGCTGGCCTTCCCCGGCGAGGACATCTCGGACCGGCCCGAGCCGGACGCGATCGTCCCGGCCTTCGTCCGCCTCATCACCGGACGCCTGCCGAGCGGCCGCTACCGTGCCGCCCACCTGCTCCCGGTGACGTCATGATCGCCTTGGCGGACTTCACGCTGCCGGCCGAGCTCGAGGCGCACGACCCGCCCGAGGCCCGCGGCCTGGCCCGGGACGGCGTGCGGCTGCTGGTCAGCCGGACCGCGGCCGGCGAGATCAGCCACCACCGCTTCCGGGCGCTGCCGCGTTTGCTGCTTCCTGGTGATCTGCTCGTGGTCAACACCACCGCGACGATGCCAGCCCAGGTCCGCGCCTCGGCCGAGCTCGCGGTGCACTTCTCCAGCCCTCGTCCGGACGGATCATGGCTTGTCGAGCTCCGCCAGCTCAAAGACAAAATCTCGATGCCGAACGGCCGGGGTACCCCTGGTCAGTCCCTCATCTTGCCCGGCGGGGCGGTGCTCACCCTGGCGGGCAAGGAAACCGGCCGTCTATGGCGGGCCGGGCTTTCCGTCGCGGTAGTGCCGTACCTGCTCAAGCACGGCGTCCCGATCAGGTACTCGTACGTGCCCAGGGAGTGGCCGCTCGCGGCCTACCAGACCGTCTTCGCCCGCTCACCGGGCAGCGCCGAGATGCCGAGTGCCAGCAGGCCGTTCGGTCTGTCCATGGTGGCTGAGCTGGTGTCGCGCGGGGTGATGATCGCGCCGGTCACCTTGCACTGCGGGGTATCCTCGCTCGACGGCGAGGAGGATCCGTACCCGGAGCCCTACGACGTGCCGCCCGCGACGGCCGACCTGGTCAACCACGTGCGGGCCCGCGGCGGCCGGGTCATCGCGGGCGGAACCACGGTGGTGCGTGCGCTGGAGACGGCCGCGCTTGGCGCTGGCCGGGTCGCCGCCTCGTCCGGGTGGACCTCGCACGTGGTCACGCCGGAAACCGGGGTGCACGCGGTGGACGGGCTGCTCACCGGGTTGCACGAACCGCGCTCCTCGCACCTGCGGATGCTGGCCGCGTTCGCCGGGCCCGACCTGCTCGGCCGGTGCTACCAGGCCGCGATCGACGGCGGGTACCTGTGGCATGAGTTCGGTGACGTTCACCTGCTGCTGCCGTAACGTTCGCCTCGGTGGGGTAGCCTGACGCCCGCGATGAATACTCCGCGGACCTCGCTGCTCATCACGCTGACCGGCCGGGACCGGCCGGGCGTGACCTCCAGGCTGTTCGGCATCCTGGCCCGGCACCCGCTCAGCGTCCTGGACGTGGAGCAGGTGGTGATCAGAGGCCGGCTGGTGCTCGGCGTGCTGCTCGGCTGCGACACGCCGCCCGACCTGACCGGCATCCACGCCGCGGTCAGCCAGCTGGCCGCCGACCTCGGCCTGGAGGTGGAGATCACTACCGGGTCCGGTTCTTCCGAGCCGGCTTCCCGAGGTGGTGTGCTGCACGTCACGCTGCTGGGCAGCCCGCTGGCGCCCGCGGCGGTTTGTGGTATTGCCGGGCAGATCGCGGCCCGCGGGGCCAACATCGACCGCATCGGCCGCCTAGCGCGGCAGCCGGTGACCTGCATCGAACTCGACGTCTCGGGCGGGGACCCGGCCACCTTGCGTGAGGACCTGGCCCGCGCCGCCGTCGAGCACGGGATCGACGTGGCCGTCCAGCGCGGCGGGCTGCACCGGCGGGCGCTGCGGCTGATCGTGATGGACGTGGACTCCACCCTGATCCAGGGCGAGGTGATCGACCTGCTGGCCGAGCGGGCCGGCTGCGCCGACGAGGTGGCCAAGGTGACCGCGACCGCGATGCGCGGGGAACTCGACTTCACCGCGTCGCTGCGCGAGCGGGTATCGCTGCTGGCCGGGCTTTCTGCTGGCGTGCTCGATGAGGTCCGGGCCGGGCTGCGGCTGACGGCGGGCGCGCGGACGCTCATTTCTACGCTGGACGGCCTGGGCTACAAGTCGGGGATCGTCAGCGGCGGGTTCGTCCAGGTCATCGGCCCCTTGGCGGCCGAGCTCGGGATCGACTACGTGGCCGCCAACGAATTGGAGATCGCGGACGGGAAGCTGACCGGGCGGCTGTCAGGACCGGTGATCGACCGAGCCGGCAAGGCGGCGGCGCTGCGCCGGTTCGCCGCGGCCGCCGGGGTGCCGCTGTCCCAGGCGGTGGCGGTCGGCGACGGCGCCAACGACCTGGACATGATCGCCGCGGCCGGCCTCGGCGTGGCCTTCAACGCCAAGCCCGTGGTCCGCGACGCGGCCGACACCTCGCTGAGCGTCCCCTACCTGGACGCCATCTTGTACCTGCTCGGCATCTCCAGCGACGACGTAGCCGCCGGCGCCTGAGCGGCCACCCGCGCCTGATCAGCCACCCGCGCCTGACCGGCGCCGCACCCGCTGGCCGCCCCCAGTTCGGGGCCGATGGCACTTCGGGCAGCCGTCCAGAACAGCACCGATGGCACATAGGGTCACCTAGAACAGCACCGATGGCACATAGGGTCACCTAGAACAGCACCGATGGCACCTCGACTCCGCCGGTGAACACCACACTGGCCACAGGCATTACCGTTGCCCCTGGCGTCCCAGCCAGTCCGCCTCGGTGTCCCCCCGCGCACCTATCTGGGTACCCGGCAGGGCCCCCCGACCCGGATGACTCATCCTCTCGTGTCACGCTGGCATCTGCTGGTTACACCAGCCGCCCGGTCAACCATTTGCGGGATGCCTTCCGACGGGGTCTGTGTGCCCCAGGCCACGTTCTTGCGTGGCCTGGGCGCCACAGCCTCGGATGGGGCGTCACTCGCGTCACGACAGCACCTGAGGCCGCATGGGGCACCTCGCCGGGGCGCTGGGCGCGCCGCGGTGGCTGGCCGAAAGGGTGAAACCCGGGTTCCAGCGCGGTTGAACGCGCTGGAATCCGGGTTTCATTGGCGCTGGGCCAGGGCTAACTGGTCACGCCACGGAGTTACTCGGTGTGCTTGACGACGGGAGTGGTCACGGTCTCGTCGGCGGCGGTCACGGGCTCGGTCTCGGTGGTGGCGGGAGCGGGGGTGGCCCCTTCCACCGCGGGCGAGACGGCCCCGGTCACCTCGGCGGCCGCCGGGGCGACCTCGTCCAGGCCGGCCGAGCGGCGCTTGGAGATCACGATCGCCACCACGATGACGAGCACCGCGCCGACCGCGACGCCGACCCGCAGGCCGGTGTTACCGCTGTACTTGACCACGCTGGTCGCGATGAGCAGCGAGACCAGGTTCATCACCTTGATCAGCGGGTTGATGGCCGGGCCCGCGGTGTCCTTGAACGGGTCGCCCACGGTGTCGCCGACGACGGTGGCGGCGTGCGCCTCGGAGCCCTTGCCGCCGTGGTTGCCGTCTTCGACCAGCTTCTTGGCGTTGTCCCAGGCGCCGCCGGAGTTGGCCAGGAAGATGGCCATCAGGACGCCGGCCGAGATCGCGCCGGTCAGGTAGGAGCCGAGCGGCTGGTAGCCCAGGGCGAAGCCGACCGCGATCGGGGCCATCACCGCGAGCAAGCCCGGGGTGACCAGCTCACGCAGCGAATCCCGGGTGACGATGTCGACCACCCGGCTGTAGTCGGGCTTCTCCTCGTAGGTCATGATGCCCGGGTGGGTGCGGAACTGGTTCCGTACCTCGAGCACCACCCGCTGGGCGGCCCGGCCCACGGCCATGATCAGCAGGCTGGAGAACAGGAACACGATCGACGCGCCGATGATGACGCCGACCAGGACGTTGGGCTGGGCCACGTCCAGGTTGAAGGTGCCGGCCGCCTTGCCGGTCAGCGCCGATTCCACCTGGGTGCGGAACGAGCCGAACAGCGCGGTCGCGGCCAGCACCGCGGTCGCGATCGCGATGCCCTTGGTGATCGCCTTGGTGGTGTTGCCGATCGCGTCCAGGGTGGTCAGCGCCTGCGCGGCGTCGCCGTCGACGTCGCCGGACATCTCGGCGATGCCCTGGGCGTTGTCGGTGACCGGGCCGAAGGAGTCCATCGACACGATCACGCCGACCGTGGTCAGCAGGCCGATGCCCGCCATCGCGACCGCGAACAGCGCGACGGTCGCGTTGCCCGTGGCCAGCAGGTACGCGCCGAACACCGCGCCGCCGATCAGCAGGGCCGAGTACACCGCGGACTCCATGCCGATCGAGATGCCGGCCAGGATCACGGTGGCGGCGCCGGTCTCCGAGCTCTCCCCGATGTCCTTGACCGGGCGCCGGTTGGTCTCGGTGAAGTACCCCGTGAGCAACTGGATGGCGCTGGCCAGCACGATGCCGATGAGGATGGCGCCGAGCGCGATCCAGCGCGGATTGCCGTTGAAGGCCAGGATGCCCTTGTCGGTGACGCCCTTGAGGGCGGAGAAGTGGGCCGGCAGGAAGGTGAAGCAGGCGATGGCCACGCCGATGACCGAGATGATCGCGGAGATGAAGAAGCCGCGGTTGATCGCGGTCATCCCGCTGCGGTCCTTGGCCCGCGGCGCGACCGAGAAGATGCCGATGACCGCGGTGATCACGCCGATGGCCGGGATGATCAGCGGGAAGATCAGGCCCTTGTCGCCGAACGCGCTCTTGCCAAGGATCAGCGAGGCGACCAGCATGACCGAGTAGGACTCGAACAGGTCCGCCGCCATGCCGGCGCAGTCGCCGACGTTGTCGCCGACGTTGTCGGCGATGGTGGCGGCGTTGCGCGGGTCGTCCTCGGGGATGCCCTGCTCGACCTTGCCGACCAGGTCCGCGCCCACGTCGGCGGCCTTGGTGTAGATGCCGCCGCCGACCCTCATGAACATGGCCAGCAGGGCGGCGCCGAAGCCGAAGCCCTCCAGGACCTCGGGGGCGTTGGCCTTGTAGAAGATCACCACCATGGCGGCACCGAACAGGCCGAGGCCGACGGTGAACATGCCGGCCACGCCGCCGGTGCGGAACGCGAGCCGGAACGCGAGCCGCTCACCGCCCTCGCGGGCGGCGGCCGCCACCCGGACGTTGCCGCGCACGCACAGCGACATGCCGGTGAACCCGGTGAGCGCCGAGAAAAACGCGCCGACCAGGAAGAAGATGCTGCGGCCCCAGCGCACCCCGTCACCGTCGGCCGGCAGCACGAGCAGGACGAAGAAGATGATGACCACGAAAATGCCGAGGGTCCTGAACTGCCGGCGCAGATACGCCGCCGCGCCTTCCTGCACGGCGCGCGAGATTTCCTGCATCCGCTGGGTTCCCTGGCTGGCCGCGAGCACTTCCCGCACCAGCACGCCGGCCACGCCGAGCGCGAGCAGCCCGACCACGGCGACGATGATGACCCAGGTCAGGTTGGAGCCGCTCACGCTGACGGGGTTCGCCGCCAGCGCAGAGACATGCCTGAACATTCGACCTCCTGGACTCCGAACGGAAGACGTTGCCGATCGGGACTAACGAGTGGGCGGGAGTCTACGCACGCACGCGCCGAACCACTAACATCACGCCATCCCTAACCGTTCCGTGACCAGTTCGTTATCCTGGCGACACGCCAGTGTAACCCGTTGGAACGGGATGGAAAGCAGGGGGACCACATATGGAGCCGGCGGGCACAGCGCGGTACGCCGTGCCCGCCGGCTGTGGTGGCCTCGCGGGTGGTGGGCCGGCTACCCGGTCGGAGCGGCCGACGGCCAGCTCATCCGGACGCTCACGCCCGAACTGGTGGACGTGACGCGCACGTCGTCGGCCAGGCCGGAGATCACGGCCAACCCGAACCCGGCCGGGATGCCGGCCTCGTCGGCCCCCTGGACCAGGGCCACCGCGTCCGCGGCCGCGTCGTGGCTGTGACCATTGGTTCCGGCCGACGCGGCCCCGCCCGTGGGGGCATGGTCGCTCACCACGACGACGAACCGCTCGCCCTGGTCGGTCATCTCGATCTTGACCGGCTCGGCCGGGCAGTACCGCCGGTGCGCCTCGACGGCGCGCGAGCAGGCCTCGCCCACGGCGAGGCGCACCTCGTCGAGCAACGCTTCGTCCACCCGGCTACGCCGCGCGACGGCGGTGGCGACCAGGCGCGCCGTGCGGACGTGCGCGGGTAGCGGCGTAAATGTGACTTCTACGGTGGGCATGTCTTTCAGAAGGCTCGTCGTCGGGCCCGGCGGGATTACTTGTCGAGCTTCTTGGCCGCGATGGCGTCATCGACCGTGTTGTGGATGCCGAACACCTTCGTCAGCCCCGTGATCCGGAAGATCTTGAGGATCCGCTCCTGCGTGCAGACGAGATCCAGGGAACCGTCGTGCGCGCGCACCCGCTTCAGCCCGCCGACCAGCACGCCGAGGCCGGTTGAGTCGAGGAACTCGACCTTCTCCATGTTGACGACGAGCTGGTAGTTGTTCTTGTTGACGAGATCGATAAGCAGTTCGCGGAGCCGCGGCGCCGTGTAGACGTCGATTTCGCCCTCGACGTCGACGATCTCGATGCCGTCCTTGTTGTAGTGACCGAGCTTCAGATCCACAAATCCTCCAGCGCCATCCACGGCGTCATCTCAGGGTCCCGCCCTGGCGCGCGGGCTCACCTACCAGAGCCGAGGGTGTGACCCTCTGCGGCATTCAACCACGCTCCGGTGTCATGTCTATACGAAATCATGCCTCCGGGCATCCCCCAACGGGGCGACACACGGAAAATCTCCGATCATCGCGGGGCAGGATGTCACACTGAAATAGCTGTGTCCACACTCACCCCCCTGCCCCCAGCCGGACCCGTTACGCGCGCGCCCGGAAGCGAGGCCGAAAACCGTGCCCTGGGCATCCTGCTCGATCAGACGCAGGCAGGCCGCCCGGTACACGTGGAGCACATCCCGGCCCGGGCCGGCCGGGAAGTGCCCTGGCCGTCCTGGGTTCCCGCCGAGGTTACCGGCGCCTTCGCGGCTCGCGGCATCCGCGCTCCGTGGAGCCACCAGGCCCAGGCCGCGGACCACGCGCAGGCCGGCCGGAACGTGATCATCTCCACCGCCGCGGCGTCCGGCAAGTCGCTCGGCTACCTGCTGCCCGCGCTCACCTCGGTGCTGGCGGGTGACACTGTGCTCTATATCACCCCCACCAAGGCCCTGGCCGCGGATCAGCTCGCGTCGATCCGCGCGCTCGGACTGCCCGGGGTGCAGGCGGCCACGTTCGACGGCGACTCCACCTACGCCGAGCGGGCCTGGGCGCGCAGCCACGCCAGGTACCTGCTGACCACGCCGGACATGCTGCACCGGGCCCTACTGCCCGGGCACGCCCGGTGGTCGGGGTTCTTCGCCAGGCTGCGCCTGGTCGTCATCGACGAGTGCCACGGCTACCGGGGCGTCTTCGGCTCCCACGTCGCGCACGTGCTGCGACGGCTGCGCCGGGTAGTGGCGCACCACGCCCCGCCAGGCCCGCCTGGCCAGCACCAGCAGCGCCCGGTCTTCGTGCTGGCCTCGGCCACGGTCGGCGCGCCGGGCGTCTGCGCCCGGCTGCTGACCGGCCTGGACGCCGAGGAGGTGACCGAGGACGGCTCACCGCGCGGTCCGCTGGCCTTCGCCCTGTGGGAGCCGCCGCTGACCGACGTGCGCGGAGCGGCGGGCGCCCGGCTGCGCCGCACCGCCACCGCGCAGGCAGCCGACCTGCTCGGCCGCCTGGTCAGCCAGAACGTCCAGACGCTGGCCTTCATCAGGTCCCGGCGAGGCGCCG
>JBEKJP010000053.1:0-44614 GCA_050011155.1 Streptosporangiaceae bacterium
CATTCGGCGTAGGGCCCGTGCAGGCGGGGCGGGTCTGCGTGGCAGCGGCAGCCCGGCTTGCCGCAGGCGTAGGCGCGGACGGTGAGGGTGCCGGGCAGGGCGAAGCCGGCCTGAGCGAGCTGAGCGGTTATCCGGTCGCGGGCCGCGAGCTGAGCTGGGCTGGGTTCCATGCGACACACCGTCTCAGATCCGCGGGCCTGGCATCTTTCCACAGTATTTTACTGTGGAAAGTTCCTGCCTGGGAGGCCTCATGGAGCCGGCAGATGCTGAGGTGGCCGCGTATATCGCGCAGTGGCGGCCGTCGTCGCTGTCGCCGCGGGCGGCGGCGTTCGCCCGGGACGTGATCGGGCAGCTGGCGCCGGAGGGCAAGGAGCGGGCGAAGAACCTGCTCTGGGCGGCAGGCAAGCTCGCCGGTTACGCGATCCCGCTCGGCCTGGAGCCGGTGCCAGAGGTGGTGCTGCACCCCTCGGTGGCCGAGCGGTTCACCCGGTGCGCGCCGGGCCTGTCCGGCGTGGCGCGGCGGACACTGCGCACGAACCTGCGGTTCATCGGCCGCCAGGTGGTCCCGCAGCTGTATCCGGCCGACCTGCCGCTGCCCCGCGAACATGCCAAGGAGCCCTACAGCCCGGCGGAGATCGCCGGGTATCTCGCCCTGGCGGACGCCCAGCCCACCCCGCCGCGGCGGATGCGGGCCGCCGGGCTGGTCTGCCTGGGGGCCGGCGCCGGGCTGATCCGCGCCGACCTGCGCGACGTGCACGGCACCGACGTGACCTGCCGGTCCGGCGGGGTGATCGTGACCGTCCGCGGCGGCACCCGGCCGCGCACGGTGCCGGTGCTGGCCCGCTACCAGGACCGGCTGCTGGCCGCGGCGGCGTTCGCCGGGACCGGGCTGATCTGCGGCGGGACCGATCCGGGCCGGCGGAACATCACCACCCCGCTGATCCGGTCGCTGGCCGGCGGGACCGGGCTGCCCCGGCTGGACACCTCCCGGCTGCGCGCCACCTGGCTGACCGGCGTCGCGGACCAGCTCGGGCTGGCCACGTTCATGCACGCCGCCGGGATCACCTGCTCCCAGCGGCTCGGCGACCTGCTCGCCACCCTGGAACCCGCCGCCGAGGCCGACGCGGTCCGGCTGCTCGGCGCGGCCCGCCTGTCATGATCCCGCTGCCCGTCCTGGAACAGATCACCGACCGCTCCGGCATCGCGCCGCGGATCGAGCTGCTGCTGCCCATCGGGGTCCGCGCCCGCCAGCTGCGGGTCCGGACCCTGCTGCTGGGCATGCTGACCGTGCTGGCCGACCACCGGCCCGCCCACCTCACCCGCGTCCACCAGGCCCTGACCACCCTGCCCGAGGACGACCAGCGGCGGCTCGGCGTCCTCACCTGGTGGAAGACCGGGCCGCACCTGCTCACCTACCGGCAGACCGAGCGCACCTTCGGCCTGGTCGCGGACGCCCTGGCCAAGGACGTCCCCGACGGGCTGCCCTCCGCCCGGCTGCAGCGCCTCTGCGATGACCTGCTCGAAGCCTCCATCCCCGGCCAGTTCACCGACGCCAGCACGTCGCTGGCGGTGGACTGGACCGACGTGGAAACCTTCTCCCGCCCCCCGTCCCGCGGCACCCGCGACTGCGCCGACCCCGAAGCGTCCTGGGGACACCGCTCCGGCGGCGGCCCCGGCCAGGACAGCGAGCTGTTCTTCGGCTACTACGCCTCCGCCGCCACCACGATGCGCGAGGAACACGGCCCGGCCGTCCCCGAACTGGCCCGGCGGATGACCGTGTGCTCCTGCCGCCACGACCCGGCCCGCGCCCTGGTCCCCGTGCTCACCGCGATGCCCGCCGCCGGCATCAGCCTCGGCGACATCCTGGCCGACTCCGGCTACGCCCACCGCGACGCCGGCGCCTGGGCCCTCCCGCTCCGGCAATCCGGAGCCCAGCTCATCCAGGACCTGCATCCCTCTGACCGCGGACCCCGCGGCACCCACCACGGCGCCATCATCGCCAACGGCAACCTGTACTGCCCGGCCACCCCCACCACGCTGCTGGAACTCGGCCCGCTCGCCCGCGACGCCACCCCGGAACAAGCCGATGCCCACGACCGGCAGACCGCCGAGACCGCCCGGTACAAGCTCGGCCGGATCACCAGCGACGACGACGACGGCTATCACCGCGTCGCCTGCCCCGCGGCCATGGGCAAGATCCGCTGCCCGCTGCGCCCGGCATCACTGCGGCTGGACCGGAACCGGCCCGAGATCCTCACCCCGCCCGAGCACCCGCCCGCCTGCTGCACCCAGCAGACCATCACTGTCACTCCGGACGTAGCCGCCAAAACCCGGCAGAAACACGACTACCCCTCCAAGTCCCACCGGCGGTCTTACGCCCGGCGCACCGGCGCCGAGAGAACCTTCTCCACCGCCAAGGACCCCGCCACCAACAACATCGCCCGCGGCTGGACCCGGCTCATGGGACTCACCCCGGTCACGCTCTGGCTCGCCTGCCTGCTCGCCGCCCGCAACCAGCGCATCCTGACCGCCTGGGACGCCCGCCAGGAAGACGACGCCCGCCGCGCCGCGGCCGGCCTGCCCCCCAAAACCCGCCGCCGCCGCCGCAAGACCCTCGCCAGCCTGACCGCCGCAGCACCGCCATAACCCCGCCGCCACCCGACCCGCAGCCATCACCGGCACACCCCAGATCACCCATACCACGGCACGGAGAACACGACCTGCTGCCCCGGAACAGCCACGACGGCCAGCCAACCAGCCCTGAACCCGGCTCCAGCCGGGAACACGCGGGGGCGCACGAAAATGTCAGACCCAAACGTGAAGATAAGCGCAGGTCAAACGTGAAGACCATCTGGAGCCCCGTTACGGAATCGAACCGTAGACCTTCTCCTTACCATGGAGACGCTCTGCCGACTGAGCTAACGGGGCCTATCTTGAGTTGTCTGACCTGGAAGGCTGCCGTCTGACAGCTACTTCCGCTGATCAAGTCGCCGCTGGCACGAGACCGATCCCCTACCGGCGTAGGAGAGCTTACCGTACTCCAGGCGTCCTGGTGACGGCATATCGAGCGACCCGTCCGCCGTTCCCATCCATCCCGTCACGAAGATCTCCGACGGCGGTATTGTCCTGCTGCACCCCCCTCGCGGTCCGAGATGTTCTGGAGGCCAGGCAGTGGATCACACTGAGCAGCCGGTCGAGTCGGGTGATCCCGCTGCACTCTCCCTGGCCACCGTGGATCAGGCCTTTCCAGGCGACTCCGATGCCGACCGCGGAGCCCTGCGCTCGGCTCTGGAGGCAGCGGCCGTCCCGCACTGGTGTGACGCCGCCGTCCTGACCGCGCTGATCGACGACTCGGGCCTGCTAGGGTCCGGCCAGTGGGCTCGCCTGAAGATGCTGCCCGTCATCGAGCCTTGCCCGGAACAGGGGGCTGACGCCGGACGCGTGGCGGACGCCAGCCGGCTGGCCATCAGGAAACGCCTGGCCGGAACGGATCGGGCGCGGTTCCTCGAGCTGAGCGGCCGGATGGCACGCTGGCTGGCCGCGGATACGCGGCCAGCAGGCCAGATCGAGCGGATCTACCATCTGCTGGCGGCGGACGCGGAGCAGGGCGCCGCCGGGCTGGCGGAGCTGAACCGCCGCTGGACGGCCGAGTCACGCCAGGAGGACCTGATGGCCCTCGCGAAAGCTCTGGCCGAACTCGACAGTGCCAGCCTGCTGCAGGGTCGGGCCCAGATATGGGCGCGGCTCATCGCGGCCCGGTGCCGGGTCGGCGTGGCCGGGGCTACCAGCCTCGGCGACGAGGCGCATGAGCTCTTCAAGGCAGCCGAAGCGGCCGGCGAGCCCGGGCTTGTCGCCGAGGCGCAGTCGCTCGTCGGTGATGTCGTGCAGGCGCGCGGCGACCTGACCGCGGCCGAGCATGCGTACCGGCAGGCGCTGACGATCTCACAGCAACTGGCGCAGGCCGATCCCGCTGACGCGGGCCGGCAGCAGGCGCTCGCTCGTGCCTACAGCCAGCTCGGCGACTTGGTCGAGCAACGGGGTGACCTCGACGCCGCCGGGCAGGCCGTTGCCCAGTGTCTGGCCATCTGCGAGCGGATGGCGATGCTGAATCCCGCCGATACCGGCTGGCAGCGGCTGCTCGGCCTGGCCCACGGCAGCGTCGGCGGCATCGCCAGGGAACGCGGTGACCTCGACGCGGCCGAGCGCTCGTACCGGCAGGCGCTGGTCACCGCCGAGCGGCTGGCCGGTCTTGACCCCGCCAACGCCGACTGGCAGCAGGAGCTGGGACAGGCCTGGAGCCAGCTGGGCGACGTGGCGCAGCAACGCGGTGACCTCGACGCGGCCGGACAGGCCTTCGCGCGGGACCGGGCCATCTGCGAACAGCTGGCCCGGCTGCACCCTGACGACACGACCCGGCAGCGCGAGCTGGCGATCGCGTACTACCAGCTGGGCGATCTCGCGCTCGAGCGCGAGGACCTCGACGCGGCCGATGAGGCCTTCGGCCGCAACCTGACCATCTTCGAGCGGCTGACTAGGCTGGATCCGGCCAACAGCGACTGGCAGTACGGCCTGGGGCAGGCGTGCTACTGGGTCGGCCGGGCGGCGCTCGAGTGCGGCGACCTCGCCGACGCGCAGCATGCCTTCACCCGTGACGCGACCATCATGGAGCAGCTAGCCGGGCTCGACCCGGCCAACTCCAGCTGGCAGCGGGACCTGGCCGTCGCGTACAACCAGCTCGGCACCGTCGCGCAGGGTCGCGGCGACCTCGCCCGGGCGCAGCACGCCTTCGCCCAGGACCGGGCCATCACCGAGCGCCTCGTCCAGCTGGATCCGGCCAACATCGGCTGGCAAGAGGATCTGTCGGTCACCTGCACCCAGCTCGGCGACCTGGCTCAGGAACAAGGCGACCTCGACACCGCCCAGCACTGCTACGAGCAGGTGCTGGCCATTGCCCAGCGGCTGGCCCAGCGCGACCTCACCGACGCCGAGCGGCAGCGGGACCTGGCTGTCGCCTGGAACCAGGTCGGTGGCGTCGCGCAGGACTGTGGCGATCTGGCCGCCGCCGAGCAGGCCTACGCACAGGACCTGGCCATCTCCCAGCGGCTGGCCCAGCTGAACCCCGACGACACCGGCCGGCAGCGGGACCTGGCGACCGCCTGGAACCAGCTGGGCACGATCGCGCAGCAGCGCGGCGACCTCATCGCCGCCAACCATGCCTTCGAACAGGACCTCGCCATCTCCCAGCGGCTGGCCCAGCAGGACCCCGACGACAGCGACCGGCAGCAGGACCTGGCCACCACGTGGAGCCAGATCGGCGACGTAGCCCAGGATCGCGGCGACCTGGCCGCCGCGCTGCATGCCTGCACCCAGGCCCTGGCCATCTTCCAGCAGCTGGCTGACCTGGATCCTGACGATACCGACTGGCTGGAGGAACTCGGGCTGGCGTACTGCCGGTTCGGAGACGTGGCGCAGGAGCTTGGCGACCCGCGCGCCGGGCACGCCTTCATCAGGTATCAGGCCGTCTTCGAGCAGCTGACAGAACTGGATCCGGCCAACGCCGGCTGGCGGCGGGAACTGGCCGAAGCGCGCCGCCGAACCGGCCACTGAACGAGAAACGGTACTCAGCAGCCGGGCAGCCGGCCGTACCAGGCGCTGATGCCGCCGGACCGGGTGTCGGGCGGCCGGCCGAGCAGCCACGCGAAGAAGGGCATGACCAGGGCCGGGGGATCTGAAGCGCATGTCAGCGGCGATCTGCCACAGCATGGGGGTGGCGTCGGCCGAGGCCGGGAACGGGTTGGCTACTCCGTTGACGCCGGACGGAAAATTCCCCCAGTTCGTGACCAGCGGGTTGTGAGCGTGCGGGAGTGCGTAGGGTACCCAGCTGAGAAACCAGGTTTCATCCGTGACATCTCCGCCCTTTCCGGCGATACGCGTGCGGCCGGCTGTCCAGAAATCCCAGCAGGGAATGACGGAAAAACTGAAGGCTATGCGCCTGGCACCGGTGGGTGCTCCGCCTGGCCTGATGCGCAGGACCGGATCCGGACAATCAGATTGTCCGTAGACCATGCCGTCAAATACTTGCATATACCGCCAATGACCGAAAAGCCTCATCACCTGGTGAGAAATACGGCACGATAGGGAGCGCATTCGAGTGCGATCCCTTTTCGCGTGCGGTAAGCCGGGTCGGCGAGCACGCGCGTCACCCCTGAGAGGCTGCGATGGCCCCGCCCGCTCCCCCGGCCAAGAGTCCCGCCAAGTCGGCCAAGCGTCCGTCCACGCTGGCCATGGTCGCGATCATGCTGACCATCGCGATCATGGGCTCGCTGTGGGTTCCCATCTTCGCGCGCACCCAGCCCCAGCTGGGCGGCTTCCCCTTCTTCTACTGGTACCAGCTCATCCTGGTCCCGGTGACCTCCTTCCTGTGCTGGATCTGCTACTTGCTGCTGCGAACCAAGCCACGCCGCGGTGCCACCGCCCAACCCAGCGCCAGGGGGGCACGGCGATGAGCCACGTGAACTGGGTGACGTTCGTCATCTTGATCGTCTCGTTCCTGCTCGTCACCTGTATCGGCTTCGCCTCGGCCCGGTGGCGCCCGGCCGAGGATCCGATGCACCTGAACGAGTGGGGTCTGGGCGGCCGCGGGTTCGGCACGTTCGTCAGCTGGTTCCTGCTCGGCGGTGACATCTATACCGCGTACACGTTTATCGCCGTGCCCGCGCTGGTCTACGCGACCGGCGCGGCCGGGTTCTACGCGCTGTCCTACACGATCATGGTCTTCCCGATCGTGTTCATCTTCGGGCCGCGGCTGTGGTCGGTGGCCCGGGCGCGCGGGTATGTCAGCCCCGGCGAGTTCGCCCGGGGCCGGTTCGGCTCGCAGGGCCTGGGCCTGGCGGTCGCCCTGACCGGGATCCTCGCCACCATGCCCTACATCGCGCTGCAGCTCGTCGGCATCGAGGCGGTGCTGACGGTGATGGGGATCGGCGGCACCGGCAACGCCTTCACCAGGGACCTGCCGCTGATCATCGCCTTCGCGGTGGTGGCCGTCTACACGTACCTGGCCGGGCTGCGCGCGCCGGCCCTGATCGCGTTCGTCAAGGACACGCTGATCTACGTGACGGTCATCGTCGCGATCCTCTATATCCCGGGGCGTCTCGGCGGCTGGAGCCACGTCTTCGGTGTGGCCCAGGCCCACTTGAGCTCGAAGAATCCGGCGACGGGAAAGCCGTTCGGCGCTCTCGTGGTCATGCCGGCCGGCGAGTGGGCCTACGCCAGCCTGGCCCTGGGTTCGGCCCTGGCCTTGTTCGTCTACCCGCACGCGGTCACCGGGGTGTTCGCGGCCAAGCGCCGCGACGTGATCAGGCGGCAGGCGGCCATGCTGCCCGCTTACACGCTCGTGCTCGGCCTGATCGCGCTCTTCGGCTATCTGGCCCGGGCGGTGCCGGCGGTGAACGCCGGCGTCAAGGCCCACGGCAACAACCCCCAGCTGTCCGTGCCGCTGCTGTTCGAGCACATGTTCCCGAGCTGGTTCGCGGGCATCGGCGACGCCGCCATCGTCATCGGGGCGCTCGTCCCGGCGGCGGTCATGTCGATCGCGGCGGCCAACCTGTTCACCCGCACCATCTACAAGGAGCTCATCCGGCCCTACGCCTCGGCCGCCGAGGAGACCCGGGTGGCCCGGATCGCCTCGCTGGTCATGAAGATCGGCGCGCTCGGCTTCGTCCTGGAGCTGAACAAGACCTTCTCGATCAACCTGCAGCTGCTCGGCGGGATCTGGATCCTGCAGACCTTCCCGGCCGTAGTGATCGGCCTGTACACGCGCTGGTTCCACCGCTACGCGCTGTGCGCCGGCTGGGCCGTGGCCATGACCTACGGCACCGTCGAGGCGTACCGCACCTCCAGCGCCGTGCAGGCGCACTTCGCCACCTCCTCCACCTCGGTGTTCGGGCACATCACCTACATCGCGGTCGTCGCGCTCGTCCTCAACGTGGCCGTCTCGGCCGTGTTCACCGTGATCTTCCGCAAGGCCGGGGTGCAGGACGGTTACGACGAGACCAAGCCCGGCGACTACACCGCCGACCCGGTCCCCGCCCCGGCCGCGCCGGCCGCGTCGGCCGGGGGCAGGCGCCAGGACCCGCTGGCCACCCGGTAGCACCGTTCGTCACCCGCGCGCCCGCGCCCGCACGGGCGCGCCGTCGCGCCGTCGCGCCGTCGCGCAAAAATTTTCCGCGGAAAAGTTCTGGCGAACGGGACGGTGACGGCTCCTATCTCCGTGACCAAGTTTGTGAACTTTTCGGCCGGTAAGCGGAACCGAACGGGGGCCTGCGCGCGTCCCATCCGCTGGACAGGCCGTCGAACCGCCAGGGCGGCCTGCCCGTGATCAAGGAGACGGCACCGTGATCGGGAAGGGGGCCGGACGCATAACTCGTCGGACACCGGATATGAGTATCCATACCCATCCGTCACCGAGTCGCCTCCGAATCACACGAAGAGCACACAGTTACCTCGATGAGTAGCGAAGACAGGGCGGTCTTCTTCATGCGTCTGGCGCACCTGCGGGCAGCGGTACTGAGCGTGCTGGCGGGAGGTTCCCTGACTGTCGGCGTCCTGGCCGGGCTGCCGGCCACCGCCCGGGCGAGCGGGGCGAAGCTCGGCGCGGCCTCGCCGAGCCCCAGTACCAGCAGCTCCAGCAGCCCCAGCCCCAGCAAGAGCGCCAGCCCCAGCGCGAGCCCCAGTAAGGACGCTAGCTCGGATACCGATACTTCCTGCGTGGCGCTGCCGGACTCGGACCCGGCCACCGCCACCCCGAGCCCCAGCCTGACCCCGCATCCGCCCAAGAAGTCGTCGAGCCCGTCGCCCTCACCGTCCTCGTCGTCGACCTCCGCTTCGCCGACCGCCCCGGCGTCCGGTTCGCACCCGACGTCGCCCTCGCCGTCACCGTCCACCTCGTCGTCATCCCCGGCCGCGGGAACGGTCTCGCCCACCGGGACAAGCTCCCCGTCGAGCCCGAGCTCACCGTCAGGCACAAGCTCCCCGTCGAGCCCGAGCTCACCGTCAGGCACAAGCTCCCCGTCAGGCACAAGCTCCCCGTCGGCCACCGCCAGTGCCTCGGCGACCACAAGCCCGAGCGCCACCCTGGACGCCGCCATCGCCGCGAGCCCGAGCTCAAGCCCGAGCCCGAGCCCGAGCTCAAGCCCGAGTACCAGCGCGTCCCCGAGCCCGAGCGACAGCCCGAGCGACAGCCCGGGCGAGCTGTGCGTGACCGTCAAGCGCGGGCAGGCCAGCGTGGCGCGCGGCCAGTCGGCGGTCTACACCGTGCAGGTCTCGACCAAGGACGGCGGCGCCGGCTCCGTCTCCGGCGTGACCGTGGCCCTGACCTCCCGGCCGTCCAACCAGAAGCCCGTCTTCACCGGCGGCTGCGGCGACGCCAACGGGAAGGCTAAGTGCCCGGTCGGCGCCGTCTCCGATAAGCAGTCGGTGACCGCGGACGCGCAGATCCCGGTCGCGTCCGACGCCACTTCGGTCACCTCGGTGAAGCTGACCGCCACCGCCAGCGTCACGACCACGGCCAAGTGGTCGCCGCCGACGGCGACCGTGACCGTCGCCGTGACCGCCGCCGCGGCCGCGGCGAGCGCCCCCTCGACGGGGAGCACTCCGCCCGCGTCCCCGGGCACGACGCTGCCGCTCGGGCCGGTCCCGAACCTCAACAGCGTCTCGAGCTCGCTCATCGGCGCGGGCAACGCCTCGGGGCTGTTCCCCGCGATCAACCCAGGCGCCACGCCCAGCCCGTTGCCGGGCAACGGCTCGGACCGGAAGAACGCGGCGCCGACCACCGGCTCCTCGGCCATCGCGTTCGTCCAGCCGGGGCTGACCGGCCAGATCGCGGGGCTCATCGCGCTGGCGGTCGCCGTCCTGCTCACCGTGACCCGGCTGTCCCTGCGCAGGCGTTTCCGGTCCCGCAAGCAGGGCAGCTGAGCACACGGTCAGAACGGGCCGGCTAAAGGTTTCCCGCCCGCCACGCGACTACTTAGGCATGAGGCGCGCACCGGCAGAGGTACGGCATGGACGATAGCGGCGAGTTCCGGCTCGCGCCCCGCCACGTCGCCGAGCTGAGCGACTTCTTCGCGGCGCACGACCGGTGGCTGTTCGGCCACGCGTGCGTGCGCACCCGGGGCAACCGCGAACTGGCCGCGGACCTGGTCCAGGACACGTTCGAGGCCGCCGCGCGAGCCTGGGACACGTTGCGCGCGCACCCCGGCGGCCGGCAACGGGCCTGGCTGCTCGGCACGCTGGCCAACAAGGACGTCAGCGAGTTCCGCCGCGAGGAGGCGTTCCGCCGCCGCCAGCCCGACATCCAGGCCAGGTACCAGGCCACCACGGCCGATACCGCGGCCGAGGCGCTGAACGCGATCGCGCTGGAACGGGCCAGGGAGATCATCGAGGGGCTGCCGCCGCGGCAGCGGGCGTGTGCCTTGATGCGCTGGCAGGACCGGATGCGGGCGGCGGAGATCGCCGCCGCCCTCGGCGTCGCCGAGGGCACCGTGCACGCTCACCTGCACGCGGCGCGGGGCAAGCTGGTCGCCGGGCTGGATCGGTACTACCCGTTCGGCCAGCGGGGAGCCGCGTCGTGACCGGCCCGGCGGGCCCGCGCCAGGACCACTGGGACCTGTTCGTGGCGGACTTCCACCCCCAGCTCGGCGAGTACCTCGCGCAGCGGTACGCCGCCGGCTACGACGCCGCCGCCGGCCGGGCCCGGTTCCTGGCCTGGCTCACCGAACAGGGCAGGAACGAAACGAGGGAAGAAATGAGCGAGCCACCTAGCGACCAGGCCGGTCCGCCGGCCGGCGAGCCCGCGGATGACGACGCGCTCCGGGACTACCTGAAGAAGATCAGCCAGGTGCCGGGGCTCAGCCGCGAGCAGGAGGCCGAACTGGCCCGGCAGATCCAAGCCGGGCTGACGGCCGAGGCGAAGCTGGCCGAGGCGAAGCTGGCCGCCGACGGCGACCGCCTGCCCGCGGGCGAGCGGGTCGACCTGGAGTGGACCGCCGAGCTCGGCGGCCGGGCCAGGAACCGCCTGCTGGAGGCGAACCTGCGGCTGGTGGTGTCGCTGGCCAAGCGGTACAGCGGGCGCGGGGTGCCGTTCACGGACCTGGTCCAGGAGGGCAACCTGGGCCTGATCCGGGCGGTGGAGAAGTTCGACTCCACCAGGGGCTACGCGTTCGCCACGTACGCCACCTGGTGGATCAGGCAGGCCATCACCAAGGCACTAGCCGCGAACGCCCCCCGCCGCGAACCGGGCGAGGACTAGCTCTTGGCCGCCTTGATCTCCACCGACGGGCGCATCGCCTGCATTTCCTTGGCCAGCGCGGCGGCGTCCAGCGAGGGCGAGGCGACGAAACCCATGCTGTCGTTGTCGAACCAGGCGCACTGGGCCTCGGCGGTGCCAGCCTGCAGGCACACGGCCTTGCCGCCGCCGGGGCCCGCGTTGACGACCTCGGCCCCCTTGTACTTCTGCTCGAAAGCGGCGATGGCGGCGTCCGGGTCGGCGTTGGCCAGGTGGGCGCCGACGAACATGACGATCTGCGTGTCGTTGCCGGCCGCGGAGTTCCCCGACTCGTAGACCGCCGTCACGACGTTGCTGGCCTGCCCGTTGCTCGCCTTGATGAGCTTTTCCTTCAGGGCGTTCACGTCGGCCTGGTGCTCGAGGTCCTTCGTGCGGGTGTAGTCGCCGATCTTGGCCGGAGTAGCCAGCTCGTGCGCGGGGCCGCTGGGGTGCGAGCCGAACTCGAACTTGACGATGCCGCCGATCGAGGCCGCGGCCACCACGACCACGGCGCCCAGGCCGAGCCAGAGCCGGTGGTCGCTGCTGCGTCCGCGGCGGCGGCCGGTCTGGCGCTTGGCCGCGGCGGCCTGCTTGGCGGCGGCCCGCTTGAACTCGGCTTCCCGGTCCCCGAACAGGCCGGTGTACTCCTCGTCCTCGTCGTCCCGCCAGAAGTCGTCGTACGACTCGAGGTCGTCGGTGCCGGGCTGGGCCGGCCACGAGCTGGTGATCGACGGGCCGTCCATGCCGTGGCCGGGCCGTACCCCGGCGGGCCGGGCTGCGCTCGGGGCCTTCGCCGCCGGGCGGGCCGGTGCCCCCGGGGCCGGTGCCGCGTGAGCCGGGGCTGGAGCCGCTGGCGCGGCGTGGGTCACCGGGCTGGCGCCGCCGTCCCGCAGGGCGTCCACCCGGGTACCCGTGGGCGGGGTGAGCAGGCCGACCGAAGCCGGCGGGGCGCTGAGGAAGCCGCCGATCGGAGCCGCACTGCCGGGGGCGGCCGGGCCTGGCGGGACCTGGGGTGCCTGGGCACCGCGTCCGGCCGGGCGGCTCGCGTTCGGCCCTGTACTCAGCCCTGCACTCATCTGGGGCCGGCCGGGGCCGTCCCAGCGGGGCTGGCCGGAGCCGGGCGCGCGGTCCGGCGCCTGCGGATAGCCGCCGGACGGCGAGCCGAAGCTGGGGCGCGGCGGATCCATCCGCCGCTGCGGGCCGCTGCCGGGGCTGCCGGGCACGGGGCCGGGCGGGTTCTGCGGGTACGCCGGGGCGCTGCGCCGCAGTTCCTGGTACCAGGAGTCGTCGTCGAGGCCTTCCGGGGCCGGCTCGGCCTCGCGGTCGGAATCCGCGGCGGCGAAGCTGCCCGTGTCGTCGTAGCGCAGCTCGCCGTAGGTGATGCCGTCGAGCCGCGGGTCGGGTGACCGGGACGGACGCCGGTCGTCCAGGGCCCGGTCGTCCAGGCGCGGGTTGTCGTACCACTGCTCCGGGTAGCCCGGCTGGTCCGCCCGCGGGTAACCGTGCCTGCCGCCCGCCGAGGGCCGCGCCTGGGTGTCGGGAAGCGCCTGCTGGGCGCCGGTCACCGGCCAGATGCCGTCGCCAGACGCCGGGGCCTGATAACCGGTCCGCGGGCTTTCCTGAACCCGGGGTGCTTCCGGGAGCTGGTACCCGGGAACGCCACCACCGGACGGCCGGCGGCTGTCGCCGGAGCCCCGCGATGCCCCGAACCCGCCGGAACCGGAAGCAGGAGCGGACCCGGACCGGCCGGGGTAAGCGGTGCCACCGTACGCGGGGCCACCATACGCGGGGCCGTCGTAGGACGGGTCGGAGTAGCCCGGGTCACCGTAGTCGTCCGGAGCCTGCGGCTGGTACACAGAACCGGCGCCGTAGCCAGGGTTCCGCGACCCAGCAGACCCGGTGTTCAGCGGATCCGGGCCGTACGCGGATTCGAGCACTTCCCGCGACTCGGAGTCCAGCGGGCGGAAGCCGTACGGCCAGGAGATCTCGGGCCCGTACTGCGCGTCGCGCCGGCCGGCCCCTGAGTTTCCCGTAACGTCCTGCGGTTCGCTCCTCGCCCCCGATCCGTACCGGGCCGGGTTGCCCGTGGCCCCGTCGAAATGGGGCCGCTGCGGCGACGGCCAGTTGCCGTCATCCTGAGCTGGCGAACCGCTCCTCATAAACCGGGTCACTCCCCTGTCTGTCGTCCAGCAGGTCAATGATCTACAGCATCATCGCGACAAACGAGACACTCTGCTACCTACTTGGATGATTTGCCGGGCGTCAGGTCACGATCCGAAGACACACGCTACTGCGCGGGCCCGGCCGGCATGATGCATTCCGGGCTTTAGGGCAAGTCGCGCCCGGTCTAATTGCCCTGAGTGAGCATCATTTGACCCTGAGTATCATTGCCGCATACCCGGAGGAACCGGGCGAACCTCAGACGGTATACACCCAAACACCCAAAAGATCTCCGGAACGAACGAGGCGGGCCACCCGCCCCGGCCGCCCAGCGAGCACATGATTACGGCACCCTGCCGCATAGGTGGGCAGGGTGCCGCAATCACGTTTACCTCGGGCGGTGATAGGCCTCGCGGGTCCGCTCGGTGTGCTTGCGCGCCACCTCCTGGGCCAGCTCGGCGTCACCGGTCTCGATCGCCTCGATCAGCTCCAGGTGCTCGTCCCACGAACCGTGCCCCCGCTCCGGGGCCACCATCCGGTAGTACCACTGCACCCGGCGGCCGACGATGTGGGCCAGCTCGGCCAGCACCGCGTTGCCGCAGATGATCGCGATCTCGGCGTGAAAGGAGTTGTTGACGGTTACGGCGGTGGCGAAGTCGTTGGCCTCGGCCGCCGCCTGCCCGTCGGCGCAGATCTCCCTGAGCCGCGCCAGCGGCGCCGTCTTGGCCGCGCCCGGCGGCAAGGTCGCCGCGAGCCTGGCCGTCTCGGCCTCGAGCAGCACGCGGACGTCCAGCAGGTTGTCCACCTCCGTGTCGGTCGGCACGTGCACGAAGGCGCCCTGACTGGGCCGCAGGTCGACCCAGCCCTCGGCCTCCATGCGGTGCAGCGCCTCGCGGATCGGCTGCCTGCTGACGCCGAGCTGGCGGGCCAGGTCGGTCTCGACCATGTGCTGCCCGGGCGGCAGCTCACCACCGACGATCAAGTCGATCAGCGCGTCATAGACGGATTGCCGTAGCGGCACCGGCCTTTGCAAGGGCCGGATCATGGCCGCCATCGTCCCCCCCTGGGACATAATTCCCCTCCTGAACGGTTCGCTAGGATACAGGGCCAGTTTATCGGCGACTGTATGCAAAGTGCGATACCTGGGTTCAGGGGTTCCTGGCGGCGGAGCGGCCCAACGGTCAGAAGCCGTACTTGGCGCCGTCCAGGACCTTGGAGGCCGGCGGCGGGGTGAGGTTCAGGGGGGCGTTGTACTGGGTGAAGTCGAGCTTCCCGTTGCTGCCGCCGCCGTCGAGGCGGAGGAACTCGGGCTTGGCCGACTCCGTGACGTAGGCGCTGGCCGGATCGCCGCTGTCTTTGATCTGCAGCGCGGCCTGGCCCGAGATGGTCGTGGTGGTGCCCTTGACCATGCCGATCATGTCGCCGCCGAACGACTTGGCGAACTGGGCCGGATTGCACAGGTCACCGATCGAGGCCAGGCTGGAGCCCGAGGAACTCGGCTTGATGTACTTCCCGGACAGCAGGTCGGTCACCGCGGAGCCGGCGCTGCCCGCGGCCTTCTTCCAGAACATGTCATCCGGCTTGATCCAGAGCGTGTTGCCGATCTTCAGCAGCACGAACGAGCCCTCGCCGCTGATCCCCATCGTGCCGGTGCAGCCCTGGGAGCCGAGGGTGAGGTTCAGCGAGATGTTCTGCCCGGAAGACTTCACCGACCCGTTGACGTGGACCGACGACACCGTCTTGAAGTCCGCGATGGCGCGGCTGGCGATCTGGTCGGCGCTCAGCCCGGTCAGCGCGCCCCCCTGGGCACTGGCCGAGGCCGTGCTGCCGGTCGTGGCCGAGGCGGACGACGTGGCCGGCCCGTTCTGAGCGGCTGAGCCCGCGGAGGAGCACGCCGTGGCGGTGCCCATGATGGCCGTACCAGCGAGGGCGGCCGCGACCAGGCGCTGGCCGGCGTACCGGGCAATCCGCACTGTGTTACTCCTCGGTGTACATAAAGTAAGAAATCGGCTCGACCCCTCAATGTACTGAAGCAACCTTCAGCAAGTGGTCAGGTTGACTTACGAAGCTGTTACTGCCCGGGTTGACCGGCGGTCAGCCGATGTCACGGCGGCGCAGCCCGGCCAGGCCGCCCGCGGTGAGGGCCAGGGCGGCCAGGCCCAGCCAGAGCAGCGGAGCGCCGGTGGTGGACAGCGTGACGGCGGCGCCGGGGAGCTTCGGCACGTGGGCGAACGGCGAGATCCCGGTCAGCCAGCCGGACAGCCGCAGGACCTGCCCGAACAGCACGATCACGACCACCACCGCGAGCACCGACCAGGCCCCGGCCACGCAGGCCCGCGGCGCCAGCCCGAACAGCGCCACCGCCGCCCCGGCCACGGTCAGCGCCGCGGGCAGCTGGACCAGGGCCGCGCCGAGCAGCCGGGTGACCTCGGGACCGGGCGATCCGGTGCGCAGGCCGTAGCCGAGCCCGGCCGCCACCCCCGCGACCGCGAGCAGCAGCGCCGCTCCGGCCACGGCCACGGCCACATGGCCGAGCACCCACCTGATCCGCCCGGCCGCCGCCGCCAGCAGCGGCTCGGCCCGTCCGGTGCTCTCCTCGGCCCGCAGCCGCAGCACCGCCGAGGTGGCGTAGGCCGCGGCGGCCAGCCCGGCCAGCGACATGATCGCGGCCAGGTAGGCGTCGGTGATCCCGGCTTGCCCGCCGAGGCGGGTGAAGGCCTGCCTGAGCTGCGCGCTGCCGCCGAGCAGGGAGCCGATGCCCTTCGCGGCCGCCCCGCTGGCGGCGAAGGTGAACGCGAAGCCAGCCGCCCAGCCGGCCAGCGTCCCCCGCTGCTGCTGCCAGGCCAGGCCCAGTGTCGGCCACCAGCGCGGGCCGCGCAGCCAGGCCGGCGCTCCGGCCGGTCCGGGCCGGTCCGGCAGCAGCCCGGCGCCGTGGTCGCGCAGCACGGCCAGCGTGTACGCGGCGGCGGTGGCGGCCGCCGTCAGTGCCAGCGGCAGGGCCAGGATCCACCACCGGTCCGCGGTGTACGGCCGGGCCAGTTCGGTCCAGCCCAGCGGGGACAGCCAGGTCAGCCAGCCCGGCCCGCTGGGCCCGGCCGCGTCGCCCACGGCCCGGAGCAGGTACGCCGCGCCGAGCACGCCGATCGCGATCCCGCGGGCCGCGCGGGCGCTCGCGGCGAGCTGCGCGGCCACCGCCGCCAGCGCCGCCAAGGCCAGCCCGCAGGTGGTGATGACCAGCGCGAAGACAGCCGAGCCGGCGGCGGGCAGGCCGAGGAAGACCAGCGCCGCGAGCAGCAGCACGGTCAGCACCGCGTTGGCCGCCGCCGCCACGGCCAGGGCGGCGGTCAGCGGGGCCAGCCGGCCCACCGCCGCCGCGCCCACCAGCTCGCCCCGGCCGGCCTCCTCGTCGGCCCGGGTGTGCCTGACCACGAGGAACACGCTCATCAGGGCGGCCGCGATGGCCGCCCACACCCCGTACCGCCAGGCGCTGATCGCGCCGAGGGAATCGCCGGACAGCCGGCCGTACAGGAAGACCAGGGCCGGGTTCTGCCCGCCGCTGCCGGCCAGGTCCGCGCGGGCGGCGGCGGTAGAGTACAGCTTGCTCAGGCTCCAGGAGTTGCTGGCGATCAGCGCGGTGATCACGTAGACCCAGCCGGGCAGCATGATCCGGTCCCGGCGGAAGGCGAGCTTGGCCAGGGCGCCCGTACCGGCGAGGGCGGGAACGGTCATCGGGGTGCTCCCGGCCCACTTCGTTCGTTCGAATCTGAATAATGACGCAGGAAGAGTTCCTCGAGCGTGGGAGGACGGCAGGTGAGCGCCACCACCCCCGCCTGGGTCAGCCGGGTGAGGACCTCGTTCAGGGCGGCGTGATCCACCTGGCAGCGCAGGTGCGTGCCGTCAGCCTTCGCGTCGTGCACGCCGGACAGGTCGTCGAGGCGGGCCGGGGCGGCCAGTTCGGCGTCGACCGTGGTCCGGGTGAGGTGCCGCAGCTCGGCCAGCGTGCCGGTCTCGGCCGTCCGGCCGTCGCGGATGATCGTGACCCGGTCGGCCAGCGCCTCCGCCTCGGCCAGGATGTGGCTGGACAGCAGCACGGTGCGGCCGCGCCGCCGTTCGTCCACGACGCACTCGCGGAAGACCGCCTCCATCAGCGGGTCGAGCCCGGACGTCGGCTCGTCCAGGATCAGCAGCTCGGCGTCGCTGGCCAGGGCGGCGATCAGCGCCACCTTCTGCCGGTTGCCCTTGGAATAGGCGCGGGCCTTCTTCGCCGGGTCCAGGTCGAACCGCTCGATCAGCTGCTGCCTGCGCTTGGGGTCGCCCGCCGCTCCCGTCCCGCGCAGCCGGGCCAGCAGGTCGATGATCTCGCCGCCGGTCAGGCCCGGCCACAGGGTCACGTCGCCGGGCACATAGGCCAGCCTTGTGTGCAACGCGGTGGCGTCCCGCCACGGGTCGCCGCCGAGCAGGCGGGCCTCGCCGCCGTCGCGGCGCAGCAGCCCGAGCAGGATGCGGATGGTGGTGGTCTTGCCGGCGCCGTTCGGTCCGAGGAAGGCGTGCACCTCACCGCGGCGGACGCCGAGGTCAAGACCGGCCAGCGCCGTCGTCCGGCCGAACGACTTGCGCAGCCCCGCTACCTCGATGGCGTTCACGTCCACGCCTTCACCTTACACAACTTTCACTAAATTATGAATCTTAGGAATACGATATTCTTCTCGCGGAGGTGAGTGAGTACCGTGCCCGATGCCCCCGAGCAGGCCCCGGCGTCGCAGGCCCCGGCGTCGCAGGCCCCGTCGTCGCAGGCCCCGGCGTCGCAGGCCCCGGCGCCCGACGACCCGCTGTTCGGTTACACCGAACGGTTCGCCGCGGTCCTGGTGGCCGCGGGCTTCCCGCCCATGCCGGCCCGCGTCTTCGTCGCCCTGCTGGTGGCCGACTCCGGCCGCCTGAGCGCCGCCGACCTAGCCGAGGTGCTGCGGATCAGCCCGGCGGCCGTGTCCGGCGCGGTACGGTACCTGATCCAGCTGAACCTGGTGCACAAGGAGCGGATGCCGGGCTCGCGCCGGGACTACTACCGGATGCCCGGCAGCATGTGGGACAGCCTGATCCGGCAACGTGACCAGGTGATGGCCCGGTGGACCGCGCTGGTCCGGGAGGGCATCGACCTGGTCGGACCGGAAAGCCCGGCCGGCGAGCGGCTGGCCGAGCAGGCGGACTTCCTCGAGTTCGTCTCCAAGGAGCTCTCCGAGGTCACCGAGCGCTGGGACCAGCACCGTCTGGATCAGCACCGGGCCGAACGGGGATAGCCTCACCGGTATGCGCTATCTCGTACGGGAACGGCTCTTCTCCATCACCGACGACTTCTGGGTCACCGACGACCGGGACAACAAGGTCTTCCTGGTTGACGGCAAGGCGCTGCGGCTGCGCGAGACCTTCGAGCTCAAGGACGCCTCGGGCGCCATCTTGGCCACCATCCGCAAGCGGTTCCTCAGCTTCACCGACAGCCTCGACATCGAGCACGACGGCGCGGTCGTCGCCACCGTGCACAAGGCGGTGCTCTCGCTGCTGCACCACCGCGCGTACATCGACATCGAGGGCCGCGGACGGCTCGAGGCGGTCGGGAACATCATCGACAAGGACTTCGAGATCCGCGACGGCGGCCAGGCCATCGCGCAGGTCTCCCGGTCCTGGTTCCGGATCAGGGACACCTACGGCGTCGACGTCGCCCCCGGCGAGAACGACGCCCTCGTCATCTGCATCGCGATCTGCCTCGACCGCATCCACCACGACGAGGAACGCCGCGACTAGAACGCGTCCTGCCGGACCCAGGCCGTCGTCCCTCTGGCCCCATTCGTACCCTTCAGGTGATGTTTCGGCAGTTCTTGCTATTTCGTGATGCGCCGCAGCGGCAATAGCGGGGTGGATTAGGGTTACGGGGTGGATTTGGTACCCCCCAGGGGCCCGAATCGACCCGGTAACCCGGATCCACCCCGTTAACCTGCAACTTTAAGGACAAGTTTGCGGCTGACGTGACCAGTGGTGCTCCCGTGGCTGGCCAGGGCCTGGCGCTCGAGTAGCCGAGCCTGCAACAGCTCCCGCAAGAGCTCCTGCAACAGCCCAAAACTGCCGGAAAAGCCGGGGTACGTTGCCAGTGGTACTGATGTGAACGCAACCCGGACGGCTCGGCCGGAACCCTAGGCTCAGGCCTGGGGGACCTGGTCGGCGGGGAAGGTGTACTCGCCGCCTAGGTACGCCAGGGCCGGGTCGTCCGGGTCGGGCTCGCCGTGCTCGGCGATGATGGCGGGGGCGTAGGCCTCGGCGTCGTCCGCGGGCTGGTAGCCGAGCGCCTCGGCCTCGGCCAGCGACACCCAGCCGCCGCGGGTGTTGGCGGAGACCCCGAAGACGACCCGGAACCCGGGCCGCTCCGCGGTCAGGCAGGCTTCGAAGAGCCGGCCCGCGTCGTCGGGTGACAGCCAGGTGGACAGCATCCGGATGTTCCTCGGCTCGGGGAAGCAGGACAGGATCCGCACGCAGATCGCGTCCAGGCCGTGCCGGTGATGGTACATCGCGGCCAGCGCCTCGACGGCCGCCTTGGACACGCCGTAGTGGGTGTCCGGCGCGGGGAAGGCGTAGTCGGGCACCGGGAAGGCCGAACGCGGGGTGAACCCCACCGCGTGGTTGGACGACGCGAAGATCACCCGCGGCACGCCGGCCCGCCGGGCCGCCTCGAACGTGACGTAGCTGCCGTTGATGTTCAGTTCGCTGATGCGTGCCCAGGACGCTTCGCCCGGGATCCCGGCCAGGTGGATGACGGCGTCCGCGCCCTGGCAGGCCGCGGTCATGGCGTCCAGGTCGGTCACCGACGCCTGGACGACCTCCTCGCCCGGCCCGGCGACCATCGGGGCGATGTCGAGCACCCGGAGCGTGCGGCCGGCCTGGGCCAGCCGGGGCCGCAGCATGGAACCGACGAGGCCCGCGGCCCCGGTGATGACGATGACGGACATACCTAGGATTCCTTTGTATTACGGTTAGGTACCAGGTCACGTGCGCACCCTTTTTTATCAGCTGCCCCGGATCGTAAGCTCGGAAGCCTGATGGGCTCGACACGGGGTGCACCAACGCAGGAAACGCGGGCGCGAGGAGCATTGACACCGGGGACCCTGACGCTGCCCCGGGCGAACGCTCACCGCCTGGTCATCGTGGCGGCCGCGCTCACGGTGGCGGTGGCCGCGGCCCTGGCCACCGCGCTGGCCGCGTTCAGCAGCCAGGCGCTGCCGCGCGCGGTCAGGCACGACCTGAGCCACGCGGCCGGCACCTCGATGGTCATCACCGGCAACGTCGACAACAGCCAGGGCGCGCAGTACACCTCCCTGCTGCCCGGCCAGCTCTCCACCGCGCTTGACGGCACGCCGTTCGGCTTCTACCACGCCTACTGGTCCGACCCGCTCGGCTTCGTACCCGGCTCGCGCCCGGTCCCGCCGGGCGGCACCCACACCACGCAGATCGCCGAGGCCGCCGCTCTCGACGACATCGCCGCGCACGCGACGCTGGTGTCCGGTCACTGGCCCGGTGCCCTGCCCGGTAACGGCGCCCCGATCCCGGCGGCCCTGCCCGCCAGCGCCGCCGCGTTGCTGCACGTGACCACCGGTGACGTGCTGCAACTGCACGACCGGATATCCGGCCACCAGGTCAGGTTCGTGGTCACCGGCCTCTACCGGCCTCAGCAGGTATCGGCGATGTACTGGGGCCTGGACGACGTCGCGCTCGGCGGCCAGAGCACGCTCAGCGGCTTCACCACCTACGGCCCGCTGGCCGTGCCCGCCGCGGCGTTCAGCGGCCCGCTGGCCGTCGACGCCGGTTCCTGGCTGGCGGTACCCCAGACGGCCAGCGTGCCGTCCGGTCAGCTGCGGGCCGTCGCCGCCAACGTGACCGGCCTGCGGCAGGCGCTGGCCCAGGCCGTCCAGCTGCCGGACCTCACCATGACCACCGGGCTGCCCGCCGTGCTCGACGGGACCGCGAGCAACCGGGACGTGGCCCGCTCGCTGCTGGACATCTGTACCGTGCTGCTCGGCCTGCTGGCCGCGGCGGCCCTGCTCGCGGTGGCGCGGCTGCTCACCGGCCAGCGCGAAGGCGAGTCGGCCATGCTGGTCGCGCGCGGCGCCACCCGCTGGCAGCTCATCCGGCTGGCCGCCGCCGAAGCGGTACCGCTGTGCCTGCTCTGCGCGGCCGTCGGCGGGGTGGCCGGCGTCGGGCTGGCGGACCTGCTGGCCGGTCCCGTTTCTGTCGGCTGGCCGGCCGTGCTGGCCGCCGTCGCGGTCGGCGTGATCGCGCTGGTGATCCTGCTCGTGCCCGTGCTCAGCACCGTCACCCCGGGCACGGCCCGGGCCCGCCGGGGCAGGCAGGCCGCCGTGGCCGGGGTCACCCGGGCCGGGGCCGACCTGGCGCTGATCGTGCTGGCCGTCGTGGCCGGCTACCAGCTGCGCCACTATTCCGCCGTATCCGCCGGGGCCAGCGGGAACTTCGGCGTGGACCCGGTGGTCGTGGTCGCGCCCGCGCTGGCGCTGGCCGGCGGCACCGTCCTGGCGCTGCGGCTGCTGCCGGCCGGCGGCAAGGCCGGCGACCTGCTGGCCGCCCGCGGGCGGCGGCTGACCGCGGCCATGGCCAGCTGGCAGATCAGCCGCCAGCCGATCAGGCAGGGCGGCGCGGCGCTGCTGATCGTGCTGGCCGTGGCCACCGGGACGCTGGCCCTGTCGCAGCGGCAGAGCTGGACCCAGTCCGTGCACGACCAGGCCGCGTTCAGCGCGGGTTCCGACGTGCGGGTCGAGTCCAGCCAGCCGCTCACGGTGGGGCAGGCCGGCACGCTGGCCACGTCGCCGGGGGTGCGGCGGGTCATGCCGGTCGCGTCCTTCACGCACACCGACACCAACGCGGTGACCCTCGCGATCGACGCGGCCCAGGCCGCCCAGGTGGTGCGGCTCCGCTCCGACGAGTCGCCGCTGCCCGCGGGCCAGCTGTTCGGGAAGATCGAGCCGTCAGGTCCGCCATCGGGGGTCACGCTGCCCGGCCGCGGGTCCGCGTTCCGCCTGACCGCGCGGCTGGGCCCGGCCACCCTGCGCCTCGGCTCGGCCCAGGTGACCGTCTCGGTCGAAGACGCGGACAACGCCGTCTACCAGTTCGACGCCGGCTCGCTCCCGGCCGACGGCCAGGACCACGTGCTGACCGTCGATCTCGGCTCGGCCCCAGGAAGTCCCGCGGCCGCCGCCATCTACCCGCTGCGGCTGAGCATGATCAACCTGGTCTATACCCTGCCCGCCAAGAAGCCCGGTGGCGCGGCCGTCTTCACCCTGGACGGCGTGGCTGGCGTATCCGGCCAGGTGGCCGGCACGGCCCTGCGCGGCTGGCCCGCCCAGGCCACGTCCACCGAACTGCTGGGCGCCAGGCAGATCGCCGGCACGGTCGGCCCGTCCGCCGCGCCCTCCGTCAGCGGCCCGTCCGGCGGCGCCGGGAACGCGCTGACGGTGACGTTCCAGCCGGGTTACGGCCTGGCCGCCAGCGGATTCGGCGGCGGTCCCCCGAGCACGGTGGACGGGCAGCTCACCCTGACCCCGAACGCGGGCGGGGTCATTCCCGGCGTGGCCACCCAGCGCTTCCTCGGCCTCAGCAACGCGCGGGTCGGCTCGACCGTGCAGACCAACCTCGACGGCGCCATCGTGCTCGTCAAGATCGTCGCGGCGGTGAGCACGTTCCCCACGGTGACCGGCAGCGGCGGCGGCCTGATCGTGGACCTGGGCACGCTGCAGGCCGTCCTGGCCCGCGGCCAGCTGCAACCGGCGCCGGTGACGCAGTGGTGGCTGACCGCCAGCGGGACGCCGCGGCTGACGTTGCCACCCGGCTCGGCCGTCACCAGTTCCGCCGGGATCGCGGCCGGGCTGCTGGCCGACCCGCTGTCGACCGTGCCGCAGCAGGCGCTGCTCGCGGTGGCCATCGCCGCCGCGGTACTCGCCATCACCGGATTCTGCGTCAGCATCGCGGCCGGGGTCCGCCAGCGGCGGGCGGAGAACGCGCTGCTGGCCGCGCTCGGCGTGCCGCCGCGCTCGGCCGCGGCGCAGCTGAGCCTGGAAAAGCTCATGCTCAGCGTGCCGTCCGCGGTGGCCGGCCTCATCCTCGGCGCGGTGCTGGCCGAGCTGCTGGTGCCGGCCATCACGCTGACCCCGGCGGCGACCCAGCCGGTGCCGCCGGTGCTGATCCAGCTGGCCTGGTTCCAGATCCTCACCCTCGCCCTGGCCGTGTCGGTGCTGCCGGTGATCGCGGCCGGCCTCACGATCGCGCGCCGACCCGATCCCGCCGCCGAACTACGCGCCGCGGAGTCAGCATGAGCGTGATGACAGCCCCGCGGCTCGGGCCGGCGGTCGGACGGCGGGTGGGCACCGCGGCGGGCAGCGCCCTCGCGCTCGCGCTGCTCGCCTGCGCCTGCGTGTTCACCGCGCTGGCCGGCCCCGCGCTCAGCCTGCACACCCGCACCCAGGCCCTGCAGCAGACCCTGGCCGGCTTGCCTGGCACCACCAAGACGGTGCAGGTCAACTCGGCCTGGAGCGACTTCCTGGGGTCGGTACCCGGCGCCCAGTCGCTGAACCAGGACATGATGAACCAGGCCACCGACGAGATCGGCCTGGGCCTGGCCGCGGCGCCGGTGCCGCTCGCGGGCGGCCAGTGGACCGCCCTGACCACCAAGCTGCTTGACGTCACGGCGGGCGCGGCGCGCAGCGCCTATGCCGAGCTGCCGCCCCAGCTGGAGGTCAGCTACCGCATCCCGTTCGCCGGCTACACACAGCTGGTGAAAGGGTCGTTCTCGACGACGCCCCCGCCCGGCACGGTGGCGGTGGCGGCGACCGTGCCGACGGCGGCGCGGTTCGGGATGCATCCCGGCAGCCGCCTGACCCTGGCTACCCCGAACGGCCTGGAGACGATCTTCGTCACCGCGATCGTGCGGGCCCGCGATCCCAGCTCGACCTTCTGGCAGCAGGACACCGACCTGGTCCAGCCGTCGCTAACGCAGCAGCCGCGCACCAATGACCTGTACTGGATCGGCGGCGTCATCGCCGACCCGAGCCAGCTCGGCCCGGTCCAGACGGCGTTCGGCAGCAGCGGGCTCAATATCGAGTGGGAGTACCCGCTCGGCCTGACGAACGTGAGCGCCGACCAGGCGCAGGGGCTGTACCAGGCGCTGAACCGCGCCACCACGGCCTCGCCCCCGCTGACCGGGCGGCTCGCGCCGGCCGGGGGGGCGCTGGCGGTCAGCTCGCCGCTGCTGCCGGACCTGGGGACATTCCTCAGCACCCAGGCGGCCGTGGAAACCGTGCTGCTCCTGCTGTTCGTCAGCCTGATCGTGACCGGCGCGGCGGTGATCCTGCTCGCCGCCCGGATGATCGTCGCCCGCCGGGCGGACGAACTCGTCCTGCTGCGCGCCCGGGGCGGATCCCTGTGGCAGGTGGCGGTCCGGGTCTTCGGCGGCGCGGTCATCGCGGCCGGCCCGGGCGTGCTGATCGGCGCGGGCCTGGCCATCGCCCTGGTACCGGGCGGCGGGTCGACCCCGGCGGGCTGGCCGCTGGCCGCGATCGCGGCCGCCGCGGCGCTGGCCGGCCCCCCGGTCATCGCGGTGTGGCAGTACCGCAGGCCCGCCCCGGCCAGCAACCCGGCCCGGATCACGACCGCCGAGACCCGGCGCACGAGGGGCCTGTCCCGCCCCTGGCGCCGCCTGGTCATCGAGGTCACCGCGATCGCCGCGTCGGTCGCCGGCCTGATCGTGCTGCACGACCAAGGGGTGCCCTCCGGCACATCAGGGACCTCCGCGCCCAGCGCCGACCTGTACCTCACCGTGGTGCCGATCCTGGTCGCCATCCCGGTCGTCGTGATCATGCTGCGGCTGTACCCGCTGGCCGTCCGCGGCCTGGCCGCGCTGTCCGCCCGCCGGAACGGCGCCACCGGCTTCGTCGCCCTGTCCCAGGCGGCCAGGTCCCCGCTGTCCGGGGCGCTGCCCGCCTTCGCGCTGGTACTCGCGCTGAGCCTGGCCACCTTCGCCGGGATGGTGAGCCAGGGCATTACCACCGGCGAGGTCACGGCGTCCTGGCAGACCACCGGGGCCGACGTGATGATCCAGACCGGCACGTCCGGCTCCTCGATCTCCCCGGCCGCGGTCAAGGCGGTGGCCGCGGTCCCCGGCGTGCGGCACGCCACCGCGGTGTGGAACACGAGCTGGTTCACCAGCTTCGGCCTGCCGGTGACGGTGGTGGCGGTGGACCCGGCCAGCTACGCGGCCCTGGTGGCGGACACGCCCTACCCGGCGTTCCCGGCCGGGAAGATCGGGCAGGCGGAGCCCGCGACTCCGATCCCGGACGGCACGACCGTGCCGGTGCTGGCCTCGCCGGCCGCCGCCGCCGGGCTCGGCCACGCCC
The DNA here is from genome assembly GCA_050011155.1 of Streptosporangiaceae bacterium. GTDB lineage: Bacteria > Actinomycetota > Actinomycetes > Streptosporangiales > Streptosporangiaceae > Palsa-504. The sequence continues at coordinate 25,921 of JBEKJP010000053.1, forward strand.
CGGTCCAGATCAGCACGCTGGGCGCGCAGGCACCGCTCACGGTGCGGGTGGCGGGCATCCTCGGCAGCACCCCCGCGCTGCCCACGGGCGGGGCCTTCGTCGTCATGCCGCTGCGGACCCTGGGCGGCCTGACCGGCGCCCCGGTGCCGAACCTGCTCCTGGTCAGCGGCACCTCGATCGACCACGCCAAGCTGACCGCGGTGGCCGAGAAGGCGGTCCCGGAGAGCGCGGTCACGTTCCGCAGCCAGGTCCTGGCCGGGCTGGAAAGCTCGCCGCTGCAGCACGGGGCCGGGCTCATCATCACGCTCACCATCGTCGCCGCCGCCGCGCTCGGCCTGTTCATCGTGATCCTCGGCCTGGCCCTCGGCTCGGCCGAGCGCGGGCTGACCCTGGCCCGGCTCACCGTCATGGGCCACCAGCGGCCGGCCGGCCTGGTCATCGCCGAGGCCATGCCCGCCGTGCTAGCCGCGGTGATCGCGGGCGTGGCCTGCGCCCTGGTGCTGCCGCGGGTGATCGGGACGGCCATCGACCTGTCCGCGTTCACCGGCACCAGCACCCCGATCCAGTTCCAGGCGGACGCGATCGCGCTCGGCCTGCCCGCCGTGGCCATCGTCGTGCTCGCGCTGGCCGTGCTGGCCGTGGAGGCCAGGGCGGTCCGCCGTCGCGACATCTCCGGCCTGCTGCGGGCAAACTAGGAAAGGCAGGAGGTTCGGTGGCTACGAGCATCGAGGACCTGGTCCCGACGCGGCAGCGCGACTTCGGCGCCGGGTCGCTGATCGTCTGCGACCGCCTGGTCCGCATCTACATCGCGGCCGGCATCGAGGTCCAGGCTCTGCAGGGGCTCGACCTGCTGGTGAACCAGGGCGAGATCGTCGCGCTGGTGGGCGCGTCGGGTAGCGGCAAGTCCACCCTGATGAACATCCTGGCCGGGCTGGACACGCCCACCGCGGGCTCGGTCAAGGTGGCGGGCAACGACCTGGCCGCGATGAGCACCCGGCAGCGGCTGGCCTACCGGCGGCGGACGGTGGGCTTCGTCTGGCAGCAGACCTCGCGCAACCTGCTGCCCTACCTGACCGCGCAGCAGAACGTGGAGCTGCCGATGCGGCTCGCCGACGGCAAGGTAGCCGGCCTGGGGGCGGGCCGCCGCCGGGCCCGGGCGGTCGAGCTGCTCACCCTGCTCGGCCTCGGCGACTGCCTGCATCGCCGCCCCGACCAGCTGTCCGGTGGCGAGCAGCAGCGCGCGGCCATCGCGGTCGCCCTGGTCAACGAGCCGAAGGTGCTCCTGGCCGACGAACCCACCGGCGAGCTCGACACGGCCACCGCGGCCGAGGTGTTCGGCGCCCTGCAGCGGGCCAACGCCGAGCTCGGCGTGACCGTGCTGATCGTCACGCACGACCCGGCGGTGTCCTCGGTGGTGCGCCGGACCGTCGCGATCAGGGACGGCCGGACCAGCACCGAGATCCACCGGCACGCCACCACCGGGGACGACGGCGAGGAGGCACACGCGGTGGAGTACGCCGTCCTGGACCGGGCCGGCCGCCTGCAGCTGCCCAAGGAGATGACCGAACCCCTGGGCATGCGCGACCTGGTGCGCCTGGAATCCGAATCCGACCACATCGGCGTCTGGCCCGACCGCCGCTCTTCCCCGCCCGAGGAGGCCCAGTGACTGCGGTCGTTGCCACCGACATGGTCGCCGTGGAGGGGGTGACGCGGACCTTCGGCAGCGGCCGGGCCGCGTCGGCGGCGCTGCGCGGCGTCTCCTTCACCATCGCGGCCGGCCAGCTGGTGGCGCTGCGCGGCCGGTCCGGGTCGGGCAAGACCACGCTGCTCAACATCGTCGGCGGGCTCGACCGGCCGGACGGCGGCCGGGTCCGGGTCGCGGACCGGGATGTGACCGCGATGTCCGAGCACGAGCGGATGGAGCTCCGGCGGGACTCGGTGGCGTTCATCTTCCAGTCGTTCGGCCTGATCCCGATCCTGTCGGCCGCGGAGAACGTGGGGGTCCCGCTGCGGATCGCCGGGATGGCGGCCAAGGAACGGGAGGAACGGGTCCGGCTCATGCTGGACATCGTCGGCCTGGCCGACCACGCCCGGCAGCGCCCCGGCGAGCTGTCCGGCGGCCAGCAGCAGCGGGTGGCGATCGCCCGGGCGCTGGCGGCCCGCCCGAAGGTGCTGCTGGCCGACGAGCCCACCGGCCAGCTCGATTCCGAGACGGCCAAGCAGATCATGCGCCTGCTCCGCACCGTGGTCCAGTCCGAGAACGTGACCGCGCTCGTCGCCACCCACGACCCCAACCTCATCGGCATCGCCGACTCCGTCCTGCGCCTGGAAGACGGCACAATCAAAACCGATTAGAACGAACGGGTTTACGTCCCCGCCCCGGTATCCGCATTCGTGCCCGGTGTGCCATCGGCGCTGCTCTGGGGGCCTGTTGCCGGATCATGGTGTCTCGTGGTTGCTGGCTGGCTGGCGTGGCGCGGGGTGCTGTGGTGTCCTGGGGGGCCGGTGGTGCGCTGTCCCGCGGGATTAGCGGGGTGGATTAGGGTTTCGGGGTGGTTTTTGTGCATCATGGTCCCCCTTTTTCACCCGGTAGCCCCGATCCACCCGGTTAACTTGCCACTGCGCTTGCATGTTCGCGGCTGGTGCGGCTGGTGGTGCTCCCGTGGCTGGCGGGGCACGGCGCGTCATGCGCAGGGGCATGGCACGGGCGCCACCGGACCCGGTGCCCGAAGCCCGCGAGCTGTTCCCCGAGATGCTCACGGAGAAGCCGCGCTTCCTGTGCTTCTTGTTCTTCGTCCTGCAGGCCGGCTGAACGCGGGTCGCCCGTCAGGTGATGGGGGTGCCGGTGGTGGCGGTGAGGTCGGCGAACAAAGCGGTCAGCCGCTTGGTGACCGGGCCGAGGGTGCCGTCGCCGATGGTCCGGCCGTCGACGCGCAGGACCGGGACCAGGCCGCCCATGGTGCCGGTGACGAACGCCTCGTCGGCCACGTAGAGCTGGGGCAGCGTGTAGTCGCCGACGGCGCAGCCGATCCCGGCCGCGGCGGCCAGGTCGAGCACTACGGCCCGGGTGATGCCCTCGGGGCAGGACACCGTGGTCGGGGTGGCCAGCGTCCCCCCGGTCACCCAGAACAGGTGCGTGGCGTTGGTCTCCGCGATGAAGCCGCGCGGGTCGAGCACCACCGCGTCGTCCGCGCCCGCCACGTTCGCCTCGATCTTGGCCAGGATCGAGGGCAGCAGGTTGTTGTGGTGGATCTTCGGGTCCAGGCAGTCCGGCGCCGGGCGGCGCACGCTCGCGGTGACCAGCGTGATGCCAGCCGTGTCGTACACCGGGTCCTTGAACTCGGCCAGCACGATCAGGGTCGGCCCGGCCTGGTTGAGCCGGATGTCCATGCCCGAGGTGACCTTGACCCCGCGGGTCAGGGTGAGCCTGATGTGCACGCCGTCGTGCATGCCGTTCGCGACGAGCGTGCGCCGGATCTCCTCGGTGATCTCCTCGTCGGACGGGATACGGTCGATCGCCAGTGCCCGGGCCGAGGCGCGCAGCCGGGCCAGGTGCTCGTCCAGCCGGAAGATCTTCCCGCCGTACAGCCGCAGGCCCTCCCAGACCGCGTCGCCGCCCTGGACGACGGAGTCGAACGGGCTCACTCCCGCCCGGTCCCTGTGCGTGAGCGTGCCGTTCACGTTGACGATCAGGTCGCGGTTGCGCCCGTCGAATGTCTGCAGCATCAGGACCTCATCAGGCGGTAGGGGTGCAAGCGGTCGAAGTAGGGCTGGCACTGCCCGGCGAGAGGCTCGAGGCGGGCAGGCAGCGGAGCGGCGGGCGGGACACAGGGGGTTTTCGGGACGAAGCCGGTCGAGGACCGGACGCTGTCGTACCAGTAGGGGGCCCACACCCCGTCGCTGTCCCGCGGGCCGGCCGGCCAGGCCAGCATCGCGGGGTCGAACGGCACTCCGAGCGCCCCGCAGAGCGCGGCCAGCACGCCGGGGGGATCGGCGAGCAGGTCGCGGGAGTCGACCACCGGGCCGCCGAACGTCTCGAAGATCTCCGCCTGCTGCCGCAGGCCCAGGTCGTCCAGCGTCGGCTCGGCCCGCACCCTTGTGTAGGAGGCCAGCAGCTCGCGCGGGTCCCTGATCAGGTACGCGTGCCGGAACGGGGCGAACGCGGCCCGGTCCACCTCGGGCAGCAGGTGGTGGGTCATGTGCTTGGCGTAGCCGATCGACGCACCCGAAGGCAACGGGTCCGCCAGCCGGGCCAGCACCGCCCGCCAGTCGGTGGGCTGGCTCGCGATGACCTCGTACCTGCCCGGGTGGTCCAGACCGGTGCGGTCCAGGTAGAAGGCGTACAGCGGCTCGTCCACGACCACCGTGTCCGGCCGGTTCTCCCAGGACCGCATCAGCGCGGTGGACACGGTCCGCGGCCCCGACCACATCGCGATGCGGGTGGCGGGGGCCACGGGATCCGTGTCGGTCACAGCGCTAGCTTCACAGGGTGACGACGCTGCGCAGGACCTCGCCGCCGGCCATCTTGGCGAAGGCCTCTTCCACGTCCCCCAGGCCGATGGTCTCCGAGACGAACTTGTCCAGCGGCAGCCGCCCGGCCAGGTGCAGGTCGACCAGCATCGGGAAGTCGCGGCTGGGCAGGCAGTCGCCGTACCAGGAGGACTTGAGCGCCCCGCCGCGCCCGAACACGTCGAGCAGCGGCAGTTCCAGCTTCATCTCCGGCGTCGGCACGCCGACCAGGACCACCGTGCCGGCCAGGTCGCGGGCGTAGAAGGCCTGCTTGTAGGTCTCGGGCCGGCCGAGGGCCTCGATCACCACGTCGGCGCCGTTCCCGCCGGTGAGCTCTTGGATCCCGGCCACCGGGTCGGCGTTCCGCGAGTTGATCGCGTGGGTGGCGCCGAAGTCCTTGGCCCACTCCAGCTTCCTGTCGTCCACGTCCACCGCGATGATGGGGTTTGCCCCGGCCAGGTAGGCGCCGGCGATGGCGCCATCGCCCACGCCGCCGCAGCCGATCACCGCGACGCTCTTGCCGCGGGTCACGCCGCCGGTGTTGATGGCGGCGCCGATGCCCGCCATCACGCCGCAGCCGAGCAGCCCGGCCGTGGCCGCCGGGATAGCCGGGTTGACCTTGGTGCACTGGCCGGCCGCGACCAGCGTCTTCTCGATGAACGCCCCGATCCCCAGCGCCGGGGACAGCACGGTGCCGTCCTCGAGGGTCATCTTCTGGGTCGCGTTGTGGGTGTTGAAGCAGTACCACGGCTCGCCGCGGCTGCAGGCCCGGCAGTGTCCGCACACCGCGCGCCAGTTGAGGATGACGAAGTCGCCCGGCGCCACGTCGGTCACGTCGGGCCCGACCGCGTCGACTACCCCGGCCGCCTCGTGGCCGAGCAGGTAAGGGAAGTCGTCGCCGATGCCGCCTTCGCGGTAGTGGAAGTCGGTGTGGCAGACCCCGCACGCCTGCACGGTGACGAGCGCCTCCCCTGGCCCGGGCTCGGGCACCAGGACCGTCGTCAACTCGACCGGCTCGCCCTTACCGCGGGACACCACGCCCTGAACGCTGATCGTCACTGATCCACCTTCTTAACTCCGTCGCTTTACCAGGACCCCATCATCCTCGCCGACCAACAGGTACGGAAGGTCAGGGGTCACCGGGTGCCGGTGGTGCGGCCGCGCCACTGCGCGCCGAGCCCGGTGTAGTGCCGGCGGGCCGAATCGGCGGTCATGGCCGCGTACAGCAGGGCGGTCAGCGGCAGGCCGGGCGCGCGCAGCGGCGACAGCCGGTACAACCGCAGCATGGGCAGGTAGCTGAGCGACATCAGCGCCCAGCCGGCCAGCCCCACCCCGAACGTGAGCAACGCCGGCTCTCCGGAATCACCGGTCAGCAGTACCGCCAGGCCGGTGATCGCGCCGACGGGCGGCAGCGCGTACAGGAACAGCAGCCCGAGCAGCGTCCCGGCCAGCAGGACCGGCGAGTAGCGCAGCTGGGTGTAGGCGGACCTGGCCACCATCTGCCACAGGCTGGCCAGCCCGGGGTACGGGCGGACGCTGACCACCTGCCGGGTCAGGCCCAGCCAGGTGCGCCCCCGCTGAGCCTTGATCAGCCGCCCCATGGCCACGTCGTCGATGAGGGCGCCGCGGATCGGCGCCACGCCGCCGGCCTTGTCCAGCGCCTCGCGCCGGATCAGCATGCAGCCGCCGGCCGCCGCGGCCGTCCGCGAGCCGGGCACGTTCACCCGCCGGAACGGGTAGAGCTGGGCGAAGAAGTAGACGAAGGCCGGGACCACCACCCGCTCCCAGCGGGTCGCCGCCCGCAGCAGCGCCATCTGCGAGACCAGGTCCCGGTCGTCCCCCTCCGCCGCGGCCACCAGGCGGCGCAGCGTGTCCGGCCCTTGCCAGGCGATGTCGGCGTCGGTGAACAGCACGTAGCCGGGCGATCCGGCCGCGCCGAGCCCCTGCGCCATGGCCCACACCTTGCCCGCCCAGCGCTCACCCGCGGGCGGCGGGACACCCGGGATTACTCGCGGCGCCCGGCCCTGCGGCCGTGAGCGGGCGATCCGTTCGGCCACTTCGCCGGTCCCGTCGGTACTGCCGTCGTCGACGACCAGGACGGCCAGCGCCCCGGGATAGTCCTGCCCGAGCAGCGCGGGCAGCGTGACCGGCAGCATCTCGGCCTCGTTGCGGGCCGGGACGACCGCGACCACGTCCGGCCAGACCCGCGGTTCCGCGCTGACCCGGGGCAGCCGCTGGCTGGTCCGCCAGAAGCCGCCGTGCCCGGCGACCAGGTACACCCAGGCGGCCGCGGCCGCCGCGCACGCGATGCTCAGCCCCAGCATCCCGGCAGCTTCTCACACCGGCGGCGGCGGCCAGAAAGGCCCGCCCAACACCCCTGTCAGGCAGTGCATTCAGGCGGCGCGGCGGTAGGCGGCGTGCACCCGGGGCTCGGGCAGCGGCTGAACGGCGGGCGCGACGGCGACCTGCGGCCGCGGGTCCGAGCGCTTCAGCACGAGCCACAGCGGGATCCCAGCCCAGAGGGCGATGAAGGGGATGGCTAGCAGGACGTTTATCCAGAGCGTGGTAGTCACGGTGAACTCCTTTCTGACTCCACCGGCCATCTTGCCCGCCGCGGTTCTGGGTACCTGCTAGGAAACCTCTGCGCTCGTTATGAATCCGTGACCAGCCGCCAGGCGACCACGTCGCCGCGGGTGACAGACGGGAAGCCGAGGAGGCTGGTGAGGTAATGGGTGAGCAGTGAGCCGGGCGTGGTGACGGCCACCACGGCCGACACATGCCACGCCCGGAGCTGGTCACGCATCTGGGCGGGGGTTACGTCCTTGACGTTCGTTGACTGACACGCGCCGGCCGGGACCTCGGCCTTCACCGTGACGGGCAGATCCGACGGGGAGCAGGCCCAGACGAGGTTCAGGTACTGGGCCGCGGCCGGCAGGCCGCTCCCGTCGATGTAGCTCTTTCCGTTCCAGGCCGGGCCGATGAAGTACCCGCCGACCAGCGAGCCGGGCTGGCCCGTGCTGGCCTGCCAGCGCAGCGGCTCGGTGAAGGTCGACATCGGGACCGGCACCGTGAGCACGCTGGCCGACGCGGGCAGCCGCAGCGCGGCGAACGCCGCGGACCAGCCGGGCGGTACCGGGTTGGCCGTGACGGCGGGCAGCGGGGCCGGCACGATGGGCAGCACGGCCAGGACCGCCCCGGCCATCACCACCGCGGCCGGCCGCCAGCCAATCGCGAGCCGCGGCAGTTTCCTGGCCGCGAAGGCAGCCAGCACCGGGACGGCCGCGTCCACGGCGAAGGCCAGCACGGCGGCGGCGGCGCCGTCGGCGACCAGCGCGAACCGGTCCGGCAGGGCCGCGTTGAGCAGCGGCAGGCTCTGCAGCCAGTACCAGGGCAGCTTGATCGCGGGGTGGTGGTGCCCGCCGAACATCAGCGTGCCGCCGAGGGAGAACACCTCGAGGACGGCCCAGGCCACCGCGGCCACCCGGACCGGGAGCCGCCGCCAGCCGGTGATCGCGGCCAGTATCAGCACGCCGATCAGCGGCCAGCCGAGGTAGCCGAGGTACTCGGGCAGCTCCCCCTGGAACCGCAGCGCGGCGGCGGCGCTGCTGGAGGTGTGGAAGAACTGCAGCGACGAGGGCACCACGAACGTGGACAGGTCGTTCTTGAAGAAGTCCGTCGTGAACGGGCTGCCGTGCTGCCGCAGCGGGCCGAAGAACTGCACGTACAGCGGATAGCCGGCCAGCACAAGCGGCACCGCGGCCGCGACCCCCAGGCCGGCCGCCGTCCGCCGGACCGCGCCCGCGACCGTCCGCGGGCGGCTGGCCGCGACCACGGCCGCCATGACGATCCCCGCTATGGCCGTGGCGGCCAGGATCTCCTCGGTGATGAACAGCTGCGCGGTCACCAGCAGGCCCAGGACCAGGCCGCCGCGCCGGGCGCTGACCCGGCCGGTGACCAGCCGCAGGCCGGCGTCGACCATCAGCGGGGGCAGCACGGCGAACTGCAGGTCGTAGTGGCCGATGGCGGAGTGGACCACGGCCGGGGAGAAGCCGTACACCGCACCGCCGAGGGCGGCCGCGGTCGTGCTCGCCCCCCAGCGCCGCAGCACCACGAACATGGCCAGCGCCGACCCGGCGAACCCGGCCGTCATGAAGACGGTGAGCGCCGCCTGCGGCCCGGCCAGCCACGTCACCGGGGCCAGCAGCGTGCCGGGCAGCATCATGAACGTGTTCCACATGACGCTCACGCCCTGCGGGGCGTTCATCGCGGTGGTGATCAGCGCGGGCAGGTGCCCGTGCGCGAGCGCGGTGGCGTCGTAGCGGAAGAACCAGGCCAGCTGGTCGGCGTCGTTCGGGTTGCCCGCGACCACCCGGCTGACCGGGGATCGCCATAGCCACAGCGTGACCGCCAGCGCGCCCACCAGGTACCAGACCGCGGCCAGCACCACCGCGCGGCGACCGCCGGGCGGCGGCATGGGCGGCCCGGTCCCGGCGGGTGCCTCGATGGTGGTCGTCGCAGCTGCCACGCCTGCGAGGATAACCAGCGAAGTTCCGCCGGGGCCGGGGAGTTACCCGGACGTCAGGAAATCTACAGCTTCAGTCACTGAGGCTGGCGCGGCACGACCTGGCCGGTGACGACCTGCCCGTTGTCGGCTGCTGCCTTGGCGGCGGTCTCGCCCTGGCCCGGCATCCCCTTGCGGACCGAGTCCAGGATGGTCAGGCCCTGGCTGACCAGCCCGGCCGCGATCTCGCTCAGGCCGTCGGCGCCGTTGAGCACGCTGACGTTGGCGCCGGCCAGCCCGGCCGCCGCCTCCTTGACGATCAGCGGCAGCTGGTTGATCAGCAGCTGGTCGAGCGCGACCCGGTTGTTGGACGCGGCCGCCTCGGCCTGGATCCGGGTGCGCTCGGCGTCGGCCAGGGCGAGGATCCTGATCCGTTCGGCCTCGGCCTCGGCCGGCTTGACCACCTCGGAGACCAGCTGCTGCTGGCGCAGCTGGGCCTGCTGCTGGGCCAGCTCGGCCTGGGCGGCGATGACCGCGCGCTGCGCGCTCGCCTGGGCCAGCGGGCCGGCCTGGGCCGCCTCGGCCTGGGCCTTGTCCACCTCGGCCTTGTACTGGGCCTGGACGACGGAGGTCTCCCGGGCGAACGCGGCCTGCTTGCGCTGCGAGGCCTGCTGCGCCTCGGCCGACGCCTGGTCGGCCGCCGCCTGCGCGATCTTGGCCTGGCGCTGGATGGCGGCGTTGTTCGGCGCGGCCATGGCGGCGATGTAGCCGGCCCCCATGTCGTCGATCGACTGGATCTGCAGCGAGTCCACGGTCAGCCCGATCGTGGCCATCTCGGACTTGGAGCCGTCGAGCACCTCGGTGGCCAGCTTCTGCCGCTCGGTGACGATCTCCTCGACGGTCATCGAGCCGATGATCGAGCGCAGGTGGCCGGAGAAGATCCGGCCGGTCAGCACCGACATCTGGTCCTGGTCGGAGAGGAAGCGCTGGCCGGCGTTGACGATGGATTCCTCGTCGTTGCCGACCTTGAACGCGATCACCGCGCGCACGTTGAGCGCGATGCCCTGATGAGTCACGCACTGCTCCGATACCTCGGCCTCCTGCATGGACAAGGTGAGGTACCTGGTCTTGCGGAATACAGGCGGGACGAAGGCACCGTGGCCGACTATGACCCGGAACGGCGAGCCCGACGCCCCGCGCCTCCCGCCAGATATCAGCATGGCCTCGTCGGGTGCCGGTACACGGTAACCGAACATCGCTGTTCATCTCCTCAAGAGAAATAACCCCGGAATACGCGGAATATCGCCGAGCGAATCTTCCCACTCGATCACGTCGACCGCCCGAGCCCCGCGCGACTCGATCACCAAAACGGTCGCCCCCCTGGGCAGCGGCTTGTCCGACCAGGCAATAAAGGTCTCCGAGCCGCCACGTATCTTGATGCGCACTTCGCCGGGGCCGTCAACCCCCCGCGTTCCCATGGACAGGATGCCAACGCTGCCTACGCAAGCCTCGTCTCTCGCCATGAGGACGCCCCTTTACCGGAAGTGCCGAATCCAGCGTAGTCCTCTCGCTCAGGGCATAAGCACCGGCGCGGGTTAAGCTGGCCGCGTGTCACTCCCCCGCCTGACCCAGCCGTCAGCTCCGGCCCAGGCGCCCCAGCGGGTAAGGAGGCTACATGCTTGACGGGGTGACCGCGTTCCCCGCGGAGTTCGCCGCCCGCTACCGCGAGCTGGGCTACTGGGAGGGCCGGCCGCTGTTCGACGGGTTCACCGGCGCGTTCGCCACGTACGCGGACCAGGTCGCCCTCGTCGACGCGGCCGGCCCGGTGACCTACCGGGAGCTGGCCCAGCGCTCGGAACGGCTGGCCCGCGTCCTGCTCGACCTGGGCTTCGGGCCGCTGGACCGGATCGTCGTCCAGCTGCCGAACACGGCCGTCTTCGGCTACCTCTACTTCGCGCTGCAGCGGATCGGGGCCGCCCCGGTGCTGGCCCTGCCGGGGCACCGCAAGCGGGAGATCAGCCAGTTCGCCGAGATCTCGGGCGCCCGGGCGCTGGCCATCCCGGCCGCCGCCCGCGGCTTCGACTTCACCGCGATGGCGGCCGAGGTCATGGCCGAGCATCCGGACCTGGAGCTGTGCCTGGTCCAGGGGGCCGCGGGGCCCCCGTCGGAGGCACTGCCGGACGAGCGGTTCGTCCGCCTGGAGGACCTGCTTGATCGCGAGCCCCGGGCCAGCGTGGCCGACCTCGGCCAGGTGCGCATCGATCCGGCCGACCCGGCCCTGTTCCTGCTCTCCGGTGGCACCACCGGGATCCCCAAGCTCATCCCGCGCACCCACGACGACTACCTGTACAACTCCAAGATCGCCGCGGCGGTGTGCGAGATCGGCGCGGGCGACGTGCTGCTCGACGTGCTGCCGATCGAGCACAACCTGCCGCTCGGCTGCCCCGGTATGCAGGGCTTTCTCCTGAGCGGCGGGACCGTCGTGCTCGGCCCGAGCACCCGGCCCCGGGACGTGTTCGAGCTGATCCAGCGGCACCGGGTGACACACGTCCACCTGGTGCCCGCGCTGCTGATCCGGTGGATCGACGACCCGGCCATCGCCGAGTACGACCTGGCCTCGCTGCGGGTGATCCAGAGCGGCGGCCAGCGGCTGCAGCCCGAGGTCAGGGCCCGCGCCGAGCGCGCCCTGCCCGGCTGCTTCATCCAGGAGAACTTCGGCATGGCCGAGGGCCTGATCATGTTCGTCCGGTCCACCGACCCGCTGGACGTCCGCCGCGAGACCTGCGGCCGCCCCGCCTCCCCCGACGACGAGGTCTACCTGGTCGACGAGGACGGCCACGTGGTCCCCGACGGGGAGCCCGGCGAGCTGATCGTCCGCGGCCCGTACACGCTGCGCGGCTACTTCCGCTCGCCCGAGCACAACGCGCGGGCGTTCACCCCGGACGGCTTCTACCGTTCCGGCGACCTGCTGCGCAAGCTGCCGTCCGGCAACTACGTGGTCGAGGGCCGGGTCAAGGACCTGATCAACCGGGGTGGCGAGAAGATCAGCGCGGAGGAAGTGGAGAACCTCATCCTGAGCCACCCGGCCGTGCTCAACGTCGCCTGCGTGCCCTACCCGGACCCGGTGCTCGGCGAACGGATGTGCGCCTGCCTGGTGCTGCGGGAAGGCCAGCAGCTGGGCTTGGGCCAACTCGTTCGTCATCTCCTTGATTTCGAGATTGCCACCTTCAAATTGCCCGAACGGGTGGCGTATTTCGACACCCTTCCGCTTTCCGGCTTTGGCAAGGTGTCAAAAAAGGAACTAGCCGCCCAGCTAGCGGGGGAGGCGTCATGAGGCGGCTTGACCTGCACTGCTACCCGGGAACGCAGGAGTGGATCACGTCTCAGGGGCCTTACGTGGAGGCGCTCGGGACGTACTGGGGCAAGGAGTGGACGGGCAAGTCCGAGGCGGACGTGGTCGCCGACGTGAAGGCGGCCGGGGTGGAGGCGGTCCTGGTCGCCTTCGACATCGAGGCGGTGACCGGCGCCCCGCCCTGCACCAACGCCTACGTCGCGGCGCTGCGGGACCGGCACCCGGAGACGTTCGTCGGCGCCTGGGGAGCGGTCGACCCGTTCAAGGGCGAGCAGGCCATCTCCGACGCGGTCGAAGCGGTCCGCGAGCACGGCGTGCTCGGCTTCCACTTCCACCCCATCATGGGGCACTACGCGGTGGACGAGCCCGGGCTCAACCCGCTGTTCGAGACCATCGCCGGGCTCGGCGTACCGGTGATGATCGACGTGGGCACGACCGGGATGGGCGCCGGGATGCCCGGCGGCCTCGGCGCCCGGATCGAGCACGCCCGGCCGCTGTCGGTCGACAACCTGGCCGCCCGGTTCCCGGCGCTGACCATCATCGCGGCCCACCCCGGCTGGCCGTGGACCGACGAGATGACCGCGGTCGCGCTGCACAAGGGCAACGTGTACTGGGAGCTTTCCGGCTGGGCGCCCAAGTACTTCCCGCCGTCGCTGCGCACCGACATCCGGGGGCGGCTGCGGGAGAAGATGATGTTCGGCAGCGACCACCCGAGCCTGCCGTACGAGCGGATCCTGCGCGAGTGGGACGAGCTCGGCTACGACCAGTCCGTCATGGACCTGGTCTTCCACGCCAACGCCGAACGGGTGCTTGGGCTGTAGCTGGCCCCGCGGTTTTGTCAGGGGTCCGGCTTACGGTGGGGTCATGCGATTCGGTTTCGTGGTACCGCACGCGGACGCCAGGGACTTCGCCGAGATCGCGGCGCTGGGCGAGCGGCACGGCTGGGACGGCGTCTTCACCTGGGAAGCGGTGTTCGGCGTGTACGCCTGGTCGACGCTGGCCGCGGCCGCCATGGTGACCGAGCGGATCAGGCTGGGCACGCTGCTCACCCCGGCGGCCCGGTGGCGGCCGTGGGACCTGGCCGCCGCGGTCGGGACGGTGGACCGGCTCAGCGGCGGCCGGGTCACGATGAGCGTCGGGCTCGGCGCCGTGCACGACGGCTGGACCGCGTTCGAGCCCGACGAGGGCCGCCGGGTCCGGGCGGAGAAGCTCGACGAGGGCCTGGCCATCTACGACGGGCTGCTGCGCGGCCAGCCGTTCTCCTACGAGGGCAAGCACTTTTCTGTCCGGCCGACGGATCACCTGCTGCCCGATCCGCCGGTGCAGCGACCGCACCCGCCGGTGTGGGTGGTCGGCGCATACGCCATCGGCCGCGACCGGCAGCCGTCGCTGGACCGGGCCGCACGCTGGGACGGGCTGCTGCCGAGCGTCATCGACGGCCGGGCCGGGCGGGACGTGCGCGATCCCGGCGAGCTGGCCGCCCTGATCGGGCAGGTGCGGCAGCGCCGGGAGGCGCTCGGGCGCGGCCGCGAGCCGTACGACGTGGTCCTCGAGGGGGACAGCAGCGGGGAGTTCGTCCAGCTCGACCCGCCGGATCCGGCCACGTGGGCGGCGGCCGGGGCGACCTGGTGGGTGGAGAGCTGGTGGAGCGTGCCGATTGGGCCCGCGGGCCTGGCCGAGGTCAGGCGCCGGGTCCAGGCCGGGCCGCCTGGGGCCTAGTGCCCTAGGGAGCGAAAGCAGCAAGCGCGGCTGCTGCGCATTCGTCGTCTTGCCCAGGCATCATTCCGCCGCTCACCGCCAACGCACCGAGGACGGTGTCGCCCCGCAGGACGAGCGCCGCGCCGGCGCCCGCCAGGATGGGCATCCGCACGGCCCGGTCCAGCTGGGCGAAGAAGCCAGGGTTGGCCTCCTGCAGCTGGCGCAGGGCGGCGCCGTCGCGGCGGAAGAGGGCGACGCTGGCCGCTTTGGTCTCGGCGATCCGGGCCGAGAGCGGCGCTGCGCCGTTCATCCGGCCGAGGGCCTGCAGGTGCCCGCCTTCGTCGACGACCGCGACCGTGACCAGCGCAGCGATCTTGCCGGCGCGCTCGTGTGCGCCGGCGATGACTGTCTGAGCCTCGTGGAGCGTTAGCGGCATTGCGAATCCCTTAGGTTTAGGTGGACAATTGTCCTTGCATGGACAAACGTAGCGTCAGCGACGGCCTCGATGCAAGCATGCGAAGCTAAAATGACCGGGCGATGGACGACACCACCTCGGCCGGCCTTCCTGCTGGCCCTCGCCGACCCAACGCGCGCGGGCAGGGGGAGCGGCTGCGGGAAGAGATCATTTCCGCCGCTGTGCAGATGCTCGGCGACCTAGCCGACGACGAGGCCTTGTCGCTGCGCGCGGTCGCACGGGCGGTGTCGATATCCCCCACCTCTGTTTACCTGTACTTTCCAGATCGTGACGCGCTCGTCGCGGCGGCCATGCAACGCTGCCATGCGGACATGCTCCAGGCTGCGGATGAGGCGGAGGCCGCCCAGCAGGACCCCGCTCTCGGCTTGCGCGCACGGATCCTGGCCCAGGCGGCCTGGGTGCAGGAGCATCCCGGCGTCTACAAGGTGATGCACGAGAGCAAGGTCGGCATGCCTTTCAAGGAGGCCGCGTTCACGCGCACGACGGCTGCGGTGCAGCGCTGCATGGACGCTGGGGTTGCCTCACCAGGGGACGCCGCCACCGTCGCACTCGATCTCCGGACGGCCGTCATCGGCATGCTGTCGCTGCGGATCAATGAGCCTGACCTGCCCTGGCCGCCCTTCCCCGAGCAAGCCGATCGATTCCTCGCCAAGCTCGTCGGACTCGCGCGGCCGGCTTGTGAGGGGCTGGACTAGTCCAGGTCGACGACGACCGGGGCGTGGTCGGAGGGGCCCTTGCCCTTGCGGGCTTCCCGGTCGACGTAGGCGCCGGTCACCCGGCCGGCCACGGCCGGGCTGGCGTACACCAGGTCGATGCGCATGCCCATGTCCTTGGCGAAGGCGCCGGCCCGGTAATCCCAGTAGGTGAAGGGATGCGGCCCCTTCATCGGCTTCGGGATGATGTCGGTCAGCCCGAGCGCGCGCAGGTCGGCCAGCGCCTGCCGCTCGGGCGGCGTGACGTGGGTGGAGCCGACGAACACCTTCGGGTCCCACACGTCGTCGTCGGTCGGCGCCACGTTGAAGTCCCCGCACGCCGCGAACTGGTCATGTGAGCTCAGCTCGGCCTCGAACGCGGTGCGCAGCGCGGCGAACCACTCGAGCTTGTAGGCGTAGTGGGCCGACTCGGGCGTCCGCCCGTTCGGCACGTAGAGCGACCAGACCCGGACCCCGCCGCAGGTGGCGCCCACCGCGCGGGCCTCGGGCGGGCGCAGCTCCGGCTCGTCGAGCAGGGTCAGCTCGGCCCCTTCGGCCTCCTCGCCCGCGTAGCTGGGCTGGCCGGGGAACCCCCGGCTGACGTCCTCAAGCCCCACGCTGGACAGCAGCGCGACCCCGTTCCAGCGGCCCTCGCCGTGCGCCGCCACCTCGTAGCCGAGCTCGTTGACCTCGGCCTCGGGGAACAGCGCGGTGGTCGTCTTGATCTCCTGCAGGCACAGCACGTCGGGCTTGGCCTCGCCCAGCCACTCCAGCAGCCGGGGCAGCCGCGCCTTCACCGAGTTCACGTTCCACGTAGCCAGCCGCATCCGTACAGCCTGCCACCTCCGAGCCCCCGCCCGCGGGCGCACCCCGGCATCCCGCGCCCCCGTCGAGTGACCCCTGTGACGGTTGAGACGGGAGTTGCCCCTGCGGGAGCGTGCCACAGCACCGATGGCACACCGGTGCTGCTCTATGTGACCCTATGTGCCACCGGGTCCTTTCGGTGGCGCACCGGGTATGTAAGAACGTGCGCTGGGTGCCACCCACTCCGTTCGGGAGGGCGCGGGCCAGGGTCCTGCGGGTGCGCGAATCGTGATGAGGCGAACATGAAGCGAACATGAAGCGGTCTGGCCACGTGACGGCGGGGGATCGATACTTCTGGTGAAGGGCGTTTCCGGTTGACGAAGCGGACGGCGGGCCAACTTGTCGCTGACCAGGACGCAGCTGCCAGTGCGGCTCACCCCGCTGGTCGGCCGCGAGCGGGAGCTTGACGATATCGCGGGAGCGTTGCGGCGCACCCGGATGGTCACGCTGACCGGCCCGGGCGGCGCGGGGAAGACGCGGCTGGCGCTGGCCGCCGCGCAGGCGGCGGAGACGTCGTTCCCGGCCGGGGCGGCCTGGGTGTCGCTGGCTCAGATCGAGGATCCGGCCATCACCGGGCAGGCCGTCGCCAGCCAGCTCGGCGTGCCCGACACGCCGGGGCAGGATCCGGTCGAGGCGACCGCCAAGCAGCTGGCCGGCGACCGGGTGCTGGTGGTGCTGGATAACTGCGAGCATCTGGCCGAGGCCGTGGCCGAGCTGGCGGAGTACCTGCTGGCCGCCTGCCCGGCCCTGGCCGTGCTGGCCACCAGCCGCGAGGCCCTGGGGGTGGAAGGCGAGCTCAGCTGGCAGGTACCGCCGCTGTCGCTGCCGGCCGGGCCGCCCCCGCCGGCCGCCAGCGGAGCCTTCCCGATCATGCGCACCGCCGCCGAGGCCGCCGAGGCCGCCGAGGCGGCGACGAAGGCCGCGTCGCTGGCCGGCTTCGACGCGGTCCGGCTGTTCGAGCAGCGGGCCCAGCTGGTACGGCCGTCCTTCCGGGTCACCGACGAGAACGCCGCGGCCGTGCTGGCCATCTGCCGGCGTCTCGACGGCCTGCCGTTGGCGATCGAGCTGGCCGCCGCGAGGATGCGGATCATGTCCTCGGCTCAGCTCGCCGAGCGGATGGACGACGTCTTCGCCGTCCTGGTCGGCGGGGCGCGCTCGGCTCCGCCCAGGCACCAGGCGCTGCGCGCCACCCTCGACTGGAGTTACGAGCTGCTCGAGGGGGACGAACGGGCGGTGTTCCGACGGCTGGCCGCCTTCGCCGGCGGCTTCACCCTCCCGGCGGCCGAACGGGTCGTCGCCACCGGTGATATCAGTCCGAGCGCGATGCTGGAACTGCTGACCCGGCTGGCGGACAAGTCGCTGCTCCGGGTGGAGCACGGCCGGGGCGGGACGCGCTACTCGCTGCTGGTCACCATCAGGGACTACGCCCGGGGCCGGCTGGCCGAGGCCGGCGAGCGCGATCAGGCCCGCCGCGCGCACCTGGAGTACTTCACCGAGCTGGTCGAGGAGACAGCCGCGCGGACCGGCCAGGCGGCAGACCTTGACCGGCTCGACACCGAGCTGGCCAACCTGCGGCGGGCGTTCGAGTTCGCCCTGGAAACCGGTGACGCGGAGGCGGCGCTGCGGATCGCTGGCCCGCTCGATCGCTACGCGTACCTGCGCGGCCGGTATCACGAGGTCAGGCAGTGGATGGACCTGGCCGTGACGGCGGGGGACGGCGCGCCCGCGGCGCTGCGCGCCCAGGCGCTGCTCGGCGGCGGGCGGCTCGCGCTGCTGCAGTGCGACTACGCGCCCGCGGTCCGCCGCCTCGAGGCCGCGCTCCGGCTGTACCGCGAGCTCGGCGATCCCCGGGGTATCGCCGGCAGCCTCCAGGTCCTCGGCAGCGTGGCCCGCGAGCAGGGCCGCTACGCCCGGGCGGTGGAGTTGCACGCGGAGAGCCTCGCCGTCGCCGCGGCGGCCGGTGACCGCTGGGCGGTGGCCAGCGCGCACGGCTACCTCGCGTTCGCGTCCTGGCTGCAGCGCGACTACGCTCGCGCCACCGCGGAGGCGGGCGTCGCGCTGGCGGAGTTCCGCGCCCTCGACGACGTGGAAGGAACCGCGTGGTCGCTGATCAGCCTGGGCACGGTGGCTCGCTACCAGGGGGACGCCGAGCGGGCGTCGGCGCTGCTGACCGAGAGCCTGGCCCTGGCCGAGCAGATCGGCTTCCGGGAGGGCATCGCGTGGTCGGCCGAGCAGCTCGGGCTGCTCGCCGCGACCGACGGGGATCCGGCCGCGATCGGGCTGCTGCGCCGCAGCCTGGAGCTGCACCGCGAGCTGCGTGACCGGTGGCGGATGGCCAGCGTGCTCGAGGACCTCGCGGCCGTCGCGCTGGCCCGGGAAGACCCGCGCCGGGCGGCCCGGCTGCTCGGCGCGGCCGAGGCGCTGCGCGAGGCCATCGGCACCGTGGTCGCTCCGTGCGAGCGGCTCCAGCACAACCAGGTCACCCGGGCCGTGCGGACCGCGCTCGGCGACGAGGCGTTCGACGCCGCCCTGCGGCAGGGTCAGCTCGCCAGCACTGACGAGCTGACCGCCGACCTGCCCGCACCGGAGGCACCCGCGCCCGC